>JAUYRZ010000029.1 GCA_030695565.1 Archangium sp.
AAGGCGCGCAGGTAGACCTCATCGACCGGGTAACTGAGGCCCGCTCTCTCCACGAGGGCCTTCACGTCAGCTGCGCGCCGGGTGCGAACTTCTTTGACCTTGTCCTTGGCGAGCGCGGTGGTCGCGACCAGGGGCAGAAGCAGGAGGAGGAGCCGCATGCGAACGCTCAGACGCTTGCGATGGGGTGGCCGTTCCATTCCTTCATGCTCTCCACGAAAAAGAGGGGCGGCCCGTTGAAGGCCGCCCCTCGACGACTCGAATCAAGACGCCATCACGTCACGGCGTGAGCGCGATCTCGCTGACCAGAATGATGCCGCGCGTCGAGTGTTTGTTCTCGAGGTCGCGGTGGCAGCCGGCGCACTGTTCGGTCGGCCCGCCTGAGCCCGGGTTCGCCGCCGCGTCGAGCAGCGCTTGCCGGCCCTGGCCCGCGAACACCGACGGCGGGAAGCCGAAGTTGAAGGCGTGCGAGCGGCGGTAGTACTGCTGCAGCGGGTCACCCGACTGGTGGCAGCTCATGCACGAAGCGGCCGACGGGCCGATCAGCGTGTCGTCGAGCAGGTTGCTCCAGGCCGTGCCGGGCCCTGCGCCGGGGTCGACGGTCAGACCGACGGCCTGGCGCGGATCCGGAGGGGCACTGACGCTGCCGGGGAGGTGGCACGAGTTGCAGTCCGCCAGATCGCGCGGGTAGTGCACCTCGACGAAGTTGTGCTTCTGGGCGTACGGCGTGGTGCAGCCGCTCCAGCGGGGAATGCCGCCGTCCGCCAGGATCGCCGTGGCCCCATTCACCGGGCGGCAACCGACGCCATCACCCACCGCGTCGGTGGTGGGCCAGGTGGTGGTGCGCGCGAGCGCGGCTTTGCTGCCGAAGAAGTAGATGCCGTTCGAGCGGTAGAACACGATCGGCATGCCCGTCTCACCCGACGAGTGGATGGCGTGGACCATGTTGCGCAGGTCGAACGACTCACCCGACTTGCCGTCGTAGGTCACCCCGGCGTTGACGCCGAAGAGATCGACGCGGTTGTGTTTCTCGTTGGCAGCCGGGTTGTGGCACATCTCGCACAGGTCGATGCTGTCGATGCGGTTGCCGCCGTGCTGGTACATGCTGCCCTCGTGGCAGGTGGAGCAGCGGGCCATGTCGGCGACGTCGCGGCGCTTGAGTGAGGCGGCGGCCTCGACGCCCGTGGTGGGCACGAACTCCCACACCGGTGACGGCGACCGAACCTGGATGATCTCTGCGTTGGTGCCCGCGCCGGGAGCGAACCGAACCTGCGGCTTGCCCTGGATCGCCACGATGCCGAGCGTGGCGGTGGTCACGTGGGCCGGCACCGTGGTGGTGGCGAGGTCGCCCACACAGGTGGTGTTCGTGCCAGTCACGTTCACCGCGGCCGCCGGCTGACCGGGCGCCGTGCCCTGGCCGACGTTGACCCAGTCGTTGCCCTGCGCATACGCGCGAAGGATCGACAGGTTGCTGGCCACCGCGCCGGTGGTGGCGTTCGCCGCAGCCCCGAAGAACACCGGGCCCGTCGCGAAGGTCGTGTTGCACGGGTTGACCGGTGCCCAACCACCGTCGGCCTGGCGCTGGTCGCCGCCCCAGGTGATGGCCAGGTTGATGCCGCCGTCAGACCCGGTGGCGATCGACGTGCCGGTGATGCCCATGCGCACGGTCTTTCCGAGCTCGACCGACTGGTCATCGCCGTCCCAGATGAGACCTGCACGCCCGGTGCGCGCCCCGTTGTGGAAGGAGGCGACGGTGGTTCGGTTCGGCGCGACGCTGCCGGCCGCGTGACAGTTCGTGCAGTTCGAGGTGGCCGAGGCCGCGGTGATGTTCACGTGAAAGGCGCGGGTGCCCGTCTCCATGGTGAAGCCGTCCCAGTTCTGGTGACACGACATGCACAGCCCCCACGACGGCGGGGCGTCGTTCACGCGGGTGAGCGCCTCGGCGGTGTTGTGGCAGGTGCTGCAGTTGTTCATGTAGCTGGGGAAGCCAACCGAGAAGGTGCTGGTGGGCAACACGCCGCCGTCGAGGAAAGCCGAGGCCGCCCGCACGTAGGTGCGGGCCGGCGCGGGCACGTTGACCCACTGCTCGGGCAGCGGGCCGTTGTTGGTGGCGCTGAAGCGGTCGGGGTCGACGCGCATCGCGAAGGTGCCGCCGGGCATGTTGTGCGAGTTGTGAATGCCGTGCACGTAGCCCATCAGGCGCGTGCCACCGCCGGTGCCGGCGTCAGCAGCGCCGAGCCCCGGGCCGATGGTGTCGAAGCGGTTGTGACACACCACGCAGGCCTGCACGCCGCGCGGGCTGACGCCGTGGTGCTCGCTGGCCTCCGGGCCTTCCGGCTCGCGGAAGACCCTGGCGCCATGGCAGTTCACGCATGACTGGTCGGTCACCACCGGGCGATCAGGCGCCCCCACGTGTGCGACGACGCTCGAGGCCTCGTTGGCGTTGCCGGTGTTCACGGTGATGAGAAAGGTGGTGCCCGCGTCGACCGTGCGCAGGGTCGAGCCGAAACCGGCGATCAACGCGTCGTAGTCGCCGTTGCCTTTGGGCGTGATGGTGACGGGGTTGGTGGTGGTGTTGATCGACGTCCGCACGCCGGCACCCGCTGCGTTGCGCTGCCAGGAGTAGGCGTTCGCCACCCGGGTGAAGCGGTTGTCATTGACGCCGTCGAGCTTCACGTTGAACGAGAGCTTGAGGAAGTCGCCCGGCGAACCGCCGTCGACGACAGCCGGAAGCCCCACGCTCGTTCCGTCGGTGCAGGTCAGCAGTCGGCCACCTCCGTCAGCGGTGGTGAGGGAGCACGACGTGCCGTTGGTGCCGTTCGTACCATTGGTACCATTGGTGCCGTTGGTGCCGTTGGTGCCGTTTGAACCGTTGGTGCCGTCGGTACCATCAGTGCCGTCGGGGCCGTTCTTGACGGTCACCGTCGTGCCGTCGGGGCAGGTGATGGTGGCCGTCGAGTCACCGTTGTCCGTCACGGTGCAGGGCTCGCCGTTTTGACCGGCAGGGCCAGCGCAGGCAGCGATCAGGGTGCAACCAACCGTCAGGAAAATTCGACCCGGTCTCATCATGTGTGAGCCTCCACGGCGTCGGTCACCAATGGCCGACAAAGAAGCCCGTACAGATCAAACACCAAATAGTCGAGCATGGTCTTGACATGAGTCCATGAACACCCCACCGCGCTGGATGTCCATTTGCAATCACATCTACTTTATTCATTGTTCTGCTTCAGCAGAACTCATCAAATACCCGTCGTGAGGCGCTAAGTTTGCGCGGCGGCCCCTGCGAGGGCTTCATCGCGGGGCCGCTCGGGCCACCACGAGAATCGCGGGCGCGGGCCTCTAATCCGTGTCGCACTTCAGAAGCCTCATCTCAAAAGAGACACCAGGGAGCGCGAAATTTGCGCGAATTGCACCTGTGAGGCTTCATCCCGGCGTTTTTTGCGCCACCACGAGCGAACGGCGGGCGAGCGCCTCAGACGAAATCGCCAGCTGCTCCACCTGGAAGCCCGAGAGGCCGTGAAAGAGCAGGTACTCGCCGCTCTCGAGCCGCGCCTTGACGAGCTGGCCCGTGTCGCGGTCACGCAGGCCCAGCGGCGACGGCTCGTGCGATGCGACGGTGAACTGAACCTTCGCCTGCACACCACCATCGAGCTGTGTGAGCGCACGGACGTGGGTCGACTCATCGGTCAAGAAGACCTGCGAACCCGACTCGATGCGGCCATACGAATTGTCAGCGAGCACCAACTCGAACGCACCGTCACGCAGGATCGCAGGGCAATCGCCGCTCGGCGTGTGGCCCACGACCACGCGCCGGATGCCCTCGGCCAGGAGGCGCTCGACGATCTCACGCGGAGGCAGGTGCGGGTTGCCGCGCTCATCCGTCGGGCGCGCGTAGACCAGGCTCCCCTGGTTGAGCTTGTCGGGGCCTTGCGCCTGGTACCTGAGCAGGGCGTCGGGCCGTTTGCCGGCGTCGAAGGCCGCCAGTTCCGCGCGGTAGAAGCCATCCATCGTCTCGAGCCAACCCGCCACCTCTCCCGCGGGCCCGGCGTGAGGCGTTTGCAGGAAGTTTTCGGGGGTGATCCCGCCGTGCACGAACAGCGTCGAGCCCGCGCGAAAGGCGAGCCTGCTCGCGTTCAGGTAGTCCCGCAGGTCGCCGCCGGGTGCGAGGTCCATCAGGTAGCTCTCGACCACGGCGTCGTCGTCGGCTGGAGCGCCTGACTCGTGCAGCTCGGTCGCGCGATGTTCGAACGCTTTGCCAGCGCCCATCGTGTTGGCGAGGGTCCAGCGGAGCAACTCCCCTCGGGTCGAAGTCGCCGGTGCGAGCCGGTGCGGTTGCCCCCCGAGCTCGGTGACCAGCCGCACCTTGTTGATGTCGCGGTTGCCCACGAGAAGAATCACGCGCTCGCCGTAGCGGCGCTTCGCCGAGAGCAGGAGCGCGACGAACCGGCGACCGTGCGCGCCTCGATCGATCGCATCACCGCCGAAGACGAAGGTGACCCCCTCGGCGAGCCGCAGCGCTCCGTCGACGAGCGACACGTGCGGATTGCCGGTGGTGAACGACACCAGCTTGTCCCAGCGGCCCTCGACGTCTGTGAGATAGGCGATCATGTGAAGGCGAGGCAACCCAAGCAGAAGAGACGTGCGCGCGCGAGGGACGCGGTAACTTCGAGCGCATGGTGCGATTTGGCATGACTGCGCTGTGGTGCGTTCTGGCGATGAGCGCGCGCGCGGCGCCTGTTCAGCGGGAAGCAACCGTTCAGGCTGTCGCGCTCACGATGGACGCCGCGCCCACGGTCGAGGTCACCGTGCGCATCGCGCCCAACCGCGCTCGCGTGCCATCGGTGGGGATCATGGAGCTGGCGAGCGGCACGGGAGATCAATGGCTCACCACGCTCTGGCAGGCCGCGTTCATCGCGACGCAGGCCACCAACTCCAGCCTGCTCGACTTCGAGTTCACCCTGCGCGTCGCAGGCGCGATCGACGGTCCCTCGGCGGGGCTGCTCACGACCTCGACGCTGGCGGCGCTCATCAAGGGCAAGAAGGTGCTGCCCCACACGACCCTCACCGGCTCGATCAACCCCGACGGCAGCGTGGGACCGGTCGGCGGTGTCCTCCAGAGGCTGCGAGGGGCCGCCGCGGGTGGCGTGAAACGTTTCGGGTTTCCGTTGGGCGGGCGGCAGCAGGTCGACGCGTCGGGAGAGGTGACGGACTTGCTGGTCGAGGGGAAGAAGTTGGGGGTCGAGGTCAAGGAGCTCGGCGGCCTCGACGATGCCTTCCTCTTCCTGACGGGTCAGGCGTTGCCTCGGCCTGCCCCGGTCAGCGAAGCAGAGATGGAGCTCTGGCCGGTGGAGCTTGCCGGGCTCACGCGACTCACGAGTCAGGTACGGCGTGACTTCACAGCTGAGCAGCCCCAGCTCGACGAGGCGCTCACGAGCGTGGAACCGAAACGCGCGGCGGTCTGGAGAGAACGCCTCGCGCGATCCACGCAAGGAGCCGACGACTTCGCGAAGAATGGCGACACCGTGCGCGCGATGGTCGTGTGGAGCTCGACGCTGACGACCCAGCGCGTCGCGACCCAGGACGCCCGCCTCGTGCGATCGCTCGACGCGCGAGATACGGCGGCGGTCTTCGCGGCGCTCGAGACGCAGGAGGCAGCGGTCTCCCTCGAGCGCAAGGCGCTGCGGGCCACCATCGATGCGCAGTTCCCCAACACCACGCGGGCCAATGACGTCTACGCGATGGACCTCCTCGAGAGTGTCGTCACGCAGGGGCTCTCGCTGCGGGCCGAAGCAACCGCGAAGGAGCTCCGGGTGCTCTCGACCTCCGAGGAGGGCGCGCAGGCCTTCAAGCGACTCGCGCGGCAGCACGCCGAGGACCTGCTGCGGGTCAGGGAGGAGCTCGAGAACGGCCGGCGCTTCGTCGCCCTGTACGCGTCTCTTCCCCCGCTGAAGAAGTCGATCCGCGCGGTCGATGCCGCGCGGCTGGCGCCCTGGTACGTCTCCGCGGGTGCAGCCTCGCGCGCGGCCCTCGAGGCGCGGGCGGTGAAGAACGCCTTCGAGCAAGACAGCACCTGGCTCGATCTCGTGGGCTACGCAGCGCTGCTGGGCAAGGAGACCGATGCGCGGGCTCGCCTGGTCCTCGCGGCGCGGCAGACGATCTATTCGGCCTATCTGGTCAACACGTACGACGCGCTCGGAGGGCAGCTCGACGAAAAAGGGACGCTCTCGATTCGCAACGCACGCGCGCTCTCCGCGCAGCTCGACCTGGCGCGACTTCGGGTCCTCCAGTCGTGCGGGCAGGCGAAGCGCGAGCTGGGCATCATTCCGTTCCCAGCGCGCATGCGGTTTCTGAACGCGCGCGCGGCTCGCGAGGGAAGCGACCGACAGAAGGCCGATGCACTCGCCGATCTCTGGGTGAGCAACTGGTGGTGCGAGTTCGCCGTTCGCGATCGGAAGTAAGTCGAAGACTTTCAAAAAATCGTGAGCAGCGCCGCGCGCACTGGCACATCACCTTCGTCGCTGGCTCATTCGGGCAGGTTCCTCACACGCAAGTCCGCCCGGCGAAATGCGCAGCGTTGATGCTCTCTCATTGGCCGTCGAACTCAGACGACTGCTGGAGCAGGCCCGGCTTCCGTACGCGATCAGAGGGGCGAGCCCCTTTAAACTGCGCGGCGATGAACCTGCATCAGCCGGCGCTTCGAGTGGTGCGAGCAACGGCTTGCGCAACAAGAACAAGACGACGGCCGAGCCAACGCCGAGCAGCAGCAGCGACGCCGCGCAGACCTGGATCAGCACCGGTGGCAGTGACGACACGCCTCCGGTCACGATGCCTGCGAAGCTGAAGCACGCAAGCGTGAGAGGCGCGAGACGCGGAGGAACGAGCGCGAGGCAGGTTCCCATCACCATCGCCACGAGGCTCGCCTCGGCGACAGCTGCGACCAGCAGGAGTCCTACGCACTCGCCCAATGAGTGCGACTGCCCCACTACCGTCCCCGCAACCACGATGGCGACTGCCCCGGTGCCCACCAGCATGGAACTCAAGGCCAACTTCCACAGCCACCCCGCAGCTGACATCACCACCCCTGCCGCCAGACCCAAGCAAAGGCACGCGAGGCCCGCGCTGTTCAGGAGGAAGCTCCACGGAGGGGCCTTCTGCATGACAGGTGTGGAATACACGATTTGAATCGCTACCCAGAGCGCGCACATGGCGGGAAGGGTCAGCACGGCCACTCCGATCGCGTTCTTCAGGCTCGTCGCGAGCGGAGGCGCTGGTTCGACGCCTCGAACGGCGAGTGCAGTGGACGCCGCGATCGCGAGAAGCAAAGCGAGCCCGCAAACGAACAGGGCGCTCAGGCGCGTGCCTTCGTGACCCGTCAGGGAGGTGCCGAGCATTGAGCCGAGATTCATCACTGCATACGCGGTGATGAGGAGACCGACCTTGAGGCGCTGGCTCGAAGCGAACTCGACGCAAAGCGACAGACTCACCGCTTTGAAGACACCGCTACCTGCCAACGCCAGCCACAAGCCCTTCTCGACGGTCGATGCATCGCCCAAGAAGCACAACGCCATTCCTGCTGAGGCCAACAGCAAGCCGAGCACAGCGATCGCGATGCGTGGAACCGCCACTGCGACGAGCGCGAAGAGCAACGTCAGGATCGTTGGCGCGGGCGCCATCGAGCGACGAAGTGCTTCGGCCGCGTCGAGCTCGAGGCCTCGCTCCGAGAGCAGAGAAAGGACCTCTCCACGTAGTGCGTAGTGGGCGAAGCGCTCGAGACCGAGCAAGGCCAGAGCGGCGATTGAAACGAGCACGCCGCGTGGCACGAGTGATTACTCCGGCAACGCCTTCGCCGGGTTCTTCACGCCCATCAACTGCGCGGTGATGAACTCTTCGAGATCACCATCGAGCACCTTGTCGGGCTGACCCGACTCGACGCCGGTGCGCAGGTCTTTGACCATGCGGTACGGCGCGAGCACGTAGCTGCGGATCTGCGAGCCGAAGCTGATGTCGGCCTTGTTGCCTTCACGCGAGGCAGACTCGGCTTCGCGCTTCTTGATCTCGAGGTCGTACAGACGCGAGCGCAGAATCTGAAACGCCATGTCCTTGTTCGCGCTCTGGCTGCGTTCGGTCTGCACCGTGAGCACGATGTTCGTGGGGATGTGGCGCAGCTGCGCGGTGGAGCTGGTCTTGTTGACCTTCTGACCGCCGGCGCCCGAGCCGCGGATGAACTTGAGCTCGTAGTCCTTCTCGGGGATGTCGATCTTGATGGTGTCGTCGACCTCCGGGTACACGTCGACGGAGGCGAACGAGGTGTGACGACGCGCGTTCGAGTCGTACGGCGAGATGCGCACCAGGCGGTGCACGCCCATCTCGGCCTTCATGTAGCCGTAGGCGTTGTCGCCCACGATGCGCAGCGAGGCGTTCTTGATGCCCGCTTCTTCGCCTGCGTTGTAGTCACTGACCTCGACGGTCCACCCGCGGCGTTCGCAGTAGCGCGTGTACATGCGGTACAGCATCGAGGCCCAGTCCATCGACTCGGTGCCGCCGGCGCCCGCGTTGATGTCGACGTAGCAGTTCAAGTGATCGTTGGGCCCCGAGAGCATCTTCTGCAGCTCGAGCACCTTGAGTTGATCTTCGACCCCCGGAAGCAGGGCCAGACCCTCCTGCTTACTGGCGGCGTCGCCCATCTCCTCACCGAGATCGAGGAGCGTCTTGGCGTCATCGAAGCGGCGCTGGGTGGTCTCGAAGTGCGACAGCTGCTTTTCCAGCGTCGTCTTTTCCTTCAACATGCCCTGCGCTTTGACGTTGTCGTTCCAGAAGTCGGGCAACGTCGAATCACGTTCGATCAGCGCGATGCGGCTCTTCTTGCGGTCGACGTCAAAGCGACCCCCGGAGGCTCGCGAGCCTCGCCTGGAGGGAAGTCAGCTGCTCAGTGAGGATGTCGTTCGCCATGGGGATATCCGTACGATGTTGGGTCGGCGTGACGCAAGCAGCATTCCCCTGCTGACAACCGCGAGCGGGGCCATTAACTCAGCGGCCACATCTTTAGTTCAGTCCCACCCGAACGCAGGAGTCACCCCATGAAGTTCGAGCTGGATCCTCTCCCCTACGCGAAGAACGCCCTGGTCCCTCACCTCTCCGAGGAGACGTTCTCGTTTCACTACGAGAAGCACCACCAGGCGTACATGACCAACTTGAAGAAGCTGCTCGAGGGCAAGCCGGAAGCCGAGAAGAGCCTCGAGGAGATCGTGAAGACCTCGTCGGGCGGCGTGTTCAACAACGCGGCACAGGTGTGGAACCACACCTTCTACTGGAACTCGATGAAGCCGGCCGGCGGCAACGAGCCCACGGGCGCGCTGGCTGACGCGATCAAGAAAGACTTCGGCAGCTTCGCCGACTTCAAGAGCCAGTTCTCCACCGCCTGCATCGGCCAGTTCGGCTCGGGCTGGGGTTGGCTGGTGAAGGACGCCGACAAGCTGAAGATCGTCACCACCGGCAACGCGGAGACCCCCATCACCAAGGGTCAGAAGCCGCTCATCACCTGCGACGTCTGGGAGCACGCGTACTACATCGACTACCGCAACCTCCGCGCGAAGTACGTCGAGACGTTCCTCAACAATCTCGTGAACTGGGATTTCGCGGCCGCGAACTTCAAGTGATTCTCTTTCCCTCTCCCGCTGGGAGAGGGTCAGGGTGGTCAGGGTGAGGGCCTCGCTTGGGTAACCAAGCGGGGCTTCATCATTTTCAGGCCGAGGCGCTGCGCAGGCCGTGATCAACCACCACCTGGAGAAGCGCATGCCGGGCGACTTCGTGGGCATGGGTGTGCTCCTGGTCGGTATCGGCATCGGACCACTGTTCATTTACGAAGCCAGAAACCTCATGCGCCAGGCGGCGAATCGGGGCTGAGCTGGAAAACTTTTGCCAGGCAGCGTTCACATGAGATGAGACCGCCATGTCCCGATTCGCACTGGCGTCGGCGTTGCTCGTTCTCTCATTCTCTTCGTGTCACGGCCCCGAGCGGTGCTCGACGGACAACGGCGGGTGCGATCCGCGCGTGACGTGTTCCGATACCGGGAGCGGCGTCATTTGCGGCGCGTGTCCCGACGGATTCAGCGGCGACGGCACCCGTTGCGAGGACATCGACGAGTGTCCCCAGGGTTGTGATGCCCGCACCACCTGCACCAACACCGAAGGCAGCTTTACCTGCTCGGCGTGCCCCGAGGGCTTCTCAGGCAAGGGCCGCGATGGATGCGTCGACGTCAACGAGTGTGAAGCCGACGCGGGCGTCTGCGATCCGCTGACGCCCTGCGCGAACACCGTCGGCAGCTTCAGCTGCGGCAATTGCCCGGCGGGGTACTCCGGCACCGACGCCGGCGCGTGTGTCGACGTCGACGAGTGCGCTACCAACAACGGAGGCTGCTCGCCGCTGGTGACCTGCACCAACACCGTCGGCAGCTTCGCCTGCGGCACGTGCCCGAGCGGCTACCTCGCCGGAAACGACGGGACCTGCGTGGACATCGACGAGTGCCTCACCGCCACCGCCTGCGACGCGCGCACCACTTGCAGCAACACGCCCGGCGACTACGTCTGCTCTGCATGCCCGACCGGCTTCACCGGCACCGGGAAGACGAGTTGTATGGACATCGACGAGTGTCTGAACGCCAGCTCCTGTGACCCGCTGACGGTCTGCATGAACACGCCGGGCGCCTTCACCTGCTCGGCCTGTCCCAGCGGATACAGCGGCACTGGCGTCACCGGGTGCATGGACGTCGACGAGTGCGCGGCCCCGAGCGCGTGCGACCCGCTCACCACCTGCAACAACACGCCCGGCAACTACACCTGCACGGCCTGCCCCTCGGGCTACACCGGCGCGGGCAAGACCGGCTGCATGGACGTCAATGAGTGCATGAGCGCCAGCGCCTGCGACGCGCTCACCACCTGCAACAACACGCCAGGCAACTACACCTGCACGGCCTGCCCTGCTGGCTACACGGGCACGGGGAAGACCACGTGCGTGGTGATTCCCTCCGTGGTCACCGTCTCGGTCAGCGACGCAGCGATGGCCGAGCCTTCCAACACCGCGACCCTTCGGGTCGATCGCGGCGCCGCGCGCGTGGGCGCCATCACGGTGACGCTGGCACGCCAGAGCAGCTCGACCCTGCGCCTCGTGGCGGCCTCACCCTTCCCCGCGGATGTGACCACCAGCGCGGGCACGCTCACCGCGAACGCGCTGACCGTCACCATTCCCAACGGCAGCGGCTTCGTCGACGTCGTGCTCAGCCCCGTCGACAACACCCACGCCGAGGCGTCCGAGACCCTCGCACTCGTGGCGCAGGCAGGCACTGGCTTCACGCTCGGCGGCAGCACCACGGCCAACCTGACGATCGACGCGACCGGGGGATCCGTGCTGCACGACGGGGACTCGACCTCGAACTACGCCGTGCTCGAGGGCTCGCTGCGCCAGGGCTTTCTCAACTTGAACTCGGGCGCGACGACGCTGGTGCGCACCAGTGCCGCGCTGAGCATCATTCTCGTCGCGGGGCTTCCGCTGCTCACGGCCAGCAACGTCACCGTGGAGAACACGGGCGCGGGACTCACCCAGCTCAACGGCAACGGCACGTTCCGACTGCTCGAGAACCGCGGCAACAGCGTCGTCTTCAGGAAGCTGCAGTTCCGCCTGGGCTTCGACCCGGCCCTGGGGGGGGCGATCCTCAATCGGGGCGCGCTCACTCTCGACCAGTGCACCTTGAGCGAGAACGTGTCGCCACGAGGGTCGGCGTTGAACAACTTCGCCACCAGCCCTCCGAGCGTCGCGTTCACGGGCTGCATCGTGCGAGACAACACCGGATCTCAAGCCCTGGAGAACGCCGGCGGCACCATGACCATCACGAACAGCGCCTTCTCCGGGAACACGTCCGGCAACACCGTGGGCGGCTACACCAACGGCGGCGGCAACACGCCAGCCAACCCCTGAAGGAGCGAGGCTCATGTCCTTCTCGAAGGAGGCCTCTTCGGTGTGGCAATCGACGGCGAGGGAGACGCGCCGCTCCGCTCCGAGCGCCGAGCAAGCGAGCAGGACCTCAAGCGGCCTTCGCGAGCGGCACCGACACGGGCTTCGCCGCCTTGTGACGCGCCTCGAGCCACCAGAGCGCTGCGAAGCCCACGTTGAGCGGCACCAGGATCGCGAGGATGTTGCCGTTGGCCTGATCAGCTGACGGCAGCACCTTGATCAACACGCCGAGCACCGAGATCGCCGCGAGCACGGTCCACACCGCGCGGTTCCACTTCACCGCTCGTTTCGCGCCCCACATCAACATCAGCCCCAGCGGGAACAGCGCGAACGTCAGCGGGTTCGCCTGGAAGATGTTCTCGTTTCCGAAGGTCACGTCGTGATCCGTCGCGGTCATCAGGAAGCCGAGCGCGAGCCCAAGAATGCCGAGCACGAGGCCGATGAGCGAGGTGTAGAGCCCGAGCAGCACGCGCGGCAGCTTCTTGCCGTCACGGCCCCAGTGACCGAGCCCGTGCGCGATGCCTGCGAGGAAGAGACCCACCAGCAGCTCGTAGAGAATCCAGTTCGGTGCAGTTGCGGGCGGCGGCGTGCGATCACTCTTGAACCAGTTGCGCTGCGTCTTCACCAACGGCCTCGTCGTGCCGTCTGCTCTCTTCACCTGCAGCGCTTGCAGCTGGGCTTCCAACTCATCGGGCAGATACGCGTCTTGAAGACCCGTGATCGGTTTGTCGAGTGAGTCGGCCTGCAGGTAATCGAGCACCAGCGACATCGGCGGATTCACCATCGAGTACCGCAGCGTGTGCTGACGCAGGGTCATGCGCGAGGTGCCTGAGGTGGCGGCTTTGAGCTGACCTCCGATCGCCGCGTCGATGATGTCGCGCGGCCTCGTGGAGCAGTTGTCGTTGTAGTGGTGGTACCGGTACATCCGGTTTTCCGGCAACACGTTGGTGCCCAGCGATTTTGCGACGGCCATCGCTTCGTCGGGCTCCAGATCGAGCTCCTGCAACCGCACGTCTCGCTTGAGCTGGTTCTTGTAGAAACTGAACGTGCCCTGCGCGGAGTCGTCGGCCACCCAGAAGATCAACCGCCCTTTCGCGAAGTCCTTCACGAAGCCGACCGTGTCGCCTTCCTTCGGGCCGAACATGCCGAAGTTGTAGAGACGCGCGTGGTTGAGGCGTCTGTCTTCGACCACGAACGACGTGTGGCCCCACCACTCCACGAGCGAGTCGCCGGGGCTGAAGGTGACCAGCGTGATGGAGAGATCGGCTGGTTGAGTCTGGCCCGTCATCCACGGCGGGAGAGATTGACCGGCGGTGAGCGCGAGCACGACTGGGAGGACCTGAAGCACGAGGACGGGTCTAACTCAGTCCTCCGGATTTTTGGCCCTCACCCTGAGCGCGAGCGCAGGACCGCACTGCCCACTCCAGTTCTCACCTCTCCGCAGAGCCCTTCGAGCAACTCCAGGCGGATGGACGCGCCCCGCTCTTGGCACTCCCGGTGCTTTGGCGAACCCGCGCCACCGTCGAAGGAGAAACGCCCTTGTCCAAGCACCTCGTCATCGCCTGCCTCGGCCTGCTCTTCCCCCTTCACGCGTGGGCGTACGGCGGGGGCATCGTGGGTTACTCGGGCAAGGTCGCCTCGCAGACCTGCACGTCCTGCCACGGCGTCGGCGCCGGCGCGGCGCCCACCGTCACGCTCACCGGCCCGGCCACCCTCAACCCCGGCCAGCCCGGCAGCTACACCCTCACCCTCGCCGGCGGTCCGGGCGTGCGCGGGGGTATGAACGTGGCCACCAGCACCGCGGCCGCGGTGCTCACCGCCGGCCCGGGCAGCGCCAAGGAAGGCGCCGAGCTGCGCCACGCCTCTCCGCTGGCCTTCAGCGCCGGGCAGGTGAGCTGGACCTTCACCGTCACCGCGCCCACCACCGGCGGGTCGTTCACCCTCTACGGGGCGGGCAACTCGTGCAACGGCTCGGGCACCGGCGGCGATCGCAGCGCCACCGCCACCAAGGTGATCACCGTGAACGTGGTGAACCTGCCGCCCTCGGTCACCGTGGCCGCCGGCGCCGCCGCCACCAGCCCCACCACCCAGGCGCTCTCGGTGGGCGCCACCGACGACGGCGGCGAGGCCAACCTCACCTACACCTGGGCCGCCACCACCGCGCCCGCGCCGGTCACCTTCTCGGCGAACGGAACCAACGCCGCGAAGAACACCACCGCCACCTTCACCCGCGCGGGCAGCTACACCCTCGCCGTCACCATCCGCGACGCCCAGAACCTCACCACCACCAGCACCACCACCGTCAACGTCGCCCCGCAGGTGATGAGCGTCACCGTGGCCCCGCCCTCGGTGGGCCTGGCCACCGGCCGCACCCAGCAGTTCACCGCCAGCGGCGTGGACCAGTTCGGCGCCGCCATCAGCCCCGCGCCTTCGTGGGCCTGGAGCGCCACCGGAGGCTCCATCAACCCCGCGAGCGGGCTGTTCACCGCGGGGAGCACCGCCGGCGGGCCCTTCACGGTCACCGCGGCGTCGGGTGGAAAAACGGGCACCGCGCAGGTCACCGTCTCCGTGGGCTCGCCGCCCACCGTGGCCACCGCCGCCACCAGCAGCGCGCTGACCGGCACCACCCTCACCCTCACCGCGCTCGGCGCCGACGATGGTGGCGAAGGCAACCTCACGTACACCTGGCTCGTCGAGGGCGGGGCAGCGGTGGCCTTCAGCGTCAACGGCACCAACGAGGCGAAGCGCACGGTGGCCACCTTCGCGGCTGCCGGCAGCTTCACCTTCACCGTCGTCATCCGCGACCTGGCCAACCTCACCGCCACCAGCTCGGTGCCGGTGGTGATCACCGCACAGCTGCAGGCCGTCGTGGTGAGCCCGGCCACCGCGGTGGTGCCGCCCGGAGGCACCCGGCAGCTCAGCGCCCGCGTGGAGGACCAGTTCGGCAACCCGCTGTCGCCCGCACCCACCGTCGCGTGGGCGGTGGCCAGCGCGGCCGGCACCATCAGCACCAGCGGGCTCTTCCGCGCCGCCGCCACGCCCGGCGGGCCGTACACCGTGACCGCCACCGCCGGCGGCCAGGCGGGCAATGCGGTGCTCAGCGTCAACACCGGCGGCGCGCCGCAGGTGTCCATGGCGCCCAGCGCCTCGCCCTCCACGGTCCTGGGCAAGTCCACCGCGCTGCGCGTGCTGGGCAGCGACGAGGGCGGCGAGGCGGGCCTGGTCTACACCTGGGTGGCCCTCGGCCCTTCGACGGTGAACTTCTCGGAGAACGGCTCCAACGCGGCGAAGAACACCACCGCCCACTTCACGCGCGCGGGCAGCTACACCCTCACCGTCACCCTGACCGATCCCTCCGGCATGGCCACCGACGCGGTGGTGGACGTCACCGTGGCCCAGACGCTCATGACCATCACCGTCTCGCCCTCGGCCATCAACGTGTCGCCCAGCGGCACGCAGATCTTCGCCGCGGTGGCGAACGACCAGTTCGGCGCGCCGGCTGACGCCGTGCCGCAGGTGAGCTGGACGGTGAGCGGCGGGGGCTCCATCGACAGCCAGGGCCTGTTCACCGCGCGCGACACCGAAGGTGGCCCCTTCACCGTCACCGCCGCCGCCGGGCCGGTGCGCGGCACGGCGATCACCCGGGTGGGCGAGGGCCCCAGCGATCTCGAGGCCCCGTCCGTCACCCTGGGCGAGCTCGCGGCGACGCTCTCGGGAACGGTGAAGCTCACCGTGATGGCCCAGGACAACGTGGGCGTCACCCAGGTCACCTGGGTGCTCGACGGCAAGCCGCTGGGCACCGTCACCACCGCGCCCTGGGACTTCGTGCTGCGCACCCGCACGCTGGAGAACGGCGAGCATCGGCTCGAGGCCATCGCGCAAGACGCCGCGCTCAACAGCGCGCGCAGCCCGCAGGTCGCCTTCGTGGTCGCCAACGACGTGCTGCAGGAGCTGGAGCCCGTCGTGGGCCTGGGCTGCAGCAGCATCGGGAGCGCGCCCTTCGCGCTGCTGGCGCTGCTGTGCGGCCTGCGGCTCCGCGCCCGGCGCTGAAACAAGCCGAAAATTCTCCCTCGAAGGTGTCCCCTGCCAGAGGGAGCGCGCGCTTCGCGCAAGTCGAATTCTCCCTCGATGGCGTCCCCTGCCAGGGGGAGCGCTCGCTTCGCGCTGCGGTGCGGCCTGCGGCTCCGCGCCCGGCGCTGAAACAAGCCGAAATCCCTCGAAGGTGTCCTCTGCCAGGGGACAGTGCCCTGTGTGGTGCACAGGTGGTCTGCGCGCGCTCCACCGCCCGGCCCGCCTGACGGCGCTGAAGTGTCCCCTGCCAGAGGACTTGCCCTCGGCCGTGGTCACCTGGCGTCTCCTCGCTCCAGCAGACGGCCCGCGGTGCAGCGCGCTCCCCCAGCAAAGTGCAGCGGATCGGTGCTGGCACGACGCGTGCGTAGGAGGCCCGGCGCAACCCAACCCGGTTTGGCAGAGGTGGCCGATGCTGAAGACGACGCCCATGAAAGTCTCCCCGCTGATCCTCGGCGCCCTGCTCGCCTCCGGCGTAGCCCTGGGCCAGACCGCCGAGTCGCGCGCGCGCTGCGCCACCCGACTGTCCGCCACCCTGCTGGGTCAGACGCCCACGGCGGCGCTGCTGGGCTCGGCGAACCCGCAGGACAACGTCGACGCGATGATCGCCACCGCGGTCTTCCAGGAGAAGTTCGCGCGCTTCATCAACGCCAAGTTCAACGGCGACCCGGGCGCCACGCCCGCGGAGGACGCCAGCTACTACCTGGCCAGGCACGTGCTGGCGAACAACCGCCCCTGGGCAGACCTCTTTCTGGGCCAGTTCCGGGTCGACCCGGGCGCCACCGCCAACGCCGACGCGGTGGTGGTCGCCGACCCGCAGGGCCTGGGCTACTTCCGCAGCCGCGCGTGGATGGTGCGGTACGCGGGCAACGAGCTCGACGGCTA
Source organism: Archangium sp. (assembly GCA_030695565.1). GTDB lineage: Bacteria > Myxococcota > Myxococcia > Myxococcales > Myxococcaceae > Archangium_A. The sequence goes on from JAUYRZ010000029.1 coordinate 16,958, forward strand.
CCGCATCAACGCCGCCTACCGGCTGATGAACAACGTGCTGGGGCTCGAGCTGGTGGCCGCGGTCAACACCAACGGGGTCAACGCCTCGGGCCGCATGCAGGCCGCCTGCGCCGGCTGCCACTACAACCAGACCTTCGGCCTCGACTACGTGGCGAAGATCCTCTCCCGCCGGGTGGGCACCAACGCCAACACCATGACCTTCGCCGCGCCCAACGAGGGCCCCCAGCCGGTGCTGGGCGGGCAGATGCTCTCGAATGATCAGCAGTTCGTCACCACCATGGTGAGCTCTGCCGACTTCCGCTTCAACGCCTGCCGCACCGCGATGGAGTTCCTCTACAACCGCGCCGAGTTCAAGTGCGAGGGCCCGGTGTTCGACGCGTGCATGACCGCGTTCGCCGCCAGCCGCACCATCCAGTCCGCCGTCTCCGCCATCGCCAGGGATCCTGGCTTCTGCCAGTGAAGAAAAGGACGACCATGAAGACGACTCGAACGTTCCTGGTGTCGACGTGCGTGCTGCTCTGCGGCTGCGTGGGCGAGGTGGTGGAGGTCAGAGAGCTGATGCCCCCCGCCGAGATCTCCACCCGCGCTCCTGCAGTGCTCACCCTCACCACCTCGGCCAGCCCGGCGATGATCAGCGTGGGGCAGCAGCTGCTGCTCGAGGTGACGGTGCGCAACGGCGGTGAGACCACCGCCTCGGCCGTGGTGCCGCGCACCCCCGTGCAGACCGGCAGCGGCCTGGCCGCCATCGACAGCTCGCCCAACCCGGTGGACATCGAAGGCGGGCAGTCCCACGTCTTCACCTTCGTCTACACGGCGACCGACCCCGGCTCGATCTCCTTCGAGGTGGGCGCCGACGGGGTCGATATGGAGCACGACCGCAGCGTCACCGCGATGCCCGCCACCACCTCGGTCATCGTGCAGAGCGCGGCCATGCTCACGCTGGAGGCCCTCACCACCCCCACCCACGTGGTGCTGGGCGCCGAGTTCACCGTCACCATGACGGTGCTCAACGGCGGCCAGTCGCCCGCCACCGCCGTCACCCCCGACCTGCTGACCTCGAGGGGCGAGGGCGCCGCGACGCTGGTCTCCGGCCCCACCCCCGCCTTCACCGACGTGCCGCGCGGCGGCGCCGTGACCTTCGCGTGGACCTTCCGGGCCACCCAGCTCGGCAGGCTCACCTTCACCGGCGGCGCCTCGGGGCTCGATGGCAACAGCAACGCCCCGGTGCTGGCGGAGCCGGTGAGCTCGCCGGCCATCACCCTGGACACCCCGGCGCAGCTCGAGGCCCTGTTCTCGGTGCCCGCCCACCTCACCGTGGGCCAGCCCTTCACCGCCACCCTGGTGGTGAAGAACAGCGGGAGCGCGCTGGCGAAGAACGTGCTGCCCAACCCGCCGGCCACCACGGGCGGGGCCGCCACCACCACCACCGTGGCCACCCCGGTGGATCTCCCCGGCGGCGCCACCGCCGTCTTCACCTGGAGCTACACCGCCACCGGCACCGGGAACCTCTCGCTGGCCACCGTGGCGAGCGGGGTCGATCAGGCGCAGGGCCTCACCATCCACTCCAACCCGGCCACCTCGAACACCGCGACGGTGCAGGCGCCCTCCGCGCTGGTGGTGACGGCCCTCACCGTGCCCTCGCTCATCACCCGCGGCCAGACCTTCGACGTCACCCTGGTGGTGAAGAACACCGGCACCACGGCGGCCAACAACGTGGTCCCCAACCCCAACCCGGCCACCCTCACGGTGACGGGGGGCGCGGGCGCCACCACCAGCAGCCAGCCCGCGGCGCAGAACCTCGCCGCCGGCGCGAGCGCCACCTTCACCTGGGCCTACACGGAGAACGGCGCCGCGGCCGGCACCCTCGCCTTCACCGGCGGCGCGCGCAACGGCACGCTCACCAGCAGCCTCAGCGCGTCGAACCTGGCGGTGGTGGTGCCCGCGCCCACGCTGCTGATCGAGTCCATCACCCTGCCTCCGAAGGTGTCTCGTGGGCAGGCCTTCGACGCCACGGTGGTGGTGCGGAACACCGGCGGCGCGGCGGCGAGCGGGGTGGCCCCCAGCGTGAGCCTGACGGTGACGGGCGGCGTGCAGGCGAGCACCAGCGCGGCCGCGCCGGTCACCATCGGGGGCGGGGGGCGCGCCACCTTCGTCTTTCCGATGACGGAGCGCGGCACCGGCCCCGGCACCCTGCGCGTGCAGGCCACCGCCAGCGGCACCGGCGGGGCCACCGGTGAGGTGCTCAGCTCGGTGCCGCTGCAGTCACTGACCACCACCGTGGAGTCGGCCGCGCAGCTGAGCATCACCGCCTTCACCATCCCCGCCGCCGTCGACCGCGGCGGTGGCTTCACGCTCTCCATGACGGTGAACAACGAAGGCCAGGCCGCGGCGATGAACGTGACGCCCATCCCCGCGCCGCCCTCGGCGATGCTGACGGGCGGGGTGCGGGTCGCCACCACCAGCGTGCCCACGCCGGTCACCATCCCCGGCAACTCCAGCCAGACCTTCACCTGGACCTATGCCGAGTCGGGCACCGCGGCCGGCACCCTGGCCTTCTCGGGCGGAGTGCAGGGCCTCGACGCCAACAGTGGCCAGGCGCTGGTGGTGCCGGCGCGGCTGTCGAACGCGGCGCCGGTGGCCACGCCCACGGGCTGCAACGGGAGCTTGCTCTACGCCGGCTTCGGCGGGCGCAGCCTCGACGGCGATCGCCTCGACCGGCTGGTGGGCACGGATCGCCTTCGGGTCAAGCCGTACCCGATGCTGGTGACGGACTACAACCGGGTGCTGGGCAGCACGCCCTCGGCGATTCAGAACCAGGCGCAGACCTTCAACCAGCCCCCGGGGCGTTGGGCCGAAGAGCAGGAGCTCAGCGCGGTCAGCCTGTACCAGTCGTTCCAGGCGTCGTTCCAGGGCTGCCTGGGCTTCACCAACGCCGGCACGGCGTACGCGGCGAACCCCACGGCGGCCACGGCCAACACCGAGTGCGCAAACTTTCAGCGGCGCTTCTGGTCACGGGTGCCCAGCGCGGCGGAGACGGCGGCCTGCGTGAGCTTCGCCACCTCGGCGGTGAACAACGATACCAACCCGCGGCGGCGCTGGGCCTACGCCTGTGCCGCGGTGCTGACCTCGACCGGTTTCCTCGCGCAGTAGGAAGGACACACCACCATGAACTTCTCTCGACGCAGCCTGCTCAAAGGTGCCGCTGGTCTCGCTGGAGCCGGGCTGTTCGCCGGCCCCTCGGGGCTCATTCCTTCCGCGTGGGGCCAGGCGGCGCCCCAGAAGTCGGCGGTGCTGATGGTGTTTTTTGCGGGGCGGCTACAACGCGCTCTTCTCGAACGCCGACTCCTTCGCGCCCGCGGGCACCTTCGGGGTGACGGGCTCGAACACCAGGAACCTGGGCTCGGGCCTGGTGATCGACGCGCCCACCTACGGCACGTTGCCGGCGCTGGCGCTCTCGAACATGGCGGCCATCGGGGTGAACCACGGCATCTCGAGCCACGATCCGGCGCGCATGGCCGACTGGTCGAACGGCACCAAGAGCTACGCGCTGATGCTGGCCAACGCGCTGGGCGGCACCGCGGCCATCAAGTGCGCGGTGGTGGGCGGCAACTTCCCCGACGGGCCCAGGCCCGCTGAGAACGGGGTGTCGATGCAGAGCATCACCGACATGACCACCACCATCAACGCGCTGGGGGGCGGCACCACCGACCCCACCATTCCGGATCGCGCCAAGGCGGCGGCGGCGCTGGGCGCGGCGCGCACCATGTCGGCGGCGCAGCTGAGCGGCAACGAGAGCTCGCTGGCCTCGGTGAAGGACGCCTACGACTCGTCGATCGCCGTGCTGCAGAGCAACAACACCCTGGCCTTCAACCCGGCCACGGTGGCGGCGGCGTACGGGCTGCCCACCAACACCCGGGCGGTCAACTCCTTCACCGCGCAGATGATGGCGGCAGAGCTGATGGTGCTCGCCGGCACCAACGTGGTGTGCGCGGTGAACAACGGCTGGGACACCCACGGCGATCGCACGGGCTCGGTGGTGCGGCAGCGCATGACCGACGTCATCCTCCCCGGGTTGCGCACCTTCACGCAGCGCATGATGAGCCAGGGGACCCGCAACATCACGGTGGCGGTGTTCGGCGACTTCTCGCGCAGCCTCCCCGGCTCGGATCACGCGCGCTGCCTGGGCGCCACGGTGTGGGGCACCAAGGTGAGGCTGGGCGTCTCGGGCAAGGTGGCGGCGAACGTGGGCATGCCCACGGCCAACCCCGCGGGCCAGGCGTACAGCGCGGCGGGCTTCTGGTCGTACCTGGCCGCCACCTCGAAGGCGCCCACCAACCCGTTCGGTGCCAACCCACACTCGGCGCTCGTGCTGCCCTGACCTGAAGGCCGGCGAAGAGCGACCTCCTGCGGGTGGCGGCGGCTACTCCGAGCCGCGCGCCTGGGCGATCGTCTCGTCGGCCTTTGCGTGGGCGGCGTCGTCGGCTTCGGGCGCCTCCTGCTGGGCGGCGGCGCCCGGCTCGAGGTGCAGGCAGACGTACACCGGAAAGTGATCAGAGCCGACGTCCGGCAGTCGCCGGAGCGAGACCAGGCGGAAGTCGTCGCTGAAGAAGACGTGATCCAGCGGCCACCGGATCACCGGCCAGTGCGCGTGAAAGGTGCTGAACATGCCGCGGCCCTTGCGCGGGTCCAGCAGGCGGCTGATCTTCTGGAACAGCCTGGTGGTGCTCGACCACGCCACGTCGTTCAGGTCGCCGCAGAGGATCACCGGACCGGTCGCCTCGCCGACGCGCTTGCCCACCAGCAGCAGCTCGGCATCGCGTGGCAACGAGTCATCGCTCTCGCTGGGCGCGGGCGGGCGGGGGTGAACGCAGTTGAGCCACACCACCTCGCCCGAACCCAACCGCACCCGCGCCTGAATGGAAGGAATGTCGTCCTGAACCAGGTGCTCCACCTGCACCTCGGAGAGCGGCAGGCGCGAGTAGAGCAGCATGCCGTAGGTGTTCGGCAGCGGTACGCGCACGGCGTGCGGGTGCGTCTCGGACAACGCATCGAGGCGCTCGCGCCACCACTCGTCGGTCTCCACGCAGAGCACGAGATCAGCATCGGCGCCGCGCACCACGGAGATCAGTCGATCGGCGTCCCTGTTTTTCTCCAGCACGTTGCAGACCACCAGCGAGATCGTGCGCCCCGGATCGCGGCCGGCGCCCCTGGTGTCCTGCACCTCCTTCGGCGCGAAGGGCGTGTAACGCCAGACCTTCGCCAACTGATAGGCGAGGGCCAGGGCGGTGAGCGCGCCGAGCGCCGGGTGCCAGGCCCCACCGTCGCCCCACGTGCCGGCGCCGAGGAGGAGCGCGAGCGCCGCCAGCGCGGCGAGCTGCAAGCGCGGAAAGTCCCAGATGCGCACCCACCACACCCGCACGCGAAGGAGCGGAAGCGCCGTCGCGACGACGACGAAGAGGGCGAGGCCGACGGCGATGCCGCTGCGCATGGAGGGCACGGGTTGCACGACGCGAGCCAGATGGCGCACGGCGACGCCCAGCGGGAGCACCAGGCCCGCGCTCGCGCAGGTCTTTCGCCCCTCGAGAGCGCGAGTCGAATTTTCCGCGCGGTCGCCCCCTGGTCATGCGCCGGTGGCGGCTTGCGGCCCGTCAGCTCAGGCCCGAAGGGGCGCGGGGGCGCTTCACTTCGCCTACTGCTTGAACCAGCGCTGCTCGGAGCCGTCGGGCTCGCCGGGGGCGGCGGGTGCGGCGGCCTTGCGCTGGGTGAGCTCGAGCGGATCGACCCCCGCAGCCTTCAGCGCACCAGGGCCTGCGATGACGGCGGGCGGTTCGACGATCACCTTGGGCAGCTCCTCCGAGGTGGTGCTGGTCGGCATCGCCGCGCGCACCGTCTCTTCGCTGCGCGGCGGCGACGTGAGCTGCACCGGCGCGGGCTGCTGCTGCTGCGACGCCATCGGGTCGGAGTTCGCGTCCGTGATGTACTGCGTGACCGCTTCACGAATGACGCCGCCGACTGACTGCCCCAGGCGGGTGGCCAGCGCGGTGAGCGCATCAGCGAGCTCAGGCGTGGAACGGAACGCCATGGTGCGGACGCCCATCATCATCTGGGTGAGCTCTTGAAGCGCCATCGACGGCCGGGCCACGTTGAAGTCACCCGAGTCGAGCATCGCGCGAATGCGCCGCGACAGGTCTTCGCGCGTGTACCAGCCGCCGTCGAGGAAGATGGCTTCTGCATCGACGTCGATCGGGAATTGGCTCATGAACACGAACACTATCCCGGAAGTTCCCTTGCGTCCCCGCGTGTTCTCGGGAAAGTGTCCAGCGCCTTGTCCCGCCTCTGCTCGCTCGTCTGTTTGCTGCTGGCCGCCATGGCTCCCGCCGCGGAGCTGGATGGAGGCGTGTCGCCTCCGGAGCAGCTGCGGGTGCGTGTGACCCCAGACCGGGCCAAGCTGGGCGAACCGGTCACGCTCGAGATCGTCGTCACCCACGATTCCGCACAGCGGTACGAACTCAAAACGCCCAGCGATCTCGGAGACTTCGACTACCTGGGCCAGGAGCGCAAACGCGTCGACGGGGCTGATCAGTCGACCACCACCATTCAGGTGAAGGTGGCCGCCTTCAAGCTGGGCGAGCTCGACACGCCTGACCTCGAGCTCGAAGTGAGCGCGCCCGAAGGCAACGTCACCCTGCCCGTTCCCCGCGCGCGGGTGAACATCGACTCCGTCTTGCCGCCCGACGCCCAGAGCAAGGGTGAGAACCTGTACGACGTGAAGCCACCCGAGGAGCTGCCCATTCGCAGCTGGTTGGTCCTCTACGTGCTGGCCGGTCTGCTCGCGCTCTCGGGAATTGCCTACGCGGTGGTGCGCTACCTGAACCGGCCGAAGGTCGCGGCCGCTGCCTACGTGCCGCCGCCCGAGCCGCTCCACGTTCGCACGACGAAAGCCCTCGATGCGCTGGCGAAAGAGAACCTGCCCGCGAAGGGCGAGTTCAAGGGCTACTACTTCCGGCTCTCGGAGATCGTGCGCGGTTACCTCGGCGAGCTCTACGGTTTCGAGGCGCTCGAGAGCACCACGCCCGAGCTGCTCAACGCGCTCCGTTCACGCGTGACGCCCGGCCTGCCCATGCCGGATCTGACGACCTTCGCCGAAGCGTCCGACTACATCCGCTACGCCCGGCAGCTGCCGACCGTCGAAGATTGCAAGACCCACCTCGAGCTCGCGTACCGGATCATTCACTCGACTCAAGCCGCGATCGTTCCGCCCAGGCCCGCGTAAATGGACCTCTCCATTTTCCACAGCCCGCAGATGCTCTGGCTCCTGGTGCTGGTGCCGGTGTTCCTTGGGTGGACGTACGTCGAGAAGAAGAAGCGCGCGGTGTTGCGGTTCTCTGCGGCAAGTCAGCTCTTCAAGCAGGGCCGCGGCATCAGGCCGTTCATGTTGTGGATTCTGCCCGCGCTGCGCATCGCCGCGTACGTGCTCGCGGTGATCGCGCTGGCCCGGCCGCAAGAGCGCGACAGCCGCATCAAGGATCTCTCGGTGGAGGGCATCGACATCATGATCGCCCTCGATCTCTCCACCTCGATGGAGGCCGCCGACTTCCGCCCCAACAACCGGCTGCACGTGGCGAAAGAAGTGCTCACCGAGTTCCTCGCGGGCCGCTCGAACGATCGCATCGGCCTCGTGGTGTTCTCCGGCGCTGCGTACACGCAGGCTCCGCTCACGCTCGACTACGGCGTGCTCAAAGAGGTGATCAAGCAGCTGCGCACGCGCGTGCTCGAAGACGGCACCGCCATCGGTGACGCCGTCGCGACCGCGCTCAACCGCCTGCGTGACTCGGAAGCGAAGAGCCGCGTTGTGGTGTTGATCACCGACGGCGACAACAACGCAGGCCGGGTCTCACCGCTCGACGCCGCGGAGGCCGCGCGGGCGCTGAAGATCCCCGTGTACAGCATCCTCGTGGGCAAGGGCGGCAAGGTCCCCTTCCCCGCCGGCCAGGACATCTTCGGCCAGACCGCGTGGCGCGACGTCGAGATCCCCATCAACCCTGAGCTGCTGACGCAGATGGCGAACATGACCGGCGGCGAGTTCTTCCGCGCGACTGATCGCGAGACGTTGAAGGAGGGTCTGCAGAAGGTCCTCGACTCGCTGGAGCGCAGCAAGTTGATGGAAGGCGGCGCGATGGCCACCTACCGCGAGCTCTTTCACGAGGTCTTGCTGCTCGCGGCCTTGCTGCTGCTCATCGAGTTCCTCCTCAAGTCGACGCTGCTGCGGGTGTTTCCGTGATCCAGGTCGCCCTCCCTCGGCCAGATTTTCGCTTCGCTGCACTCTGTCTCGCGCAGCGTTCCGCCGCTGCCGGGAGGGCTCCGTGATCCGGGTCGCCCTCCCTCGGCCAGATTTCCGCTTCGCTGCAATCTGTCTCGCGCAGCGTTCCGCCGCTGCCGGGAGGGCTCCGTGATCAGTTCGACGCCCTGGCGCTTCACGCTGCTCGGCTATAAGGCCGGCTTCGCGCAACCCTGGTTCCTCCTGGGAATCTTCGTGGCGCTGCTGCTCGGGGTGATCGCGATCGTGGTCTCCGTGCGCCGCAGCACCCGGCTCTCGAAGGCGGTGCCCAACCGGCTGGCCGACGTGCTCGCGCCGGGCGTCTCGGTGCTGCTGCCGTCACTGCAGAGCTCGGCCTACACGGTGGCGCTCGTCTTCTTCTCCCTCGCGCTCGCGCAGCCGCAGTGTGGTGAGAAAGCCGAAGTCGCCAAACGCCGCGGCATCGACGTGGTGGTGGCGCTCGATGCGTCGAAGTCGATGTACGCGCGTGACGTCACGCCTTCGCGACTGGAGCGCGCGAAGCTCGAGCTCACCTCGCTGCTCGACTCGCTCAAAGGCGACCGCGTGGGCCTGGTGGTCTTCGCCGGTGACGCGTTCATTCAGTGCCCGCTCACCTCCGACTACGCAGCGGCCAAGCTCTTTCTCCGCGCGGTCGACCCCGAGACGATGCCGCAAGGGGGCACCAACATCGGAGCAGCGCTGCTCCTCTCGCGCCAGGTGCTGGAGAACGCCGATCGCGGCGCGAAGGACCGGGTGGTGGTGCTGCTGTCGGACGGTGAAGACGTCACCGGCGACGTGGGTGAAGGCATCGACGGCCTCAAGGAGTTCGGCGCGCGCGTGCTGGCCATCGGCATCGGCAGCGACTCCGGTGAGCCGATCCCCATCCTCAACAAGGGCGGCGATGTCGTCGGCTACAAGAAGACCGAAGACGGCGTGACGGTGATCAGCCGACTCGATCGCGCGGGCCTCACCCGCATCGCGTCAGCCACCGGCGGCGAGTTCTTCTACCAACCCCGCGGCGTGGCCATGGGCGAGGTCGTGAAGATCATCGACACGCTGCAGAAGAGCGAGCTCGAGAGCCGCGTCACCATGAAGTACGGCGAGTCGTACCAACCGTTCCTCGCCATCGGCATCGCCTTCTTGATCCTCGGCATGCTCATTCTGCCTTCGTGGCGCCGGAAGGCCTCGAAGCTCGCGGTGTTGATGGTCGCGCTGCTCGCAGGTCAGTCGCAGGCCGCGGGACCGCTGGAAAAGAATCACCCCGAGATCGAGCTCGGCACCCAGGCCTACGAAGCGCAGAAGTTCGAAGAGGCGCTCACCCACTACGACGCCGCCTTGAAGGACAAGCCGTCTGATCCGCGCGTGCAATACAACCGCGGCCTCGCGCTCCATAAACTCGGCCGCAACGACGAGGCGAAGTCGGCCTTCCAGTCGGCGCTCGATCTCGATCGAGCCGGAGAGCTGGCCTCGAAGCTCCACTACAACCTCGGCAACGTCGCCGCGGCCACCGGAGACAAGCAGCAGGCCGTGAAGGAATACCGCGCCGCGCTGCGCAGGAACCCCGAAGACGAGCTCGCGCGCCACAACATGGAGGTGCTGCTCAAGAACCTCCCGCCCGAAAAATCGAAGGGCAGCGACGGCGGTACCCCCGATGGTGGCGGCCACGACGGCGGCAAGCCCGACGCAGGCCAGGACGGCGGCGTCACCGATGGTGGTTCAGACGCGGGCCGCCCTGACGGTGGCAAGCCGGATGGCGGGGATGGTGATGCGGGCCCCAGCGACGCCGGTGCCGATGGTGGAACCGACGGAGGCGACGGCCAGGGCGACGGTGGCCAGGGTGATGGCGGCTCAGGCGACGGCGGTCAGGGCGAGAAGGAAGAGAAAGGCGATGGCGGCAGTTCCGACCAGGCCGAGCCCGGAGATGGGGGCGCCGACGGCGGCAATGAAGAGCAGGATGGCGGCGCCGCGCAGGAAGGGAAGCCTCAGCTCCTCCCCGATGGCGGCATTGACGTGAGCCGCAAGGACGCCGAAAAACTGCTCGACTCGCTCAAGAGCAACGAGAAGAACCTTCAGCTGTGGCGTTTCAAACAGAAGACTCCGAAGAGTGAACCCAATGGCAAGGACTGGTAGCGCCCTCTTTGTCGCCCTCTTCCTCGCTGCGGCCCCTGCGGTAGCGGCGGAGATCGAGGTCACCATGCAGGCCGACCGCGAGAAGGTCGGCACTGAAGACACGTTCCGTCTGGAGATCGTGGTGGCCAACGCACCGGAGAGCTCGGTGCTGCAGCTCCCCGTGGCGGAAGACTTCGAAGTGCTCGGCCGCAGCCAGTCGACGCAGATGAGCTACTCGCTGGGGCCGGGTGGAGCCGGGGTGATCACCCAGGTGCAGAAGCACACGCTCACCATGCGCGCCAATCGCACCGGCCACCTCACCATTCCCGCGGCCGCGGTGCAGACCGCCTCGAAGCTCTACAAGACGAGGCCGGTGAGCATCGAGGTGGTGCGCGGCCGGCTCGCGCCCGATCGCACGGTGAGGCGGCAACCTCCGACCAACCCGTTCGGCTTTCCCGGCGGTCTTCCGCCCGGGTTCGGCGGCATGGATGACGACGGCGATCCGCTCGGTGGCCAGCCAAGGCTCGACGATGAACCGGCGGTTCCGCGCGGTGACTCCGATCTCTTCTTGCGCATGTCGCTCGACAAGAGCGAGGCCTACGTGGGCGAGCAGGTGATGGTGAACATCCACCTCTACTCGCGGGTCGACCTCTCCTCCGTCGACACCGTGACCGCGCCCAAGCTCGATGGCTTCTTGAGCCTCGACTTCAAGACGCCCAGCCAGCTCACCTCGGAGCAGCGCCTCATCGGCGGCGTGCCCTACCGCGAGTACCTGCTGCGCCAGCGCGCCGTCTTCCCGCTCAAGGCCGGCACCGTCACCATCGAGGCGCCCGAAGCCGACATCACCACCGGCATCTTCTACGCAGGCCGCCGCGTTCACCGCAAAGGCAACGAGAGCAAGCTGGTGGTGCGCCCCCTGCCGCCCGGTCCCTCCACCACGTTGGTGGGGCGCTGGCGTCTTTCGCGCGAGGTCTCGCAGACCGAAGTGGCGCTGGGCGAGCCGGTGCAGGTGAAGTTCATCTTCGAAGGCCGCGGCAACCTGCAGACCATTCCCATGCCCGCGCTCGGGGCCCCGGCCGCCTTCAAGGTGTTCGACCCGGAGACCAACGACCAGGCCAAGAACACCAGGACGCACGTCGGCGGTACGCGGGTGATCGAGTTCACGCTGGTGCCGCAGCAGACGGGCACTTTCGTGCTGCCCGCGCTGAGCGTTCCGTACTTCGATCCCGAAGGCCGCAAGTACGAAGACCTGCGCGTCGATGAGATCACCATCACCGTGAAGCCCGGCGTGGGCGGGGCGACGGCCGGGCCCAACCTCAGCGCGACCACAGGCCTCGACGGCCCCAAGAATCAGCTGATCGCCGGCGGCCTCAAGTCGTTGCGCCACACCGCGCGGTTCTCAGCGCCCCGCGCTGCGCTCACCACCCGCCCGTGGTTTCTCCCGTTGGCGGTCGCGCCCTTCGCCTTCACCCTGCTCGCCGGCGCGTTCTTCTTCGCACGCGGCGCCCTGGGCTCTGAGTCGGCCGAGTCGATCAAGCAGAAGCAGGCCCGCGCGGCCCGGAAGCGCCTGGCTGCCGCGGAGAAGCTGCTCAGCAAGGGCTCCACGCCCGAGTTCTACGCCGAGGTCGAACGCGCGCTCACCAGCTTCATGAGCGCCCGCCTGGGAACGCCGGTCAGCGGCCTGGCCCGGGGCGAGTTGGTGACCAGGCTCACGGAAGCCGGCATCGCCGAAGCCGATCGCGCGCGCATCATCGCGGTGCTCGAGACCTGCGACATGGGCCGTTACGCGCCGGGCATGGGCGAGGCGGCAGCGAGAAGGCGCACCATGACGGAAGCGGCCGCGGCGATGGAGGGCTGGTCATGATCGCGCTCGTGCTCGCCCTCACCCTCGCGCAGTACACGCCGCAAGAATCGCAGGCGCTCTTCGTCGAGGGCAACGACGCTTATTACAAGGGTGACTACGCTGGCGCGAAGGAGCGCTACGAGAAGCTGCTCCAGGCAGGTTTCGGCGGCCCCGACGTGCTGTTCAACCTCGGCACCACGCACCTGGCCGCGGGCGAGCTGGGCCCCGCCATCCTGTATCTGGAGCGCGCCCATCGCCTCTCCGATGACGACGACATCGGCGCCAACCTCGCCGTGGCCCGGCAGCGTCAGGTGGATCAAGTCGTGGGCGAAGAAGGCTCGGTGCCCTTCACCCAGCGCCTGGCGGAGGCGACCGACGAGCGCATCGTGGGCATCGCCTTCTTGATCGTCTGGTGGCTGGGTTTCGCGCTGCTGTGGTTCACCGCGCGCTCCAGCTCACGCGTGGTGCTGGGCCTCATCACCGCGCTCTTTCTCGTGGTGGGCGCAGGCCTGGGCGGAACGCTCGCCGTTCACGAGTGGGTGCAGGACACCGTCATCGAAGCGGTGGTGATGCCGGAAGCCGCCAAGGTGCGCGAGTACCCGGGCGAGACGGCCAAGGTGTCGTTTGAAGTGCACGCAGGTCTCAAGCTCCGCATCATGGAGACCTCCGGCCGCTACGTGCGCGTTCGCTTGCCCAACGCCCTCGAAGGGTGGACCGAGAAGGAAGGGTTGGTTTCGTTGTGAGTGACGCGATGATCGAAGTGAGCAACGTGGTGAAGGTCTATCGCCGCGGGAAGAACGAAGTGCCGGCGCTCCAGGGCGTCTCTCTGACCGTGCCGCGCGGGCAGTTCCTCTCCGTGATGGGCAGCTCGGGCTCGGGCAAGAGCACCCTGCTCAACCTGCTCGGCGCGCTCGACGTGCCCACCAGTGGAACGTTGAAGATCGACGGCAAGGAGATCTCGCGTTTCCCCGACGACGAATTGTCCAGGTTCCGCCGCGATCGCCTGGGCTTCATCTTTCAGTTCTTCAATCTGCTGCCCACCCTGACCGCGGTGGAGAACGTGGTTCTCCCCGAGCTGCTGGCGGGCAAGCACCGAGACGAGCTGGAGCCGAAGGCGAAGCTCCTGCTCGAACAGTTTGGGTTGAAGGGCCGCCACTCGCACCGCCCCGATGAACTGTCAGGGGGCGAGATGCAGCGGGTGGCCATCGCCCGTGCCCTGCTGTCGGAGCCCGCGCTCCTGCTGGCCGACGAGCCCACGGGCAACCTCGACTCACGGACTGGGTCAGAAGTGCTCAAGCTCATCCGCGAAGCAACCCGGGCCCGAAACCTGACGGTCGTGATGGTGACCCATGACCCCAAGGCTGCGGAAGTAGGCGATCGCCTGGTGCTGCTCGCCGATGGGCGGATCGTCGGTGATGACCCGGTGCGGGTTGCCGCCTGACTCGTTGCGCCAGCGCGCGCGCTTCCTGTAAGAGGAAATGGTCCCGGGGGGGTTCTGCAAGGAACCCAAAAGTGGTCCGCATCTCGCCTGACGTCGGTCGAAACAGAATCATCATCACCCTCTCGGGAGCGCCCTCCTCGGCGCAAGCCCTCGCCAGCGAACGCGAGCTGAGGGATGCGCTCTCGAGGCTCCGGGCTCCGGTCGACGTGCTCTCCGACATTCGGGAGCTGGAGACCATGGAGGCCTTCCTGCCCGAGGACTTCCGCCGTCTGGGCGAGATCCTCCGCGCGTTCGGCGTGAGGAAGACCGTTCGGGTGGTGGGCAAACGCGCTCAGGCCGCCGTGCAGATGGAGCGGCTCTCGCGCCGCCTCACCAGCCACACCGCCCATCTGGCCTTTTCTCTCGACGAAGCCGAGCAGGTCTTCGGGAAGTAGTTTTCGCCGCCCCGGCCCGGGCCTGCCGTTAAGGTGCGCGCGCCCATGTGGTCCCTGATTCGCCTCATCTCGCTGCGGCACGTCCTGGGTTCGCCGTTGCGCGCCCTGCTCACCCTGGTCGGCGTCGCGGTGGGCGTGGCCACCCTGGTGGGCATCGCGGCCATCAACCGCTCGGTGATGGAGGCGTTCCGCTCGACCATCGACACGGTGGCCGGCAAAGCCGATCTCACGGTGGCCGCTGAGACCTCGGGCTTCCCTGAAGAGCTGCTCGAGACCGTGCGCGCCGTGCCTGGCGTGCTGCACGCGTCGGGCGGCATCTCGGTGGTCGCGCCCGTGAAAGACGCACCCGGCGAGAGCATGTACGTGCTCGGCGTCGACCTGCTCGATGACGGCTTCTTCCGCACCTACGAAGGCGTGGACACCGACGTCGGCAAGCTGGCGGACGATCTGGAGTTCCTCAACTCGACGGATCGCGTGCTGGTCACCGACACCTACGCGACCGCGCACGGCCTCGAGACGGGTGATGCGATTCACCTGGTCACGCCCGATGGTGAGAAGCCCTTCATCATTCACGGGCTGCTGAAAGAGACGGGGCCACTCAAGGCCTTCGGTGGCTCGGTGGCGGTGATGTTCTTCGGGAGCTTGCAGGAGGCGTTCTCCAAGGGCCGCACGCTCACGCGCATCGACGTGGCCATCGACGCGAAGGTGGGGCTCGAGGGCATGAAGGAGCGCCTGCAGAAGGCGGTGGGTTCGAACATCGAAGTGGAGTCACCCGATCGCCGCGGCCAGGCCGTGCAGACGATGGTGCGCAGCTTTCAGCTGGGCCTCAACCTCGGCTCGGGCGTGGCGCTGCTGGTCGGCGTCTTCCTCGTCTACAACACCGTGTCGATCAGCGTGGTGCAGCGCCGCCGTGAGATCGGCACCCTGCGCGCGCTGGGCGCGACCCGGCGGCGCATCCGCGCGCTGTTCGCGTTCGAGGCCGGCGTGTTCGGGCTGGTGGGCAGCGTGCTGGGCCTGCCGATGGGACTGCTGGTGGCGAAGCTGGCCATGAGCACCGTCTCCGACAGCATCTCGGAGATCTACGTGAAGGTGAACGCCAGGAGCGTCGAGCTGGGCGCCACCGAGCTGGCGGTCGGCCTGACCATGGGCATTCTCGGGAGCGTGCTGGCGGCGTTGCGGCCCTCGTGGGTCGCCTCGGCGGTGCAGCCGGTGGAAGCGCTTCGCAAAGACGCCGCCATCGGCGCAGGCGCGGTCGCGGTGAAGTCGTGGCCCACGTACCTCGGCATTCTGCTGCTGCTGGTGGCGTACCCGGTGACGCAGATCCCGCCTCCGTTGGAGAACTTTCCCATCGGTGGCTACGCGTCGATCTTCTTCATCTTGATGGGCGTCACGCTGCTCTCGCCGCTCGTGCTGCGCTGGCTCAACTATCCGTTCCGCGGGCCGGGTCAGTTTCTCTTCGGCATCTCGGGCCGGCTGGCCGCCGACAACTTCGCACGCGCTCCGGTGCGCACGTCGGTGCCCGTGGGCGCGATGAGCATCGGCGTCACCATGGCCGTCACCCTGGCCGCGTTCATCGGCAGCTTTCAGAAGAGCGCCGACGAGTGGATCTCCCAGGCCATCCCCGCAGACCTGTTCGTCACCTCGTCGGCCAAGCTCGCGGGCGTGCAGAACCAGCCCATGCAGGCGGCCATCGGCGACGAGATTCGCGCCATCCCCAACGTGGAGGTGGTCGACCCGGTGCGCCTGCTCCAGCACGACGCGTTGGGGCTGCGCATCTTCGTCATCTCGCTCAACCAGGAGATCTATTCGAGCCGCGGCAAGCCGCTGATCCTCGAGGGCACCTTGCCCACGCCCGAGCAGCGTGAAGCGAACTTCGTGGTGCTCAGCGAGAACCTCGCGCGCCGCCGCAACCTCGGCGTGGGCAGCACCTTCCCCATGAAGACGCCCACCGGCGAGCACACGTACACGGTGGGGGCGATCATCATCGACTACACGTCGGATCAGGGCTCGGTGATCCTCGACCGCACCATCTTCATGAAGCAGTTTCTCACCGACCAGGTCGACACCTTCCACGTGTACCTGCGCGATCGCGCGACGCTGGAGCAGACCCGCGCCGCCATCACCGCGAAGCTCGGCCAACGCTTCGATCTCTACGTGCTCTCGAACGTCGAGCTGCGTGACGAGGCGCGCAAGCTGCTCAGCAGCGCCTTCTCCATCACCTACGCGATGGAGGCGGTCGCCGTGGCGCTCGCGCTGCTGGGCATCATCAACACCCTGCTGGCGGCCGTGCTCGATCGCACGCGCGAGATCGGCTTGCTCCGGGCGGTCGGCGCGGATCGAAAGCAGATCATCAAGCTCTTCGCGGGCGAGGCCTTCTTCATCGGGCTGACCGGCAGCCTCATCGGGGTGATGACAGGTGGGGTCGTCGGCTACATCGTGACGAAGATCGTCGGCGTGCAGGCCACCGGCTGGAATTTTCCGTTCTCCTACCCCTGGGCCACCGCCGTGCAGATGGTGGTGGTCGCCACCCTGGCCGCCATCATCGCCGGCCTCTACCCCGCCCGCCGGGCAGCCCGCCTCGACGTCGTCGAAGCCCTTGCCTACGAGTAGCGGTATGGTTCCCCCCTGATGGCCGGCTCTTTCCGCATCCTGGTGGTCGAAGACGAGCCGGTGATCCGCGAGCTGGTCCGCAGCCTGCTGACCGAAACCGACTGCGAAGTGGAGACCGCTTCGCACGCCGCCGACGGGCTCAAGCTGGCCAAGACGCAGACGTTCGATCTGGTGTTGCTCGACGTGGTGTTGCCGCCGGTGGGCAGCATTCAGCTCGACGGCATCGCGGTGTGCCGCATGCTGCGCGCGGATCCCCGAACGGCGAAGACGCCGATCTACATGCTGACCGCGAAGGCGAAGAAGTCAGACGTGGAGACCGCGATGAAGGCCGGAGCCAACGGGTACATCCACAAGCCCTTCCGGGGCGCCGAGCTGATGGATCTGGTGTCTCAGCTCAAGGCGCGCGCCGCGGCAGCGGGCTGAAAGTCACTTGAGGCGCGGGTGAAGGAAACGCGCCAACGCGAACATGTCATCCCAATCGAGCTGATCGAACTCGAGCGCGAGCTCTTCTTCGCCACGGCGGCGCACCGTCGCACCGGTGACGATCTCGCGATCACCCGGAATGGGAATGCTCAGCGTCATGCGATCGTCGGCGCTGCCGAAGTCACCGATGAGCTTGAGACCGGCCATCGACAGGTCGGTCGCCTTCGCCACCACGGCACGGCCGCCCGTGAAGAGCTTCACCATGAAGCCGGCGTCGACGCGGGGATGAAAGCGGGTGGGCATCGGGGACTGCGCGGTAACGGTGAGCATGGGAACGGTCTCCAAAGGGTGAGCTGCGCTACAGACCGGCACCAGTGTTGATCACGATGTTGCACCCGCAAGTTATTGGCGCTGGCCCAGGAGCACGATGAGCGCAACCATCGAGATCTCATGAAGCCCCGCATTGGCCTGGTGTGTTCTGGCGGTGGTGCTCGCGGCGCGTACGAAGCCGGCGTCATCCGCTACTTGCGCGAAGAGCTCCCCGCGTCGACGCGCGCCGACGTGCGCTTCGACGTGCTCGCCGGAACCTCCGTGGGCGCGAGCACCGCCTGCTTCCTCGCTGCCACCATGCACATCCCCGATGAGCAGGGCCGCGCGCTCGCCAGCCTGTGGACAGGGCTCTCTCTGGAGAAGGTCTTCCGCGTCGACGGCGAGTCGCTCTACTCGGTGAGCCGGAAGATCTGGCGCGCCACCCGCGCGAATGAACGGCCCGAAGGCTGGCGGCTCTACGATCTGTTCCACCCCGAGCCGATCGAGAACATCGTGCGCCACGCGATCGACTGGCCGCGCATCGCCGCCAACCTCGCGCGCGGGTTGTGCTCGGCGGTGTCGGTCTCGGCGACGCGCATTCGCGATGGGAAGACGGTGATCTTCATTCAGCGCCGCGAAGCAGGCCTGCCTCGCTGGAGCCGCGATCCCTACCAGCAGCCCGTCGAAGTGGTGCTGGGCCCCGAACACGCGTTGGCCAGCGGCGCGATTCCCCTTCTGTTTCGCTCGGCGCGCGTGGGCGACGAGTACTACTGCGATGGCTTCGTGCGGCAGAACACGCCGCTCTCCCCCGCCCTGCGGCTGGGCGCCGATCGCGTGTTGATCCTCTCGTTGAGGCACAAGCCCAGGCCGAGCGTCGAACCGCCCGCGCAACACGAGCCGATGCCCACCACGACGAAGATCATCGGCAAGGTGCTCACCGCGTTGATGGTCGACCGCACCGAGTACGACCTCGACCGCCTTCGCCGTCTGAACGAGATGCTGGAGAGTGGCCGCCGCGCTTACGGCGACGACTTCGTGGCCCGCATGAACGACACGCTCGAGCAGGTGCGCGGTCAGCCCTACCGGGTGGTGCGCGATCTGGTGGTGCGGCCCAGCCGCGATCTGGCCGAGCTGGCCCGGCCGCACCTGGAGAAGTTCGCGAAGAAAGAGAAGACCCACGCCCTGCCCACCCGGCTGCTGCACCGGCTCTCGGGATCGAACCTGTTCACCCAGGCAGAGCTCGGCAGCTACCTGCTCTTCGATGCGGGTTACGCGAACGACCTCATCGCGCTGGCGATGGAAGACGCGCACGCCCGGCGAGAACAGCTGATCGAGTTCTTCGATCCGTCATCGAAGTGAGCGGTTGAGGTCGAGCTCCTTCTGGAGCGCGTGATCATCGTGGCCCTGGAAGAGGTGCTGTTCGCTCTTCGAGTAGATCGCGCCGCGAACCAGCATGTTCAGCCCGGGAATGTCGAAGCCAACACCCACCGCGTTCTGGTTCGACATCAACGTGGTGAGCGACCCCTTGATGGCCAGCCCCGGTTCGAGGGGGTCGCTGATCAGCTGATCGAGGTCGACCTCGCCCTCGAGCTTCTGAATCAGCGAGTAGCCGGGCGCGAAGACCGTCGTGACCTCCTCACGATGTTCACCCTCGACCACGAGCCGGCGGGTGCACTCGCTCTCTCGAATCACGTCGCCCGCGGAGAGTTCCCCGCTGGCGATCCTCGAGAGCATGTCTCGTGGGAGCGCAGTCTCGGTGCGGAGCCGCAACGCCAGCTCACCTTCGATACCCACGCGCGCGGCGATCACCGAAGTGCGCCCAAACGCCTCGCCGGCGACGGCCTGCTCGGTCACCAACAGGTTCTTGTTGAAGTCGACCCACGCCGTGCCCTTCGCGGCCAGGTCGAGCCCGCCGTACTTGATGGTCGACATGCCGTGCGCGCTGGGCCCGAACTCGAGCCCCACCTCGACGCGCTCGAGGCTCTGCTCGGAATAGTGAGCCAGCTTCGGCTTGTCCGCGGTGGTCAGCAGTGCGTGGAGAAGATCGGCCGCCGCCTCCGGTGTTCTCACCCGATAGGTGACGGCGCCTGAGGCAGAAAGCTCGAGGGCAACCACGGGATGGGGCGAGAAGGCGCCCTGGGCCTGGCCTTCGACGCGGATGAGGAACTCACCCGATTCGTCGCGATCGGCGGTGATCTTCGCCTTGCCTCCCTGGTGCATCACCTTCCCCTTCACCTCGAGCTCGAGCGCGCCCGGCGACGGAACTGCTGCGAACGCCTCGAACAACTTCTCTTCGGTGAACGAACGCTCACCGGCAAAGACGCGCTCTTCGACCCGTGCCTGCTCGACGCGATCGACGCACACCTTCGGCGCGACCGGCGTGGTGAGGGGCGCTTCGGCTTCACACTGCTGCGTCTGATTCGAACTTTCGATCTTCACGGGTTGCTCCGGGGGGCTGCGAGGGTCCGGGCCCCCAACGCAGCAATCGTTCCAGCGCGTCGACGGCCTGCTTCCGCAGACTTCGCGTGCACTCGGGTCCACGTGGGTGGACGGGCGTACCGGGTGGTCAGCCGACGAAATCCGGCCACTTCGCGTCGGCACGGGATCTGAACAGGAGCCCGCCACCACTCGCAGGAGGACACCCCATGGAATCGTCGAACCGCATCTCGCTCACCCCCACCGTTTCCCGCCAGACCCCGAAGAACGAGTTCGGGAACGTGCTGAAGAACGCGATCCAGACCGCGGCCAACGTCGGTGGCTCGCTGCTCAACTCGGTGCCCGGCGTCGGCATCATCAGCGCGGCGGTGAGCAACGTGACGGCGCTGGCGGGCAAGGGAAACAGCGCGCAGGCCTCGTACGCAGCGACCGGCATCTCTTCGGTGCAAGGAGGCGGCGGCGCGACGGCTCAGGCGATGGCGACGTCACCCGACGGCGTGCCCGGTGAGCTCACGGGGATGATCGGCCAGATGCGAGCGGAGGCCGATCGTTCGACGATGATGCAGATGCAGATGCAGCAGGAGAGCCGTGAGTACAACACGATCTCCAACGTGCTGAAGGTGCGGCACGACTCGGCGAAGTCGGCCATCAACAACATTCGCTGAGGGCGCGGCCATGGCAATCACTCCGCTCTCGGGCGCCGGCCCCGCAGGCATCTCCGGCACAGGCAACGCACAGAAGATCGGCGAAGGTTTCGGCAAGGTGATGAAGGCGCAGCCCGCGCCCACCGGCCGCACCGAGAACGCCCCCATCCCCGTGAAGAACGAGGCGAGCTCGGTGCAGAAGGCCCAGCCCGGCAAGTGCAAGGTGGAGGGCCTCAAGCAGGCCGAACCCGGCAAGCAGGTCACCGCCACCAAAGTGCTCGACCAGGTCAATCAGGCACAGAACCGCATGGAGCAGATCCTCAAGATGGCGGAGTCGGGAAAGTCGTTCTCGCCCGCCGAGCTGCTCTCGCTGCAGACGCACGTGTACCGCGCATCCCAGGAGCTCGACCTCGCCGGCAAGGTCGTCGAGAAGGCCACGGGCGGCGTGAAGCAGGTCCTCCAGACGCAGGTGTGAGCCCCATGAACCGCTCCTTCATCGTGACTGCCGCGTTGTTCTTCTGCGCGTGCTCGACCCAGATTCAGCACGGCCTCGACGAGCGTGACGCGAACGAGATCGTCTCGGCCCTCGTCGCGCGCGGCTTCGAAGTGAAGAAGGTGGCCGAGAAGGGCAAGAAGCCCACCTGGGCCATCGAGCTCGACGACGCGCAGGCCACCGAGGCGATGCGCGTGCTCAACGAGCTGAAGTTGCCCCGCCCGGCGCGGTTGAAGACGCAGACGCTCGCGCAGAACGTGGGGCTCATCGATACACCCTCGGCCGAGCGGCTGCGGCAGCTCGAAGCACAAGAAGGCGACATCGAAGAGTCGCTCGAGACGATGGATGGAGTCGCCTCGGTCAATGTCGAGCTGGTGGTGCCGCCCGCACCTCGCCCCGGGCAGCTCGCGGTGCCTTCGAAGGCGTCGGTGCTGGTGCGGGTGCAGCCGATCGCGTTGGAGAAGCTGCAGATGCAGCGCGGGGAACTCAGGGCCCTCGTCGCGGCGGCGGTGGAGGGGTTGAACCCCGACGACGTGGTGCTGGTGATCGATCCGGTGACCATCCCCATCGCGCCGGCGAAGGAGGAGACGAGCTCCGGCATGCGCCCGCTGGTGATCGTGCTCGGGTTGTCGTTGTCGGTGGTGGCGATGCTGGTGGTGTTCCTGTCGTGGCGGCTGCGCTCGAGCAAACGAGGGGTGCCCCCGGCGACGGCTGCTCCGGTGCAAACGCCTTCGCCGCAGCGGCCGGTGATCAACCCCTCGATCCAACGGAAGGTGGCTTGAGATGACCAGCACGCGCGTCGAAGGCAGGAAGCATCACCAGGCGCTCAAGGTGATGGGTTTTCCCGAGCGGGTGGCGTTGTTCGTGGCGGCGATTCACCGGGCCCGGGCGGAAGAGCTGCTGTCGGGCTTTTCAAAAGGACAGCAGGAGCGCGCGAGCGCGTTCGCCGAAGACATGAAGCAGTGGGACTCGGGCCGCAGGCAGGCGCGGCTGGCGCATGAGTTCGGGGTTCGTCACGACGCGGGTGAACGGCTTCAGCAGCTGGTGGTGCGCACCAGTGGCGAGCTGCGTGCGGCGATCGTCGCGTCGTTGCCGCCGGCGGTGAGATCGCAGTTTCCGCAGTTCAAGGGCGGGTCGGAGACGTTTCCCACGGCGGTGAGGGCGGTGGCGGCACGGTTGGTCAAAGAAGCCTCGCGCTGAATGTCTCGAGAACTCCCGCTCCCTTCGGGAGAGGGTTGGGGTGAGGGCGTCGCGAAGTTCGCAACCACGCGGGGGAGCGGCGTGGTCTGGGGTGGGCGGGTTGGTGAGTGTTCCCTCTCCTCTATTGCTGGAGGAGAAGTCGGGTGAGGGGTCGACGCTGGAGCTCTCCGGGAGGAGCTCGCGTTCGCCCCTCACCCCGACCCTGCCCCGAAGGGAGAGGGAGAGCCCAGTCCATGACCGTGGACGCTTCCCCGAGCACAACCTCCGGCGATTTCAGCCACTTGGCGCTGGCGCGATCCCTGAAAAGCACGCCCCCCATGCTCGACGAATCGACGCAGATCACCGAGACGGTCCCCGCCCCCTCAGCGATGCCCCGTGCGCCCCTCGCGAACCGGGTACGGCTCACCACGCTGCAGAAGCTCACCCGCGCGCATCTGGCCATCAACGCCCGCCCTGAGGCCTGCACCGCCCTCCACGAAGCGACCCGCCGCGTCGCCGAGAAGCTCGGGCCCCAGCTCAAGACGACCCTCAGCTGCATCCCCTCGCTGCTCCCCTCGACGCTGCACCCCTTCTCGCACCTCGCAGCGCGCGCTCTCTTCATCACCTTCGAGTTCAGCGGCGAAGCGTTGGGCATCCTCGAGCTCGACCTGATGGCTGCGGGCACGCTGCTCGCGCGCATCACCGGCGGCAACGAGCCGGTCGGCATCCCGACCCGCATCTCGCACATCGAAGAAGCCGCGCTCGGCTGGGTCGCGCTCTCCACGCTCGCCGATTTGCGAAACGAAGCCGCCTTCAAGTCGCTCTGCCCGCGCCTGGTCTCGTTGACCCTGGATCGCGGTGACGTGTTGCAGCAGGTCGATGCGCGCCTTCGTCACATCGCCATTCAGCTCGAGCTTGGCATCGGCGAGACGAGATGCCTCGGCCGCTTGCTCCTGCCCGCGCTCTGGGCGCAGTCGAAGTTCGAGACGCTCCCGCAGGAAGCAAGCGCCCCACTGCTGGCTGAAGTCGCCGCCGTCACGCTCCCGGCGCGGTGCCTCATCGGCAGCGCCACGCTGCCTCTCGCCGACGCCACCTCGCTCACCTGCGGAGACGTCGTGCTCTTCGCGAACCTCACCAACCAATCGAAGGGCCTCGTGGGCAGCGGCCGGATCATCGCGGCGTCCTTCGAGCTGCGCGGCACCTTCACCGAAGCAGGCTTCACCCTCACCCGCGCCCTCGAGCGCCCCTACCAGGAGTCTGAAATGTCCCACGCCGACCCCAGCGTCCCCGTCGAAGTCGAGATCGAGCTCACCCGCCTGCGCCTGCCGATTCACCAGCTGGGCGGCATTCGCCCGGGCAGCGTGCTCCCGCTCCACATCAACGCCGCGCAGCAGGTGATCTTGCGCATCGGTGACAAGGCGGTGGCCCGCGCCGAGCTCGTCGAGATCGAAGGCGAAATCGGCGCCCGCATCATCTCGATGTTCTGAGGCGCGCCATGAGCCTCTCTCCGCGCACCAAATTCATCGGCGCCGCGCTCCTCGCCCTGCTCGCGCCGCTCATCGCCGCCACGCAGGGTGCATCGCCGGCGACCGCGGCACGCATCCTCCTCGGGCTCGCAGCCGTGGGCGGAATCATCGCGTGGTTCGTTCACGCGCGGGGGGGCCTCAGCACCTCGAAGTTCAAGACCGCACCGCGCCTCAACGTGGTGCAGCGCGCTGGCCTCTCGCAGCGCACCGGCGTCGCGTTGATCGAAGTCGATGGCAAGCCGTACCTGGTCGTTCACGGAGACGGCTTCGCGCAGATCACCCCGGCCCGCCGCCCCGCCCGCGTCGCGTTGCGCGCCGTACCCAACCTCTCCGAAGGAACCACGTCATGATCCTCGCTTCTTCCGCGCTCCCGCCCGACGGCTTCGCGAGCAATCAGGTGCAGATGATGGGCTTGCTCGCGCTGATGGCGATCGTGCCCTTCGCCATCATGATGCTGACCAGCTTCTCGAAGATCGTGGTGGTGCTCTCGATCGTGCGCTCCGCCCTGGGCACGCAGCAGGCGCCCCCCACCATGGTGCTCACCGGGCTCGCGGCGGTGCTCTCGGCCACGGTGATGGCGCCGACCTTCGAGAAGATGTGGGCGCAAGGCCGAACCAGCTGGGGTGAAGGCCCCGACGCGATGGCGATGATGTCGTCTGCGGGCACCGTGCTGCAGCCGCTCAAGGACTTCCTCGTCAAACATGGCAGCCCAGAAGAGCGCGCCCGTTTCGTCGACATGGCCCGCGAGCTGCGTGGTGAGAACGAAGCGGCGTCGGTGAACGACGGCGACCTCTCGGTGATCGTTCCTGCGTTCGTGCTCACCGAGCTGAAAGAGGCCTTCATCATCGGCTTCCTGATCTTCCTGCCGTTCCTGGTGCTCGACATGTTGATCGCCAACGTGCTGCTCGCGTTGGGTATGCAGACGCTCAGCCCCAGCCAGGTGAGCCTGCCGTTCAAGATCCTCCTCTTCGTGGCGGTCGATGGGTGGGCGCTGCTCTCGCGCGGTCTCATCCTGGGGTACCGGTGATGGACACCTCTGTGCTGCTCGGCGTCGCCCGCGAAGCCCTGATGTTGATGGTGCTGGCCTCGCTTCCCCCCATCGGCGCTTCGTTGGTGGTCGGCTTCTTGATGAGCCTCATTCAGGCCACCACCCAGGTGCAGGAGTCGACGCTCTCGGTGGTGCCCAAGCTCTGCGCCGCGGTGCTCGCGCTGGTCATCGCGGGCCCGTGGATCGGCTCGCAGCTCACCCGCTTCACCACGCAGCTCATGCTCACCTTGCCGTCGGTCGCGTCATGAACACCGAGGCGCTCACCCTCGCCATCGAGGCGCTGCAGCCGCACGTCCTGGCCGTCGCGTTGATCGGCGCCCGGCTGATTCCCGTCGCGTTTCTGTGCCCGCTCTTCGGGGGCTCGCACGCCCCGATGCACGTGAAGCTGGGAGTGGTGCTGGCCCTCGCGCTCTTTCTTCACGGGGCCGGCGGCGTGAACGCACCTGGCGGAATGCTCAGCGCCTTCGACTTCGCCGCGCTGGCCGCGCAGGAACTTCTCTTCGGCACTTCACTCGGGCTGGTCGCCGCGCTGCCCTTCGACGCCGCACGCATGGGAGGCCGCTTCATCGATCTCTTCCGGGGCTCTTCGGCCGAAGCAGCGCTGCCGATGGCAGGCTCGAAAGAAGCGGCGACCGGTGACGCGCTGTACCACCTGCTCCTCGCGCTCGGCTCAGCGGGCATGTTGCTTCCGCTGATGCTCGCGGCGCTCACCAAGAGCTTCGGCCTCGTCGCGCCGGGCGCCTTCCATCACACCGAAGACGTGGCGCTTCACCTCGCGGGAATGGTGGGCACCGCCTTCGCGACCGGCTTCGCGATCGGGGCACCCATCGCGGGGCTCACGCTGGCCATCGACGTCTGCCTGGGCCTCGCGTCACGCGCCTCACCGAACATGAACCTGCAAGAGACCGGCGCCCCGCTGCGCATCCTCGGCGGAGGCGCGGTGGTCTGGTTGATGATCGGTCTCGTCGCCGCGCGGCTGCAAGACTTTGCGCTGAGTCACGCCGACGAGCTGGTCTCCTTGTCGCTCATGGGCTGAGCCTTCCCCCCTCGCCCTGCGAAGCGGGAAGGGTCGGGGTGAGGGGCCCAATCGTCTCCCAGGACGGACGGGACCACCCAGCCAAGCAACTGAATTGACTCGAATTCGCATTGGCCCGAAGCCTGCTCAAGGGAGCTGCGCCCATGAGCGAGAAGACGCAGCAACCCACCGCGAAGAAGCTCGAAGACGCCAAGAAGAAGGGGCAGCTCCCCCGGAGCAAGCTCTTCACCTCGGCCGCGGTCACCCTGGGCGGGCTGGCCGCCACGCTCGCCTTCTCAGAAGACACCAGCCGCCGGTTCCTGGGCTGGACCCGTTCGTTGCTGAGCGCCCCGCAGACTTCGCCTTCCGATGCGATCGATCAAGGCGTGCGTGTGCTGGCGCTGTGCGCGGCGCCCAGCCTCGTGGGCGCGATGGGCGCGGCGCTGATCTCAGCGGTCGCCATGTCAGGGCTGCAGTTCAACGCCGACGTGGTGAGCCCGAAGCTCGAGCGCATCGACATCACCGAGGGCGTCAAGAAGCTCCTCTCGGTGCGACAGCTGGTCGACGTGCTCAAGGGCCTCGCGGTCGCCGCCATCATCGGGTGGATCTTCTGGAGCGCGGTGCAGTCGAACGCATCGCTCGCCTTGTCGGCGCTTCACCACGACGGGGGCCGCGCGTTCGCCGCGATGTTGATGCTGCTCAAGCCCGTGATGCTGAAAGCTGCCGTGGTGCTGCTGGTGTTGGGCGTCGCTGACTGGGCGCTCGCGCGAAAGCGGCACATCAAGGACCTGATGATGTCGCACCAGGAAGTGAAGCAGGAGCACAAGAACTCCGACGGCGACCCGCACCAGAAGGCCAAGCGAAAGTCGCTGCACAAGCAACTGGCGAACAGTGGCAACGCGCGCGGCGTGCAGAAGGCGACCGCCGTGGTGGTGAACCCGACGCACATCGCCGTGGCGCTCCGCTACGCCGAAGACGAGTGCGAGGCGCCGTACATCGTGGCTCGTGGCCGTGAGGAGGACGCTTTGAAGATCCGCAAAGAAGCCGAGGCGTTGGGCATTCCCGTGGTGCGCGACATCCCCCTGGCGCGCAGCCTCATTCACTACGACGTCGGCGAAGAGGTGCCCGAAGAGCTGTACCAGGCCGCCGCCGCCATCTTGAAGGTCGCTCTCGAAACGAAAGAAGAGGAGCAGTCATGAGCCGGGTGCTCGCCGTGGTCGAGAAGGTGCTGGTTCGCGCGAAGGCGTCGTCTGACGTGGTGCTGGCGATCGTGATGGCGATGATCATCGGCGCGATGATCGTGCCGCTGCCGAGCTGGCTGCTCGACGTGGGCCTGGCCATCAACCTCGCGGCGGCCGTCTCGCTGCTGGTCGCCGCGCTCTACGCGAAAGACGCGCTCAAGGTCGCCACCTTCCCCACGCTGCTCCTGATCACCACGCTGTTCCGCCTGGCGATGAACGTCTCCTCCACCCGGCTGGCTCTCTCGGAGGGTCACGCGGGCGAGATCATCCAGGCCTTCGGTGAGTTCGTGGTGCGGGGTGACTACGTGGTGGGCGCGGTCATCTTCGCCATCCTCACGCTGGTGCAGTTCCTGGTGGTCACCAAGGGCGCCGAGCGCGTGGCCGAGGTGAGCGCACGATTCACCCTCGACGCGATGCCGGGAAAGCAGATGAGCATCGACGCTGATCTGCGCGCCGGTGCGGTCACCCAGGACCAGGCGCGTTCACGACGGCGGGCCCTGGAGCGGGAGTCGCAGCTCTTCGGCTCGATGGACGGCGCGATGAAGTTCGTGAAGGGCGACGTGATCGCGGGCCTGGTGATCACCTTCATCAACCTGCTCGGCGGCATCGTCATCGGCGTGCTGCAGAACGGCATGACCGCGGCCGATGCAGCCAGCACCTACGCGCTCATCGCCATCGGTGACGGGCTGGTCTCTCAGATCCCCTCGTTGGCCATCGCGGTCGCTGCCGGCATCGTGGTCACCCGCGTCGCGTCGGAGAAGGAAGAAGACTCGCTGGGCACCGACATCGGCGCGCAGTTCTTCGGGCAGCACAAGGCGCTCTTCGTGGTCGCAGGTCTGTGCGTCGCCTTCGCCGCCATGCCGGGCATGCCGCACTTCACCTTCCTCTTCATCGCCGCGCTCGCCGTGGTGGTGGGGCTGGGCCTGCGCCGGATGCGTGCTGCAGAAGCCGCGGCGCCGGTGAAGAAGCCCCACGATCGCGTCGCTCCGGCGGCGCAGCCTTCGAAGCTCGAGGAGCAGGTGCACGCCGTCGCGCCGCTGCTGCTCGATCTCGCGGCCGACCTCACGCCGCTCATCGAAGAAGACGGCCAGGCGTTCGTGCACCTCGATCTGAACGCGGTGCGCGAGCGGCTCTTTCAGGACCTCGGCGTGCGCGTGCCCGCCTTCCGCGTTCGCACCGGCGCTCCGTTGCAGGCGCGCTCGTACGCGCTGGCGGTCGATGAGGTCCCGGCGGGGCGTGGTCAGCTCCCCGACGGTCTGCTCTTCGTGCTCGGCAATGCGGCCGATCTGAAGGCCGGTGGCGTCGACGCCGTCGCCGCTCAGGATGCGCTGGGCCGCACGCTCGCGTCGGTGGTCGACGAGCGGGAAGCGCTCCACGCCAGGGGGCTGCAGACGCGTTCACGCCGCGACCTCCTGGTCGATCACCTCTCGCAGTTGCTCAAGAAGCGCGCGGCCTCGTTCCTCGGTGTTCAGGAAGTGCAGGCGGCGCTCACCTCGCTCGAGGCGCAGTCACCCGCGCTGGTGAAGGAGGCGCTGCAGAAGGTGCCGCTGCCGCTGATGACCGACGTGCTCAAGAAGCTGCTCCACGAGCAGGTGAGCATTCGCAACCTGCGCGCGATCCTCGATGCGTTGGTCTCTCCCGCGACCGAAGGTGACGCCGCGCAGCTCGCCGAGAAGTGCCGCGTCGCGCTCGCCCGGCAGATCAGCCACCAGTTCTCCAACAGCGGGCCGTTGTTCGCCTGGCTGGTGGACCCCGCGGTGGAGGAGACCTTGCGCCGGGGTGGTGCGGCCATCGATCCCGCCGAAGCCGGGGCGATCATCGAAGGGGTCAAGCGGGTGGCTCGTCAGGGGCGAGGCGTGTTGCTCTCTTCACCTGACGTTCGTCGAATGCTGCGCCGGTTGATCGAAGGCGCCTTCCCCGACGTGGCGGTGCTCACCTTCAGTGAGCTCGACCCCGAGCTGCAGGTGCGCCCCGTGGGCCGGCTGGTCGCCGTCTCACAGGGCTGAGAATCACTGACCGGGGTTGAGCGGCGGAACCTTGCCGTCAGGGCCGGGGCGATTCACGCGGTCCTTCAGCTCCTTACCCGCGCGGAACAGCAGGCCGCGCTTGGCGCGCACCGCGATGGGCTCCCCAGTCTTGGGGTTCCGGCCCTGGTAGGCGCCGTAGTGCTTCACGTGGAAAGCACCGAGGCCACGAATCTCGATGTTTTCTCCAGCGACGAGGGCATCCTTCATCGCGCCGAAGATCATCTCGACGGTCGCCTCCGCCTGCTTCTGCGTGACGCCCTTCTTCGCGACCAGGATGTTGACGAGATCGGACTTGAGCACCTGCGTTCCCCCTGTGGTCACTGTGGACCAACGGTCCAGAATCACTGCGGATTTGGAAGTCATGGTAGCTCCATAAGAGGCAACCCTGCAAGAAACCTACGGTTTTTCGACCTTGTCATCAGGGGTCTGAACAAGGTCCCGCCACGAAATTCCCTTGAGTTTCTCAATGGTTCCCTCATCGGCGGTGGAAAACAGACGGGCCACACTTTCGAAGTGCCCGGTACTCGAAGGACGGTCTCGTTTGACGACCCGGGCGGTGCCGCCGACCGCGGCCGAGATGTCGGCCAGGGTGAGCGTGGCGACGTCGCGGGCCGGGTGGAGCGCACCCTTCTCCATTCGAATGAGCCCGCCCAGCATGAGAACGTGAATGATCTCGCCGACTCGCTGCTGCGGCAGGCGCAGTTGCATCGCCAGGCTGCGGGCGGTGGGCGGCTTGAGCCCGTCGAGTGAAGCGCGCGCCACCTCTTCGGCGATGCGCGAGGCGATCAGCTCATGGCTTCTCGGGTGCTCCAGGAGCTCGTGGAACTCGTCGTGCAGATCGGCGTGCTCCACCGCGTAGGCGAGCCGCGCACCGGAGAGCACGATGTACCAGCCCACGTAGATCCACATGAGGAACAGCGGCGCGATGCCCAACGAGCCGTAGACCTTGTTGGCGCTGAAGAAGAGGCTGGCGATGCCGCCGTACGCATGGCGGGCGAGCTCCCAGGCGATGCCCGCCGCCGCTCCGCCCGCGAGCGCCGACTTCCAGGGCACCGGCGCGTGAGGGGCCAGCTTGTAGAGCAGCGTGAATACCGTCATGCCCGAGAGCACCGCGCCCAGGAAATACAGCTGCGCCGAGAAGGGAAACTCGAGCCAGCCGATCAGCTGCTTGACGCCCTGGGTGCCCAGCAACGAGAGCGCGATCAACAGCGGGCCGAAGATGAGCACGCCGGTGTACAGCCCGATGCTCACCAGGATCGGCCGGTGCCTGCGCACCTTCCAGATGTCGTTGAGCGAGGCGTCGAGGTGCCGGAGCATCAGCCCCGCCGAGATCATCACCACCAGGAACGACAGGCTGCCGGCGGTGCGTGAGTTCGCCGCCGACAAGAACGTGCGAATCGTCTGCTCCGACTGCGCGCGCCCACCCGGCGAAAGAATGTCTTCGAAGAACTTGAGCACCAGCGGGTCGATGCGCTTGGCGTTGAAGGCGTGCAGCAGCGAAAAGATCACCGCCACCATCGGCACCAACGAGGTGATGGTGATGAAGGTGAGGTTGCCCGCGCGCAACGCGAGCGCTTCACCGCGGTAGCTGAGCACCACCGAGACGAGCAGGCGCCACAGGCTCACCGCGCGTTTGCCCCAGTTCGAGAGCCGCTTGATGGGCGGAGGCGGAGGGCTGGGAGCCGGCTCTTCCATCAAAGCCCCCTGGGGCGACGACGTTGGGTGGGAAATCTGCGTCAGCGTCGAACCAGGATGCGTTCGACCAGCTCGCGCGAGTACTGCGTGAGTTCGACGAAGACCACGCCCATGCCCGAGGTCTGCCCCGGGGTGCCAGGCTCGACGCGGCGCACCACCTCGCCGACGCCTTCGATCGTCTCGAGATCTTGAAAGATGACCGTGAAGCGCAAGTTGACCTGGGTCCCGATGGGCAGCGGATCGTCTGACTTGATGAAGACGCCGCTGCGGCTCAGGTTGATCACGTACTCGTTGATGAACTGCTCCACCGACGAGAACTCGTGGTTGATCGTGCGCCGAACATCGATGCGTCGGTCAACCGTTCCGGTCATGTCAGTTCACTCCTGAGGGGTGCCGCTGTTGGCCGGGGGCGACGAAGCGCCGCCACCGTCGGGTGAAGAGGGCCGCGGAGGACGGTTCTGCTGGTTCTGCTGGCCTCCTCCGCCGCCGCCACCACCGCCGCGACCGCCGCGATCCCGGCCGCCGCGATCCCGACGGCTGCCTCGATCACCCCGTTCACCGCCGCCGCGCTCGCCGCCGCCGCCGCCACCACCGCCACCACCGCGTTCACGCTCGGGGCCTCGGCCACCACCGCCGCCACCACCACCCGCTTCAGTCGCGCCGCGTTCGCGGTCGAACTTCGCCTCGCTGCTGCCCGGCTTGCGGTTGCTGGTGTACGTCGACGGATCGTGCTCGACCGTGGTCGCGGCGATCTTGATCTCCACGCCCGAGATGGGGCGCGCGTAGATGTCGTACTGCTCGCGGTGGAAGTCGGTGCGCGCCTTGATCTGGATCGACTTGTTGAACCGATCCATCAGGTGGCGCAGCTCCTCGCGCTCTTCGTTCTGCAGCACGTTGGCGACTTCGGTCTGCGCCTGCACCACGATGGTCGGGTCCTTGTAGGCACCGGCCGAACGGCGCAGCTCGCGGAAGATCTCGTAGGCCACCGTGGTGGCCGTCTTCACGTAGCCCTGGCCTGCGCAGTAGCCGCAGTTCTCGTGCAGCACGCGGCCGATCGACTCGCGCACGCGCTTGCGGGTCATCTCGACCAGGCCCAGCTCGCTGATGCGCAGCACGTTGGTCTTGGCCTTGTCGCGGCCGAGCGCCTCGTGGAGCGACTTGAAGACCTTGTCGCGGTTGGCCTGCTTCTCCATGTCGATGAAGTCGCAGATGATGATGCCGCCGATGTTGCGGAGCCGGAGCTGGTAGACGATCTCCTTCGCCGCCTCGGTGTTGATCTTCACGATCGTGTCTTCGAGGTTCTTCTTGCCGACGTAGCGGCCGGAGTTCACGTCGATGGCCGTGAGCGCTTCGGCCTGATCGATGATCAGGTACCCGCCGCTGCGCAGCCAGACCTTGCGAGCGGTGGCGCGCTTGATCTCTTCCTCGATGCCGTAGGCGTCGAAGATGGGCTCTTCGCCGTCGTGCAGCACCACGCGTTCTTTGAGCGCGGGATCCTGCGCTTCGACGAAACGCTGCACGCGCTCGAACTCTTCGCGGTCATCGATGATCAGCTTCTCGATGTCCTGGGCGAAGAGATCGCGGGTGGCGCGCAGAATCAGGTCGAGGTCGGGGTGCATCAGCCCCGCGCGGTGCACCTTCTCGTTCTTCTTGACGGTCTCGTTCCAGACCTCGATCAGGAAGCGGATGTCGGCCTCGAGCTTCTCCTGAGGCACGTTCTCCGCGACGGTGCGAACGATGAAGCCGGTTCCGGGCGGGCGCAGGCGCTCGACCGTGTCACGCAGGCGGCGGCGCTCCTTCTCGTTGCCGATGCGGCGGCTGATGCCCACGTGATCGACCGTCGGCATGAAGACCAGGTGCCGGCCGGGGATGGAGATGTGCGAGGTGATGCGGGCGCCCTTGGTGCCGATGGGATCCTTCGAGATCTGCACCAGCACTTCCTGGCCGACCTTGAGCAGATCCTCGATCTTCTGCTGCTTCTTGGGCGGCTCGGCCTTGCGCTTCTCGCCTCGTTCAGCGCGGGGGCCGCGGTCGCCGTGACCCTTCTCCTTCGGCTCCTTCTCCTTGAACCGAACGTCGCGCGGGGCCTGGGTGCGCTGGGCCTCGAGCTTGTCGGTCTCCACCACCGGCGCGGCAGCCAGCACGGCGCCTTCGACGCCTTCGGGCTGTCCTTCGACGATGGGCAGGTTCGATTCGGAGACCGCGGCGGCGACCACGTCAGCGCCGGTCGGTGCGGGGTTCGCTTCGGCGACGGCGGCGGCCACCACTTCGGCACCCGAAGCCAACTCGGGCGGAGCGGCTTCAGTCACCGCTGGAGCAGGCGCAGCGTCAGCCGCGTGAGCATCGGGGGGCGTGGGCGCGCTGGGCGCCGGGTGCGCCGCGTCGTCGGCCTCTTCGGCGGGCACTTCGTCGACGTCTTCGTCGTTCTCGCCCTCCGTCATGTCGAACTGATGACGGGTCATGTCGGGGTCGAACAGCACGTCACCCACGTAGAGGAAACCGGCCTTGTCGAGCCCGATGTCTACGAAGGCCGCTTGCATGCCCGGGAGCACGCGCGTGACGCGCCCCTTGTAGATGTTGCCGACGATGCCTCTGTCTTTTTTTCGCTCGAGGTAAAACTCAGCGATGTGGCCTTGTTCGACCAGCGCGACACGGGTCTCCCGACCCGCCGCGTTGATGACGAGAACGCTGCTCATGGATGAATCCGATCTGTGCAGCATGACCTCGTGCTCCCCACGGACGGGACGCAGGACTCACACGGGTCAACGGCTGCAACAATAGGCAGAGGGCGGCGCCACTCGCAGGAAGCTCACGCTGTGGTGTCACTCCGCGAAGGTCAACCACCAGACCCCCTGCCGGTTTGAATCGATGAACCCCGCGGCCCAACTGCCCGCGAAGCCGACTTCGCCCTCTACGATTTGCCCCACTGTGGGGGTCGCCCTGCTTCAGGGTCGACTCGAGAGCCCCGTCCGAAAATGTTGTCGGGCGGAGCGTTTCACGAATCGCGCGATGCGGAAAGGAAATGTCAGGAAGTTTCACGCCCGGGCGGAGGGGAGCTCGGGCCGCGGGTTCTTCCCCTTCCGCTGCAGTTTCAGGGCTGTCCACGCCGGGTCGAGCATCACCTTCTTGGTGTCGGTCAGCCCCATCTCGAGGGCGGCCAGGCGCACGAAGTCTTCGGAGGGGGCCTGGGTGAGCTCGGCCGAGGTGGGAAAACAGACCCAGATGGCGCCGGTCACCGCCATGCCCCGGGTCATCGAAGCGAGCTTCTCCACCAGGTCGGTCTTCTTCGCCGAGAAGAGCACCTGCACGTCGAGGCCGGTCTTGGCGCTGTCGATGAGCGCGGCGCCTTCGGGCAGCGGGAGCAACGCCTCCATGAAGCCGGTCGGCGCGTTGTGAATCGACACGTTCATGCCGGCGCGAATGCCGAGCATCGAGGTGAGCGGCGCGATGAGAAGGGGGCCACCAAAGCTCACCGGCGTACCTCGAAGTGGGTGAAGAGCGCGTCGATGGGGCTGTCTTTCACGATGACCGACTTCACCCTGGCTGATCGCGGGCCCCGTTTGCACCAGGCCAGAAAGCCTTCGAGCACTTCAGGCTCGGCTTCGGCCATCGCCTCGACGTTGCCATCGGGGAGGTTGCGCACCCAGCCCTTGACGCCCAGGCGCTGGGCCTCTTCCTGCGCGCTGGCGCGGTACGAGACACCTTGCACGAGGCCCGTGATGCGGAGATGAACGCGGCGAGGGGCCATGAACGGGGCCTCCCTAACACGATGACCGGGTCGTTGAACGAAGAAGCACTGAGATCTCATGTGAGCGCGGAGGAGCGCTTGCAGCGTGGTGTCTTCTTCACGCCCCGCCCATTGGTGGAGCGGGTCATCGAGGCCGTCGCTCCCCATGTTCCGGGATCGCGGTTGCGCATCATCGACCCTGCGTGCGGCGCGGGCGCCTTCTTGACCGTGGCCGCCTCGCGCTGGCCCGACGCCGAGTTGATCGGGCTCGAGCTGAACGAAGAGTCGGCGCGTATCTGCCGCGAGCGGGTGCCGCGGGCGAAGGTGGTGGTGGGTGATGCGCTGGCGGATGACGTGTTGCCGCCCGCCGATGGTGCGTTCGAGCTGTGGCTGGGCAACCCGCCCTACAACGGCACCTCTCCCCTGCTCCGCACCAAGGCGGCGTGGGCGACCGCGTGCTCGTGGATGCCGGCCCATCTTTCGTTGCCCAGGGGCACCAGCCTGCGGGAGGACTTCGTGTTCTTTCTGCTCAAGGCCTCGTTGCGGTTGCAGGAGCGCGCCGGGGCGCTCGCGTTCATCACCTCGGCCACGCTGCTCGACACGTTCGCGTATGCGCCGGTGCGGGAGGCGCTGCTCTCGCGCATGCAGCTGCGGGAGGTCATCGAGTTGGAGCGCGGCACGTTCGAGGGCACGCGCGTGGTGCCGTGCGTGACGGTGTGGACCACGCCGCTTGCAGAAGCTCCGCGCCCTCAGCTCGTACCTGGTGAGAATGGAGATCTGTTCGCCAGAGCGGCTCCGGTGGCCACGCAAGTTCAGCTGGGCGGGGTGCGCTTCACGCCGCACGCTCCGGATTGGCGCTTGAAACCACCGGCCGAGGCCGCACAGGCGCTCGAAGATGTGTGGCGCGCTCGGGGTGAAGCGCTCACCTCGCTCGTGCCGGTGAGCTTCGCGGGGTTGAAGACGCGCTTCGATGAGCTGCTCGTCGATGATGATCGTGCGGTGCTGGAGGCGCGCGTCGAGGCATTCATCGCGACCACTGACGTCGACGCCTTTGCTCGGAAGTTCGGTTTGGAGAAGTTCCTCTCGAAGCTCGAGCAACTCAAGGTCCACGCGAGCGAGGCGAGGTTCAGCTCCGCCTGCGTGCGTCCATTCCTGAGGTACCGCGGGCCGAATCCACGAGGGGCGAACGCATGGTGTTACGTCGATCGTGAGCTGATCCCGCGAGGCGATCACCGGCTGCGCGGCGGGTTCGATCCGCATGCGTCGAGACTGAAGCTGGTGTTCAACGTGCACGAGTTGCCGTTGGCGGCGCATGTGATCGATGAGCCTGGGTGCGTGACGATGTACCGGCACTCGCGGTTCTCCCCTGAGTTCGTGCCGCGCGCGCTGCTGACGGATCCGGGCGCGGTGCGGTTCGACCTCGACGATCTCGTGCCGAATCTTTCGGCCCGCGGGCAGGCGTTCGGCTCGACGCGCGCGGTGTTCACGCACATCGCGGCGCACTTCATGTCGAAGGCGTTTCAGGAGGAGTGGGCGCCTGCGTTCGGCACCACGCGCACACCGGTCATCCCGCTCTGAGGAGAGGGCCTCTGACTTGCGTCGAAGCCTTGCTCAATTTGATCAAAGAAAGGTCGCGCCGAGAGGCCTGTCTGGGGGATTTAGATGTAGCCGAATCGCCGGCGCACGGCCCACTCGAGCCCAAGCACCACGATCAACATCGTCAGCCAGTACCAACGATCCGACAGCGGCTGATCCTTCGAGCGCCCCACCTCCACCAGCGGCGGCTCACGCAGCGGCACGTCAGACAACGAGAACGACGTCGAATCGAAGAACGCCCCCCCGGTGGTCTTCGCGATCTCCGAGAGCAGCGCGCTGTTCACCCGCGCATCGGCCAGCTCCGGCCCCACCGCACGAACGGCCACGGCGTCCGAGCTCTCACCCAACACCTTGTCGTCCTTCGTCGCCTTGCCCACCAGCTTGTACGCACCCGCTGGAGGCGGCGGAAACTCGAAGCGCATGGTGCCGTCTTCATCCGCCAGGGCGCTGTGCTGACCGACGACGTGACCATCGTCCGCGTCGATCAACTCGACGCTGATCTTCGCTCCGGGCGCAGGCTGGTAGTCAGGCTGCCGCGCGATCACCACCACGCCGACCGGCTTGCCCGGCTCGACGCTCGCGGGATCCGCGGTCACCGACAACGTCGTGAGATCTGGATCGCGCACCAACCAACGAATCGCGTTGTTCCAGAACCGCTCGTAGTTGCGCGTCGGCGCACCGCTCGCGTGCGAGGGGAACGCCCAGTACCAGGTGCCGTCGGTGGAGATGGCCATCGAACGGCCGCGGCCGATCTCCGAGATGGTGAGCAACGGGGCCGGCGCTCCATCGACCACCGCGCTCGGGTGCGAGAGCAACACGGTCGCCCCCGGCTTCGCGCGCGTGAGGTTCATGCCGGGAATCGCAGGAAACGCACCCCACGCTGCTTCACTCGTCGCGCTGCCCGTACCCAGCGCCGTGATCGGGTGACGCTCACCGGCCGCTGTCAGCTTCGCGACGAACGGCTCGAGGCTCGCAGGCCCCGCGGTCGTGACCGGCAACACGTTCTCGAACGGGTTCTTCGACGACTGCGATTCACCGAACGAACGATCGCCGCCCAGGTACGCGAAGGCGCCACCGTTCTGCACGTAGCGCTCGATGTCATCGCGGAAGCCGACGAGGGAGACCTGCTGATCCTCGCTCCCGAAGTTCAAGACGATCACCACGTCGAAGGTGTCGATCTTCTTCTGGAAGATCTCCTCGCGAGGGAACGGGATCAGCGAGAGCTCGCGGGGCTCATCGAGCGCGCCGGAGTTGTCGTTGCCGTTTCGCAAGATGTAGAAGCTGATCAGCTCGACGTTCGCGTCTTGCCGGAGCACGCCGCGCAGAAAGCGCTCGTCCCAGGTCGGGCGGCCAGCGACCAGCAGCACGCGCACGCGGTCGCGGATCACCTTGAGCGCGAAGGAACGCGTGTTGTTCTCTGCCACCACCTCGGCCGGGTAGACCGGCACGGAGACCGTATAGACGAAGCGGCCGGTCTGGTCGGGCGTGAAGGTGAACTTCACGGTCTGCGTTTCATCGTCGGTCTTGAAGGTGGCGACCTTGCTGGCGACGATCTGCCCTTCGCGCTTGAGCACCACCTGCACGGCCTGGTCACCGAAGCCGCGGCCATGCAGCTCGACCTCGGCCGAGATCGAGTTGCGCACGAACGCGAAGTCATCGACCTTCACCGCTTCGATGGCGAGGTCGGTGAGACCGCCCTTCCCCACCGCGACCGTGGTCACCGGAACGCCGAGCGCCTCCAGCATCTGCTTCGGCCTGCCGGTGAGCCCACTCGAGAGATCCGCGTTGTCGACCCCGTCACTGAAAAGGATGACGCCCGAGAGCTTGCGCGCCCCGCCGCTGTCCCCTGCTTTGATCGCCCGCAGCGCTGCGAAGAGATCGGTGCGGCTCGCTCGCGGCGGTTCGCTGAGCAACGACTCCGGAGTGGTGGGCGAGAGCTCAGGATCGAACCCCCACGTCTCGAAGGCGTAGCGATCTTCGAGCGCCTTCATGTCGGGCGCGAGTGACTCGAGGGCCTTGGCGACCGCGTCGTTGCGAGAGGGCCCGCGGCTCTCCACCGGAAAGCCCATCGAGCCCGAACGATCCACCAGCACCGCGACGCGGTTCTTCACGCGCGCGACCTGCAGCCTTCGCAGCCCCGGTTCGAGCAGGAAAAACAGAGCGGCGATGCCGGCGAGCACGCGCAGCGTCCAGAGAATCCACCGGCGCCTGCGAGTGGCTTCCGTGCGCACGCCCCAACACGCGAACACCACGCCGAGAATCAGCGCGATGACGAGCCCTGACAACGCGGCCAGAGGCAGCGGCGAGAGGCTGACGAGCTTCCACTGGTCGAAGGCCTCCATCACCGCCGCCGATTCATGATGACGGGCAGGTGCACGGCATCATCTTTGTAGTCGAGGCACAGGGCGTACATCGCCAGGTTGATCGCGAGCCGGGTGGCCACCTCACGTTGCCGCTGACCGCCGGGAGAAGGCTCGAACTCCCAGGTGCCGGAGACATCGCGGTTGAGCGCGCCCATCACGTCGTTCTGCGAATACACCACCGCGGCGCGCTTATTGATGAGGCACGCGTCGAGGTTGGGCTTGTTGAGGAAGCGGCCCGGCGCGCTGTCGAGCAGGAAGAACGACTTGAAGATCACGTGATTGACCGGCAGCGAGGCGGGCGGCGATTGCGGCAACACGCGCGCGATCTCGCGGCGGAACGAAGCGTCGAAACCCGCCCCATCAGACCCATCGTTCGCGTCGGCAAAGAGGAAGCCGCCGAAGGTGAGGTAGCGGCGCAGGCTCTCCACCTCAGCCTGAGAGAACGGGGGGAAGTCGCCGTCTGAAGAGAGGTAGAGGAACGGGTGCTCGAACAGGCGGGGGCTGTCGAGGGCCAGCGGGTGCGCCTCGAGCTGCACTTCGACCGAGGTGCGGCGCTGGAGCTCCCAGGCGAGGCGGCGCAGGCCTGAAGCGCGCACGTCCCACCGGCCACCGTGCTTGACGATGGCGGGAATGAAGCGGGAGGCATCACCGAAGGCGCGCGCGGAGAACGGCAACGCACCAGCGGCGGCAAGAAACGCGCGGCGCGAGAGCATGGGAAGTCGCGGTGGAACGACCGTTGGCGCGTTGTTGTTCCCGCGGGGCACGAGGTTCATATAGCCCGTCTCCTCAGGGATCGCCTTGAACTGACGCGTCCGATGCACGCGCCGGTGAAATGGGTTATCCGCAGCGCCATGGCCAAGGGCAATAAGCAGGACCACAGCCGCTCCGTGCTCCACCTCTCCTATGAGGCGTTCGAGCGCGGCGATTCAGTGCAGGCACGCGCGCTCGCCAAGGCGGTGCTCGCGGGCAAGGTCGGCAAAGACGACGAGAAGGTCGCCGTCGAGCTGGCGAAGAAGCTGTCGATCGAAGGTGCCGTGGTCGCCGAGAACCCCACTGCGGTGGCCAACGAGCTCATCAGCCGCACCATCGTGCCCCCGCGCCCGTATCTGTTCGTGGCCGCGGTCGCCGCGACGTTCATCGGGCTCGTGATCCTCGCCGCCTGGCGCTACTGAGCGGCGCTTCGACGTGGAGCAACTCCAGAGCGCCTTCGAGCCGTATCGCCACCTCGACCCCGTCGGGTGGATCGGCGTCTTTCGTTTTCTGCCGGTGTGGGGCGGCCTCGTCGCCATCGCTGTCGGCGTGTTGATGATGCTCTTCGGCGGCCGGCAGTTGTTCCGCCTGGTGGCCGGCCCGTTGGGCGCGTTGATCGCCACCGTCTGGGCAGGGCCGCTCGCAGCGCGCCTGGGTTTTGGCGCGAGCATTCGGCAGATCACCCTGGTCGCCACCATCGGCCTGCTGGGAGCGGGGCTGCTCTGGCCGCCCATCGTGGTGTTCTTCGCGTTCGGTGTTCCTGCCGGGCTGGTGGGTGGGCAGATCGCCGGCCCCAACGACTGGCTGCTCGGCTTCGGCCCCGGCTTCTTTCTGGGGGGCGCGGCGGGTGTGGTGATGCACCGCCTGGTCGGGTCGATCCTCTCGGCAGCGGTGGGCGCGTGGGTGCTGGTGTTGGGTCTGCTCTCCACGCTCAGCCCGTTCACCACCGGCGTGAACTGGCTGGCGAGCAACCCCGTCGCGGTGCTCTCGGTGGCGGGTGTGTTCGCGGCCGGCGGCGCGGTGTTTCAGATCTTCGTGCGCCCCTCGGAAGAGGAGGCCACTGCGCGCCGGCTGGAGAAGGCGATCGCGAAGAAGCGCGCCAAGGAGCAGAAGGCCACCGAGGAGCGATGGGCGAAGTACAACAACAGTAAGAAGTGAGGTCAGGGTGAGGGCATTGATAGCAGTGACGCTCTCCCGAGCTTTCTGCTAGCTGCCGGACGTCATGGCGAAGGCCCAGCGCAAGGAAGACGACGTGAAAACCGACGCGGTCACAGCCCCCGAGAGCGCGCCGGTGGACGCTGCCTGGCAGGCCCCCACGAAGATCGGCCGCGTTTCACTGGCGGTGATCATCGGCGTGGTGGCGCTCATCAACCTGCCGATGATTCACTACTTCGTCTTCCGCTCCGCCCCCAAGGCGACGGAGACGTTGCCCTTCCGCGACGACTACTCGAACCCGGCCACGGTCTCTGAGAAGTACTTCAGCACTGGC
Organism: Archangium sp.; assembly: GCA_030695565.1. Lineage (GTDB taxonomy): Bacteria > Myxococcota > Myxococcia > Myxococcales > Myxococcaceae > Archangium_A. Next base: position 57,673 of record JAUYRZ010000029.1, read on the forward strand.
GGTCTGTGGCGTTCGGTCGAAGGCGCGCTGCTCTCGCCGGGCGTGAAGAACAACCCGCTCTGGCTCAAGGCGAGCCTGCCCAACGACGTGGCGGTGGAGTTCGACGTGAAGTCGATGTCTCCCGAGGGCGACATCAAGGTGGAGATCTTCGGCGACGGCACCGACCACGCGTCGGGCTACGTGCTGATTCACGGCGGGTGGAACAACTCCATCAGCATCATCGCGCGCCTCGACGAGCACGCGCCGTCGTTCACCACGCTGCAGGCGCAGGCGGCCGGGCAGGATCTGGTGGCCGCGGGGCTCTACCGCAACGACTCCCGCGTGCGCGTCGAGTCGAGCCCGTTCAAGGTGGAGATCGGCCGACAGTACCACTGGCGCATCGAGCGTCGCGGCAAGGTCATCTCGTGGTCGATCGACGGCCAGCCGTTCATGCGCTTCGAAGATCCCCTCCCGTTGACTGGCAAGGGTCACGACCGCTTCGCGTTCTCGAGCTGGGAAGCGCAGCTGTACTTCGACAACCTCACCGTCACCGCGCTGTAACCGAGCACGAAAAGAGCGGCGCCCGTTTCCAGGCACCGCTCTTTCACTTCATTCAGCTCAGCGACAACTCACTCGCAGTTCGGGTCGGCCGTCGGCAGCTTGCTGATGTCGCAGTACGTGGCGTTGAAGCTACCCGTCACCTTGTCGCCCGCGCCGAAGGTGATGTCGTAGGTGCCGTTCGCGTTGCCGTTGGTCTCGGCCTTGATGCCGGTGAGCTTGATGAGGCCGCTCTTGCCCTTGGCCGCATCCGTCGCGACCGTCTGCCGGCAGTCGGAGTCATTGCGGGTGAAGTTAGAGTTGGCGAAGTTGCCGCCGTTGTTCGGCGGCGAGTCCACGACGGTGTATTCGCCCACGTCCGGAGAGAGGAACTCGGTCGCTCCGGAGTTGTAGCGGAACATCGTGAACACGATCAGCGTGGACGACTTCGTCTCGCGGTTCGCCTTGAGCGTCTCACACATCTTTGGCTTGTCGGACATCGCCACGATCGCGGCGAACGACTTGCCCGCGTCGTCCTTCAGCACCGCGAAGATCGCGTCGGCCACGTTCAGCGAGACGCCGCCGACCGTCCCGTTCATCGAGCCCGAACAACCCACCATCGCCAGGGCAGCAACTGCCATCATCAATCGGTTCATCATGTGTGTGCTCCTCCGTTTCGGCCGCAAGATGTACGGCCAGAACGAGAAATTGGGGAGAAAAACTAAGGGCGTCACAACCCACTTCGGTCGCGACGCCCTCGACTTTCCGGGGAGGGAAAGAACGATTACGGCATTTCAGTCTGACCCTGGCGACGCAGGAACGTGGGGATGTCGTACTGATCCTCGTCCAGCGTCACTTCGCGGGCTGAGGTCAGGCGAGTCGGCGGGCTGACGCGGTGTTCACCCGACAGCGTGCGCTGCGGAGGCGGCGCGAGGGTGGACTTGCCGGGAACCAGCGAGGCCATCTCCTCGCGCGCCACGTGCACGGGCAGCGCAGGCGCGGCCGTGACGGTGGGAACGTGCGAGCTCGCCGAGCGGAGCAGCGGCTGCTGCTGGGGAGCGGCGCGGGGCTGCTCCACCACGGAAGCGCGGCGGGGCGCGGTCTCGCGCGAAACGAAGCCGGTCGCGATGACCGTGATCTTCACTTCGTCGTTGGCGTTCTCGTCGACCAGCGAGCCGAAGATGATGTTCGCCTCGGGATCCGCGGCGTCCTGCGCGATGCAGATCGCCTCGTTGATCTCCTGGAGCGTGATGTCGCGGCCCGCGGTGATGTTGATGAGCAACCCGCGCGCGCCGTCGATCGACACGTCCTCGAGAAGCGGCGAGCTGACCGCCTGCTCCATCGCGCGCAGTGCACGCTTCTCACCCGACGCCCGGCCGGTGCCCATCAGCGCGAGGCCCTGCTCGCCCATGATGGTCTTCACGTCGGCGAAGTCGACGTTGATGTACCCGTGGTACTGGATGAGATCCGAGATGCCCTGCACTGCGTTGAGCAGCACCTCGTCGGCGCGGCGGAACGAGTCGAGCAGGGGCAAGGGCTCTGCCGACATCGTCAGCAGGCGCTGATTGGGAATGGTGATGAGCGTGTCGACGGCGGCCTTGAGCTCCTGGAGCCCCTGCTCCGCGGCCTTGCGGCGGCGGTTGCCTTCGAACATGAAAGGCTTGGTCACCACGCCGACGGTGAGGCAGCCGAGCTCGCGGGCGATGTCGGCCACCACGGGCGCAGCGCCGGTGCCGGTGCCGCCACCCATTCCGGCGGTGACGAAGACCATGTCGCAGCCTTGGAGCAGCGCCTTGATCTCTTCACGCGACTCGGTCGCGGCCTGACGACCCATCTCGGGGTTCGCACCGGCGCCCAGACCGCGCGTCAGCTCCTTGCCGATCTGCAGGCGAATGGGCGCCTTGTTCGCGGCGAGCGCCTGCACGTCGGTGTTGAGCGCGATGAAGTCGACGCGCTCCAGACCGCTGGCGATCATCGTGTTCACGGCGTTGCAGCCGGCGCCACCGACGCCGACCACGCGGATTTTTGCGGCCTGCTTGCTCTGTTCGAACTGGTCCATGGTGAGTCCCCGGGGAAGATTTGAGAGTTTGGTGCGGATCCAGAGGCCCGCAAGTTTTCAGCTATGTGGCTGTTGCAGGTGGGGTCGAAGTAACGCCCCCCACCCCGGCCCTCCCCCCGCTTCGCAGGGAGAGGGAGCACATCAGAAGACTTCCTGGAGCCACTCGCCCATGCGGCGCTTGACCTTCTTGAACACGTTCTCCTCGCGGATGCGGAACATGGAGCGGTCCTGGTGGCGGGCGCCGTAGACGACCAGGCCCACACCCGTCGCGTAGACCGGGCTCTTCACCACGTCGACCAGGCCGCCGATGCCGCGGGGAACGCCGCGACGCACCGGCACGCCCATGATCTCTTCAGCGAGCTCCGTCATGCCGGGCAGCAGCGTCGAGCCGCCGGTGATGACCACGCCTGAGGTGAGCAGCTCGGAGAAGCCGTTACGCTCCACCTCGTGGTGCACCAGTTGGAAGATCTCCTCGACGCGCGGCTCGAGGATCTCCGAGAGGATCTGCCGGCCCATCACCCGGGGATCGCGGCCGCCCACCGAGGCGACCTCGATCATGTCGGACTTGTCGACCATCGCCGTGAGCGAGCAGCCGTACTTCTGCTTGAGCCGCTCGGCGTGATCGATCGGCGTGCGCAGGCCCACGGCGATGTCGTTGGTGAGGTTGTGCCCACCGAGCGCGATGACCGCGGTGTGCACGATGGCGCCGTTCTGGAAGATGGCGATGTCGGTGGTGCCGCCGCCGATGTCCACCAGGCACACGCCCAGCTCCTTCTCTTCTTCCGTCAGCACCGCTTCGCTCGACGCGAGCGGCTGCAGCACGATGTCGGAGACGTTCAGGCCCGCGCGGTTCGCACACTTGATGATGTTCTGCGCTGAGGCGACGGCGCCGGTGACGATGTGCACCTTGGCCTCGAGGCGCGCGCCCGTCATGCCCAGCGGCTCACGAATGCCACCCTGGTCATCGACGATGAACTCCTGGGGGAGCACGTGAATGACCTCACGGTCGACGGGGATGTTGACCGTCTTGGCCTGCTCGATCACGCGCGCGACGTCGGCTTCACGCACCTCGCGATCTTTGAGCGCGACCACGCCGCGGCCACCGAAGCTCTTCACGTGGCCACCCGCGATGCCGGTGTAGACGTGGGTGATCTCCGTGCCGGCCATGGCTTCCGCTTCGTCGATGGCGCGCTGAATGGAGTTCACGGTCGTCTCGATGTTGACGACCACTCCCTTGCGCAGGCCCTTCGACGGGTGCGAGCCGATGCCGATGATGTCGATGCCCTCGTCCGTCAGCTCCCCGACGATCGCGCAGATCTTCGTGGTGCCGATGTCGAGGCCAACGATGATTTCCCCACCCTTCTTGCTTGCCATGTCTTGCCTTTCGCCCCGCTCTTTCGAGACGGGAGATGTTTCAAAACCGCTTCGAAGCTCTTCTCAGGGCTTCTTCACGGCGAGCTGCACAGCGACCCAGGAAGGACGCGTTCGGTTGTCGAGGCGAATGACCTCGGCGACCATCGAGCGGGCGTGCAATTCCTTCCGCACGCGAGCGAGCCGCCCCAACTTCGGCAGCACGTCCCCTTCCCCAAATTCGATTTCCTGCCCGGTGGCGGTGACCGCGGTGATGCCCTCGGGGTGAATGTTCACTTCTGAAAGCGGCTGCGACTCGACGCCCGGCTCGGCGGCATACGCGTCGATCAAGGTGAGCGCTTCACGCAGCGAGGCGAGCGCGCCTTCGCGGCGTTCGGTCAACGCGTCGCGATCGAGCCCCGTGACGAGCGGGAGATCGACGGCATCACCCGGTTTGATGCGCTTGAACGGTTCGGCCTCTTCGTTGACCAGGTACAGATCGCCCAGGGTGAGCGTGGCGATCGCGCGGTGCTCCACCACTTCGATGGTCAGGTGTGACGGAAGGCGGCGGGTGACGCTGACCGACTTCACCCACGGGTGCGTGGCGATCGATCGTTCCATCGCGCGCACGTCCATCGCGAGCAGGTTCTGGCCGAGCAGCACGCCGCCCAACCGCACCAGCTCGACGTCGGTCGATTCGGACTGGCCGGAGACCCGCACGTCGGCCAACGCGAACTGCCGCGCGGTGTGCGCCCACTTCCACGCTTCGTTGCCGCCCACCGCGATGAAGATGAAGCCGAGCGCGAGCGCACAGAGCTTGAGCGCCACCGGGCCGTGGTTCTGAGCGGCGGCTTTGAGCTCGCCAGTCTTCTTCGCCAAATCGACTCGGCGGCGGTTTTTCTTCGAACGGAACAAGGTGGCCTCGTCACGGTTCAATCCGTGACGCCTCCATCGTGAGGGCGGGATCGTGGTCCCGCAATTTTTTGACCACAGAGACGTGGCTGTAGCGGCTGCTGGCTCTCATGAGGTGAACCTGCCCAGGCGCTTCACTTCGGGGGTCAGGGTGACTCCGGTTTCGGCCAGCACGCGGCGTTGGGCTTCGGCCATCAAGCCGGTCACGTCGGCAGCGGTCGCCCCCCCCAGATTCACGATCCAGTTCGCGTGCAAGGTAGAGATCTGGGCGTTGCCGATGCGGTGCCCTTTGAGGCCGGTCTTTTCGATCAATGAGCCCGCGAAGTACCCGGAAGGATTGGTGAATACGCTTCCGAAGTTCGGCTGACTGAGGGGCTGGGTGCGCTTGCGGTAGCCCAGATCGGCTTCCATCTTCGCGGCCGATTCGGCGAGGTCGCCTTGGCGGAGTTGGAACCGAACCCGGCTGACCACGGCGCCGGCCGGGAGGTCGGTGTGGCGGTAGCGGAAGGTGAGGCCGGTGACCCAGCCGATACCGTCGGGCGTTACCAACTCCACCGCCTCCACGATGGTCATGCACTCGCCGTTCTTGGTTCCGGCGTTCATCGCGGTCGCTCCGCCGAGCGTTCCGGGGATGCCGGCGAGGAACTCAGCGCCCACGAGCTGCTGCTGCTTCATGATCGTGACGATGCGGGCGATCGCCGAGCCGGCGTTGAGGGTGATGCGTTCGCCTTCGATCTGCTCGGGGAAATAGTCGTTGGCGAGTTTGAGGGTGATGCCGGGCACGCCGAGATCGCCGACGAGCGTGTTCGCGCCGCCGCCGAGAAGGCTGAGGGCGAGACCCTCTTTGTGAGCGAACTGAAGAACCTTCTGAAGCGAATCCGCCGAAGCGGGTTTCACGAGGGCTTCGGCCGCACCACCGACGCGCACACTGGTCCACGGCGCAAGCGGCGCGTCGCGCTTCACCTCAGCGGGAGTCAGGTGGTCAGGAATCATTCTCCCTCTCCCTGCGAAGCGGGGAGAGGGTCGGGGTGAGGGGCCCCATTGCACGCAGCAGAGCCCCACACCCGGCCTGCGGCCGACCTCTCCCCGCTGTCGCAAGGAGAGGTTTTCAAGGGGTCCCCAGTGCAGCGAGCAGATCCGGCCCGGTGTTGGTGATGTCGCCGGCACCGAGCGTGAGCACGATGTCGCCCGGCTGCAGCTTCGACTGAATCGCCTTCACCAACTCCGTTCGCTTGCCGACCCAGGTCACATCGGGATGTCCGTGAGCACGCACCGCCTCAGCCAGCTTCTCGCTCGTAATCCCGGGGATCGGCTCCTCCCCTGCCCCGTAGATGTCGGTGAGGAACACGATGTCTGCGTCGTTGAACGCGCTGCAGAAATCCTCGAACAGATCGTGCGTGCGCGTGTAGCGGTGCGGCTGAAACGCGACGATCAATCGACGGCCGAACGCCTTGCGAGCACCGGCCAACGTCGCCCTCACCTCGGCCGGGTGATGCCCGTAGTCGTCCACCACCGTGATGCCCTTCGCTTCACCCTTCACCGTGAAGCGCCGCTGCACGCCGCCGAAGTTCTCCAGCGCTGTGCGAACGGTATCGAGCGGAATATCGAGCTCGTCGGAGACAGCGATCACCGACAGCGCGTTCATCGCGTTGTGCGCGCCGACCATCTGCACGGTGAACTCACCGAGATCCACCTCGCGGCGGAACGCGCGGAACCTCGTCTTGAAACCGTCGAGCACGATGCCCTCGAGACGGTAGTCGGCCGCGTGCGAGCTGCCGTACGTGACGAAGCGCTTCTCGAGCAGCGGCAACAGCGCCTGCACGTTGGGGTGATCGAGGCACAACACGTTGAGCCCGTAGAACGGCACCCGATTGCAGAACTCGACGAACGCGTGCTTGAGCGCGTCGAGCGTCTGGTAGTGGTCCATGTGCTCGGGGTCGATGTTGGTGACCACGGCGATCGACGGGTGGAGGTGCAGGAAGCTGCCGTCGCTCTCGTCGGCCTCGACCACCATCAGCTCGCTCTTGCCGAGCTTGGCGTTGCTGCCGAGCACGTTCACCTTGCCGCCGACCACCGCGGTGGGATCGAGGCCGGCGGCGTTGAGCACGGTGGCGACCATCGAGGGGGTGGTGGTCTTGCCGTGCGAGCCGGCGATCGCCACGGCGTATTTGAGCCGCATCAACTCAGCGAGCATCTCGGCGCGGGGAATGACCGGGATTTTGCGCCGCTTGGCCGCGACGACCTCTGGGTTGTCCTTCTTCACGGCCGAGGAGATGACGACCACGTCGACTTCGGTGACGTTGTCTTCCTTGTGACCGGTTTGGATCTTGGCGCCCAGCTGCACCAGGCGGCGGGTGACGTCGGACTCTTTGAGGTCCGAGCCGCTGACCAGGTAGCCGAGGTTGAGCAGCACTTCGGCGATGCCAGACATGCCGATGCCGCCGATGCCCACGAAGTGAACTCGCGCGGCGTGGCGGGATTTGTAGCGGCTGGAAAGAGGTGAAGGCGTGAGGATCACTGGTGGCCCCTCACCCGGCCTGCGGCCGACCTCTCCCCGCGTTCGCAGGGAGAGGTTGAAAAGGTCGTCATGGTGTCTTCTCCGGAAGTTTGGGGCGCAGCGGCTCGCCCTGGCGTTTCTGCCCCGTGAGCGCGCCCCACTTGTCGAGGCACAGTTGCTGGAGCACCGCGGCGATCTCACCCGACGCTTCGGGGCGGCCGAGCATGCCGGCTGCCTTTTCCATCTTGGCCAGGCGCGGCGGTTCGTTCTTCAGTTCGCGAATCGCCGCAGCGAGCTTCTCGCCGGTCAGGTCGGCCTCGCGGAACATGATGGCCGCGCCCGCATCGACCAGCGCCTTCGCGTTGACGGCCTGATGATCATCCGTCGCGTGCGGAAACGGCACGAGGATCGACGCCTTCTTGCAGACGGTCAGCTCAGCCAGCGTGGTGGCGCCCGCGCGGCAGAGCACCAGATCCGCGCCGAGGTACGCGCCCGCCATGTCGTCGATGAACTCGCGCACGTCGGCCGGGAACTCCTGATCGGCGTAACCCTTCTTCACCGTCTCGAGGTCGGCCTTGCCGGTCTGGTGGATGACGTGAATCTCACCCTTCAGATCCTTCAAGAACGGCAACGCGTCGATCACCCGGCTGTTGATCCCGCGCGCACCGAGCGAGCCGCCGAAGATGAGCAGGGTGAAGCGTTCGTGCGCGATCGTCGAGCGCAGGAAGTTCTCCAGCAGCGCGCGGCGAATGGGGTTTCCCAACGCGTGCGCGCGCTTGTACGGAAAGAACGGAATCGCGGCTTCGAAGCTCACGAAGATCGCGTCGACGAACTTCCCCAGCACCTTGTTGGTGAAGCCGGGCAGCGCGTTCTGTTCCTGAATCGCGGTGGGAATGCGCAGCAGCCAGGCCATCAACACCACCGGCCCCGACGAGTAGCCACCCACGCCGACCACCACGTCGGGCTTGTATTTGCGCAGCAGGCCGATGGCCGAGAAGAAGCTGACCGGGAGCAGCAGCAGCCCCAGCAGCATCTTCACCACCCCCATGCCCTTGAGGCCGCGGCTCTTGATCGCTTCGAAGACGAAGCCGTTCTGCGGTACCACGCGCGCTTCGAGTCCGCGATCGGTGCCGACGAACACGACGTCATTCTTCGGATGGCGCGTGACGATCTCCTCTGCGAGCGCGATGCCCGGGAAGAGATGGCCACCCGTTCCGCCACCGGCGATCAGCACTCTCACGCGGTCGCCTCCATGCCCGTCGAGATGGACACCGAAGACGTCTTGCTGACCTTGCCCTTGCGGCGGGCGCCCGTCTCGGCAGTCGCGCTGATCGAGAGCAGCAGGCCGGCGGCGCCCATCAACATGATGAGCGAGCTGCCTCCGTAGGAGATGAACGGGAGCGTGAGGCCCTTGGTCGGCACCACGCCCATCGCCACGGCCATGTTGGTGATGGCTTGAAATGCGATGAGCGAGACCACGCCGAGGCCGAGGTAGGTGCCGAACGCCTCCGAGGCGTTGAGCGCCGCGCGCAGGCCGCGCCAGATCACGATGCCGTAGAGACCGATGAGCAGCGCCACGCCGAGCAGGCCGAGCTCTTCGCCGATGATCGCGAAGATGAAGTCGGTGTGCGCTTCGGGGAGGAAGAACAGCTTCTGCCGCCCGTCGCCCAGGCCAAGGCCGGTGAGCCCTCCCGAGCCGATCGACATGAGCGACTCCGCCACCTGGTAGCCCGAACCCTGGCGGTTGGCCCAGGGGTCCAAGAACGCGGTGATGCGCTTCATGCGGTACGGGGAGGAAGCGATGGCCACGTACGCGAAGGGGATCGCGGCGAGCACCATGCCCAGGATGTACGAGAGCTTCGCGCCGGCGGCGAAGAGCATCACGAACATGAGGAAGAGCAACGCGACGGAGCTGCCGAAGTCGGGCTCCATCATGCAGAGCAGCACCAGCAACGCGGCGAGCCCGAGGTGCGGCACGAAGCCGATCGAGAAGTGCTTCACCTTGTCGCGCTTCTTCGCGAGTGAGTACGCGAGGTAGATCACCCAGGCGACCTTCGCGACCTCTGCGGGCTGCAGCGAGACGCCCGGCATTCGCAGCCACCGTTTCGCGCCGCCGACCGTGGTGCCCAGGCCGGGGATCAAGACGAGGATCAGCAAGACGATCGCGAGGACGAGCAACGGATAGGCAAGGCGCGCCATGCGGCGGTAGCCGAGCTTCATCGCGATCGCCATGCCGAACAGACCCAGACCTGCGGCGGCGGCCTGGCGCTTGAGGAAGAAGAACGAGTCACCGAGCTTGTCCTGCGCGGTGATCGCGCTCGCGCTGTAGACCATCACCAGGCCGAAGCCGACCAGGGTCAGCACGGCTGCGAGGAGCAGCGGATCGTAGGAGGGGCGGCGTTCAGTCATCGAAGTGCTCCCTCGCCCTGCGAACCGGGGAGAGGGCCGGGGTGAGGGGCCAATTCGAGCAAGCCCCTCACCCGGCCTGCGGCCGACCTCTCCCCGCTGGCGCAGGGAGAGGTTTTTCCGGTGTTCATGAGAGCGCCCTCACCAACGTCTTGAAGACGTCGCCGCGGTGCTCGAAGTGTTTGAACTGGTCGTACGAAGCGCACGCGGGAGAGAGCAACACGGTGTCGCCCCGCGTCGAGATTTCAGCCGCTTGCGCCACGGCCTTCTCGATGGTCCCGCAGTCATGAATTGGACAGACGCCCGCGAACGCGGCAGCGATCAACGGCGCGTCTTTGCCGATGGTGAAGACCGCTTTCACCTTGCCCCGCGCCGCCTCGACCAGCGGTTCGTACGGCGCGCCTTTGCCTTTTCCGCCCGCGATCAGCAGCACGTCGCCCGCAAGCGCCTTCATCGCGACCAGTGACGAGTCGACGTTGGTGGCCTTGGAGTCGTTGATCCACTCCACCCCGCCCCGCTCCCGCACGAACTCGAGCCGGTGCGCGAGGCCGGGAAACGAATCGAGCCCCTTCTGAATCGCCGCGTCGGGAATGCCCGCCAGCCGCGCCATCAACGAGGCCGCCATCGCGTTCTGCAGGTTGTGAGCACCCCGCAACGCACGATTCGTCACGGTGAACACCGTGGGCGTACCGAAGTTGAAGATGAACTTCTCCTTCGCGCCGACCGCCAGCCCCGTGAAGCCCGGGTTGGTGCGCGCACCGTCGAGCGTGAACGCGTAGACGGGCACCTTCGAGAGGCGCGAGAGCTTCACCACCTCGGCGTCATCCGCGTTCACCACCGCGAAGTCACCGGGCTGCTGGCCTTCGAAGATGCGCGCCTTGGCGAGGCCATACGCATCCTGGTTCGCGTAGCGGTCGATGTGATCGGCGGTGAGGTTGAGGATCGCAGCGACCTTGAAGCGCGCGTCCTTCACGCCTTCGAGTTGGAAGGACGAGAGCTCGATCACGTGCTGGTCGTAGGGCGGCTCCTCAGGGCTCTCGTACGCGAGGGTAAACGCGGTGCCGAGGTTGCCGCCCACGAACGTGCGCGGCACGTGGTGCTTCACCAACTCACCGAGCAGCGCCGTGGTGGTGCTCTTGCCGTTGGTGCCAGTGATGCCGAGCAGCGGCCCTGCCCCCTTCGGCATCGTGCGGTAGGCGAGCTCGATCTCGCCGTAGACGGGAACACCCGAGGCTTTGGCCGCCACCAGCTCAGGCTTCGAGAGCGGCACACCGGGGCTCACCACCACCGCGGTCGCGCCCTTCCAGAACTCGGCAGGAAACGGCCCGGCCTTCAGCTCGAAGTTGGGGTCTTCGAACGGCTTGGTGGCCGCCGCGTTCTCATCGAGGGCCACCACGCGCGCACCACGGCGCAGGAGCAGCTTCGCGGCGCCAATGCCGCTCTTCCCCAGCCCGATGACGACGAACGTCTGCCCCGACAACATGAATTACCTCAGCTTGAGTGACGCGAGCGCGATGCCGCCCAGGAGCACGGAGACGATCCAGAAACGAATGACGATCTTCGTCTCGCCCATGCCGAGCTTCTCGAAGTGGTGATGCAGCGGCGCCATCTTGAAGACCCGTTTGCCGGTGAGCTTGAAGCTCGCCACCTGGATCATCACGGAGAGGATCTCCGCCAGGAACACGCCGTGGATGATCGCGGAGAGCACCTCGTTCTTGCTCAGCATCGCCACCGTGCCGAGCGCCCCGCCCAGCGCGAGCGAGCCCACGTCGCCCATGAAGACGCTCGCGGGGTAGGCGTTGAACCAGAGGAAGCTGATGCCCGCGCCGATGATCGCCGCGCAGAAGACGGCCAGCTCCGCGCCGCCCTGCACCTTGGTGATGCCGAGGTATTCGTGCACCGGCACGCCAACCAACTGCCGCACGCCGTTGACCACCTCGACGTCGGCGATGGCCACCGAGGTACCCGCGACGTAACAAAGCACCGCGAACACCAACGACGAGATCATCGTGGGCGCGATCGCCAGGCCGTCGAGGCCGTCGGTCATGTTCACCGCGTTCGAAGTCCCCACCACCACGAACCACGCGAACAGCACGTAGAGCCAACCCAGATCGGGGTTCGCGTAGCGCGTCGGCACGAAGGGCAGAATGAGGTGCGTCTCGATGAGCAGCTTCGGTCCGTGGCTCCAGTCGGTCAGCAGCCCGAAGACCGAGATGAGGAAGAAGGCCGTCTGCAGCACCATCTTGTAGCGGCCGGCCAGCCCCTTGGAGTTCTTCTTCGACAGCTTCAGGTAGTCATCGAGGAAACCGGTGAAGCCGTAGCCCGCGGTCATCAACAGCGCGACCCAGACCACCCGCTCCTTCAAGTCGGCGAAGAGCAGCGTGCCCACGAAGATGCACAGCAGGATCAACGTGCCGCCGAGCGTGGGCGTACCCTTCTTCTTCTGGTGTGACTCGGGCGTGTCTTCGCGCACGTTGGAGATTCCGTGCTGCTTGAGGCGCAAGCGCGCGATGAGCCCCGGCCCCGCGATCATCCCGCACAACAGCGAAGAGACCGCCGCCGCGACGATGCGGAAGGTGGGGTAGCGCAGGAAGTTGAAATACTTCCCGAAGTCACCGTCTTTGAAGGATTCGTAGAGGAGATACAGCATGGGTCAGTGGCCTCCGCCCTGGGTCGTTCCGGTGAGCGCTTCCACGACTCGTTCGAGCCGCATGCCGCGGCTCCCCTTCACCAGCACGTAGTCGTTGGGGAGCAGCTCTTGCCGGAGCCATGCCACCAACTCGCCGACGTCTTCGAAGTGCTTCACCTTCGCGCCCAGCTTCTTCACCGCCTGCACGTGAGCCAGCTTTGTGCGCGGGCCGAACAGCGCCAGGAGCGCCACGCGATCTGACGCGGCGACGCCCAGCTGCGTGTGTTCGTGCGTCTCGGCGCTGCCCAGCTCGAGCATGTCGCCCAGCACAGCGACCGCGCGGCCTTCTGAAGCGAGCTCCGCCACGGTGCGCAGGGCGGCGTTCATCGAGGCGGGGTTGGCGTTGTAGCAGTCGTCGATCACCGTCACGCCGTTGGGCGCGTCGAGGATCTGCAGTCGCCGCGCGTGGGCTTGTGCGGCTTCCAGACCACGCACGCACTCCTCGGGCGAGTAGCCCAGGGCGATGGCGAGCGCGAAGGCGCCGGTGGCGTTCATCGCGTTGTGATCACCGACGAGGTGCAGCGCGGTGGAGTACTCCTTGCCGCCGGAGCCGATGCGCAGGGAGAGCCCGTCGCGGCCTTGCGGCTCGACCGAGAGCAACCGCACGTCGGCTTCCGCGGCGCGGCCCCAGGTGAGCTTCTTGGCGCTCACGCTGGCGGCTTCGTGGGCGATGCGGTGGTCGTCGAGGTTCACCACGGCGATGCTCGAGCCGCTCAGGCCGTGAAAGAGCTCGGCTTTCGCTTTGGCCACGCCTTCGATGCTGCCCACGCCTTCGAGGTGTGCGGGCTGCACGATGGTGATGAGGCCCGCGTCGGGCCTCGCGATCTCGGTGAGGCGGGCGATCTCACCGAGGTGGTTCATGCCCATCTCGATCACCGCGGCCACGTGGGTTTGATCGAGGCCGAACAAAGTCAGCGGCACGCCGATCTCGTTGTTGAGATTGCCGTGGGTCTTGAGGGTGGGGCCTCGCATCGAGAGGATGCTGGCCACGAGCTCTTTGGTGGTGGTCTTGCCGTTGCTGCCGGTCACCGCGCAGAGGGGGATGTTGAAGCGGTCGCGGTGGAACCGGGCGAGCTGACCCAGCGCAACCAGCGTGTCCTTCACTTCGTAGACGGTGACGTCTTCCGCCGAGAGTGAACCGGCGCGGCCTTCGTTCACGACCAGGCCTGCGGCTCCCGCTTTGACGGCTTCAGCCAGGAACTCGTTCGCGTCGTAACGCTCACCCTTGAGGGCGACGAAGAGACAGCCTTCGGTCAGTTGGCGCGTGTCGGTGCAGACGGATTCGTACGACAGGGCTTTGCCCACGCGTGACTTCGTCGCGTTCGTGGCCTTGAGGACTTCCTGGTCGTTGAATCTGGCTGACATGATTTTGAGCCCCTCACCCCGACCCTCTCCCGAGGGGAGAGGGAGAGAGCGCGAGTGGTCAGACTCCCAGCGCCTTTCGCGCTTCTTCGAGATCGTCGAAGTGGGACTTCACGCCGTCGACCTCCTGGTAGGTCTCGTGGCCCTTGCCCGCGATGAGCACGGTGTCTCCCGGCTTGGCGAGGGAGAGGGCGAGCGCGATGGCGGCCTTGCGATCGGCTTCGACCAGGTAACCCTTCTCTCCCGTCTTGAACTTCGCCGGGCTCATGCGCCGCAGCTCGCCGCTCTTCTCGAGCCCCGGAATGATGTCCTGGATGATCTCGTCGGGATCTTCCGTGCGCGGGTTGTCTGAGGTGACGATGGGCAGATCGCACTGAGCAGCGACCTCGCCCATCAGCGGGCGCTTGCCTGCGTCGCGATCACCGCCGCAACCGAAGACGACGATCAGCTTGCCCTTGGTGATCGCCCGCGCCGACTCGACCGCACGGGTGAGCGCGTCATCGGTGTGCGCGTAGTCGACCAGCGCGGTGATGCCGCCCTTCTCCACCCGTTCCATCCGCCCGGGCACCCGCACCACACGCTCGATGCCTTCCTGCACGTCTTTGCGTGACGCGCCCGCGGCCAGCGCGATGCCCGCGGCGCAGAGGATGTTGTCGAGGTTGTGCGCGCCGATGAGCGCGGACTTCACCACGATGTCGCCCGCCGGCGTCTTGAGCGTGGCCTTGATGCCGTTGCCCGTGAACTCCACGTTCGAGGCCGAGAGCTCGCCTGCACCTGCGCGCGAGAACTTCCACGACTGGCGCTTGAGCTGCCGCATCTCGTTGTAGACGCGGTTGGTGTACGTGTCGTCGGCGTTCACCACCGCCAGCCCACCGGGCGAGAGGTTCTCGGTGAAGAGCCGGCGCTTGGCCTGGAAGTAGGCCTCCATGTCCTTGTGGTAGTCGAGGTGATCGCGCGACAGGTTGGTGAAGCCCGCCGCCTTGAAGGTCAGGCCGTGCACGCGATCCTGCGACAGCGCGTGGCTGGAGACCTCCATCACCGCGGTGTCCACGCCCGCATCCACCATCTCGCGGAGGATCTTGTGCAGCGAGATCGGGTCAGGCGTGGTGTGCGTCGCTTCACGGCTCTGGCCGGAGAAGCGAATGCCGATGGTCCCGAACAGCCCGACGCTGTTCATGCCGGCGAGCATGATGCTCTCCACCAACCAGGCGGTGGTGGTCTTGCCGTTGGTGCCGGTGATGCCCAGCAGCACCAGCTCACGCGCCGGGTTGCCGTAGAAGTTGCCCGCGACCAGCGCGAGCGCCTTCCGCGCCGACGGAGTGACGAAGAGCGGCACGGTCAGCCCGCTGATGGTCTTCTCGGACAACACGGCGACCGCGCCCCGCTGCACGGCCTCGTGGGCGTACTGCATGCCATCGGCCTTGGTGCCGGGCACCGCGATGAAGAGATCGCCCGCCTTGACCTGACGTGAATCGGCGCAAATGCCGGTGATATCGGCCTTCGCCTTCGTCGAGGCGACGGGTTCCGTTCCAACACCAGCAAGCAGCTCAGTGAGTTTCATGAAGCTGTGTCTTCCTGACCGCGCGAGGCGGCCTTCAACGAGGTGAAGCTGGCAAATGTCCTGCCAGCTCCACGGTGATGCGGGTTCCCTTGTCCACCAGGCTTCCCGCTGCGGGCTTCTGTGAAACGACACGTCCACTGCCCGCGAGATGCGGCTCGAGAGCCGCGGTCAACAACTGTGCAACCGCAGCCCGGCCGGCGAGCCCTTTGACATCGGGAACCCGCACGGATCCTTCGGACACAACTTCTTCGGTGACCGTGTCCATCTGCTCCAACTTCTCCAACCCCAACACGACGACAGATTTGCCCTTCGGCTCCGGCCTGGCCGCCACCACCTTGACGGGCGGCGCTTCACGCGAGACCGGCGCGCCGAGGTGCGGCATGGCCTGCAGGGCGATCTCCTTGAAAGCGGGCGCAGCGACCAAACCGCCGTAGACGTCGGTCTTCGGCTCGTCGATCACGATGAGGATCACCGCGCGCGGATCTTCGGCCGGCACGATGCCCACGAAGCTGGCGATGCGCTTGTCGGAGTAGCCACGCGCGATCGGATCGACCTTCTGCGCGGTGCCCGTCTTGCCGGCCACCCGGTACTCCTCCATGCGCGCGCGGGGCGCGGTCCCCCCCTGCTCCACCACCGACTCCAGCATCGAGACCACGCTGCGCGCCGCCTTCACGCTGACGGCGCGGCGCACGGCGACCGGCTTGTTCTCCAGCAGCACCACGCCATCGGCGTCGACCACCTTCGAGACGAGGTACGGCTTCATCAACACGCCGTCGTTGGCCAGCGCCCCGTAGCCCGCGGCGATCTGCACCGCGGTGGCGCTGATGCCCTGGCCGAAGCTCTGGGTGGCCAGCGCAATCTCAGCGCGGGGAAACGGAATGGCGCCTTTGCCTTCCCCGGGCAGGCCGAGGCCGAACCGTTCACCGAAGCCGAAGCTCTTGTAGGTCTCCACCAGCTTGTCGCGGCCCATCTTCTGGGCGACCTTGGTGACGCCGATGTTCGAGCTGACCTGCAAGATGCCGCGCGGCTGCAGCAGGCCGTGAGGGTGCGTGTCGTGCACCACGTTGCGCCCGATGCGGAAGGAGCCCTTCTCGCAGTCGAACTCCGAGCTCTCGGAGATCACCTGGCGATCGAGCGCCGAGGCGATCACGAACGCCTTGAAGGTCGAGCCGGGCTCGAACGCATCGCTGGCCGCGCGGTTGCGAAAGGCATCGCTGTCGGAGCCGCGGGGCGAGTTGGGGTTGAAGCGGGGCCAGTTGGCCAGCGCGAGGATCTCGCCCGTGCGCGGGTCGAGCACCACCGCGGTACCCGCTGCGGCCTTCGCGTCGACGACCGCTTTTTCCAGCGCACGTTCCGTCACGTATTGGAGGGTCGAGTCGATCGTCAGGGTGAGGTTCGCGCCTTCGCTGCTCTGCGATTCATCGACGCCGTTGGTGAGCAGCTTGCGGCCCTTCGCGTCGCGGAACCCGGCCCGCTTCACGCGCTCGCCCGACAGCTCGTCTTCGAAGCTCAGCTCGAGGCCATCGAGGCCGTGGCTGTCGGTGCCCACCAGGCCCACCACGTGCGCGGCCAGCTCGCGCTGCGGGTAGAACCGGCGCGGCTCTTTCGCAAAACCGATGCCCGGCAACCCGAGCGCTTTGACCCGCGCGGCCTCACCGTCGGTGACCTGACGTTTGACCCAGGCGAAGCGGCGGCCTTTCTCGAGGCGCTCCTGCAGCTCTTTGCCGTCGATGCCCAGCACCTTCGCGAGCTGGCGAGAGGCAGCGCGCACGTCGGGCAACATCGACGGGTCGCTCCACACCGAGTCGACCTCGACGGAGGAGGCCAGCTTCACGCCGCGGCGATCGACGATCTCACCACGCCGCGCGGGGATCTCCATCGCGCGCACGTATTGATCTTCGGCGTAGGCCTTGAGGCGATCCTTCTGGTTGACCTGAAGATTGGTGGCGCGCGCGAACACCCCCACCAGCAACGTGAAGAACACCGCCCCCAGGAGGAACACGCGCACGCGCATCCACCTGGTGGGGGGCTCCATCGGCTGCAGATTCTTCAGGTCACGCATTCAGTTCTTCTTCACCGCGATGACCACCGTGGGCACCGTCATCTTGAGCTGCTCCCTGGCGAGCGGCGCGAGCTTGGCGGGCGAGGTGAGCGTGGCGAGCTCGACGGCCAGCGCGTCGTTCTCGCGCTGCAGCTCGTTGCTCTTCTGATCGAGCCGCGACAGCTCGTAGCCGAGCTTGACCACCATCACGCGCGAGGTGACGTGCACCACGCCGACGGTGGAGATCAGCAAGACGGCCAGCGCCGCCGGGAGGATCTCCAGCAGGATGACGGAGAGAGACAGCCCGCCCTTGTTGCGCGCTTCGAGAACGACGCTCATGAGATCTTCTCCACGCCACGCAGCTTGGCGCTGCGGGATCGGGGGTTGGTTTCAGCCTCGGCTTCGGAGGCGACGATGGGTTTGCGGCTCAGCGCCTTGAAGTCGGCGCGCTGAACGCGGGTGATCGGCAGGCCTTTGGGGGTGTCATCGGGCGCCTCGCCACACAACGCGCGGAACGAGTGCTTCACGGCGCGATCTTCGAGCGAGTGAAAGCTGATGATGGCGGCCCGGCCCCCCACCTTGAGCAGCGCAGGAATCGAGGCGAGCGCGTTCTCCAGCTGCTCCAGCTCACGATTGACCGCGATGCGCAGCGCCTGGAACGTGCGGGTGGCCACGTTGATGTCCTTGGGCCAGGCCTTGCGCGGCACGCCGGCCTTGACCGCGTCGACGGCTTCACGCGTGGTCTGGGGCTTGCGCGCCTTGAGCTCACGCGCGACGCCACGGGAGTGCCGCTCGTCGGCGTATTGGTAGAGCACGTCGGCCAGCTCGTTCTCTGGCAGGCGCGCGATCAGCTCGGCGGCGGTCTCGCCGTCATCCGACATGCGCATGTCGAGAGGGCCGTCGTTCATGAAGCTGAAACCCCGCTCTGCCACGTCGAGCTGCGGAGAACTGACTCCGAGATCGAGGAGAAACCCATCGACCGGGCCGGGAACCAAGGAGGCCGCGTCACCGAACTCGCCGCGCACCGGCGTGAACCGATCGCCGAACGGCGCCAGGCGAGCCGAGGCCGCCTCGAGCGCACGGGGATCCCGGTCGATGCCGAACACACGGGCGCCGCGCTGCAGGAGCGCCTCCGTGTGTCCACCACCACCCAGGGTTCCATCGATGATCACACGGCCCTCCGAGGGCTCGAGCAAGGCCACGGTCTCCGCCAGGAGCACCGTCTGGTGAACGAACGCGCTCACCCGTAGAGCAGGACACCGCGATCGAAGGAGCGCACGGCCTCTTCCGATTGCGAGAAGTAATCGAAGCTGTCGTGAGCGCCGGCGCTGCGGAAGATCGCGTGCAGGTAGGGCGACATGCCGGACAGCTTGATGTCGCCGCCCAGCTCGCGCAGCGTTTCGGCGCGGCGCACCAGGGGCTTCACGCCTCGGTAGTCGAAGTGCGTGACGTCTTCGAAGTCGATGACGATCTCCACGACGCCTTCGAGCGTTTTCCTCGCCAGCATGTCGGTGATGTCCTGGACGTCAGCTCGATCGAGCTCACCCTCGAGCACCATGGTCATGATGCGCGACGTTTCTGTAGCGCGGTTCAACTGCTTCGTGACTGCCTGATTCGCCAGCTCGCTCACTCGTTTCCCCTCTGAAAGTTTTGAAAATCAGCCCTGCCGAAGCTCAGTCAGCACGCGCATCACGTCGGCCGAGTCGGCCTCCTGGCGCGCCTCTTCCTGGGCCCTGGCCCAACCGTCGCGTGACCACAGCTCGATCACCTTCACCATGCCGGCCCACACGAGATCCTTCTCGAGGCCCGCGTACGCACGCAGCTGCGGGGGAATGAGCACCCGCCCCAACTTGTCGAGCTGCAGCTCCTGGGCAGAGGCCACGTAGAGCCGGAGCAACGCCTTCACCCCGGGCTCCATGGGGTTGCGCCGGGCGAGCGCCGTCTCGAACTGCTCCCACTCGCGCACCGGGTAGCAGTGCAGACACTGATCGAGCGCCGTCGTGACGATCAACCGATCGTCGTAGCTGCCGACGAGGGTGTCGCGGAGCTTCACCGGGAAGCTCGTTCGCCCCTTGGCGTCGATCTGATGTTCGAAGACGCCACGGAACACGTCTCGCTCGCTCCGTTTTCTTTGAACGACTGCGCGGAAAAACCACCCGATCCACCCGTCTGCCCTGATCCACCACCGCGAGGGATTTAGATCCGCTCGATACCACTTTCTGCCACTTGAGCCGCGAAAATAGGGGCACTTTTCAGAAGGGTCAAGAAAGCGGGATCAGGGCCCGGTGATCGCGTAAGAACTGGGGCTTGTGACGCCGGTTCGGCTCAAGGTCGCCTACAAGTCTCCGGAATCCCTATTAGGGGAGCTGACCAAGAGCGTCGGCCGGGGCGGGGTTCGGATCGAGACGAAGAAGGCTTTGCCGGTGGGGACGAAGTTCGTCTTCGAGCTCCGCTCACCCGGCGTAAGCGACCCAGTGGAGGTGCACGGCACGGTCTTGACCGTGAGCGAAACGGCCCCCGGGAGCTTCGTGCTGCACATTCGCTACGAGGCGCCGAAGAACCGGTTGGGCCTCGATGGCGTGATCAAACGGATCTTCGAGACCTCGCAGTTCGACAAGAAGCGCAAGGCGCCCCGCATTCCCCTGCACGTGCGCGCCACCGAGAACCGGCCCGATGCGCCCACCTACCGGCTGCGCGACATCAGCGCGGGCGGCGTGGGCATCGACGTCGAAGCAGACACCCTGCCCCGCCACATCAAGGTCGGCGTCTCGTTCTTGATCCAGATGAAGCTGACCACCGGGGTGCTCAGCGTGCCCGGCCAGGTGGTGTGGGCCGTCTCGACGCGCGCCAGCGACACGATGCCGCCTCGGGTGGGCGTGGCCTTCGGCGCGTTGAACGCTCAGGTCTCGCAGCTGCTCACCGACTTGCTCACCCTCAAGGCGCTGCCCACCCCGCCATGGATCGCCCGCGTCACCTTCGGCGCTGATCTGAACACCACTCCTTGAAAAGCCCTTCGCTCCACGCAGCCGCCGCCAACCATCGCGCCCAGGTGCTTCGCAGCAGCCGGTGCGGTTGTTTTCATTGCCTGTCGATCTTCGAGCCGACCGCGATCACCAGTTGGGTCGACGACGACACCACGGCGTTGTGCCCGGTCTGCGGCGTCAACGCGGTGGTGGGCTCCGACTCGGGCTCGTTCATCACCCGCGAGTTTCTCGAAGAGCTGAAGCGCCGCTGGTTCGACGGGCCGTGAGCCTTCACTCGATCCAGAGCTGACCTGCGGCGTGCCAGACCTTGCGCCCCAGCAGCCAGGTCTCGGCGTCAGCGGGCGCATAGCCGAGGGGAAAGAGCCGTTTGCGCCGCGCATCGCCCAGCCGCAAGGTGGCTTTGCCTTCCACGTCGCCTGACAACGTCTGCACCGTGCCGTTGGCGCCCTGCACGTGGAGCTGCAGCCACGGCTCTTCGCGCGCCACGCCCATCACCTGCACGGCCGCGGCGATCTTCGGCACCACGTCACTGCCCCCTTTGGTCGAGGGATGAGAAAGGAACGCGCGGGGCGTCAGCGTGTGGTTGGTCGTGGCGATGGAGAGGCGCTCTTTTTCGAAGGCGCCGTCGAGGGCCCGCCTGCGCACCGGCGCCGACGAGGCCTCCAGCCGGCCATGTTCGTAGACGTACTCGCGGCCGGTGAAGACGATCTGCCCGGCGTTCATCGCCCACTCCGTGAGCAACAACGTGCCCTGGGGCGTGAGCGCGTCGGGGCCCCAGTCTTGAACGAGCAGGTGCATCACCGTGTCGGTCTCGCCATCGACGATGGCCAGCTCCCAGTCGCGCACCGGCATGCCGCTCGACTCCGAGGCCCGGCTGGCCACCAAAAGCTCGCTCCTGGCGTCACCGTCGAGATCGAGGCGCTGCACCACGAAGTCGGTCACCTCGCCGTTGAAGGCGCGTACGTCCCACTCCAGGTGGCGTTTGCCCGGGCCTTCGATCACCAGCCCCGGCCGCGCTTCACCGCTCGAAGGGACGCACTTGCAGATCTTCTGGCTGCCCTGCTGGGTGCACGCGGCGGCCTGGCACCCTTCGATCTCGACGGGCTGCGGGGCGGGCCACAGCGGAGCGGCGCACAGAATCAAGCTCAGCAACATGAAGTGCATGTTGGCGCAGATGGAGGCGCAGTGCGAACGTCGGCCCATGTCGACGGCCCTCACCACCCTCGAGCGTTTCGCCGCCAAGCAGGCCGGCCCCCATGAGGTGATGCGCGCGCTCGCTTCACACCCTGGCTACTTCGTGCCGATCGGCTTCGCCCCCACCCTCGGGCGCAGCGAGTTCGATCGCATCGTGATGCTCAGCACCCAGGGCGGGCCGCCCGCGGGCGAGCTGTACGTCTTCACCGACGAGGCGTGTCTCGACCTGGTCAGTGCGCAACCCATGGGCAGCTTCGTCACGCCGGTCAGCGGCATCGAGCTGTTCTGCGCGTTGCCGACCAACCAGCCGCTCAAGTTGAAGGTGAACCCGGGCGGCACGCTGGAGCACTTCTGGTTCGTCAGCGCCGAGGCGATTTCGCTCGCACGGCTGTGGGGCCGGGCGATTCGGCTGGAGACCCTGCTCGCCAACCCCGCCTTGTCGAAAGACGGCCTGCACGCCGCGTTGCGCACCTTCGAGGCCTTCACCATCCTGGTGCACCCGAACGACGCGGTGGCCACCGCACAGGGCCTGGGCGGCTACCAGAACCCCGCGATGGTCTTCACCTCGCCCGACAGCTTCGAGCGGGTGCTCGCGCAGGCGCCGGCCATGCGGGTGGAGCACCTGGGCGCGAAGGCGTTGTTCGAGCTGCTCCCGCGCGCGGGCGTCGATGGCATCGTCTTCAACCCGCTGGGGCCAGGGCCCAGGGCGTTCTTCCCGCTCAGCCTGGGCGTCAGCGTGTTGCAGCTCGCGTGAGTGTGACCTGCGAGGCAACACCGCACTGAACGAAGTGTGGCCTGACTGGAGACACTGACGAGGGGCTTCGAGAGCGCGGGCGTCATGGCTCGTGCGGTGCACACGGGGCGTGGGCATTCATCCCCACTCCCAAAGGAACACCCCATGACGACGTCTTCAAGACGAACGACGAAACTGCTGGCCACGCTGCTCGGTGGACTGGTGCTGTTCGGTGCCTCCACCGCGCTGGCGCAGGTGAAGCTTCCGCTGATCACCTTCCACAGCCCGAGCCGTGGTGACTTCTTCACCACCAGCAACCCGGCGTGGACGTGCGCCTACTTCAACAACTGCCCCGCGGGCACCCCGACGCCGGCCGCGCACGGCTACGTGATCGTCGGCATTCAGGGCCACGTGTTCAACCCCGCCAACCCGCAGCCGGCCGGCACCAACAAGTTGCACCTGTGGTTCCACCCGGGTCGCGGCGACAACTTCCTCACCACGGATCCGAACTGGGCGGGCGCCCTGGGTGCCGTGCGCGACGGCTACACCCTGGCTCGTTTCGAGGGCTACATCCCGCAGACCGGCTCGATGCCGCTCAAGAGCTATTGGAGCGCGACCGAAGGTGACAACGCGGCGGTGACCAGCTTCCGGTGGTCCGTGCCGGCTGGCTACACCGAGTATCGCGTCGAAGGCCACCTGCTGCCGCCCGACAACGCGTCGTGCTCCGGCGCGCCGAGCACCTCCAGCGCGTTCGTGGTCCAGGCCAACGTGGTCTCGCGCTGGAACCAGCCGTCGTCGGACTTCATCGGTGGAGACCGCATCCGCTTCGCGGCGCCGGCCGATTGGTACACCTACGACTACTGGGGCCACACCTACCCCGTGCGCGGCTACTCATTCTCCAGCGCAGCCGCGGGCTACCCTGCCCCCGGCCGGCCGATCCTGTCGCTGCTCGCGCGCGTCACCACCGGCCGCATCCTCGTCGGCAACAATTGGTACGAGGCCGGCCAGTGGTTCCAGGCCCTCGGCAGCCAGGAAGACTTCAGCGGCCCGTGCGGCTTCTACGACTCGACGGGCGTCGCGCGCGGCGAGGTGGAGACGATGTTCAACGACCCCAACATCAGTGACAACAGCGGCGGCACCACGGTGACCATTCAGCAGTGGTTCTGAGCACCGCGTGAAGTTCTCAGGGGGCCGTGCGGCGCTGTGCTGCACGGCCCTCCTTGCGATCAGCTCAACGAGGGGTAACCGCGCGCCGCTTCGACCGCGGAGGCCAGGGTCTCATCGAGCACCTCGGCGTCGAGCGGCTGCCAGACGATCAACGCGCTCGCTTCGGCCAGCCGGGTCTTCAGCGCGTCGCCCTGCACGCACGCCGACATCGCGCGGCGGGCCGAGAGCAACGCCCGGCCGTGCGCGTCGTTGGAGAAACGCTGCACGGCGGCGACCCGCCACGGCTCGAGCGGCTTGCTCTTCGACAGCTGGCGGTTGCGCGCGGTCATCGCGTCGAGGGCGAACGCATCCATCACCAGGTCTGCCACGCAGGCGAGCACGCCCTGGTGTTTCTCCAGCTGGGGGCCATGCGCTTCGACGGCGACCTGCAAGGTGAGCCGCGCGAGGCGCTTCAGGTTCTCCACGTTCGCGTCTTCACCGGCAGGCGTGCCCGCCGTGTCGAAGAGCGGCAACACGCCCTTCATCGCGCGCTTGAGCAAGGTGCCGCCGATGAGCAGCCGGTTGATCTCGTTGGTGCCCTCGAAGATGCGGTTGATGCGCGCGTCACGGTAGGCGCGCTCCACCGGGTATTCCTCGATGAACCCGGCCCCGCCGTGCAGCTGCACGCCGTCGTCGACCAGCTGGCCGAAGTACTCGCTGCCGAGGATCTTCAAGATGCTCGCTTCGACGGCGAACTCTTCGATGGCCGCCAGTAACGCGGTGCCCCGGGCGACCTTGTCGTCGATGAGGCCCGAGGTGCGGTACGCCATCGACTCGACCGCGTACGTGTGGGTGAGCATGCGAGCCAACTTCTCGCGCGTCAGCCCGAAGCGGATGATCGGCGTGTCGAACTGCCGTCGATCGCTGGTGTACGTGCAGGCGCCGCCGAGGTGCAGCTTCATGGCGCCGATCACGCCCGCGCCCAGCTTGAGCCGGCCCAGGTTCAAGATGTTGAAGGCGATCTTGTGACCGCGGCCGATCTCGCCCAGCAGGTTGCCCACCGGCACCCGCGCGTCTTCGAGGATGAGCGGGCAGGTCGACGAACCGCGAATGCCCATCTTGTGTTCTTCGGGCCCCACGGTGAGCCCGGGCGTGTCGCGGTCGACGATGAAGCAGCTGAACTGCGCTCCATCGACCTTCGCGAAGACGATGAAGACGTCGGCGAAGCCGGCGTTGGTGATGTACTGCTTGCTGCCGGTGAGCAGGTAGTGCGTGCCGTCGGCGCTCTTCACCGCGCGCGTCTTGGCGCCCAGCGCATCGCTGCCTGAGCCCGCTTCGGTGAGCGCGTAGGCGGCGATCTTCTCTCCACTGGCCAGGGTGGGCAGGTACTTCTGCTTCTGCTCGTGCGTGCCGAACCAGGCGATGGGCAGCGTGCCGATGCAGGTGTGCGCCGCGAAGGTGACCGACCAGCTGCCCAGCAGGCTCTTCGCTTCGGCGACCACCAGGGTGGTGGTCTTGTCGAGCCCGAAGCCGCCGTAGGCCTCTTCGATGTCGATGCCCAGCAGGCCCAGCTCACCGGCCTTGCGCAGCAGCTCACGGAGCAGCGCGAAGTCTTTCTTCTCGATGCGATCGGCGCGCGGCAGCACTTCTTCGGTGCTGAACCGGCGAGCCGTCTCATAAAGCGCGCGCTGCTCGGGGGAAAAGAACTCGGGGGCCATCACCGGCCGGTGGCCGATGGGCTCGAGGAGAAACCCGCCACCAATCAATTCGTCGTGCGTCACGAAACCGACTCTAATCGACCCATGCGAATTCGACTGCTCACGTTCGTGATGTCTCTGGGCCTCTTCGCGTGTGGTCCCGTCATCGGAGACCCCTGCACGGTCTCCAGCGACTGCGGTCCCGGGTTCTGCCTCAACGAGGCCTTCGCGCCCGGCGGGCTCTGCACCATCACCTGCACGGGGCTGGGCGGCGTCTGCCCTGCAGGCAGCGTCTGCATTCCCGACGCGATCGACGCGGACACCTCGGGGTGCCTGGCCAGCTGCACCAAAGACTCAGATTGCCGCAGCGGGTACACCTGCCGCACGGAGTACGGCAACCGCGTGTGCCTCGGCCCCGGCACTCTCTGAGAAAGCAAAAGGGGCAAGGTCCACCGTGGACCCTGCCCCTTCGCGTTTGCGGATTGAGCAGCGTCCGCTGAATTACGGCATCGGGAAGCCGGTGAGGTGGATGTTCGAACCCGACATCGCCTTCAGGTTACGAACCTTGTCCGCGCGCTCCTGGCTGACTTCGCCGATGGGGTGCAGGCGAACGGCCTTGCCGATGACGCGCGCCGAGCGACGCGAGTAGAGGAAGATGTTGAACGAGTCGGTCTCGTGGTTGAGCACGAAGATGCCGTCCGTCTCCGTGGGAGCCGAGAGCACCGCGCCGGCGGCCGCCGCACGCACGAGCGGATCGGAAGGAGCCGACTGGCCGGTGAGCGCGCCGATGATGCCCGCGAAGGCGCTGCCGATGCCGCCGTCTTCGGCGCCCCAGCAGATGAAGTAGAACAAGCAGTTGATGGCCGCTTCACCCTGGATGCGCTCGCCCAGCGTGTAGCCGACTTCCTGAGGGCGCGACCACATGGCGGCGGGCTCGGGGTTCATGGAGGCGGTGGGGTCGATGTACGAGCGCTGGCCGTGGGCGCAGCCGACCGCGACAACCGCGAAGAGTGAAACAGCAATGAGGTTCTTGAACATGGTGTGGACTCCCTCCCTGTAATGGGGCCGCGAACCTACACACGGAAGTGGGGGCTTCAAGTACGAAGTGGTCATGGCAACCAGCGGCCTCGACCTCGTGTTGATGACAGCTGATCGAACCCAGAAGCGGGTGATCGCGAGCCTGCGGTGGCCCGCTGAACTCGACGATGAAGTGCGCGAATTTCTCCGCGACAACCTGTTGGCGGAGCGGCTGGGCGATGCACGGCGAGCCGCGGCGGCGTTGAAGCGAGGCCTCGTGCCGGCCAGCGAGCGCGTCGCGTTTCTGGCGGAGCGGCCGTTCTATCTGCCCGAGGTGTCGGAGACGTTGGCGAACGCGATCGATCTGGAAGATCTGGTCGCGGTCTTCTCGACCGGCCTTCAGGCGCTGCGCACGGCAGACCCCGAGCTCGACCTGGTGTTCGAGTTCATCGACTGACGCATCACCGTTGGCATCGAGCGCAGTCGAGATGCCGGCTCTGGTTCGTGCGGGGCGAACGGCTATTTCGCGGGAGGCCGCGGGTACACGAGGCAGGTCTGGGGAAAGTACGCCGACTCAGGCGAGACGTAGTTCACCGACATCGCCTGAGCGGTCTTCGCGAGCTCGGTGCCGAATGAAGGCACGAAGCACACGTCAGGCGCCGACTTGAACTTGTTCTGGATGCGCTGAAAGCCCCGCTGCAGCGTGGTGAGATCCAGCTTGCCGCCGCGCAACGGCACGGTCGGGCCATTGGGATCGCCGCCGGGCAACTTGCCCAGGTTGGTCTGCAGCTCGAACCCATCGGCGCGCTGAATCACGCGCAACTTCCCCGGCACGGGCTCATCGATCCACGCCTGAAATTCGGGCGCATCCCGCAGCTTCAGCTTGAAGGCGATCGCCGCTTCGGGGTGTTGGAGCCACACCTCTTCTTTGGCATCAGCGAGCGTCGCCAGCAGCGCAGCGATCTGCGCGAGGTAGGTCTCCTCGTCGGGCACGAGCACCACCGGTCCGCTGCCCGCGGGCAGCACCGTCTTCTCACCGCTCAGCGTGACCAGCCGTGCACCCGAGGGCACCGCAGGACCGACCGGCGTGAACGGCACCACTTCATAGAGCGCGTCGCGGGCATCACCTGCGTCGACCACCACCCGCTCCAGCGGCTCGAGGGGTTTGGGCTGCGCGCGGGGAATCGGAGCGGCGGGCTTTGGCTCCTGACACGCCCCCAACAAGAGCAGTACGGGGAGCCACCTCACTTCAGCACCGCGGTCGCTTCGGGAAACGCACGCGCCACGCACTGCGCCGAAGCGAGGCCTTTCGTCACCGCGTCGTAGGCTGCTTCCTTCGCGGTCTTGAAGAGCACCATGCCGGTGAAACGTTTCGGGTCATCCGCGCGGCCTGCATTGCGGATGTAGATCGACTTCACGCGATCGGGGAACTCGGCGCGCATCTGCGCGTAGACCTCAGGGTCGTGTTCGCCGGAGTCGCCGATCAACACCACCTGGTTGGGGAGCTCCTTCAGCAACGAGCGGATGACCGGCTGCTTGTAGTTCGAGAGCGTGGAGGGCCCGAGATCGCGCAGGTAGATGCCGAAGACGGGAAAGCCGTGGCCGTTCAAGAACGAGCGCACGCGGCTCAAGTACTGCGCGGGAGACCCGCTGACCAACGCGAAGCCCGGGCGCGCCGCCTTGTCTTCTTTCAGGCAGCCGTAGAACTCGGCCATGCCATCGACCACCGGTTGGTTGGTCTCGTCTTGCATCAGCGCGGCCTTCACCAGCTTCGAGGTGCTCACCACGTTGGTCACCGCCAGCGTGTCGTCGAAGTCGGAGACCACGAAGAACTCAGCTTCCCGAGCGACGATGTCGACCGTGGCGATGCCCGCCTGGGCGCCCTTCACGAACGCTTCGGCGGTGGTGAGCCCGACCTCGAAGGGCTGCTTTTCCCCCGAGAGCGTCACGCTGAAGTTTCCATCATGGCCGCTGGCCACCTCGACGCTCCGGCCGGCGTAGCGGAGCTCGACGGGGGCACCTTGCCAGTTGGGCGAGGTGAGCCGTCGCAGGTTCTTCGAGAAGGTCGAGCTGCCGGTCGAAGGCGCGTGTTTGAGCACCCGGCCGGAGAGCGTCACCTGCCCCGGCGTACCCACGGCAGGAAACAGGAGCACCGCCGCGTCGGCCCAGCACGTCGCCGAGAGCAGTACAGAAACCAGTGTCAGAGAACGCATGAGCGCGGCAGCTTACCTTTCGTCTTGCGCAGGGGCACGCAGTCCCACTCGAACGGTCGGCCTCGAACAAGTGAGTGAGCACCCCGAGCGGCGTGGTACCTTCCGCGCGCCCGAGCGGACGCCCACGTTGTCACCTGCCGAAACCACCAGATTCGGAAAGTACGAGCTGCTCGACCGCATCGCTGCGGGCGGGATGGCCGAGATCTTCCGTGCGCGTTACGAGCCGGCGCCGGGCGTGACGAAGCAGGTGGTCATCAAGCGGATCCTCCCTCACTACGCGGAGAACAAGGCCTTCATCGGCATGTTCACCAACGAGGCGAAGATCGTGATGGGCCTGTCACACGGCAACATCGCGCAGGTCTTCGACTTCGGCTCCATCGACGGCGACTACTTCCTGGCGATGGAGCTGGTCGACGGCCACCCGCTCTCCAAGGTGGTCAAACGCGCGCGAACCCTGGGCATCCCCGTGTTGCCGCCGGAGTTCTGCGCCTTCGTGTGCGCCGAGATGCTCAAGGGGCTGCACTACGCCCACGCGCGCCTCGATGAGACCGGCCGGCCGCTGAAGATCGTGCACCGCGACGTGAGCCCGCAGAACGTGCTCATCAGCTACGAGGGCCAGGTCAAGCTGGTCGACTTCGGCATCGCCAAGGCGCGCAACGCCAGCAGTGAAGAGACGGCGGCGAACGCGGTGAAGGGCAAGTACGCGTACTTCGCGCCCGAGCAAGCGAAGGCCAAGGAGCTCGACGCGCGCACCGACGTCTTCGCCTCGGGCATCGTGTTGTACGAGCTGCTCACCGGGCAGCTCCCGTTTCAGGGCCGCCTGATGGACGTGATGGCCCGCATCGTTCGTGGGCAGTTTCAGAAGCCACGTGAGTTGAACCCGCGCATTCCGCCGGATCTCGAGCGGGTGGTGCTCAAGGCGATGGCGCTCGAGAAGAACGATCGCTACCAGACCGCCGAGGCCTTCCAGCAAGACCTCAACCGGTTCCTCGCGAACAACCACCCGGAGTTCACGGGCGGCATGGTCACCCTCTTCCTTCACCTGCTGTTCGAAGAAGAGCTCGTGAAAGATGGCCGGCCGGTGCAGATCCCCCGCGAGTTCGTGGAGCGGGCGCAGAAGTGGAAGCAGCCGCTCCCGCCGCCGCAGGATCCGGGCAAACGTGACGAGGCGGAAGATCCCACCGAGATGGTGGCGATGTCAGACCCCAAGCTCCACTTCGGGTCTTCTCCGAAGTTCGATGACGTGCCGGCCCCGCCGCCGAAGTTTCCCTGGGTGCGCGCGGTGGCGTTGTTGGCCGCTGCGGCCGCGGTGGGCTTCGGCGCGGTCACCGTGATGCAGCGCCTGAAAGAAGGCACGCTCGAGATCACCAGCGTGCCCACCGGCGCTGAGGTGTTTCTCGATGGCAAGGTGCTGCCCTCGAAGACGCCCACGCAGGTGGCGCGGTTGTCGGGCGATCGCACGCTGCGGCTCGAGGTGAAGTCGCCCGGGTACCAGGTGTGGAAGAACGAGGTGCCGCTCAAGTCGGGGCAACATTTGCTGGTGGAGGCGAAGCTCGAGGTGACGCCGCCTCCCGCGCCGCCGAAACCGCCTGAGCCGATCCCGGTGAAGGTCGATCCCCCTCCCCTGCCGCCTGAGCCGCCGCCTGCGCCTGATCTGGTGGTGTGGCCTGCGGCGAAGTTTGCGCTCGATGCCACGCGGCATCGGTTGGATCTGTCGACCTCGGGCGCGGTCCTGGTGAACCTCGAGCCGACGAAGACGTACCGGGTGTCGCTGCTGGGCAAGGGCATCACGCCAGGCTGGGCGTTCTACGTGGTGAGTGATGGTGGTGCGCAGCCGGGCACGTTCGGGGCGGATCCGTTGCTGATCAAGAGCGCGTCGAAGTTCTACGCGTTCCACGTGCCGGCGACGCTGCTGGGCTCGGGTGAGAAAGATGAGAACAAGGCGCGCTCGCTCTCGGTGTTGATCGAGGGCCAGAAGAAGGCGCAGCTCAAGAGCGTGTCGACGAAGCTGAACTTTCCTTCGTCGCAGCGCGTGACCGTGACCGGGCTCAATGCGGCGACGGCGTATGAGTTGACGCCTCGGCAGGGCACGCCTCCCGCGGTGGCGCGGGAAGGTGGGGCGCCTTTGCGGCTGGTGGTGGTGGGTGCTCCCAGTGGGCTGATCATCGCTCCGATTGATCAGGCGCTGCGGCTCGAGGGGCTCACCTCGTTCTGGGTCACGTTCATCGATGACCTGAATGACGCTGAGTCGGGGCGGCTGATGTTCGAGCTGAGAGAAGTGCGGCCGATCAAGAAAAGGAACAAGCGTTAGCCCTTTCCCCCTCGGGGGAGAGGGAGCTCACGGCGACAGTTACGTAGAATCCTGTAGCCGAAAAATTGATCAGTTCCGTGGTGCACCTACTCTGTGTGTGCAGCTGCCCACACACGGAGAACGCCCATGAAGAAGCTCATTTTCGCAGTGATGACGGTGATGACGGTGGTCGTTGGTGGTGTGGCTGCCGCAGGGTCGATGAGCAAGCCCAGCGATCGCGAGGTCGAGCAGGCGATCGACTCCCGGCTTCACGCGATGCTGGTGAAGCTGAACGCCACCAAGAAGTGACCTGCTTGGATAACGAGTGACTTCGCAAAACGGTCGTGGTGGAAGTCACACCATGCCCGACATGACGTCGCTCTCCGTCGGCGACAGGCTGGTGTATCCGAACCAGGGCCTGTGCTCCGTCACCGAGATCAAGACCGAGGAGATCGCCGGTCAGAAGCTCACTTTCGTCAGCCTGGTCATCATCGAGACCGGCGCGAAGGTGAAGGTCCCCCGCGAGAAGCTCGAGAAGAACGGCGTGCGCCGTGTCTCGACTGCCGACGACGTGAAGAAGGTCGTCGACTATCTCAAGGGTGCCTCTGACAAGGCGTCGCTCGATTGGAAGAAACGCGCCCGCGAGAACACCGCGCGCTTGTCCGAAGGCGGTCTGCTCGGGCTGGCTGAGGTGGTGAAGGGTCTTCAGGAACTCTCCGAGCTCCGGCCCCTGCCCCCCAAAGAACGCGATCTCTACAACGACGCGCGCCACCTGTTCGTCGACGAGCTGTCGGCGGCGATGGGCGTGCCCGCGGCCGACGCGGAGGATGCGTTCGACATTCTCCTGTTCATTCCCGGCCGCGATCGGCCCAAGCGCACCGCCGAGGAGTTCGCGGGCCTGGGTGAAGAAGGCGACGAGCTCGGCATGGAGGGCGATCTCATCGGCATCGACGGGGGCGAAGAGGCCACCGAAGAATCGACCGAAGAGAAGGCCGAAGAGGGCGAGTCGGAAGAAGGCGGCGACGACGAAGAAGAAGGCGCCAAGAAGAAGCCGAAGGCGGCCGCCGCTGCGGCGCCTCCGAAGACGGCCAGGGGCAAGAAGACGCTCATCTCGGATGTCGAGGTGACCATGCCCGCGTCGCTGGCGCTCACCGAGAACCTGCCCAAGAAGCGGGGCCGCCCGCCCAAGCCGAAGCCCGAGGTGACGGAGCCGCCTCCGCCGCCGAAGAAGCGCGGCCGCCCGCCCAAGCCGAAGCCCGAAGTGACCGAGCCCCCTCCTCCGCCGAAGAAGCGCGGGCGTCCGCCCAAGGCCAAGTAATTTCCGGAGATCATCGTGATCCGCATCTTCACGCTCGACGAGTTCGATCCAGCGCTTCTCAAGGCGCTCACCAAGTCGCTCTACACCGCGTTCGGCGTGGGCTCCGAACACAGCGGCGCCGTCACCGTGCCTCACGGGCAGCAGGAGCCCTACGACGCCAACAAGCTCCTCGACGCGATGCCCAAGGTGCACGCGCTGGCGGACGACAAGGTGCTGTTCCTCACCAGCCGCAAGCTCGCCCCACGGAAGCTCGTGTCGGGTGAAGCGCCCACGTACGGGTTGTCGCGTTACGGGCAGCAGCGAGCGGTGGTCACCACCTCGACCATCAAGGGCCTCGCGCCCGACAACGTGAAGCTGCTCGCGCGGTACGCGATGCAGGAGGTCGGTCACACCTACGGGCTGCACCACTGCCTCGATCCGCGCTGCGCGATGTACCCGCAGTGGACTCCGTCGTACGCGCTGGGTGAAGCGAGCTTCTGCACGTATTGCCGCGATTCGAGCGACGCGAAGATCCGCACGACGAAGTCGTGAAGGCCGACGCGAAATCGGAAGCAACAGCACCGGCGACAGCTCCCTCTCTTCGAGGGGGAGAGGGTCGGGGAGAGGGCGTTCTCCTCGTCGCAGTCGCGGTGCTTTGCCTGGGCTTCCAGCTCTGGCTACCCACGACGCACGTGGCCGAAAGCGACTACCAGGCAGTCGCGCAGCTCCTCGCTGCCGAACAACAACAAGGCGACGTGGTGCTGCTCGCCCCCTGGTGGACCGAACGCGCGCGCATCTTCGCGCCGGAAGGTCTCCCGGTCGTCGGCTACCAGGGCAGCGACGCCGATTCACTCGAACGCTACCCGCGCATCTGGGTGCTCGCCCAACCGCACCAGCCGAACGCCGGCATGGGTGATTTCGAGAAGGCCTTCTCCCCTTCCCGTACGGCCATCGGAGCAGAACGCCGCTTCGGAAATCTGTCTCTGCGGCTGTACCAGAACGGCCGGCATCGCCCGGTCGTGGTCGACGCCACGCAACTCGTCGGAGCAGGCCAGGCGCAGGTGTACCTCGAGTCACCCGACGGCAACCGCCAGCCCTGCAGCTTCACCGGCACCGCCTACCGCTGCGGCAACGGAAAGATCGTCGGCAAGGAATGGCACGAGGTGCACTTTGCTCCGTACAGCTGCGTGAAGCTCGAGGCGCCGGGTGGTGCGAACCGCGTGGTGGTCGAGTTCACCGCCTCGGCTGCCGACTCGAGCAGTCTGACCGCTGGGTACATCTGGGAGTACGGCGCGTACCGCGATGGCATCACCCCGACGAACGTGACGCTCGAGGTGAACGGCCAGGCGCAGTCGATGGAACTGCCGGTGGGCGATGAGCTGATGCACCGGCTCGAGGGGCCGGCGTTGACTGAAGGTGCCCGCGTGCGGATCTTTCTGAGCTCGCAGAACCCGTCGGCTCGCGTGGTGTGTGCGGTGATGACCGGATCGCGGAGGGCGCCATGAGTGAGCAGAAGGCGACCGCCCTCTCCCCGACCCTCTCCCCCTCGGGGAGAGGGAGCCTCTCGCGCTTCTCGAGTTCGTTGAGTTCGCTCACGGATCGGCGCATCGCGTGGATTCTGTTCTTCGCCGGCCTGCTGGTGCTGCTCGCGACCGAGAAGGACATCGGCTTCGGGCGTGACGAGAGCGTCTACTTCCACGCGGCTGAAGCGCACGCGCGCTGGTTCCAGCTGTTGGTGAGCTCACCGACCGCGGCCGTCAAAGACGCAGCGATCGTTCAGCACTTCGAGTTCAACCACGAGCACCCCGCGCTGATGAAGAACCTGTTCGGGATCTCGTACGTGGTGCTCCACGAGAAGCTGGGCCTGCTGCGCCCCGCTGGCGCCTTCCGCTTCCCGGCCTTCGTCTTCGCCGCGTGGATGCTCCCGTTGATCTTCGGGCTCTCGCGGCGGCTCTTCGGCCAGGGCGCGTCGATCTTCGCAGCCGTCTCGTTCTTGATCGTGCCGAGGCAGTTCTTCCACAGCCACCTCGCGTGCTTCGACGTGCCCATCGCCACGATGTGGGTGCTCACGGTCTACTGCTTCGTCGAGGCGCTCGAGAAGCCGCGCTGGTGGCTCTACACCGGCCTCGCGTTCGGAGCCGCGCTGGGCGCGAAGCACAACGCCTGGTTCATCCCCGTCACGCTGGTGCCGTTCATTCTCTGGCGCGGTTGGCAGCTCACGAAGCACGCACCAGAGGCGCGCAACCTCTTCTTCGGCATCAACGGCGTCTTCGTCTTCGGAGGCCTGCTCTACGGGGTGATGGTCGCCGCGATGGGGCCGCAGCGCATTCTCTCCACCTTCGAGTTCCAGAGCCCGCAGCTGGGGCTCTTCGTGATCGTCTGCGCGGCCGGCGCGTGGCTCACGTGGCAACTGCGCTCGGTGCACCTCGACGCGTTCCGCACGATCGCGCCGCTGGTGGCGATGGCGATCCTCGGGCCGATCGTCTTCTACCTGCACTGGCCCTACCTCTGGCACCACCCGGTGGATCGCGCGGCCTGGTACCTGTCCTTCCACCTGACCCACAACCACTACACCTGGTACTACCTCGGAGAGCTGCTGCGAGCGCCGCCGTTCCCGCTGCTCTACGTGGTCAACCTCACCGCGCTCACCGTGCCCGCTTCGATCTTCGTGCCGATGGTGCTCGGGTTCATCTGGGTCTTCGTGCGCGCGGCGCGCAACCAGGTGACCAACTTCGAGTGGATCGTGGTGGCCAACGCGGTGATGTCGATCGCGTTGATCAGCCATCCGAACGTGCCGCACTTCGGTGGCGTGAAGCACTGGTTCCCCTCGATGCCTTTCCTGGCGGTGCTCGCCGCGGGTTCGTTGGAGCGCGGCGCGCGCGGGCTCACCGCCTGGCTCGCCCCCAGGTGGAAGGCCGTTACGGAACCGCGCGTGCTGGCCCTGATGGCCGTGCTCCTTTGCGCTCCGGCGGTCATCGCCACCGCGCGCGTGTACGAGTTCGGCACCAGCGCCTACTCGGAGTTCGCGGGCGGCGTGCCGGGAGCAGCGTCACTGGGCATGCAGCGCCAGTACTGGGCGAACAACCTCACCGGCGTGCTGCCCTGGCTCAACGCGAACGCGAAGCAGGGCGAGCGGGTGTACTTCCACGAGAACCACGGCGGGCAGATCCGCGACAACCAGCGCAACGGCATGCTGCGCGCGGACCTCGTGGCGGTGAACTCACCGAACGAAGCGGAGCTCGCGATTTACCAGTACCACCAGGAATTCCGGGAGCAGGAGTTCAACATCTGGCAGGTGTTCGGCACCACCCGGCCGGTGTTCGGGCTGTACCTCGATGAGACGCCGCAGATCGTCATCTACCGGCGTGGGCATCGCTAGAAGACACTCAGCCGCAGACATGTGAAGGTCGGCCGCATGCGTTCACTCCTCGTGGTTGGTCTCCTGATGGCGACCGCAGCCTGTGAGAAGTCTTCGTCCGCGACGTCGAGCAAACGTGCCTCCATCGCGCGCACGGGCGGAACGACGTTCGAGATCATCCCCGCGGAGGGCCAGCACGGCTACTGCCTCGCGTACACCGTCTCGCGCAGTGGGCTGACCCGCCAGCTGACGATGTCGCGCAGCAACCAGTCGTACGAGTGCGCCGCGGGCCGGCCCATCGGTGGCCACCCGTACAAGATGCCGCTCAACGAAGGCCCGGTGCGGGTGTTCGTGTTCTTCACCAGCCAGCCGGTGAACGCGGCTTCGGTCTCTCAGCAGATCCTCGACGCGAACGATCGCCAGGCGCTCACGCTGATGAACATGCGGCTGCCCGGCCAGGCGCACCTCGAGGTGCTCGACTTCACGCCGGAAGAAGACGTCGCAGCGACCGTCGGTGCGCTGGTCGGGTTCGACGCGGGCGTGGATGGCGGTCAGCGCTAACTCCATGCGGCCTGCCTTGCTCGTCCTCGCCGCGCTCGCGCTGAGCGGGTGCCCGAAAGATCGGCTGCGGGAGAACGGCTGCCGGGAAGACTCCGACTGCGGCTCGCCCACCAGCGCGTTCCGCTGCGAGACCCAGACCGGGGTCTGCTACTGCCGCACCGATCAAGCGTGCCCGGGCGCGCAGTTCTGCAACACCGCCGGCTTCTGCCAGGACCGCTCGGGCTGCACCTCGAATCAGGAGTGCGCCGACTCGGCCACCTACTGCGACACCGGCAGCGGCCAGTGCGTGCCGTCGGGGCGCTGCACCTCTGACATTCAGTGCGAGCTGGGCCAGGTCTGCGAGACCACGCGTGGAACCTGTCAGCCCGGCTGCCGGCGCGACGGTGACTGCCCGGGCTCGAGCTGCCGTTGCGGCGACGTGCCTTGCGCGTGCACCGGCACCACGCCCGAAGAGCTCGCGCGCTGCACCATCGGCACGTGCGATCAGAACTTCTGCAGCAACGAGACCTTCTGCCGCTACGGCGAGCTGTGCGGCATTCCCGAAGACGCGGGCGTCACGCGCAACCAATGTTTCAGCGACTACGACTTCGATCGCCGCCCGTACTGCGCGCGCTGCACTTCAGGCGGCGGCGTCGACACGTGTGGCCGCGGCCCGAACTTCTGCATCACCGACACCCGCACGGCTTCCACCTACTGCGGCGCCGATTGCAGCGCAGGTCAGCAGTGCCCGCGGGGGTACGGCTGCCGCGACATCCGCGTGGTGTTCACCCGGTGGCAGTGCAACGCGAACATCGCCTGCCCGGGCGACCCGTCACTTCCCTGCGGCGCCGACAGTGACTGCCAGCGGGGCGGCACCTGCGTGAAGCCCGCTGGCCAGACGACCGGCTCGTGCGCAGGTCAGTGCATCCTGCGTGAAGGCAGCGCCTTCGGATTCTGCAGCTGCCAGGTGAACGAAGACTGCGCGACCGAGAGCTGCAGCATGGGCGAGTGCACCATCACCCGGCGTCCCTGCGTGAATGACGATCAATGCCGCACCATTCGCTGCGTCGACTTCGAAGGCATCGGGGCGTGTCTCATCGGCCAAAACTGCACTCCTTCCAATGGGTTGACCTGCGTCGAGGTGCAGTAGCCGACCCTGGTTTTCTCGACTGTTGAGAAGCTCGCAACCTGAAGTTCCCAGGTGCGACAATGGAGCATGCCCGCAATCGACCGCAGCTCCTTCGCCCGCTCTCTGGCCAATGGCATCAACCTCAACGCTCCCGGCGTGAAGCAGAAGCTGGAAGCCGCGGGAATCGACGTCGCCGCGCTCGACGCCGACAAGGACGGGTGGATCAAGGGCAGCGCCGAGCTGGCCAAGGCCTTCACGATGAACGACGGCTTCGACCGCAACGGCTCGTCGGCCAGCTTCAACAACTCGGGCAAGGCCGGCCAGGTGTTCCAGGCGCTCGTCTCGGCCGCGGGCGGCAAGATGCCCACCAGCGAAGGCAAGTTCGCCACGCAGATCCTCAGCGCCGCCGCGGACCGCGCCGCCAAGCAGAGCACCGCTTACGGCTACGACAACGCGCCCACCAGCCCGCTCAAGGGCCTGTCGGGCAACAAGAACCCGGGCGTCTCGCAGCCGGGTTGGCTCAAGAACAATTGGAAGTGCAACCAGTTCGTCGGCGACGCGCTCACCCAGGCCGGCGTGAAGGCGCCCACCTGGGCGATGGCCGACGGCACGGTGCACTACGCGAGCGCCGAGAAGTGGCCGAGCTTCACCAACCTCTTCGAGCGCATCACCGACCCCTCGCAGATGAAGCCGGGCGACATCGTGGTGCGCGACTACCCGGCCTCGGGCGACGCCACCGCGCACGTGGAGATCGTCACCAGCGTCGAGCCCTTCAAGTCCATCGGCGCGCACCGCGACGCGGCCTACGAAGCGGAAACCCCGAGCTGGGTCGAAGGCGGCACGTACAACCCCGCCAAGCGGAACTTCGAAGTCGGCGGCAACGAGGTCTACATCCTCCGCCCGAAGGCCGCGCTCACCCCGTAGTCCAAGCCGCGAATCGTTTTCGGCCGCACTGGCTCTCAGCTGCATGTGCAGACAAACCAGGTGCGAAAAGTGCGGGAAGACGACGTGGGCGGGCTGCGGAGCGCACGTCGATGCGGTGATGGCCGGGGTTCCTGCTGACCGCAGGTGCCAGTGCTCTCGAACCACCCCGGGCGCCAGCGCTGGTGGGACCCCGAGCAACATGGGTCGGGTCGATCGGCTGTTGCGCACCGTCATCGGGCTCGTGGCGATCTCCCTGGTGTTCCTCGGCCCGCAGACGGGCTGGGGCTGGCTGGGGCTCATTCCGCTGGTGACCGCGACGATCGGCTTCTGCCCGCTCTATCGGCTGTTCGGACTGTCGACTGCGCCCAGGGTGCCCGATGTCAGACGCACGTGAATTGGAGATCACCCTGCCCGGTGGCCGGCGCGTCGACGCGCGCATCGGGCACCACGTGATTCACACCGATCAACCCCTCGACAACGGGGGCAGCGACACCGCGGCCTCACCGTTCGAGATGTTCCTGGCCTCGATCGGAACCTGCGCGGGCATCTTCGTGCAGGGCTTCTGCGCGGCGAGGAAGATCCCCTTCGAGAACATTCGCATTCGCGAGCGCGTGCAGCTCGACGAACACGGCGCGCTGCAGGGGGTGGCGCTGGACATCGAACTGCCCCCTGATTTTCCAGCGCGCTACCGGGAGGCCGTGGTGCAGGTGGTCGAGCAGTGCTCCGTCAAGAAGGCGATCGCCGCGCAGCCGAAGTTCACCGTGCGCACCGTCACGCCGTGATCGGAAACAACGCTTCGAGGCGCTTCATCAGCTCGGGCGTGAGCTTCTCCACCACGGCCAGCGCCTTCATGTTTTCGGTCACCTGCTCCGGCTTCGTCGCGCCGGTGATCACCGTGGAGACGTTGGGGTTCTTGAGGCACCAGGCGAGCGCGAGCTGCGCGCGGGTGACGCCGAGCTCCTTCGCGATGGGCTCGAGCTGCTTGACCTGGTCGATGATCGCCTTGGTGACCATCTTGTCTTTGAGCCACGCGTAGCTCTGCTGCGCGAAGCGCGAACCTTCGGGCACGCCGGCGTCGTACTTGCCGGACAACACGCCTGAAGCGAGCGGGCTCCAGATGGTCGAGCCGTAGCCGTACTCAGCGAACACCTTCTGGTACTCGACCTCGAAGCGCGAGCGGGCGAGCAGGCTGTACTGCGGCTGCTCCATCACCGGCGGGGTGAGGCCGTGTTCACGGGCGACCTTGATGGCGGTGATGATCTCGGCCGCGCTCCACTCGCTGGTGCCCCAGTAGAAGAGCTTGCCCTGCTTGATGAGGATGTCGAACGCGCGCACGGTCTCTTCGATGGGCGTGTTGGGGTCGGGGCGATGGCAGAACGCGAGGTCGAGGTAGTCGACCTGCCAACGCTTCAAGGCGGCGTGGAAACCTTCCATCACGTGTTTGTGCGAGAGGCCCACGTCGTTGGGCCCTTCCCCGCCCCAGAAGATCTTGGTGGAGAGCACCAACGATTCGCGGCGCCAGCCCACCTGCTTGAGCACCCGGCCCATCGAACGTTCGGCTTCGCCCTTCGCGTACACCTCGGCGCCGTCGAAGAAGTTCACGCCCGCTTCGTACGCGGCCACCATGCAGACCTTCGCCGCCTCGTCGCCGACCTGCCCGCCGTACGTCACCCACGAGCCCAGGGAGAGTTCGCTGACCTTGAGACCTGTCTTGCCCAAACGCCTGTAGTTCATGCGACCCATATAATAGAGCCGCGGCGTGCCGCCCCCGAGACCGACGCAGGAACAGCTCGCCCGCTACTGCGAGGCGTTCAACCAGAGCGCGACGCTGGGGCATTTCGGAATGAAGGTGGGGTTTCCCGACCTCGAGACGGTGGAGGTCGTGCTCGATCCGGTGAGGCCCGAACAACGCGGCGGCATGGGCAGCGACGCGGTCAATGGGGGTGTGTTGGCGGCGATGTTCGACCTGGTGATCGGCTGCGCGCCGGCGTTGATCGATCCCACCCGGCGTTCGGCGACGGTGCAGCTGTCGATCCACTTCATGAATGGCGTGCGAGGTGATCGCATCACGGCGCGCGCTCGCGTGACCCGCGCGGGGGAAAAGCTGGTGTTCGCGGCGGCCAGCATCTTCGACGGCACCGGCCAGGAGTGTGCGTCGGCCACCGGTCTTTCCCGGCTCTCTTCGATTCCCTGGGCCTCGAGCGGCACTCCCGCAGTGAACTGAGCCGATGACCTTCGAGACGCGCGCAGCGCTGTTCGCGTGGCTCGAGGCGCACGGCCTGACGCACGTCGCGCGGTTCAATCTCGAGGCGGTCGCGCCGGGCATCGATCCTTCGTTGTGGAAGCAGCTGCGTGCGCTCGGTGCGCGCCGCCGGCTGACGGATCTCGGCTGCGAGGAGTCGATCGCGCGCTCGAAGGAGTGGCTGGCGCCTTCGCCGCTCAGGGACGTGTTGCCGGGGGTGGTGGCCGCGTTCATCGAGAACGAGAAGGTCGCCGCTGAACGCGCGCGCACGGAGGTGGCTGAGCGAATCGCGCTCCCGACCTCACTCGGGGGGAACGGTGTGCACGCGCGGCTGCTCGAGCTGCGCCAACGCGTTCCCGATTCGGTCGCGCCTCGGGTGAACGAAGCGCTGCGGGTCGAGGACCTCACACTCGAACGCGCCCTGCCCGGCTTCCGTTTCAAAGACCTGCTCCCCACCGAGCAGGCGCTGCGATCGGGTGGCGGCTTCGGGCGCGCCGAAGTGAAGCTCACGCTGCTCGACGGTGCCCTGCGCTTCGACTGCACGTGCGGCATGAGTCCGTGCGTGCACGTGCTCGCGGCGATCGACACGGCGCTGGTGTGGCTGCGCTCTGCTCCCGCCAAAGATCTCGAAGAGCTCGCCCGCCCGGCCTGGCAACGGACGCTGGCGAAGCTCGATGCAGCGCTCGCCACCAGCACACCCGTGGTTACCGGCGCTGAGGTGCAGTGGCGCCTGCAAATCACCGAAGAGATCCGGGTCTGCGCGTGGGTCGGTGACCGCGCGGTCACCCGCAAGGAG
Organism: Archangium sp.; assembly: GCA_030695565.1. Classification (GTDB taxonomy): domain Bacteria; phylum Myxococcota; class Myxococcia; order Myxococcales; family Myxococcaceae; genus Archangium_A. The sequence goes on from JAUYRZ010000029.1 coordinate 98,626, forward strand.
CTGCTGCACTTCGCGCTGCCGCTCCTCGACTCGCACCTGGCGCCGCTGCTGCCGGATGACGACGAGCCGGCCTCTCGTGCGCTGCTGGAGGGGCTCATCGATCATCCCCGCGCCGTGCTGGACCGCGCACCTGAGCTCGCCGTGCGCATCGAGCGGGCGCAGGTCGGGCTGGTCGCAGAAGAGCGGCTGGGCTCGGTGAGGGTGAGTGCGGGGCTGGAAGGTGCTGCGCTCCCGCCGTACCTCGCAGATCGCGTTCGCCGCGCTGAACCCGAGGAGCTGATCTTTCTCTGGGATGAAGGGCCACGCCAGCTGACCCTGCTCGACGTGAAGCCAGAGCTGCGTGAGCTGCTCGGCGTGCTGCAGAAGGAAAACGCGGTCTTCCCGCCCGAGAGTCACGGCGCGTTGCTCGAGTCGCTCTCCAAGTGGGCGCAGCGGCTGCCCGTCGCGATGCCGCGCAGCGTGCTCGGTGAGTCGGTGCCTCCCACCCTGCTCGCGGTGCTCCGGCTCGAGGCGCGGCCCAAAGGCGCGGTCGAGCTCGAGGTGCGGATTCGTGCACTGCCCGATGCGGCCGCGATGCTGCCGGGCAGCGGGCCTCGTGACGTGCATCTGCGCCGCGGGGAGAAGGCGGTGCATGCGGTTCGTGATCTCAAAGCCGAGGTCGCCTTCGCAGAAGCGCTCTGCAACGAGCTGCCGCTGTCGAAGGCAGAAGTGCTCGAGGACTTCCCGTTTCACTTCCGCTTCGAGCACGCCGAAGACGCATTGACGCTGGTCGATGCGTCTGCACGCCGAAGCATCGCTCCCGAGTTGGAGTGGGTAGGCACGCCGCTGCGCAGTCTGGGCGGCACCGGGCCGCGTGCGCTCAAGGTGACGGTGAAGAATGACCTCGAGTGGTTCGGGGTGTTGGGTTCGCTCAGCGTCGAAGGTGAACGGGTCGAGCTCGCGCGGCTGCTCGATGCGGCGCGCAGGAAGTCGCGTTGGGTGCAGGTCGAGGCGCACACGTACGTCGAGCTGAACGAAGTGCTCCGGCGTCACCTCGAGCGGGTGGCGGATCACGTGCACGTGACGAAGCAGGGGCTGCTGGTCGGCCCTGCTGCGACGGAAGCGCTCAAGTCGCTCGAGGCGGCAGGCGCCACGCTCGAGGCGGACGCTGCGTGGGAGAAGCTGGCTGATCGCATCGAGGGTGCACGCAAGCTCGAGCCGAAGCTCCCGCGCGGGCTCAAGGCGAAGCTGCGGCCGTACCAGCTCGAGGGCTACCAGTGGCTCTCGCGCCTGGCGGCGATGGGTGCAGGCGCCGTGCTGGCCGACGACATGGGCCTGGGCAAGACGGTGCAGGCGCTGACGTTGTTGCTCTCTCGCGCCTCGGAGGGCCCTGCGCTCGTGGTGGCGCCCACGTCGGTCGCCTTCAACTGGAAAGAAGAGGCCGAGCGGTTTGCGCCCTCGTTGAAGCTGCACCTCTACGCCGACCTCGACGATCGCGCGCAGAGGCTGGGGCCTGGTGACGTGCTGGTGATGAGCTACGGGTTGCTGGTGCGCGACGCGAAGCAGCTGGCGAGCCGCCAGTTCGCCACCGTCGTCTTCGACGAAGCGCAGAACCTCAAGAACGCACACACGCAGCGGTTCCTCGCCGCGAAGGCGCTCAAGGCCGAGTTCCGCGTAGCGCTCTCAGGCACGCCCATCGAGAACCACCTGGGTGAACTCTGGGCGCTCTTCGCGTTGGTCTTCCCTCCGCTGCTCTCGAACTGGGAATCGTTCCGCGCGCGTTTCGCCATTCCCATCGAGACGCAGACCGATCCGACGGCTGCGCCCGCGCTCGGCCGCATTCTCGAGCCGTTCCTCTTGCGGCGGACGAAAGCAGAGGTCGAGACCGAGCTGCCGTTGCGTACCGAGGTGCGCGTGCCGGTGGTGCTCTCCACCCCCGAATGGGAGCTGTACGAAGACACCCGCCTGGCTGCGCTGTCCGATCTCGAGACTCCAAAGAGAGTGATGAAGGATCAGGAGCGCCGGGTGCAGGTGCTCGCGCTCCTCACGCGGCTTCGCCTGGTCGCCTCCCATCCGCGGCTGCACGTGGAGAACTCGCAGATCGTCTCCTCGAAGCTGAGCCGGCTGCTCGAGCTCATCGACGAGCTGCGCGCAGAAGGTCAGCGGGCGTTGGTGTTCAGTCAGTTCACCTCGCACCTCGCGCTGGTGCGGGAAGCACTCGACGAACGCCGCATCGGCTACGTGGAGCTCGACGGCAGCACGCCGCGCAAGGTGCGCACGGAGCGCGTGCGCGAGTTTCAGGACGGCAATGCGCCGATCTTCCTGCTCTCGCTCAAGGCGGGCGGCGTGGGGTTGAACCTCACCGCGGCGACGAACGTGATCCACCTCGACCCCTGGTGGAATCCGGCCGTGGAAGATCAAGCCTCCGATCGCGCTCACCGGCTCGGGCAGAAACGGCCGGTCACCATCTACCGGCTGATCGCGATGGGTACCGTCGAGGAGCAGATGCTCACGCTGCACGAGCGCAAGCGCGCGCTGATCGCCGGCGTGCTGAGCGGCAAGAGCCAGGCAGGCAAGCTGGGTACCGATCAGCTCATCGCCTTGTTGCGCGCTTCTCCAGCCACGAGCGAATGAGCGCGTCGATCGAGAGCCGCCCCGGTCCACCCAACAACACCAGCACCGAGATGCAGCAGTAGAGCGCGGCGAGCTCCCACTTTCCGAACGGGTCTCCCTTCGACACGTGGAACTGCACCGCGACCAGCATGGTGCAGATGATGCCGAACGAGGCGATCACGGAGAGCAGACCGACCGCCAGGCCCAGCCCACCGAAGAACTCGGCGAAGGCCGCGAGGAACTGGAAGATCGCAGGCGGCGGGTTCTCGGCCTTGTCGAGCCAGTGAAACGGATCCTGGATCTTGCCCCAGCCGTGGCTGGCCATCGAGAGGCCGGCAAAGACGCGCAACAGCAGCAGGCCCACCGAGGCCGGCGTGGTGGGAGGTGGTGGAAAAATCATCGTGCTGAAATTCATGAGCGCCGCTCTTACTCGGCGTTCTGCCCCGATGCCCTGCCCACTCGGTTGAGACGGGGCCCACGCGCGGTGGCATCCTCCGGGGCGATGAGCGACACCCTGTCGGACACGCTGCAACACGAGGTGGCGAAGAAGCCTGCTTCAGCGGAGCAGCCCCAGGCGACGGTGGTGGTGGTGCAGGGCTCTGAGGCCGACCTCGGGGCACACGCGCGGGTGCTGGCACGTGCCGTCATCGGGCGCGATCCCGCAGCTGAGCTGTCGCTGACGGATCCCAGCGCTTCGAAGCAGCACGCGGCGATCGAGGCCCTCGATGACGGCACCTACCTGTTGCACGACCTCGGCTCGAAGAACGGCACCCTGGTCGACGGCAAGCCGGTGAGCACCCCGTTCCCACTTCGTGATGGCGACAAGATCGCGATCGCCGGCACCGTGTGCCGCTTCGTGCTGGCCGACGCGATCGACGCTGCTTTTCACGCGCAGGTCGACGCGATGCTCTCGACCGATGCGCTCACCGGCCTGCTCGCGTATCGCCGCTTCGATGCCGCGCTCGATGAAGCGCTCCGCACCGCGCAGGCCACCGGCACGCCGCTGACCTTGCTGGTGCTCGACCTCGATGGGCTCAAGGCGATCAACGACGCGCATGGGCACGCGATGGGGGCGTTCACCATCGGCCGCGTGGGGCGCTTGTTGGCCGAGGTGCTGGGCGCGGCTGGTGTGGCGACGCGTTTTGGCGGCGATGAGTTCGTCGCGTTTCTGCCGGGGCTCCCACGCGACGCGGGCCTGATGCTCGCGGAGGAGCTTCGGTCACGCGTCGAAAGAGAGAAGTTCCTGCGGGCGGGACGCACGGCCGACGTGACGGTCAGCATCGGCGTCGCCTGCTATCCCGAGCGGGCCCGGGAGCGGAAGGCGCTCTTCGAGGCTGCGGATCGCGCGCTGTATCGGGCCAAGGCCAGAGGGAAGAACCAGGTCGCCTCGTGACCTCGAGATGAACGGTCAGTGAGTGTTCTCTCGACTTCGCCCGGGATGAACGGTGGAGTGAGCCACGATGTTGAAAGTGATTCCCCTCGGGGGCCTGGGCGAAGTCGGCATGAACACCATGGTCCTCGAGCACGCAGGTGAACGCGTGCTGATCGACTGCGGCCTGATGTTCCCCCGCGGAGACCAGCCCGGTGTCGATGTGGTGCTCCCTGACTTCACGTGGCTCAAGGCCGCCGCCGACTCGCTCAAGGCGATCGTGCTCACGCACGCGCACGAAGATCACATCGGCGCGCTCCAGTGGCTGCTGCGTGAAGTGAACGTGCCGGTGTACGGCACCGGCTTCACGCTCGCGATGGCCCGGCACCGGCTCACCGAAGCGGGCATCACCGGCGACCTGCGCGAGATGGCGCCGCGCTCGCAGTTCAAGGTGGGCGAGTCGTTCACCATCGAGCCGCTGCGGGTCTCTCACTCCGTGCCCGATGCGGTGGGCTTGATGGTGAAGACGCCCGTGGCCACGGCGATCCACACCGGCGACTTCAAGCTCGACGGCATGCCCATCGACGGCGAGCTCACCGATCTCGAGCGCATGGGCGAGCTCGGAGAAGAAGGCGTGTCGGTGCTGCTCTCCGACTCCACCAACTCGGAGGTTCCAGGGTGGACGGGCAGCGAGCGCGTGGTGAAGGAGACCTTCGAGCGGCTCTTCGGCAACATCAAGGGCCGCATCGTGATCGCCATGTTCGGCTCGCACCTGCACCGGGTGCGTCACGCCATCGAGCTCGCGCGTCAGTTCGGGCGCCGCGTCTTGCTGCTGGGGCGCAGTCTTCAGCGCAACGTGGAGCTGGCGCAGTCGGTCGGCATTCTCGAGCAGTACAAAGACGTGCTGGTGCCCTTCGAGGCGGCCGCGATGATCCCCGGCTCGCAGCTGCTGATCCTCTGCACCGGTGCGCAGGCAGAACCCCGCGCTGCGCTCCAGATGATGCTCAACCCCGAGCCCGGCCCGCTGCGGCTCGAGCCGACGGACACGGTCATCTTGAGTTCGCGCACCATTCCGGGAAACGAGTCAGGGGTGAGCGGGCTCATCAACCGGCTGCTCGCGCGTGGGGTGCGGGTGATCACCGCCACGCAGGAGCCGGGCATTCACGTCTCCGGCCACGCCTCACGCGATGAACAGCGGCGCGTGCTCGAGGTGGTGAAGCCGAAGCACTTCGTGCCGATTCACGGTGAGCTGCGTCACCTGCACGGCCACCTCGCGCTGGCGAAAGAGGTCGGGCTCAAAGACGACCAGCTCTTCCTCGCGGCCGATGGTGACGTGATCGGCTTCGACGAGTCGGGCGCGCGCACCATGGGCCGGGTGCCCGCGGGCCGGCACCTGATGCGTCGTGAAGGCGTGGCGCCGGTGAGCGAGGCCGCGCTGCAAGAGCGGCGGTATCTGGCCGAGTCGGGCCTGGTCATCGCGGTGGTGGTGCTCCAGCTGGGCTCGGGGCGGATCCTCAACGGGCCGGTGCTTCAGCCGCAGGCGCTGCAGGGCGATGAGCTGGCAGCGCTGCCTCTGGCGACCGAGAACGCGCGCACCGTTCTCAATCAACTCTCCGAAGCGATGCGTTGTGATGACGCCCGCGTGCGGGAAGAGATCGTTCGCGGGGTGCGGCGCGTCTTCAAACAACTGCTGGGTACCCGCCCTACGGTGGTGCCCATCGTGGTTCGCCTGCCCTGACCGCAACTTCTGCCGGGGTGGCCTTGCCTGCGTATGGGCAGTGCGGCGCCACCGACGGCGGGCCGTAGGTCACGAGCGTTTGCGGCGCCGCAGCAGCACCCACACCACCATCGGCAGCAGCCCTTCGATGGGCACCGCAGCGCACGACGCACCACCACCCCTGAAGAACAACGAGTAGTCCGCCTTCACCAGCCACGTGGAGCTCGTCTCCGTCACGTTGCCCGCTGAGTCGGTGCCCCGAACGACGACCGTGTGTTCCCCCGGCGGCAGGCCGTTCAAGCTGAGCGGGTTGGTGCACGACACGAACGCTCCGCCATCCACGCTGCACTCGTAGGTGGTGTTCGGCTCGATCGGCCACGTCACGGTGGTGTTGGGCGTGTCGTTCTCCGGCTCCGGCTGGACGACCGGCGGCGTCGTATCGATGGTGACCTGGTGCGGCGCCGAGCGCGGGCTCTCCACGCCGCCATCGCTCGAGGTCGCGGTGAACGAGTGCACACCTTCGCTCAGTGAGCTCGCCTCGCACGACCAGGCGCCGCTCGCGTCAGCCACGGCGCGGCAGATCACCACTTCACCTTCACGCACCACGATCGCCGAGCCCGGCTGTGCGGTGCCCGTGATGGTGGGCGTGGCATCCGAGAGCGCCACGCTCGACGACGGCCCGGTGATGACCGGCGCTGGCGGCGTCATCGCGATGACCGTGAACGTGCTCACCGGTGACGACGGCGAGACATTGCCCGCGGGGTCCGTCGCGGTGGCCGTGACCTGGTGCATGCCGCGGGGCAACGACGTCGTCGCCTCGCAGGAGTAGGCGCCCGCGCTGTTGGCGACGGCCACGCAGACCACCATGCCATCGACGCTCACCGTGACCGTGCTCCCCGGTTCGGCGCTGCCCTCGAAACGCGGCGTGGTGTCGGTGCTGCTGCTGCCGTTGGCCGGCCCCGTGACGCTGGGCGCGGGAGGCGGCGTGCGGTCGACCGTGAACGGCACCGGCGCGCTGGGCTGCGACACGTTGCCAGCCACATCGGTCGCGATCGCGGTCACCTGGTGAGCGCCCATGCTCAACGGTGCAGGCGGCACGCAGCTCCACTGACCTGCCGCGTTCGCGAGGGTCACGCAGACGGCAGCGCCATCGACCTTCACCTCGACGCGCGCGCCCGGTTCGGCCGTGCCGCTGAGGGTGGGCAGAACACCGGTGAGCGCGTTCGGAGCCGGCGTCACGATGACCGGACTTGCCGGAGCGACGGTGTCGACGATGAACGAGACCGGCGTCGCAGTGGTGTTCGAGCCCTGCTCCCGAGCGGTCACGGCGTGTGGGCCCTCGGGGAGCGGCGTTCCCGGAGCGCAGCTCCACGCGCCACTGGCGGTCGCGGTCGCCGTGCAAACGACGGCGCCATCGACGAGCACTTCGACGGTCGCGCCCGGCGTGCTGGTGCCGGAGATGAGCGGCGTCGCGTCGTTCGTGCTCGAGCCCGGCGCCGGCGTGAGCACACTGGGCGTGTTGCTGGGCCCGGTGATGGTGAAGTTCGACGCGGCCGAAGGCGCCGAGGTATTGCCCGCGCGATCCGTCGAGGTCGCGGTCACCACGTGCATGCTCAGCGTGAGCGGCGAGGTCGGCGTGAAGCTCCACCGGCCGTCGACATCGACCGCTGCCGTACCTGCCTGCAGGCCATCGATGAACACCGCGACCGTGGAGAGCGGCTCGGCCGTGCCGCTGACTTCCGGCCGGGTCTCCGAGGTCGAGCTGCCATCCACCGGGCGGCTCACCACCGGGCTCGAAGGCGCGATGGTGTCGACGCGGAACGAGCTGGTGTTCGAGGTGTTGCCGGTAGTCTGCGCCACAGCGGCGTGAGGGCCGTCGGTCAGTGAAGTGGCGGCGGTGCAAGCCCAGGCGCCGCTCGAATTGGCGGTGGCCACACAGACCGGAGCGCCATCGACGAGCACGGTGACGCTGTCGCCCGGAGCTGCCGTACCCGTGAAGGTCGGCCGCGCGGTGGAGAGCGCAGCGTTGTCACCCGGCGTGCTGAGCACCGGCGTGGAGGCGGTCGCGGTGATGACGGTGAAGGTGTTGGTGTTCGATGGCAACGACACGTTGCCCGCGGCATCGGTGCTGCGCGCGCTGACGACATGAGAACCCACGCTCAAGGGCGTGGTGGAGGTGAAGGTCCAGCTCCCGTCGGCAGCGACGGTGGTGGTGCCGATGACCTGGCCATCCACGGTGATGCTCACCGTCGCGCCCGGCTCGCCCGTGCCGGTGATTACCGGCGTGGTGTCCGTGGTGGTGCTCGCGTTCGCGGGACCGGCCAGCGTGGGCGTGAGCGGCGCGCGGCCGTCGATGGTGAAGCGCGTCGGTGCACTCTCAGGAGAAGTGCCACCCACGTTCGAGGCCGAGACGGTCGCGGTGCGCTGACCATCGGTGAGCGGTGATGACGGCGTGCACGAGAAGTCGCCCGCAGCCGTCGCGGTCGTGGTGCACACCACGTTGCCATCCACTCGCACCGTCACGGTGCTGAGCGGCTCGGCGGTGCCGGTGAAGGCCGGCGTGGTGTCGGCGGTGAGGCTGCCCTGGGCCGGAGCGGTCAGGCTCGGCGCCGCGGGAACGAAGGGGAGCACGGTGAAGTCGTTGGTCGCCGAGGCGACCGAGCTGTTGCCCGAGGCATCGGTCGCCCGCGCGGAGACGGTGTGCGCGCCGAGGCTGAGCATGGAGGCATCGAAGCTCCAGTCACCCGTGGCGCTCGCCGTGGCAGTACCGACCTGAGCGCCGTCGATGAACACCGCGATGGTGGCCAACGGCTCGGCCGTCCCCGTGATGGTGGGCGTGACGTCGGTGGTGCTCGACTGAGGTGCCGGCGCGCTCACGGAAGGCGCGGAAGGCGCGGTGGTGTCGACGGTGAAGCTCGAGGTGCTCGAGCTGCCAGAAGAATTGTTCGCCGCGTCGGTCGCCGTCGCGCGGACGGTGTGCGCGCCGTCGGCGAGCGTGCTCGAGGGGAAGCTCCATGCGCCGCTCGCGTTCGCGGTGACGGTGCCGACCTGCACGCCGTCGACGAAGACGGCCACGATTGCGTTGGCCTCGGCGGTGCCGGTGATCAGCGGCGTGTCGTCGCCGGTCGTCGAGCCCGCGGCCGGAGCGGTCACCACCGGCGCAGACGGCGCATCGGCGTCGATGGTGAAGCTGTTGGTGTTGGAGCTGACCGAGACGTTGCCCACGGCGTCGGTCGCCGTGGCGCTCGTGGTGTGCATGCCGTCGATGAGCGTGACGGGCGCGTCGAAGCTCCACGCGCCGCTGGCATCCGCGACGGTGGTGCCGGCTGCGACGCCGTCGATGAAGACGGTGACCGTGGCATTCGCTTCGGCGGTACCGCTGAAGGTGGGCGTGTTGTCAGAGACGAGCGAACCATTCGCGGGGCTCGCGACCACCGGCGCCACGGGAGCGGCGGTGTCGACGGTGAAGGCGTTCGTGTTGGAGCTCGCCGACACGTTGCCGGACGCATCGGTCGCGGTGACGTACACGGTGTGCGCGCCATCGGTGAGGCTCAGCGGCGCGTCCAGCGTCCAGGCGCCAGAAGCATCCGTCGTGGTGGTGCCGACAGAAGCGCCGTCGATGAAGACGGTGACCGTCGAGTTCGCCTCGGCCGTGCCGGTGACGGTCGGCGTGTTGTCGCCCGTGCGCGACCCGTCGGCAGGAGCGACGACGAGGGGCGCTGCCGGCGCGGTGGTGTCGACGGTGAAGGTGTTGGTGTTCGAGTCAACCGATGCGTTGCCCACAGCGTCGGTGGCGATCACTCGTACGGTGTGAGCGCCATCAGCCAGCGTCGTGCTGGTGAACGTCCACACACCCGCGGCATCGGCCGTGGTGGTGCCAGCAGCGACGCCGTCGATGAAGACGGTGATCGTCGAGTTGGCCTCAGCCGTGCCGGAAACCGAAGGCGTGCTGCTCGCCGTGCGCGAGCCGTTCGCGGGCGCCGTCACCACGGGAGCCGCGGGCGGCACCGTATCGACGGTGAAGGTGTTGGTGTTCGAGTTCACCGAGACGTTGCCCACCGAATCCCTCGCGGTGACACGCACGGTGTGAGCACCGTCAGCGAGCGCGGCGGTCGTGAAGCTCCAATTACCCGACGCATCAGCGGTGACCGTGCCGACAACGACGCCGTCGATCGAGACCGTGACGGTCGCGTTCGCTTCGGCCGTGCCGGAGACGGTCGGCGTGTTGTCGCCCGTGCGCGAGCCGTTGGCCGGAGCCGTGACGATGGCCGCTGCAGGAGGCGTGGTGTCGATGGTGAACGTGTTGGTGTTCGAGTTCACCGACACGTTGCCCACCGCGTCCGTCGCAGTCGCGAGCACGGCGTGAGCGCCATCAGCAAGCGAGGCGGTCGTGAACGCCCAGTTGCCAGCGCTATCGGCCATCGTGGTGCCTGCCGAAACGCCGTCGATGAAGACGGTGATCGTCACGTTCGCATCGGAGACGCCCGTGACCCTGGCCGTATTGGTGGCGATGCGTGCGCCGTTCGCCGGAGTGATGATGGCCGGGGCGACGGGAGCGCTGGTGTCGATGCTGAAGCTGTTTGTGTTCGAGTTCACCGAGACATTGCCGACGGCGTCCGTCGCCGTCGCACGTGCGGTGTGCACACCATCGGCGAGCAGAGCGCTGGTGAACGTCCACGTACCCGACGCGTTGGCTGTCGTGGTCCCCGCGGAGACACCATCGATGATGACGGTGACCGTCGAGTTGGCCTCAGCCGTGCCGGAGATCGACGGCGTGCTGTTCGCCGTGCTCGAGCCGTTCGCGGGCGCCGTCACCACGGGAGCCGCGGGCGGCACCGTATCGACGGTGAAGGTGTTGGTGTTCGAGTTCACCGAGACGTTGCCCACCGAATCCGTCGCGGTGACGCGCACGGTGTGAGCACCCTCAGCGAGCGCGGCGGTCGTAAAGCTCCAATTGCCCGACGCATCGGCGGTGACCGTGCCGGCAACGACGCCGTCGATCGAGACCGTGACGGTCGCGTTCGCTTCGGACGTGCCGGAGACGGTCGGGGTGTTGTCGCCCGTGCGCGAGCCGTTGGCCGGAGTGGCAACGATGGGCGCAGCGGGTGGCGTGGTGTCGACGGTGAAGCTGTTGGTGTTCGAGTTCACCGACACGTTGCCCACCGAGTCCGTCGCGGTCGCACGCGTCGTGTGAGCGCCATCAGCCAACTGAGCGCTGGTGAAGGTCCACGCGCCCGAGGCGTTCGCCGTCGTGGTGCCCACCGAGACGCCATCGACGAAGACGGTGATGGTCGCGTTCGCCTCGGCCGTGCCCGTGATGCTCGGTGTGTTGCTGCCGATGCGTGAGCCGTTGCCCGGCGTCACCACCACGGGAGCTGCCGGCGCGGTCGTATCGACAGTGAAGGTGTTGGTGTTCGAGCTCACCGACACGTTGCCCACCGCGTCCGTCGCCGTTGCGCGTGCAGCATGTGCACCATCGGAAAGAAGAGGACTGGTGAACGTCCACGCACCCGAAGCATTGGCCGCGGCAGTGCCCACCGCGACGCCATCGATGATGACGGTGATCGTCGAGTTGGCCTCAGCCGTGCCGGAGATCGACGGCGTGTTGCTCGAAGTCCGTGAACCATTCGCAGGAGTGATCACCACCGGCGCCGCGGGCGGCACCGTATCGACGGTGAAGGTGTTGGTGTTGGAGCTCACCGAGACGTTGCCCGCCGAGTCCGTCGCGGTGGCACGCACGGTGTGTGAGGCCTCGCTCAACGCGGAAGTGGTGAAGGTCCAGCTGCCCGAGCCGTTCGCCGTGGTGGTGCCCACGGAGACGCCGTCGATGAACACGGTGACGGTGGCGTTCGCCTCTGCCGTGCCCGTGATGGAAGGCGTGGCGGTCGCGACGCGCGAGCCGTTGGCCGGAGTGGAGACCACCGGAGCCGCGGGCGCTGTGGTGTCGACGGTGAAGGTGTTGGCGGCCGAGTTGATCGACACGTTGCCGGCGGCGTCGGTCGCTGCGGCCACCACGGTGTGGCTGCCATCACTCAGTGCCACGACCGCTGTGAAAGACCAGGCGCCCGCGCCGTTGGTGGTCGCAGTGCCGATGAGAAAGCCGTCGACCATCACGCTCACCGTGCTGTTCGCCTCGGCGGTGCCCGTGAAGACAGGCCTGTTGTTGCTGGTGCTCGAGCCGCTCGCGGGCGTGCTCACCACCGGCGCTGCCGGAGCGATCGAGTCGACCGTGAAGGTGTTGGTCGCCGACGCCGCCGAGGTGACCCCGCCCACCGTGGCCGTCGCAGAGACCGTGTGGCTGCCCTGGGTGAGCGCAGTCGACGCGCGGCTCCAGGCGCCTGAGGCGTTCGCGGTGGTGGTGCCGATGGAGACGCCATCGACGAAGAGGGTGATGGTCGCGTTGGCCGGCGACGTGCCGCTGATGGTGGGCGTGGTGCTGCTCGTCCGTGAGCCGTTGGCCGGACTGACCACCGTGGGGACCGTCGAGGGCGAGCAGGTGCCTTCAGCCGACGTCGCCGAGCTGCAGACGTTGCCCACACTGCAGGTGTTGCCGCCCGTTCCGCGGCAGCCATCGACGCAGGTTCCCGAGCTGCAGATGCGCCCCGAGGTGGCGCCGCCGCAGGTTGAGTCCGTCGAGCACAACAGCTGCGGCACCGACACCGTGCCCGCGAGCGTGCCAGGCCCCGGTGAAGCGCCCGTGCCGCCCAGGTCGACCTGGATCTGGCGCGACGAGTTCGAGACCCCGACCCAGAAGCGGATGATCGTCGAGGGGCTGAAGTTCAGGTACGCGCCCCCATCAGGGTTGGTGCCGTAGAAGGTGCTCAGCGGCACGGCCACGTCGAGAAAGTAGTCTTCGTTGCCGCTGAAGCCGGCCGCGCCCACACCGATGGTGCTGATGGCGACGTTCTGCGTGGCGCCTGCGTACGACGTGGGCACCGAGTTCAGCAGCTGGTCGGCGAGCTCGGTGGGATCACCCGCGAGCGTCTTGGCCGTCTTCCGGCTGTAGTCGACGCTCTCGCCGGTGCCGTTGAGCATCAGCGCGTAGTCGTAGTCGCGGATGTCTCCGTCAGCGTCGATGAGAATGCCCCAACCGTACGAGCTCAGGCCGCCGGGCCCCGCCGGATCGGTGTCGATCCGCATGCGGAAGAAGAAGTGGGTCGAGTCGCTCGCCGTGTAGAAAGCCGGCCGCGCGTTGTCGCCCACGATGTTGCGGCCGTTGTTCGAGCCGTCGTTGATGGGGTCGCCCAGGTTCACCACGCCGCCGTCGGCGTCGTTGATGGCCACGGGGCGCCACGAGGTGGGAAAGGTGGCAGCGCTCGCGGAGAGCGAAGCGAGCGTGAGCGACACGGCCACGAGGTTCGAGAGGCGCATCACTGGGTATCCTGAGGTTTGGAGTGACCGCGAAAGCCGAGCCTGACCCACCCCGCGCCCCGGGCCTGCAATGCCCATGGCCTGAAAAAGAGCCGTGTTGCGCTGCGGCCGGGGATCATGTCCACCCTTTGTGCAAGGAGGGTGCACGGTCGCTGCGTCAGAACACTGACGCGTCGTAGGGTGACGCACATGAAACGGCACCTGCTCACGCTCGCGGCGCTCGAAGGGCTGGTGATGGCCAGCGCAGTGCTTCGCCTCGCCATCCCCGGGCTGGGCATCGACTTCGCCGATCAACGCCAGATCATCTGGCTGGTGCTGACCCTGTTCATCGCGGCGAGTTCGGTGGCTTACTTCGTGATGCGCACGGCGCGGCTGGGTCCGAAAGTGGCCGCGGGCGAGCAGGTGGAGGACGAGCGCAAGCAGATCCTCACGGTCTCATTGGCGATTCTGGCGGCGGCCGGGCTGCTCTCCCTGGCCGGTCCCCAGGCGTTCGCGCGCCTGGTCGGATAGTGGGCCTGAGTCGCAACCGGCCGCCGGCCTGTGCTAGGGCCGCCGGACGATGTTTCTGACCACTCTCCTGTCGGCCCTGCTGGCTGCCCCTGCCGCTCCGAACGCCGAGAAGCCCATCAAGCCGCTGCCCACTCTGGGCAAAGAGCCGAAGGTCGACGGTGAGCTCAAAGACCTCGCGCCTTCGCTGGATTTCAAGATGCCCGAGTCGGCCATCGGCTCGTCGTCGAGCGTCGGTCTCAAGGCGGCCTTCAAGAAAGACACGCTGTTCCTGGGCGTGACCGTCAACGACGACAAGCTGCTGGGCGGCGATCAGCTCGACGTGACGCTCTACTTCCCTGACTCCGGCACCACCTCGAAGGGCGTGGTGTACCGCTTCGGCGCCGACGGCCTGCGTGACGCGCCGGCCGACATCGGAGCGCCCGCCTTCGCGCAGGCGTTGGTGAAGGCCGCCGCGGTGCCGAGCAAGACGGGCTACGTGCTGGAGATCGCCGTGCCCGCGCGCGCCTTGCCCCGCTTCCAGGCGTTCAAGCAGCTCGCCCTGTCGATCTGCGTCGACTACGCCGACGTCGACATGGAAGGCGGCGAGGCCTCGAAGATCACCAGCTGCCCCACGGGCGAGATGGCGAGCGGGCCGACGCGCATTCCTGATGAGCTGCGCAAGACGCTCAAGCTCACCCCCACCGCCGACGTGGAAGGCATCGAAGCGCGCGAGAAGGGCTGGCTGGGGTTCTCCAAGCTGCACTACCCGACCTGGGCGCAAGGCGACGAGACCTTCACCCAGGAGTCGCTCGCCGCGCTGATCGCCGGTGACACCGCCATTCCGCCCGCGTCGGTCGCCCTGCCCGCGGTCAAGCTGGTACTCAACGACAACCGGCCGATCTTCACGATTCTCACGGGCAAGAACCCGTACGTGAAGGAGAAGTGCATCTCGGAGAACGAGCTGCGCATGGCGATGTACGTGACGAAGGATCGCACGGCGAGCCGGGTGCTGGAGTGGCCGGCGGCGACTTGCAAACTGGGCCGGGCGATGCGCCTCGAGCTCGGCGCGGAAGGCTCACTCGAGATTGGTTACACCACGGGCACCACCCACCACTTCTCGTGGACGGTGGATCACTTCGAACGCAGCGAGCTGGGGATGAAGCAGTGAAGAAAGCAAACGTGGCGAAGAAGTCTTCGAAGAAGAACCTCTACATGATGACGCTGGGGTGCCCGAAGAACCGGGTCGACAGCGAGGTGATGCTCGGCTCGCTCCAGCACAAGGGCTACACCCTGGTGCAGGAGCCCGAGGGCGCCGACGTGATCGTGGTGAACACCTGCGCGTTCCTGAAGGCCGCCGAGAAGGAGTCGGTCGACAGCATTCTGGAGATGGCCGAATACAAGAAGGCCGGCAAGTGCAGCACCCTGGTGGTCACCGGCTGCCTGGTGCAGCGCCACGGCGACGCGCTGCTCAAGGAGCTGCCCGAGGTCGATCACTTCCTGGGCACCAGCGCCTACTTCCAGATCGGCGATCTGCTCGCGGCCGAAGCCAGCCCGCGTCAGGTGATCCCCGACCCCGAGTACATCCACTCGGCCTCGGTGCCGAAGGTGAACTCGATGCCCGGGTACACCGCGTACCTGAAGATCTCGGAAGGCTGCGACAACAAGTGCGCGTTCTGCATCATCCCCAAGCTGCGCGGCCTGCAGCGTTCGCGCACCATCGAAGACATCGTGAAGGAAGCGCACCAGCTGGCTGACTCCGGCGTGATGGAGCTCAACCTGGTGGCGCAGGATCTCACCGCGTACGGCCACGATCTGCCGGGCAAGCCGAAGCTGCACGACCTCTTGAAGGAGCTCGTGAAGGTCGACGTGCACTGGATCCGCCTGCACTACGCGTATCCGCGCGTGTTCCCCGATGAGCTGATCGAAGTGATGGCGAAGGAGAAGAAGATCGCCAAGTACCTCGACATGCCGCTGCAACACGCCAGCGATCGGCTGCTGCGCTCGATGAAGCGTGGCCGTGAGTCGATGTTCCTGAAGGAGCTGGTCGCGAAGATCCGCGCGCGGGTGGGCGGGTTGTCCTTCCGCACTTCGATGATCGTGGGGCTGCCGGGCGAGACCGAAGAAGACTTCGAGATCTTGAAAGACTTCGTGAAGGAGCAGCGCTTCGAGCGGCTCGGCGTCTTCCAGTACTCCGATGAAGAAGGCACGCCCGCCTTCGAGATGGAGAACAAGGTGCCCAAGCGCACCATCGAGCGCCGGTGGCGCGAGATCATGGCCATCCAGAAGAAGATCAGCCGTGAGCAGAACAAGAAGCTCGTGGGCACCACGATGGAGGTCCTGGTGGAAGGCCGCAGCCCCGAGACCGACCTGCTGCTGGTCGGCCGTCACCAGGGCCAGGCGCCGGAGATCGACGGCAACGTCTACATCAACGACGGCATGGCGTACCCGGGTGAGTTGGTGACCATCGAGGTCACTGAAGCGCACGACTACGACCTGGTCGGCAAGGTGATCGCCCGTCACGATCCCAAGCAGCGCAAGCACACCGCCCGCGACGAAGTGCCGGCTCACGTGCGAGGCGGCGAAAAGATCGTCAGCCCGCCGACCTGGCTGGCGCCGCGCTGAACTTCAAAGACGAACGACGAAACAAGCTCCCCTCTCCCACCGGGCCCACCGGGAGAGGGTCAGGGTGAGGGCCTAACCAACAGGCCTAACCAACCTGCTCTGCATACGTCATCACCAGATACAGCACGGCCTCACCACCACCGGCGTTCCGGTACACGTGAGGCTGATCTGCCTCGAACAAGATCGCATCACCGGCCTCGAGCTTGTGCACCTCGGCCCCCATCAGAATCTCCACGCTGCCCCTGGCGACCACCAGATTCTCGGTGGTCCCCGGCGCATGCGCCTCGGCCTTCTCCACGCCCTTCGCGGTCAGCTTGAGCTCGTAGAACTCCACCCGCCGCGGCTCGTCGTAGGGAAACAACGCCCGCGACTGAAACGAACCGTCGCTCGACATGAGCCGCTTGGCCGCCTCGCTGCGCATCACCTTCGCGCCGCTGGTCTGGTTGCTGGCGATCAGCGCCGAGAACGGCACGTCGAGCGCACGCGCCATCTTCCACAACACGTTGATGGTCGGTGCGCTCTGGCCGAGCTCGACCTGGCCCAACATCGCGCGTGAAACGCCGGAGGACTGCGCGAGGCGCTCGAGGGAGAGACCTCGTTCAGTGCGCAGGCGCTTGAGGTTCTTTCCCACCACGGGCGCCAGATCCGTCGACGGCTCGGTGGATTCGGTTTCTGCGGGCTTCTTGGGCTTGGGGGGGCGCGCCATGCGGTGGACTCTCGCAGGGCGTCGTGAAGCGTCAAGGCCGGCAAGGATGCTCGGCCCTCACGAAGGGAGAGGGGAACGTGTCAGAAGCCGATTCCCAGACAGCCCCCCAGCGTGATGCCCCTTGTGGCGTTGCTCACGGGGATCGCCTCGATGAAGGCGGCCCCGAACAAGGTCACCCCGGTGAACGTCGCCCGCGCCGCTTCGCTGGTGAAGTGCAGCCCGAGGCGAAGCCGGGTGAGCAACTCCCAGGTGTTCACGCCCGGAGCCAGCGGCGCCGACTCGATGTCGTAGTTCGAAGCCAACACGTCGAGCTGCCCGAAGTACATCGTCTGCGCCCGCGCCACCCCATCGCGCACGTTGGGCAGCCCCCGCGCCCAGCCGCCTTTCAACGCCACCCCGCCCGCGCCCCGCTTCGCGCAGAACGTGGTGCCCTGACACAGCGGTCCACCGACCCAGCCGTAGACGCCTTCGACGCCGGCTTGAAACAGAAACCCTTCGACCTCACCTGGCACCGTGGGCGAGTGCTCCAGAGAGCTCACCACCAGCACCAGCAACGCGAGCTCGATGCTGAACGAGTAGCTCTGCAGCCCTGAAAACAACACCGACGTCGCGCCACCCAGCCGCGCCCAACTCGGAGCCGGCGGGGGCTTCGGCGGTCCCGGCGGCGGTGCGACGGTGGCCAACGGAGGCAACGGTGGTGCCGAAGGATCCGGCAAGCCGGCATCCGGCGCCTGCTCCTGAAATGCAGGAAGACTGAACTCCTCGCTCTGCGCGAAGGCCGCCCCCGAAAACACCATCAGCACGACCAGCAATCGTCTCACGCGCCCCCATCTCCTAGCAGACGCCGCCCTGCCCGCCCGCGCCTGGCCGAGTCTTGACACCGAAAGATCCTGTTTGACCTTTGCGCTGTCCCGGTGACCCCGGACTGAACCAACCACCACGCGAGGAGAACACCATGTCGCTTGCCCGTTTTGCCTTCAGCCCCCGCTTCCCCACCAACACCTTCTGGCGCGATGTCGACGAGCTCTTCCACACCGCGGCGCCCACCAGCCTCACCCCGGCTGCCGACGTGCTGGAGACCGACAAGACCGTGGAGCTCCACCTCGACATGCCCGGCGTCGCCCCTGAGGCGATCGACGTGAAGCTCGAAGGCAACCAGCTCACCATCACCGCCGAGCGCAAAGACGACAAGCGCGCCGAAGAGAAGGGCTGGATCCGCCGGGAGCGCAGCCGCGGCATGTTCAGCCGCACCTTCACGCTCACCGACGCGCTCGACGGCACGCAGCCCGAAGCGACGTACCGGCACGGCGTGCTGGTGGTCACCGTACCCAAGCGTGAAGCCGCGCAGCCCCGATCCCTCAAGGTGAAGGTCGAGGCCTGACGTCATCACCCATGCCCGGCGGTTGAGGCACACTGCCGGGCATGCAGCTCGCACGGAAGATCACCCTCCCGCTCGCTCTCTCCGCGTTCCTGGCGCTGGGCTTTTCGGCATGGCTCTCGGTGCGCGAAGCGGTCGAGCTTCACCACGCCGACATCGAGCGTGATCAAAGTGTGGCCGGCCGCGTGCTGCTCGCCGCGCTCGAGCGGGAGCGCCAGGCCGGCACCGCGCAGGCCGGAGCCGATGCGCTGCTGGCGGTGGCCAACCGCGACGCCGCGTCGACGCAGATGCGGCTGGTGCCGCTCACCCAGCTCGGCCTGAACGAGACCCAGCGCGAAGCCCTCGCGCGCGGCGAGCCGGTGTTCGTGCTCGACGTGTGGCACACCGCAGAGACCCTGCTGGCCACCGCGTTGCCCGATGGCAGCCCCGGCGTGCTCTGGGTGCAGGAGACGCTCGGCGCAGAACGCGACACCGTCGCGCGGATCGTCAAGAGCCACGTCTTCAACTTCGGCACGCTGGCCATGTTGTGGGCGGTGGTGGCCATCGGCCTGGGCGCGGTGGTGGTGGGCCGCCCGATGCGCTCGCTGGCCGAGAAGGCGCGCCGGGTGAGCAAAGGCGACTACTCCGGCCCCCTGGCCATCGTGCAGCGCGACGAGATTGGGCAGCTGGCCACCGAGATGAATCACATGTGCGACGAGCTGCTGCGCGCCAGCGATCGGCTGCAGCAAGAGGTCACCGCGCGCAACACCGCGCAGGACGCGCTGCGCCACGCCGACCGGCTCACCACGGTGGGCATTCTCGCCGCGGGCATCGCGCACGAGCTGGGCACCCCGCTCAACGTGGTCTCCATGCGCGCCCGCATGATCTCCACCGGCGAGGTGCAGGGCGACGAGGCGAAGAAGAACGCGGAGATCATCCACCAGCAGACGGGGCAGATGACCCGCATCATCCGCCAGCTGCTCGACTTCGCCCGGCGCGAGACGCCCAGGATGACGCGGTTCTCGCTCGCGCAAGTGGCCACCGAGGCAGTGGCCATGCTCCACCCGCTGGTGGAAAAAGGCGGCTGCACCCTCGCGGTGGAGCCCTCGGAGAGCGTCGAGGTCGACGGCGATCCCCGCCAGCTGCAGCAGGTGATCGCCAACCTGGTGATCAACAGCGTGCAGGCCATGCCGCAGGGGGGCCCGGTCACCCTCTCGGTGAAGAAGGTGCGCGCCACGCCCCCGCCCGATCTCGGTGGCCCGGAGCGCGCTTACGCCCGCCTCGACGTGCACGACCGAGGCACCGGCATCACCGAAGAGGTCTTTCCCCGGATCTTCGAGCCGTTCTTCACCACCAAGGCGGTGGGTGATGGCAACGGCCTGGGGCTGCCGGTGGCCTGGGGCATCCTCAAAGACCACCACGGGTGGATCAGTGTCGACTCCCGGCCCGGAGTCGGCACAACCTTCTCCCTCTTTCTCCCCTTGGAGCACGAAGCCGCATGAATCACCCACTCCTCATCGTCGAAGACGATCTCGCCATGGCGCAGCTGCTCGTCGAAGGGCTCACCCGCCGGGGGTACCAGCCGTTCGCGGTGCACAGCGGTGAAGCCGCCCTGGCCCTGCTGCAGCAACGAGACGTCGAAGCAGTGGTCACCGACGTGAACATGAAGGGCCTCGATGGCCTGAGCCTGTGCGAGCGCATCGTGGCCGGTCACCCGGGGCTCCCGGTGCTGGTGATCACCGCGTTCGGCAGCATGGACACGGCGATCAAGGCGATCCGGGTGGGGGCGTACGATTTTCTCACCAAGCCCTTCGAGCTCGAGACGCTCACCCTGGCCCTCGCGCGCGCGGTTCAGCACAAACAGCTGCGCGAAGAGGTCAAGCGGCTGCGGGAAGAAGCGGGGGTGCGCAAGGTCACCTCGACGCTGCTGGGCGAGAGCAACGGCATGCGCGAGCTGTTCAACCAGATCAACCGCATGGCCGACAGCGACTCCACGGTGCTGGTCAGCGGTGAGCGCGGCACCCGGAAAGAAGCCGTGGCTCGGGCGATCCACGAGGTGAGCCGCCGGCGGGCCGGGCCCTTCGTGGCGATCAGCTGCGGCGCGGTGCCCGACGAGCTGCTCGCAGTCGAGCTGTTCGGGGTCGCCAAAGGCGTGGCGCCCGCAAAGCCCGGGGCTTTCGTGCGCGCGCAAGGTGGCACCGTGTTCCTCGACGGGGTGGGTGAACTCTCGGGCGAGCTGCAGCAGAAGGTGCTGCGGGCGATCAAGGAGAAGAAGGTGATCCCCGTCGGAGGAGACAGTGAGGTGGCCTTCGACGCGCGGTTGATCGCCGCCACGCATCGAGATCTGGAGACCGCGGTCGAAGAGAGCCGCTTCCGCGAAGATCTCTACTTCCACATCAACGTGATCAACCTGCACGTGCCCCCGCTGCGCATGCGTGGCAACGACGTGCTGCTGCTCGCGCAACAGTTCGTGCGCGCCTCGGCAGAAAAGTCCGGCAAGGAGGTCACCGGCATCGCCACCTCGGCCGCCGAGAAGCTCCTGGCCTATGCGTGGCCAGGCAACGTGTACGAGTTGGAGAACGTGATCGAACGCGCGGTGGCCTTGACCCGCTACACGCAGCTCACCAGCGAAGACCTGCCCGAGAAGGTGCTCCACCCCAGCCACGCGAACAGCGCCGCCGACGCCGACGAAGCGTCTTTGTTGCCGATGGAAGACATCGAGCGGCAACACATTTTGCGGGTGCTGCGCGCCGTGGGGGGCCACCGCACCCAGGCGGCCAGGCTGCTCGGCCTCGATCGCAAGACGCTGTACCGGAAGCTCGAAGGCTACGGAGAGGAAGAGGTCGAAGCCGCCTTGCGAGATGCGCCTCCGCGGCACATCGGCAGCGACACCTGATTCTTTTGACAGGCGACCGGTCCAGTCGCACGCTCCGCGCTTTCACCCACGGAGAAGCAAACCAATGCGCACGTCATCGCTGATGCTGGCACTCATGTTGAGCGGTTGTGGCGGTACCTCACCTGAGGTGTACCAGCTGCTCGTCGACTACTTCACGCTGCCCGACAGTTGTTACACGAGCATGATGCAGCCCTCGACGGTGACCACCACCGCGCCCCCGGCGCCGCTCGCGGTGCAGGTCTGGGATGGTCCGGACAACACGGCGTTCCTGCAGATCGAGTCGGCTGCGATCTCCGTCGACATGGGCGCTGCGCCGAACGTCACCGTGGGCGGCATCTTCACGGGCAAGAAGGTCGACAAGGGTTGGACGTTCTCCAGCGACGGCGTGCAGAAGCAGACCCTGCCGGGCAACAACGTGGTGACCACCACCACGCACGCGGAGATCACCTTCGAGCGCAACAACACCTTCAAGGGTACGGGCCTGCTGAGCTCGTCGAGCAACTGCGTGGGCGCTCAGTGCCCCGGCACGAACCCGAGCTGCACGGTGAGCGGCCTGGTGTTGACCGGCACGCGCGTCGCCGTCGAGTACCAGCGCGCGCCGTAAGGAAAACCTCGCCCTGCGAAGCGGGGAGAGGTCGGCCGCAGGCCGGGTGAGGGGCCCGGCTCCGGAGCTTCGACGGCCCCTCTCCCCGCTTCGCACGCTTCGCAGGGAGAGGGAGTTTCTAGACTCTGAGAATGACTCCACGCGCTTTCAGCCCCGTGGCCGCGCCGATCGCCCGCACGTACGCCTGAGTCTGGGCTTCGTACTGCGGGCGATTCTCTTCGATCACCAGGTCGGTCTTGAACTCGACGATCTGCCACACGCCATCGAGCTCGTACGCGAGGTCGATCACGCCTTCGATGATCGTCCCGTCCTCCAGATGGTCGACGAGCGAAACCTCCCGCCGCACCTCACCTGATCGCCGAGCCGCGCTCACCACAGGGTGCGCCAGGGCCGCGACCACCGCCTCGGCAGCCGCCTTCACCTCGCGCGCAGGCGCCTGAAGCGATCGCCCCATCACCTCGGCGATGCCCTCGACCGCGTCCTGCGTCGCCGTGAGCGGCACCACCGCCAGGCACGCATGCACCAGCTCGCCAAACCGACGCCCGGCCACGGTGCGCTTGACCCCGGTGTCTTCGAGCTGAATGGTCCCCGCGACGAGCACGGGGGGCAGCTCCCGAGGCGTGACGATCTGCACGCTGGGCACCATCCCCACTCCGATCGCCATCGACCGCCCATCGCGCCACTGATCGAACGCGGCGATGCTCTTCGGCCCCTCGACCTCATCCTCCTGAAGTGCATCGGCCGCCTCGAGGCCCGCGCGCTCTTCCCGCGCCAGCTCGAGCGCCTTCGGATCCCACCACACCACGCCATTCTTCATTGTCGCCGCGCGATGAAGCCCCGGCAGCGGCACTTCGTTGGGCACCCCACCATCGCGATCGAGAATCGAGTCACGCCCGAACGGAGGGCACCCTGGCGCCGGCCGCGGTTCATGCTCGAAGCCCAGCTGCGGATAGAGCGCGGGGTAGAGCACCTCGGTCCAGGTGTCCTTCCACTGGCGCTCACTGCACACCGGCACCACCAGCACGTCGCGAGCGCGCGTCGCCGCCACGTAGGTGAGCCGCAGCGCCTCTTCTTGGTCACGTGCGAGCACCTCATGCTCGTGATCACGCAGCTCCACCGGCACGCAGTTCGCGAGCGAGTGCACCCACAACCCACGCTCCGGATCGACCCAGTGCGAAGGCTCCTGGCGCGACGAGCTCGCCGTGGGCTCGGCGAGGATCACCACCGGAAACTCGAGCCCCTTGGCCGCGTGCACCGTCATCATGCGCACGCCTTCGGTGCCCTCCTCCACGATGGGCGCTTCCGGAGCCTCGCCGTCATCCGCTTCTTCCTGCAGCGCCTCCACCACGTCGCGGAACGAGCTGGCCCTGCGTTCATGTCTGCGTGACAGCTCAGCGAGCTGGAGCACGTTGGCGAGCGCCTGAGCACCGGCGGCCCAGAACGCGACGCCGGCATGCGCGCGGGTCAGCTCGAGCAGCTCATGCACGGTGGCCGACACCGGGCGGCGATTGCGTTTCACGTGCAGCTCACGAAGCGCCGACAACGCGTCGATCACCTCACGCGCGCTGAGGGAGATCTCCTCCGCGCCCGGCTCACCCGACGCCGGAAACGGCCGCAGCGGGTGCAGCTTCCCCTGCTCGTGTTTGAACGAGAACAGCTGCTCATCGGTGAACGCGAAGAAGGGCCCGCGCAACGTGGCGTAGACCGAATACTCGTCATCGGGCCGGTCCACCGCGAACAGCGCCGTGCGCAGCGCCATCACCTCTTCGCGCTGATGAAACGAGCGGCCCCCGACGAGCACGTGCGGCACGCGCCGGGCCTCGAGCGCCTGCGCATAGGGCCGCGGAACATCCACCCCGCCCCACCGCCGCAGCCGCTTGAACAAGATGCACACATGCCGCGGTTGCACCTTCACGCGTGCACCGTCTTCTTCCACGGTCCAGGTGCTCTTGTTCACCAGCCAGTCGATGAACGCGCCGACGGCCTCGGGGAGACTCGTCTCGATGGCGTCTTTGGTGACCCGACCCTTCTCGTTCAACGGCCGCGGAGCCGGCAGCGCGATCAACGACGGCTGCTCCTTGTTGGGCTCACGCCAGGGACCCAGGTGCACGTACTTCGCCTGGTGTTCACCGGTCATCACGGTGGAGAACGCGGCGTTCACCGCGGCCTGAATGCCCGGCGTGCTGCGGAAGCTGGTGGAGAGGTAGACCACCTCGGCGCCACACGACATCAGGTGCTGCTTGACGCGCTCGTAGAGGAGGATGTCGGCGCGGCGGAAGCGGTAGATGCTCTGCTTCGGATCTCCGACGACGAACAACTTGCCCGGCACCGGCCGCGTGGCGAACGGGGCACTCACCGCCGGATCATCGGAGGCCAGCAGCAAGACGATCTCGCTCTGCAACGGATCGGTGTCCTGGAACTCGTCGACGAAGACGCGCTTGAACCGGTGTTGCAGCGACGCACGCGCCGCCTGGTGATCGCGCAGCAGGTTGCGGGTCAGCAGGAGCAGGTCGACGAAATCGAGCACGCCACGGCGTGATTTCTCGACCTCGTAGCCATCGACGATCGGCCTCAGCTCTTCGTGGAGCCGTGCCGCGAGATCCGCGTCAGCCAGCCGGTTGAAGTTCTTGAGCGCGTTCCACACCGCGTCACGATCGGCCACGGCCTGCACTTCGGTGAGCCCACCGCTGAAGTTGAGACCCCAGGCCTTGGCGGTCCAGCGGTACTGATTGCCGCCCAGCTCCTTCAGCTGCGCTTCGAGCCCGTCGTAGTCGCGAACCGAGACCGACTCGCGGTGCGAGAGATCGTCCAGGAAGCGTTTGGCGAACTCGAGGCTCTCCAGGAACTCACTGCGGTCTCTGCGCAACTTCACGTTCGGAAGGCGTGACGCGAGCGTCTCGAGCAACGGCAAGAGCGCGTCGATCGCCTCCTCCCGATGAAAGGGATCACGCCGCCAGGGCGCGGCGAAGTCGCGGTGCTCCACCAACTGCTGCACGGCCGAGAACAACGTCTTGCGAGGCGGCTCGGCATCAGGCCCGCGCTGGCGTCTTCGCAACGCGCGCCGAACGCCCTCCGGCTGCGTCTGGAGCAGATCCTGAAAGCGGCGATGAAACGCAGCCGACAACAAGGCCTCGGCGTCACCTTCAGCGGCGACCTCGAAGAGGGGATCGACGCCAGCCTCGACCGGGTACTCGCGGAGCAGATCCGCGCAGAGGCCGTGAATCGTGCCGATGCGCGCGACCTCGAGCTCTTCGAGCGCGGTGGTGAGCAGGTCACGCTCGAGCTCCGAGGTGACCTCTTCCCGAACACGTTCGAGCTTGGTGCGCAGGCGCAGCTTCATCTCGCCCGCGGCCTTCTCGGTGAAGGTGACCGAGATGATCTCGCTGAGCCGAGCACGGCCCTTGCGCACCATCATCACGATGCGCTCGACCAACACGGTGGTCTTACCGGTACCGGCCGCCGCTTCGACCACGAAGGTCGTGTCGAGCTCGTCGAGCAACTGCGTGCGGGTGGATTGATCGCCTGGAACGTTCACGGCATGCCTCGCAACGTCCGCAGATCCTTCAGCTCAGCTCGAACGCCCTTGCGCGTGCGCACCAGGCGCCGCTCTTCATCCGGGCCGCAGAGCGAACGGTAGTTGCAGTACTTGCACTCGCCGTCATCGGGCGCCGCCGGAAAGAAGCCCGTCTCGAGCGCGCCGCGCAGGGTGCGAGCCACCAGCCCGAACGCCTCCCGGCTCGCGGCGTTCAGCTCGGTGGGCACCGACAAGAAGCCACCAATCTGCGTCGTGTAGAACAGCCGTCCGCCCTTCACCGTCGCGCCAGGGAAGATCTTCTCCAGCACCAGCGCATAGAGCACCGGCTGCAGATGCCGCCCGCCGCCGATGATGTTGCCCGGCTCGCCACGCGCTCGGCCCGTCTTGTAGTCAGTGGCACGCAGCGCCCCGCTGGCGCTCTTCTCCACGAGATCGATCGACCCACGCACCTGCAGGCCTTCGGTCAACGTGACCGCGTGCGGTGAGCTGGCTGGATCCTGCTGATCGACGTCTCGGCCCGGCAAGCCGAACGAGAGCTCGAAGTGCGCCGGCTTCCACTCGGAGTCCTGGGCCACGCGGCGCACCCACTCACGCAGGTCGGCCTCGAGCGTCTGCACCCCGTCTTCCCACACGCGTTCGATGGCCGGCTTGAACTGATCGAACACCGACTGTGACACGCTCACGATCGTCTGATGCAGGCGCACCAACACCGCGTCGATGGTGGCGGCGGTGATCTCCACCCCGTCTTTCCTCAGCGCCGAGAGCAGCTCGTAATGCACCTGGTGCGCCATCGAGCCCTTCTCCAGCGGGCCGAGCTCTTCCATCTCACCGGGGATCTCCATCGGCTGCAGCCGGGCGATCGCCGACAGATAGAACCGGTAGGGACACGCTGCGTACTGCTCGAGGGCGGTGGGAGAGAACGGGCGCGCGGTGGGTTGATGCGACTCGAGCGCTGCCCGGCCGAGCGCACCGGGTTTCACCAAACCGTCGTGCGCAGTCCACGTGCTCTGTTGCCAACGCGCGTAACGGGAGCGCAGCGCCCGGGCGAGATGCGCGTTGGTGGTGACCAGGTACCGGCCGTGCCCCTTCACCGGCTCACGCGAGCGCAAGATGCGATCGAGCATCGCCAGATCGAACTCGGTGTCATCGATCGCCCGATGCGGTTCATCGGGAGCAGGCCACGCAAGCCGGGTGCGCGACGACGACTCCGCCTGACGCTGGAGCGCTTCGAAACCAGGCAACGTGCCTTGCACCGCGCGTGCAGCCTCGAGCGCGTAGAACGACGGCACCCGGGGGCGGGCATGTTCCGCGTCGACGCGCGGGTACGAGAGGATCGCCCTGGTGCGCGCTGCACCGACGGCCAGCTGCAGCGCCAGACGCTCCGAGGCAATGCGAGCCCGGGAGACCTCGAGCGACGCCGACACCTTCACGCGCGTGCTGTCAGGCAGCAGCGGGTCTTCGCGGATCTTCTGGGGAAACACCCGCTCGGCCAGCCCGGGAATGAAGACGATGCTGAACGACATGCCCCGTGCCGCCTCGACGGGCGCAATCAGCACGTGCCCGTGCCGCCGACCTTCCGGTGGTTCGGTCACCTCCGAGAGCCGCTGACTCAACACCGCGCGCACCTCGGGCAACTCGAGCGGGCCAATCGGCGCCATCGGAGCGAGCTCGTTCAGCACCGCCAGCACCCGCTGCGGATACTTGAGCGCCCGCGTCGCCAACGCACCGAGCTGATCGAGCCAGTCCTTCCACGTGGCGGCCTTCGGGAGCTCCGTCAGCGCGTCGAGCAACGGCAAGGCGAAGTGTTCGAGCGCATCGAGGTCGGCGAGATCGCGTTCGACGCGTTGTTGCTGCGCTTCGCTGGCGGTGGGGTTCTGCCGTTCTTTCCGCTTCTTCTCGCGCAGACCCGACAGCCTTCTCTTCCACCGATCCGTGCCGCCGATCACCGCGGCGTCGATGATCAACTTCTCCCAGCGTCGCGGCGAACGCAGCTGACCCAACACCGCGGGCGCTTCCACGTCACCAATCGCCTCGGCCGCCTGAGGCACTGCCGGCGCACGCGACGAGAGCGGCAGCATCGTCTCGCTCGCATCGGGCCTGACGAACCGATCCGCCGACGCAGCAGGGGGCGCGCCCGACTCCTCGAGCTTCGGGACCTGAGAGAGCGAGAGATACTCACTGAAACGCCGCGCGCTCAGCCCTTCTTCAGCGCAGTGGAGGAGCGCCAGCAGCGCACGGCCCGAAGGATCCGGCTTGGGCAGGCCCGAGCTGAACCACGCCGGAATGCGCGCCCGCCTGAACGCATCTTCGAGCGCGGCCCGGTACGTCGCAGGGCTGCGCAACAACACCGCCATGTCATCGAAACGAACACCACCCCGCGCCAGCTCGAGCATGCGCCGGGCGATCTCCACGCACTCCCGCGCCTCACCCGGAGCGGAGAAGAAGTCGTCGAGCTCGAGGTCTTTCGCGGCCGACGCAGCGATCGGCGAAAACAGGTTGCGCTGAAGCTCATCGAGCGAAGACGCGCCGTCATTGCGCAGCGCCTCGGCCTTCACGCCCAACAACCCTTCGAGCTGCTCGACCACCGTCGCTTCATCGATCGGAGAAACCGCCAGCACCCGCGGCGAGTGCCCCACCAACGCACCGACGAAGTCCTCCTCCACGCCGGGAGAAAATCGCACGTCGAGCAACAACAGCGGCGCCGGCCGCGAAGCCGGCACACCTCGCCGCGCCAGCGCGTAGACCATCGAACGATCTGCCAGCCCGCCTTCGGCCAGCGCCTGCTCGAACGCGCGCATCGCTTCACCCAACGCCGGCTCGACTGCATCGGGGCTGATGCCCAACATGCGCAGCTCACCCACCGTGCGCGCCAGCGCCCGAGAGAGACCCGGCCGCCCGTCCAATGGAGCCAGCCGATGCAGCAGGGAGTCAGCGCCGAGTTGATGGGCCACGCGCGCCCACAACGCCTCGAGCGACAACGAGCTCACCGGCGTCAGCCTTTGCTGGAGCAACGCCGGCTGAGCGAGCTCCATCGCGCAGCGGTACAGCGCCATGCGCCTCCACCCGAAGAAGGCGCGTTTGAGAGACCGGGTGAGCTCGGCCACGGTCTCGAAAGAAGGCCCGATCAGCAGCGCATCACCGCTGGCCGGCAGCTCACGCAAGAACGACTGGGCCCGAGCGAGCCTCAGTTCACTGCGACGACTCGTGACCAGGGCACGCACGCAAGAGACTCTGCCGGAAACGAGAAACGCCGACGAGGAACAACATCCGAGGTAGACGCTGCACCCGAAGCATGAACGCTGCCCTGGAAGAATGGTTGAACCGCTGGTGGAGACCGCTGCTCGTGCTGGGAGTCGGCCTGCACGTGACCACCCTCTTCGGCTCGATCACCGAGCCCGATTCGGCGCTCTACGCGACGGTCGCCAAACACATGGCCGAGACGGGTGACCTCATCAACCTGGTCGCCTACCGCGGCGACTGGCTCGACAAGCCGCACTTCCTCTTCTGGATGGCCTCGACCTCGATGCGGCTCTTCGGGGTCAACGAGATCGCCTGGCGGCTGCCCGCGCTCGGCTTCTTCTTGCTGGGCGTGCACTACACGTGGCGGATTGGCGTGTTGCTGTTCAACGCCACAGTCGGGCGCCTGGCGGTGTTGCTGCTGCTGGTGGCTGAGCACACGGTGCTCTCGAACGCCGACGTGAGGGCCGAGCCCTACCTGCTGGGGCTGATCGCCGCCGCTGTCTTCCATTTGCTCTCCGTTCATCACGGCGCGAAGGAGCGCTGGCTGCCCCACTTGATCGCCGGCGCCTTCTTCACCGCGGCCGCGATGTCCACCAAGGGTCCGTTCCTGGTGGTGCCCATCGGCGGCGCCGTCATCGCGCACGACTGGCGCAAGCTGCTCGATCCGCGCTGGTTGCTGGGCCTGGTGTTGGTGGGGATCTTCCTCATCCCCGAGCTGGCGGCGCTCTATCTCCAATACGACGCGCACCCCGAGAAGGTGATGTTCGGCAAAACCGGCGTCTCTGGCGTGCGCTTCTTCTTCTGGGACAGCCAGTTCGGCCGCTTCTTGAACACGGGGCCGCTCAAAGGCTCGGGTGATCCGAGCTACTTCTTCCACGTCGTGCTCTGGGCGTTCTTGCCGTGGTCGTTGTGGATGTACCTGGCGGCCGGCTCGCGCGTTCGAGACCTGATCAAGAAGAAGCCGAGCGTGTGGGGCAATCGAGAGCTGTACCCGTGGGGCGGCGCGCTGCTCACGATGCTGGTGTTCTCCGCGTCGCGCTCGCAACTTCCCCATTACCTCAACATCGTCTTCCCCTTCTTCGCGCTGGCCGTCGCTGCCTGGCTCGCGCGGCTGGAGAACGTGAAGTGGACCGTGGGGCTGGGTCTCGCCGTCACCATCGGCATGCCGGTCGCGACCGCGGGGTTGTTATGGATCGTCGAGCCCACGAACTACGCGTGGGTGATCGCTGCGGTGTTGGCGAGCTCAGCGGCGAGCTTCGTGCTCTTCCGCGGCCTGACGCTGCAAGCCACGCTCGGCCGCGCGTTCGTGGGAGCCGTGGCGGTCAACCTCGCCCTGCTCCACTGCTACCTGCCCTTCCTGCTCGAACACCAGGTCGGCCGGGAAGCCGCCGAGCTGGCCAACACGCTGCCGCCGTTGCCGACCGCGCTGGTCGAGGTCGAGTCACGCACGTTCGCGTTTCATCTCCACGGACCCGAGGTCGTGAACTGGACCGCGGATGACACGAAGAAGATGACCGCGGAGATGGGCCCCGCCCGGGTGTTGATGGCCGCCGCGACCCAGACCGCGCTCGAAGAACGTGGCCTGACGGTGAAGGTGCTCGGCAGCTGGGATTACTTCCACGTCTCCATGCCGACGCGCGCCTTCCTCCGCGCAAGTACCCGGGCGAGCGTGGTGCAGCCCTGGGTGCTCGCCGAGGTCTCAGTTACCGAACGGTAACGAGTTCCGGGTTACTCACTGGTAACTGGCTCCTTCGTCGTTGCCGGAAGGTGAGCCAATCCCTGAAATTGGTTTGGTGAAGACTACGGAATTCGTCCCCTGCTCCTGCGGCAAGGGTGTGCTTGAAGTGGAGGTCGCGTCGTTCGGCAACTGGCGTGTCGAACGAGTGATCACTGCCTGTGCTGCGTGCGGCTCCCGGGATATCGGGAGCGCGCGGAAGGAGCAGCAAGCGCCTCCTCCAGCGAAACAAGAGTCGAAGTGATCAGGCCGCGATTTCATCCGACTCGGTGTCGTCAGCGCCCGAGTCACCCTTCATGCTGCGCCCGCCGACCTCGTACTGCTTGAGCAGCCGTCGGAAGTTCGAACGATCGACGCCCGCCGCGCGCGAAGCCTGGGAGACGTTGTTGCCCGCACGCTCGAGCAGCGTGGACAGGTAGCGGCGCTCGAAGGCGCGCATCGCCAGCTTCTTGGCCTCTGCGTAGGGGAGGTGCGCGAGGCTGAAGACCTCGACGTCGCCACCGGCCTGGCGGTTGTTGCGGATCTCGGCGGGCAACTCTTCCAACTCGACCTGCGGGCCCGCGCAGAGCACCACTGCGCGCTCCATGCAGTTCTCCAACTCACGCACGTTGCCGACCCAGCGCGCGGTGGTGAGCGCTTCCATCGCGCCGGGGGTGATGGTGGTGACCTTCTTGCCGGCCTTCGCGGCGTAGAGCTTGAGGAAGTGCTGGGCCAGCATGGGAATGTCGTCCGGGCGATCACGCAGCGGGGGCAGCTGCACGGTGATGACGTTCAGGCGGTAGAAGAGATCTTCGCGGAACTTGCCCGTCTCTTTGGCCTTGGCGAGATCCACGTTGGTGGCGGCGATCACGCGCACGTCGACCTTCATGGTGTCGTTGGCGCCGACCCGCTTCACCTCGCCCTCCTGCAGCACGCGCAGCAGACGCACCTGGGTGGCCGCGGGGATGTCGCCGATCTCGTCGAGGAAGATGGTGCCGCCGTCAGCCGCTTCGAACAGGCCCTTCTTGTTGTTCACCGCGCCCGTGAAGCTGCCCTTCATGTGACCGAACAGCTCGCTCTCCAGCAGGGTGTCGGTCAGCGCCGAACAGTTCACCGCGACGAAGGGCTTGTCCTTGCGGGGGCTGCGGTAGTGAATCGCGCGGGCGACCAGCTCTTTACCGGTGCCGCTCTCGCCCTGAATCAGCACGGTCGCGGTGGAGTAGCTGACCGTCTCGACCAGCTTGTAGACCGAGCGCATCTGCGACGACTGGCCGACGAGATCTTCGAACTGGTTTCGGCCAGCGAGCGCCTCCTCGAGCACGCGGGTGCGATCGTGCAGCGCCTTCTTCTCGGCCGCGCGCGCCACCGCCAGCGAGAGCACGTCGATGTTCTCGAAGGGCTTGGTGAGGTAGTCGTAGGCGCCGACCTTCACGGCCTGCACCGCGGTCTCCACGGTGGCGAAGGCGGTCATCATGATCACCTCGACGTCGGGCCGGGTCTGCTTGATGGCCTTCAGGAGATCCATGCCCGAGAGGTGCGGCATGTTGATGTCCAGGCACGCGACGTCGATGGAGGGATCTTTCACCGCCGACAACCCCTCGACCGCGTCGTCGATCGCCACGACCTGGTAGCCCTCGCGCGAGAGAATTTCGGAGACCGCGCGGAGGACGATCTTGTCGTCGTCGACGACGAGCACTTTGGCTTTGCGGGTCTGGGCGGGGATGAGCGAGGTCATTGCGGGTTCACCTTGGTTGGGGACGGGTCTCCCCTCAGCAAGGGTGTGGCCAACCCCTGAGTCAGTCGAACCGATTGATCTCGCGAAGGTTTTTCAAGCGCCGGGAAAACCCTGGGAGGTCAAACCCGACTCTGCCCTGTGTTTTGGGGCTTTCCTGACCCAGGCGATTGACGAAGGCGCGTTGCCCGCCGCCTCCCAGGCCTCAACTCTGGTACGACGGCGGCGCGGTTTGGGCACGTGGGCGACGGCGGGTGAGGGGGGGCTTGATGACACATGAAAGTCAGCGACGTGGCCGGGTTCTGGTCATCGACGACGAGCGGCCGGTCGCGGTTGCGATCCAGCGCACACTCCACAAGCACCACGACGTGGTCATCTGCACGTCGTCGCCAGACGCGCTGCAGCGGTTGCTCAGCGGCGAAGCCTTCGACGCGATCATCTGCGATCTGATGATGCCGCAGCTGACCGGGATGGACGTTCACGCCGAGTTGATGAAGGTGATGCCCGAGCTGGCCCGGCGGATGATCTTCCTCACCGGCGGTGCGTTCACCGCTGAGGCGCGCGCGTTTCTCGATGACGCCTCGAACGTGCACATCGAGAAGCCCTTCGATGCCGAGCAGCTCAGGGCCCTCGTCAACGACCGGGTGAGGTGAGCTCGGCGTTGACGCGGCCCTGCCACAAACCGCCCGCGGCGACGATCTTCAGCAGATCATTCAGGGGACGGGGGTTGAGCCCGAAGAAGGTGACTCGGTCGCCGCGCAAACTCGCAGCGACCGCGATTTTCACCAGGTCGTCGGTCGGGCGGTGACCCGCCTCCACCCGCAAGCCACCGCCCAGTGCAGCGCGCTTCACCCATTCTTCGGCCGATTCAGTCTCGATGATCATGCACCCCTCCCTGTGACCCCTGTGACGAGGGAGAAGCGTATTGGGGAGGAACTTCGCTCGTCACGTCCTCGACGGAAGGCGGTCAACTCGGTAACGGTGACTCGCTCCGGATGAGGAACGACTCGTCATCGAGAGAAAGCCCATGAAACTGGTCGGAGTCGATGGTTGTAAGAGCGGCTGGGTCGCAGCGGAATCGAACCAGACGCTCTCCCGGGTCACGTTTCGAGTTCACCCGACCTTCGCGTCACTCCTGAAGTCGTACCAAGCCTCGCCCACGATCCTCGTCGTCGACATGCCCATTGGGCTGATGGAAGCCGACGCGCGGGCGTGTGACCGGGCGGCGAGGGAGAAGCTCGGCAGCCCTCGCTGCACCAGCGTGTTCTCGGCCCCGTGCCGAGCGGTGCTGAAGGCGAAGTCGTATGAAGAGGCGTGCGAGCGGAACCTTCGGGCACGCGGCAAGTCGCTCTCGCGGCAGTCGTACGGGATCCTGCCGAAGATCCTCGAGGTCGACCGCGCCTTGTCGGGTGGCGACTTCGAGTGGATCTTCGAGGGGCACCCCGAAGTCTCCTTCGCGGTACTGACCGATGAAGGGCGAGGCCTGGTACACGCGAAGAAGACGGCCGCGGGTGAACGCGAGCGGTTGGCCTTGCTCCCCGGGGTTCTGGGCCGCATCGAGCCCGACGAAGAACGCAAGAAGCTCTCACCTGCCAGGCTCGGCAGGGACGACCTCATCGACGCGCTGGCCTGTCTGAGCACCGCCCACCGGATCTTCCGCAAGAAGGCGTTGATGTTGCCGGCCGCGCCTGCCTTGAAAGACAAGCAGGGCCTGCGCATGGCGATCGTGGCGTGAGGCTCGCGCCGCACCGCCAGGAGCGTTACGCCGTCAGCATGGCGACCCCACAGAGCAATCTCGAGCTGCGCTCCACCGTTCACGCAGACGGCCGGCTGCAGCTGAACCTGGTGTCCGTGCCCGTGCCTCAGCTCGGAGAAGACGAGGTCTTGGTGAAGATCACCGCCACGCCCATCAATCCGTCCGACCTCGGCCTGCTGCTGGGGCCTGCAGATCCGGCCTCGCTGACCGCCAGTGGCACCGCCGAACATCCCGTGCTCACCGGCACGATTCACCCGAAGGTGTTGGCCTCGCTCGCCGCGCGCGTGGGCGTGTCGATGGCGGTGGGTAATGAAGGCGCAGGCGACGTGGTGGCGGCGGGCCCCTCACTGCGCGCGCAGGCGCTGCTGGGGAAGAAGGTCGCCACGTTGGGACACTCGATGTACGCGCAGTACCGCGCCGTGCCGGTCGACGCGCTGATGGTGTTGCCCGAGGGCCTCACGGCGGCCGAAGGCGCTTCGGCGTTCGTCAACCCGCTCACCGCGCTGGGCATGGTCGAGACGATGCGCCTCGAGGGGCATCAGGCGTTGGTGCACACCGCCGCGGCCTCCAGCCTGGGGCAGATGTTGGTGCGGCTGTGTCTCGAGGAGCGTGTGCCGCTGGTCAACGTGGTGCGCAAGCCCGAGCAGGCGGCGTTGCTGCGTGAAATGGGCGCCACACATGTCTGCGATTCGAGCTCGCCGGAGTTCGCGACGCAGCTGCTCGAGGCGATCGACGCCACGGGTGCGACGCTCGGCTTCGATGCGATCGGTGGTGGCCCGCTCGCAGGTCAGATCCTCGCGGCGATGGAGAAGTCGCTCAGCCAGAAGGCCAACCGCTACAGCCGCTACGGCAGCGCGACGCACAAGCAGGTCTACATTTACGGCGCGCTCGACCTCAGCCCCACCACCCTGCCCCGCACGTTGGGCATGGCCTGGGGTGTGAGCGGGTGGTTGGTGATGCACTTCCTCGGGCGCGTCGGTGGCGACGCCGCAGCCAGGCTGAAGACGCGGGTGGCCGCGGGGCTGAAGACGACCTTCGCCACGCAGTTCGCGAAGGAGATCTCGCTGGCCGAGGCGCTCGACGCCGACATCGCGCGCGCGTACTCGCAGCGGGCCACGGGGGCGAAGTACCTGATCAACCCCAACCGTTGAGTTCGCTCAATCGGCCTGAAGGCGCCTGAGCGCATCGACGGCCTCGTCGAGACGCCACGGCTTGAGCAGCACCTCGCGCACGCCGAGCCGGGCGCGGGCCTGCGCATCGAGGTCGGCGCCGGTGGAGACGATGATCGGCATGTCGGGGCAGATCTCCCGAAGGGCCGAGATGAAGTCCTGCCCTTTCATCTCGGGCATGGTCAGGTCGGTGAGCACGACGTCGAAGTCCTTCGGCCCCGCCCGCAGCGCGGCGAGGGCGTCATGCGGCGAGGAGAAGGCGGTGACGGTGAACCCACGCGTCTCCAGGAGCCTCGCGACGGCGTCTGCCAGTCGAGGGTCGTCATCCACGATCATGAGGTGACGCAGCTCTCGCGATCGCGGGAACCGGGGAGCCTCGTGATGGTTGAAGCTGGGCATGGGGTCCAGAGTGACGAGCGCCTGCGCTCCTCTCAACTGGTCAGGCGATGGAATTACGAGGCGGTAACCCCGCGAAGCCTCGACCGTTACGAGTCTGAACCCTCGTCCTCGATGGCACGCCTCACTGAGTCATGAGCCGCGAGCAGGTGAGGACCATGTTTCGCATCGGGGCAAAGCCGGCGAAGTTCGAGGTGATGCACTGCACGTCGATGCCGCGCTGCCCGTTCAGCGTGACCGGCAAGACCGAATAGACCCCGATGCCTGCGCCGTTGCAGGTGCCCGTATGGCTCAGCGGGTACATGCCCCCCGTGCAGTAGCAGGGGCCGACCGCGCAGGAGACGGCCGACGCACCGACGTTGAGATTGCTCGGCGCGACGACGACCTGACCCGTGCCCTTGGGGACGAGAAAGAGATCCTGGTTCGTGGCGGTGCCGGTCGCGACCACGGAGCTCCAGCCGATGCCGACACCTTGCGTGAGGTTGTCGTGGCGGAAATCGACGATGGGCTCGGTGTGGCCCGAGGTGTTCGCGCTGACGAAGAGCGCGCGGCTCGCCTGCGTGGGCGGCGTGATGGTGCTCACCGTGGCGCCGGTGGTGATCCGCACCGGGGCGGCCACCGTGCCGACCTTCGACTCGAGCCATTCCTTGAGCTGCGAGAAGTTGGTGTTCACCTCAGAGGCGAGCGCCGGAGTGTTGCTGTTGAAGCAGAACGGGAGCCCGTTGGGGCACGCGCCGTTCGCTGCCGACGCCGCGGTGCCGATGAGCGCAGCGATGACGACGGCTGCGCCCGCCCAGCGCACGCGTCCACGAGAGGCGGTGCGTTCGGCTTCCAGGCTCGCGAGGCGGGCGCGGAGTTCGGCGAGCTCTTCAGACAAGTCGGTCGAGAGGCGGTCCATTAGGCTCACCTTGCCAGACTTCGGAGCAGCGCGTTGGCGGCCCGAGCGCGTCAACGCCAGCTGACGAATAGACTGCGGCACTGCATGGCCTTCACAGAACTGTCGAACGACGACCTGAAGCGAGCACAAGTCCCCCGCGCTGACGCCTCGTGGGAAGAGATCGAGGCCTTCGCGCTGACGTTCGGTGGGTACCAGCGCATCGGCTCGCGCCTGACCGACCTGGCGAACCAGCATGGCAAAGCCGGCACCGTACCGACTGACCTCGACGAACTGCGCGGCTGTCTCTTTTTCGAGCAGCGTCGGTGGCGACACTTCAGCGAACGACCTTCCCAAGATGCGATGCGACATATTCGCGCGCTTATCGAGGGAATCAGAGTGGCGCTCACGAGGATGCCTATGAGGAGGTGACCGCGCCGCACCGATGCGAAGTGGTACCGAGCGCCGCCCTCATGAAGCGCATCTCGTTGTTCGAGCAGGTGCTGCTCACCTACTTGCTGCCCGTGCTGCCCCTCGTCATCGCGTGGGATGGCGCCATGTCGAACGCGCGGACGTACTCGGAAGACGACCTGTCGGTGCAGCGTGTTTTGCGCATCGCGCGGAGCACAGCTTGTATCGATCGACTTGCGGGGCGTGCCATCCGCGTCACACTCTGTTGGGTGCGCGTCCTTCCCGTGCCCGTACTGGGCCTCCTCCTGCTGCTCGCGTCGTGCGCGCCCGTGACGCGTGTCTTGCGGCCGCGGAGTGACGCCGAACGAGCGGCGGAGACCTTCCTGCGCGCCTGGGCGGACGGGGACATCGCCACGCAGCGATCGCTGGCGGCGCCGCACGCTCTCGCAGAGCAGCTCGTCTGGCGGGACCGGCTCGGCGTCGTGGCCTCCCGCTTCGAGATCGTCGACGTGGACGAGCAGCCCGGGAACGC
This sequence comes from Archangium sp., assembly GCA_030695565.1. Taxonomy (GTDB): domain Bacteria; phylum Myxococcota; class Myxococcia; order Myxococcales; family Myxococcaceae; genus Archangium_A. The sequence continues at coordinate 135,708 of JAUYRZ010000029.1, forward strand.
GCGCGTCACCTTCCGCGGCGTGCACACGCTCAGGGGGCTGGGCGACTGGGTGGTGATGTCCGCGCTGGAGCTCGAACACCGGAAGGAACGGTGGCTCGTGCGTTGGACGCCCGCGGTGCTGCACGCGAACGCGCGGGCCGGCGACCGCTTCGACCGCAGGCGCAGCTTCGGTGCCCGCGCGCCCTTGCTGGACCGGCACGGGGTGCCGCTGACAGTGCAGGGCGAGGTCGTCAGCGTTGGCGTCGTGCCCGGCCGTGTGGATCGCGCCGAGGAGGTCGCCGCGGCGCTCCAGTCACACGTGCAGCTCGAGCCCTCCGTCGTGCACGGCGCCCTCTGGTCGGGCGGGGGCGTACCCGATGCCTTCGTTCCGCTCATCGACTTGCGCCCCGAGCGCTACGAGGCGGTGCGGCCGGCCCTCGCGCCGGTGCCGGGCATCTTCTTCCGCCGCAAGACCCTGCGGCTCACGCCCACGGAAGGCTTCGCCGCGCACACGCTCGGGCGCGTCGGGACGGTGACGACAGAGCGGCTGGCGGAGCTCGGCGTGCCGTACCAGGTGGGCGACGTGGTGGGGCTGAGCGGGCTCGAGCGCGTGCAGGAGCGCACGCTCGCGGGGCTTCCGGAAGGAGAAGTGCGGCTGCGGCGCGCGTCGGGCGAGTCGGTGCTCCTTCACCGCTTCGAGGGTCGCGCGGGGAAGCCTGTCTCCACGACCCTCGACCGTGACGTGCAGGTCGCCGCCGAGGCCGCGCTGTCGGAGGTCAGAGAGCCCGCAGCATTGGTCGCCGTGAAGGCCGGCAGCGGCGAGGTGCTCGCGGTGGTGAGCCGGCCGCTGGGCGTTTCGCTGAACCGCGCACTGCAGGGGCTGTATCCGCCGGGGTCGACCTTCAAGGTCGTCACCGCTGAAGCACTCCTCGCGCGGGGGCTGACGCCGGAGAGCACCGTCTCGTGCCCGGCGACGGCCGAGGCCGGCGGCTTCCGCTTCCGAAACTTCGACGGCGCCGCGCTGGGCGAGACGACGCTGCGTCGAGCGTTCGCCGAGTCGTGCAACACCGCCTTCATCCTGCTCGGCGCCGAGCTGAAGCAGGACGGGGTGGCGGAGGCTGCCCGGCGCTTCGGTTTCGACGTCGACTACGACGTGGGACTGCCCTCCCCGCGCGCGACCTTTCCCGCGCCCGACGATCTCGCCGAGCGGGCCGCCGCCACGATCGGCCAGGGACGCGTGCTGGCCACGCCGCTGCACATGGCGTCGGTCGCGGCGGCGGTGGGTGCGGGCGAGTGGCGGTCGCCCTCGCTCCTCGCGGATCCCGTGGGTTCGCCGGCGCGGGGCCCACGCCTCGGCACTGGCACCGTGCGCTCGCTGCGCGTGCTGATGCACGCGGTCGTCGCCGAAGGGACGGGGAAGGCCGCGGCGGGCGTACCTGGCCTCATCGGCAAGACCGGCAGCGCGGAGTTCGGCACCGAGGCGCCGTTGCGCACGCATGCCTGGTTCATCGGGCTCCAGGGAGACGTCGCGTTCGCGATCATCGTCGAGGGCGGCGGTACGGGCGGCAAGGTTGCCGCGCCCATCGCTGCGCGGTTCGCTGGAGCGCTCGCGACCGGCCGTTGATGCACCTTCCGGCGCACCGTTCCGGCATCTTTCACAACGACGGGGCCCCGATGCAGGTGCGGCTGTTCGGCGCTGACGACGCCCGAGGGGACATGGGGCCGTTCTCAAAGAAAAACCCAGCAACCCGCTGAGGGTTGCTGGGTTGAGTGGAGGCGCCGGGAATCGAACCCGGGTCCGAAAGCCATCAGTTCCAAGTCACTACGTGTGTAGTCCGATCTTTGAAGCTTTAAGCCTCCCACACTCAAACGGACGTGATGGTGAGAGAGCCGATTCTGACTATTTCTCATTCTCCTCGCTCAGATACTCGGAGAACCAGCCGGCATTATGGCGGTCGATCTTCACCTCACCGACAGAAGATGAAGCGACCGTGCAGGGACCGTTTTTTAGGCGGCCAGCGCAAGCTCAACGTTGTCGTTGGCTTTTGTGGTTTTTGCTCACTTTTATTTACGAGTGTGAAAGCTCACTCGACACGCGACCGGGAACGTCTGTGCCCCCGTCGAAACCTTGTCGCCCCCTGATTTTCAAAGAACTGAACTTCCAGGGCCTTGCTGCGCCTTCTCCCTGACCGACGGACCTCATTTAACCACTTCGTGGCGCTTGTCACTGCCTGTCTGCCGGGCTCAAACCCCACCTTGATGATCTCTCCCCTCGTCGCAGCCGCCGTCGCCACCCTGACGCTCGCTGGCGTCTTCCCCTACCCCACGAAGATCACCACCTTGAAGAACGGCCTCACCGTCGTCCGGGTGCCCTTCGATTCCCCCGGGTTGGTCGCCTACTACTCGGTCGTCCGGGTGGGTTCCCGCAACGAGGTCGAACCCGGCCACACCGGCTTCGCCCACTTCTTCGAGCACATGATGTTCCGCGGCACCAAACGCTTCCCCGAAGGCGCCCGCGGCGGGGTCACCGGAAAGCTCGGCTTCGTCGAGAACGCCTTCACCACCGACGACGTCACCGTCTACTACTCCAACGGTCCCAGCTCGGGCCTGGAGACCCTCGTCGACCTCGAGGCCGACCGCTTCATCAACCTCGACTACGCCGAACCCGCCTTCCAGACCGAAGCCCTCGCCGTCGCCGGCGAGTACCAGAAAAACGCGTCGAACCCCGGCCTCAAGATCGAAGAGATCACCCTCGGCACCGCCTTCACCAAACACCCCTACCAACACACCACCATCGGTCTCTACGAAGACATCGTCGAGATGCCCAAACGCTTCGAGTACTCGAAGACCTTCTTCAAGCGTTGGTACACGCCCGACAACACCATCATCGTCATCGCTGGTGACTTCGATGACGCGAAGCTGATGGCCACGATCGAGAAGCACTACGGCCCGTGGACCGGCAAGGCCGCGAAGATGGAGATCCCCGTCGAGCCCCAGCAGAAAGAAGCGCGGGTCGCCAAGCTCACCTGGCCCACGCCCACCCTGCCCCGCCTGGGCATGGCGTGGCACTCGCCGGCTGCGTCGACGAAGACCATGGATGCCGCCACTCAGCAGGTGCTCAGCGCGTACCTGGTCGGCCCGACGTCACCGCTTCACCGCACGCTGGTGTTGGAGCAGCAGCTCGTCGAGCGCTTCGTCGCCTTCTACGATCACCACCGCGATCCCTCCTTCTTCGGCATCGACGCGCGGCTGAAGAGCGAGGCGAACCGCGAGGCCGTGAGCAAGGCCATGCTGGAGGCCATTGGTGAAGTGGCCAAAGGCAAGGCCGACGCCAAACGGCTCGACGACATCAAGAGCAACTTGCGCTTCGGCGTGGTGATGGATCTCGAGACGCCCTCTCAGGTCGCCGAGACACTCGCGTGGCACATGGGCATTTTTGGGAGCGTCGATGCCATCGACTCGCTCTACGCCAACATCGGCAAGGTCACCGCGAAGGACTTGAGCGCGTTCGCCAGGAAGTACCTCGTCGATACCAACAGGACGACCATGCATTTTACGGTTGAGCTGAAAGGGGGTGCCAATTGAACGCCCGCGCTCTGCTCCTCGTGCTGCTCGCCGGGTGTGCCACTGCGCCCGCTCCCGTCGTGGTGAAGGAGCTGCCGAAGGACGCCGCTCAGCTCGAGCTCGACTCCCTGGTGGTCAAGCCCGCCCCCACCGAAGCGGTGCCGTATCGCGCGCTGCCTTCCATCGAGCCGATGAAGCTCGTGGTGCTGCCCGTTCCCAACAAGCCCATCGTCAGCGTGCGCCTCGTCTTCCGCACCGGCTCGGTCGACGATCCTTCCGGGAAAGAGGGCCTCACCGCGCTCACCA
>JAUYRZ010000064.1 GCA_030695565.1 Archangium sp.
GTCGCACGATTCACGTTTCTCACCCCTCTCGCTCCAGGCGGGATGGCCGAGATCTGGCTGGCGCGCCAATCGGGGCTGAAGGGTTTCGAGAAGCTGGTGGTGATCAAACGCATGATGACCTCGCTCGAGCACGACCCCGAGTACGTCGACATGTTCCTCACCGAGGCAAGGCTCGCCGCACAGCTGAGCCACCCGAACGTGGTGCAGATCTACGAGCTGGGTGAAGAACACGGCTCGCTCTGCATGGTGATGGAGTACCTCGACGGAGAGGACCTCTCCGTGGTGCGCCGCACCGGTCAGAAGCACGGCCTGCCGTTGCTCGATCACTACACGGCCAAGCTCATCTCGATGGCCGCCGAAGGCCTGCACTACGCGCACACCCGCACCGGCATCGACGGCAAGGCGCTGGGCATCGTGCACCGCGACATCTCGCCGCAGAACCTGATCGCCACCTTCGATGGTGGGCTCAAGGTGGTCGACTTCGGCATCGCCAAGCTGGCCACGCACCACACCAACTCGGGCAAGCTCAAGGGCAAGCTGGCGTACATGTCGCCGGAGCAGGCGCGGGGTGAGCCGCTCGATGCGCGCTCCGACGTCTTCTCGTTGGGCATCGTGTTGTTCGAGGTGGTCACCCGCACCCGCCTGCTGCCCAAGCTCAACGACCTCGAGCTGCTCTCCTTGATGGGGGGCACCGATCCCCTGCCTGCGCCTTCGGAGCGCCGCGCGGATCTGCCGCCGGGGCTGGAGCCCATCATTCAAAAGGCGCTCGCCCGCAGGCGCGAGCATCGCTACCAGAACGCGCGCGAGCTGCACGAGGCGCTGGAGACCTGGCTGCGCGACAGCGGCAAACACGTCTCGGCCGGCGACATCGCCGACTACCTGCGCACCGTCTTCGCGCGGCGCATTCACGAGCGGCGCCAGTTGATCGAGACCGCGATGACGACCGAGCTCACGCCCAGCTCGGCCAAACATCTGTCGAACATGGTGGCGCGCCAGGCCGCCAGCACGGGCACCTCGTCGAGTCACACCTCGACCCGTGGCGGCGAAGGCCTGCGGCGGCGGGCCCCGGTGATCGCGCTGGGAGCGATGGCGGTGCTGGTGCTGGGCATCGGCGCGGCGGTGATCAAACGGATGAACGACGCCGCCGAGGTGAATCAGGAGCCGGTCAAGCCGGTGGTGGCGATCAAAGCCCCACCCGCAGCGCCTCCGGTGCTGGTCATCGACACCGTGCCCGCGGGCGCGTTGCTGGTGGTCGATGGCGTGCAGCGTGGGCCCAGCCCGCAGACGTTGGAAGCGCTGGGGGTCGGCAGTCACCAGGTGCAGGCTTCACTCGAGGGTTTTCAGCCCGCTTCGAAGTCGGTGACGCTCGCGCGACCCGGTGAACGGGTGATGGTCGAGCTGGCCCTGCTCGCCGTTCCGGTGCCCGTGATGGATCCCGTTCCGGTGGGCAAGATGCCGCTGGTGGGGGCGAAGCCTCCGGTGCGGCGGCCGCTGGTGGTGGCGGCGGCGGGCAAGCTGACCTTGAAGACCACGCCGTGGACGACGGTGTTTTGGGGGAAGAAGAAGCTGGGTGACACCCCGCTGCTCAACGTGCCGTTGCCGGCGGGGAAACACCTGCTGCGGTTGATCAACCCCGAGAGCAACGCGGAGAACTCCATCGAGGTGGAGATCAAGTCGAACGAGACGACGGTCAAGAAGCTGAAGTTTTAGGAGGTGGCCCCTCGCCCCACCCCTGCGCGACCCTGAGGCGAGAGGGAGTGCAGGCGGGCTGCGAGCTCTCGCACGCCCAGCTCACTCTTCGGCGCCAGCTCGATGGAGAAGGCCGCCGTCTCCAGCCACCCTGCTTCCGCCGCGGTGCGCGCTTCGAGCCGCTCGAACTTCCGCCGCAACCCGTCGAACTGCTCCAGCGTGTCCTGATGCACGCGCAGCAACTGCGAGAGGTGCGTCTTCAATTCAGCGTCGGTGGTCACTTCGAGCTTCTCCTTGAGCGCGAAGACCGCCGCCCGCGCGTCCTGCTCCGCAGCGCCATCGAGCGAGCTGGCCGCGTCATCGTGTTCGGCTCTCGCGAGCACGCAGCGGGTCGCGCCTTCACGGGCCAGATTCTCCAGCTGCCGGCGTGGTTCGCCTTTGGGCAACCTGTCGAGCGCCGCGCGCAGCCGCAGCCAGGCCAGGCGCACCCTGGGCTGATCGACGAGCTTCGGCTCCACGGTGTCGACCGCGAAGGTCACCGACGCCAACACCGCACCGGCGGTGATGAACAAGCCCGCGCCCGCCATCGCCAACCACGCAGGCATCGTGCCCAGGCCGAGGTGGCGCGCCGACAACCAGTACGCCACCAGCACGCACCACCCCGCGCCCAGGCTCGGCCCCGCAAAGGCCAGCAGCTTGCGCCACCAGGTGGCCGGCTCGAGCGCGAGCACCAACCCCAGCGGCACGGTGAAGAAGAACGGCAAGGCCGAGCCGTTCGCCCACGGAAGGAACAGCGTCGTGAGGCCCGTGGTGCCCAGCAGCGCGAGCCGGTAGCCGGGCGTCAGACGCGGCAGCACCAGCATGAGCAGGCCCGCGGCAAACGAGACGGCCAGGCTGACCACCGGCGCTCCCGGATCATACGGCCGCAGCAACCCACCCAGCCAGGCGCCGGCCAGCCCGCCCAGCACCCCCACGGCCGTGCCGTGCAGCAACCGCTTCTCCACTTCAGCAGCGTTCTCGAAACCCAGCCGCTGCCACGTCTCTTCGAGGGCGCTCATGTCAGTACCCCGAGTTTTCGAGACCGAAGTCGGTGAGCTTCTTGCGCTCGAGGTGACGCGCGTACTCGCGCTTCTCCAGCGCGTTCCTCGAGCTGTTCAGCCCCTGGCGCACTTCATTGACCTGCATGTCGCCGGCCAGCGCGTCGGCGCTCATGCCGAACACCGCCCTGGCATCGTCGAGCAGGCTGCCCGCGCGCGCCGTGTCACCGCGTTCCCACGCAGCGGCGGCCGCGACGAGCTTCAAGTTGCCCACCGCACCGACGCCGCGCGAGAACACCGCCTCGTCACGCGAGCGGGCCACCGCGTCGGGGTCGTCGACCACCACGGCGCTGAAGCCGACGTCGCGTTGTTTCACGGCGCCGTCGAGCGAACGCCAGGTGACGGTCGACGCCAAAGAAGCGACCTCGCCCACCGACGAGGGCAACGACTCGAGCCGCACCAGCACGCGGGTGGGCAGGTTGGGGCGGAGGTCGGCCAGGTGCAGCACCGGGTGACCGTTGACCAGGTCGAGGTGACGGCCGGGCACCTCGGCGACGCGGAAGCGGGTGGTGTCGAAACGCAGCTCGACGTTGCGGGCGATGGCGCTGCGCGCGGCGGTCACCTCGCGGCCGAGGATCTCCTCGAGGGCGCCGGCGTCTTTCAGGTAGCCGTACATGCCGCCACCCCGCTCCGACAGATGCAGCATCAACGCGCCGTCGATGTCCGCGCCCACGCCGAGCGCGGTGAAGGTGATCGCTTCATCGTGCACCCGGCCCGCCAGCGCAGCGAGCTCGGGCTCGGTGATCAAGCCCACCGTGGGCTGGCCATCGCTCACCAGCACCAGCCGCTTGGCGCCCGTCGCCGAGCGCAACGAACCCCAGCCCGCCGTCACGCCCCCGGAGATGTTGGTGCTGCCCGCCGGTTGCAGCGCGTCGATGGCCGCGTGAAAGGCAGCCCGGCTCTGCGCGTTCACCCGGCGCAGCTCGAAGTCGGTGAGCTCGGTGCCGAACGCGACGAGCGAGAGTTCGTCACGCTCGGTGAGCAGCTCGACCAGCCGGTGCGCCGCCTTGCGCGCGTCTTCCATCTTCGAGCCCGACATCGAGCCCGAGGTGTCGAGCACCAGCGCCAGCGAGATTGGCAACTCGGTCTTCGCTTCTGCGTGCTCTTCGAGCGTGACCGTCAGCTCGGCGAACAGCTCGCTGCCGTTCTCATGCACCGCGGTGTGACTGGGGCGCGCTTCGATGCGCACGCCGCCACCTTTCGAGACGGACACCTCGCCGGGTCTGGCGATGACGGGGCGGGGCTTGGTGACGGCCGACATGAAAGCGGCCAGGGAGAGCGCGAGTGCGCTGCCGAGGAGAATGCGGGTCTTGCTCATGGTGTGACTCCTGGTGGGCGACAGGAGGCACGGTCTCACGCGAGATCACCGCTCCGGCATCGGGCGAAGATCGAGGTCGGTCGTTCGACCGTCGGTCAGATGACCGATGGCTTCACTCCCTTTCCGGCCTCACTTCGACTTGTTCATCTCGAGGCGCAGGAAGTCGGTGAGCTTGGTCGCCACTTCCCGGGGCATCTCGGCAATGAGGGCCTTGCGGCACAAACCCGGGGTGGCGCTGTAGCTCTTCCAGAAGTCTTCGCAGGGAGAACACCCACTCAGGTGGGCTTCGAGCTTGGCGCGCAAATCCGCGTTCAGCTCCCCGTCGAGGTATTCGAGCAGGTGCTCGACGCTGTCTTTGCAGTTGGAAGCGATCATCGAGGGGCCATCAGGAGAGGACAGCCCTTCATTGTTACGCAAGCCCCCCAGATGCAACGGAGATTGGAGCAGCGCTCCAGGGGCACTGAACGGATGAACAGAGGGTTCACGAGCGCTCAGCGTAGAAGTGGTCGATGGCTGCGCGCAGAGAAAGACGAGCGCGGTGCAGCCTGCTCTTCACGGCGGGAACGGTGGCCCCGGTGAGCTCGGCGATCTCTTCGTACGACAAACCCTCGAGGTCCTTGAGCACGAACACCTCGCGGTACTCATCTCCGAGCCGGGCAGCGCCCGCTTCGATGGCTTCGCGCAGCTCCTTGTCCATCGCTTCGCCTTCGGCATCTCTGAAGTCGGAGACCTCGTCCACCAGGCTGCCGCGTTCGTTGAACTGCGGGCCGTCGAGCGGTGACTCGACCTGGTTGACCACCTTGCGGTGACGCAGGCGCATCAACGCGTGGTTGGCGGCGATTCGGTAGACCCACGAACCGAACTGCGCGTCGCCCCGGAAGTTCTGGAGGTTGCGGTAGGCGGAGAGGAACGACTCCTGGAGCACTTCGGCGGCGTCGTCGGCCGAGTTGAGCATGCGCAGCGCAAGGCCGAACACCCGTGCCCGGTGGCGCTCGACGAGCCCCTCAAAGGCGGCGACGTCTCCACGCTGGGCGCGGGTCAACAGCTCCGTGTCTTCCGACGGAATCAAAGGCGCGGCACCGTGGACTTTCCGACTCTCAGCGTCAAGCGACATGACCACCCTTGGGGTCTTACGGGCCGACAAAGTTCCGGTTTCACCTGCCTGCATGGCTCACGAAGGAGGACCGACGATCGTGAAAACGGAACGGCTTCTGGGCCCATTCCCCTGCGTAATCCACGCCAATCCGCGGACTGGCCGTTATGTGTGGCGGCGTTACCGATTCGCCACGCGCGATGAAGAGCGGCGGCTGGTTCAGCGGCAGGGCGTTCAGGCTCAAGCTGAGCCCCAGCGCGCGGGTGAGGCGGCCCGGCCCATCGGTGCGAACCCCCTCGGGAATTCCCTCTCGTGGCTCGATGGCGCGAATGAGCACCGCCGCCCCGTCGCCCACCACCACGTTCACGCAGAGGTGCAGGCCGTAGACGAGAAAAAGGTAGGCGTGACCCGCAGGTCCGAACATCACCTCGGTGCGTTGGGTGCGCCCTTTGGACGAATGGCAGGCGAGATCGTGGGGGCCGACATACGCCTCCGTCTCCACGATTCGACCCGCTCGTGCGCGGCCGCGCACGACGTGCACGAGATCCATGCCCAAGAGCGATTTTGCGACCTTCACGGCATCGCCTGAATGAAATGACAGCGGCAGCGGCTTCACGGCATCGAAGGTAACGCGGCCAACTTCGTGTAGACATTCACCCCAGCCATGATGCCCACGGGACGACTTACCGGAATCCTGCAGCCCGTCTTTTCTCTGCGCAGTCACCACGATGTCGGCGTCGGCGACTTCGAGGCCTTCGACGCCTTGTTCGGGTGGATGCGCCAGGCCTCGCAGAAGTTGGTGATGGTGCTGCCGTTGTTGCCCACCACGCCGGGCGACCCCAGCCCCTACTCCACGCGCTCTGCGTTCGGGTTGAACCCGCTGTTCATTCACCTGGGCTGGTTGCCTGAAGGCGTGCGGTTCAGCGCCGAGGAGCAGCAGGCCATCGACGCCGCGCGCGCCTCGCCCACCGTGCGCTACGACCTGGTCTTCCCCGTGAAGACCGCCGCGCTCGAGCGCGCGTTCGCCGCGTTTCAGGGCCAGGGCAGCACCGCGCGCAGCCGCGAGTTCGACGCGTGGTGCGTGGGGCAACGGGACTGGCTCGAGGGCTACGCGCTGTACGCCGCGCTCTCCGAATCGTTCGACCAGAAGCCGTGGTGGGAGTGGCCCGCGCCGCTGGCCACCAGAGAACCCCGCGCGGTGGAGGCGGCGCAGCGCGAACACAGCAAGCGGGTGCGCTACCACCAGTGGCTGCAGTGGGTGGCCGATGGCCAGTGGCAGCGGGTACGCAGGTCGGCGCAGCAGCACGGCATTCTGCTGTGTGGCGACGAGCCGTTCATCATCGCGCAGGACTCAGCCGACTGCTGGTGCTTCCCGAAGTTTCTCCGGCGCGACGGCAAGCTGGGGGTGCCGCCCGACGACTTCTCGCTCGACGGTCAAGACTGGGGCTTGCCCTGGTTCGACTTCGAAGCGCTCGCGCAGGATGGTGATGCGTGGTTGCGCAGGCGGGCCCGTCACGCCGCGGCCACCTACGACGTGCGCCGCATCGATCACGCCATCGGCTACTTCCGCCAATACGTGCGCGACGCGGATCACCCCACGGGCCGCTTCATTCCTTCCGACGAGCCGGCGCAACGCGCGCTGGGCGAGAAGAACTTCCGCCTGCTGTCGGAGGGCGCGGGCATCGTGGCCGAAGATCTCGGCGTCATCCCCCGCTTCGCCAAGGACGTGCTCGCGTCGCTGGGTCTGCCCGGCTACCAGGTGATGCGCTGGAGCCGCGAAGACGGCGTGTACCGCGACCCCCGGCACTATCCAGAGACCTCGTTGGTGACGACGGGAACGCACGACACCGAGACGCTGCGCGGTTGGTGGGAGACCACCAACGACTGGGAACGCGAGATGGCGTGCGCCACGTGGCCTGAGCTCAATACCTTCAAGCCGCCGCCCAGGGAGTGGAGCTTCGAGCTTCACGAGGCGCTGATGCGCGCGGCGCTCAACTCGCAATCGGCCACGTGCATTTTCCCGTGGCAAGACGTGTTCGGTGAGGCCGAGCGTACGAATACGCCGGGCACCATGGGGCCACACAACTGGGGGTACCGGATGCGGCCCGAGGTGCAGCAGCTGGCCACCGATGCGGCGCTGCAGCGGGCGGCGAACTGGTTGACCCGCCTCGCCCATGAAGGCCGGCGCGGGTAGGGGAAAACCTCACTTCGAGTCAGCAGCAGTTTCAGTTGAGTACGGCCAGTAACGCGATCACGGCGATCAGCAGCACCAGCGCACCGACCGCCATCAGCGCGGAGTTCATCATCATCTTCGAGCGCACCTCGGGCGCAAACGAGGACCGCTCGATTTTCCCGCACTTGCCGCAGTTGAACCCGGCAAAAGCGGCGTAGAGCAACATGCCGACGAGACCACCGGCATGACCGGCCGCCGAGCTGCTTCCACGCTGAGCGGGGCCCCCACATTTTGGACACGCGTAGGTCATGTCGCGAGCCTACTACTCCACCACCTTGGCTCCACTGCTGTACAAGCATGGCGTGCGATGGCGCGTCTTCATCCCCGGGCTGGCGCTCGTCTGCCTGGCGGCCTGCGTCACCGCGCCGCCCACCCCTGATTCGAGGGAGGTCGACGACTTCGACATCGACGGGGTCAAGCAGCTCAAGACGTCCGACATCAAAGAGAAGATCGTCACCGCGGAGTCTTCTTTCCTCCCGGGTTGGGTGCCGCTGCTGGGCAAGACCGGGTGGTTCGACCCCATCACCTGGCAGGCCGACCTCCGCCGCATTCAGCGCTTCTACGAAGCGAACGGCTTCTACCAGGCGCGGGTGCTCGAAGACGTGGTCACCGAGACGAAGCCGCGGCACGTGAAGCTGCTGGTCAAGCTGCGTGAAGGCGAGCCCGCACGGGTCAACGCGGTCGACATCACCGGCCTCGAGGCGCTCACCGCTGAGATGCAGGCCACGGTGACCGCAGAGCTCCCGCTCGAGACGGGCGACATCTTCCTGGAGGACGCCTGGTTTCGCATGAAGGCGCTCCTGAGCCTGCGACTGCGTGAGCTGGGTTTTGCCGAAGCGCAGGTCACCGGTGAAGCGATCGTCGATGCCGACGCCGCCGCCGTCTCGCTCACCCTCACGCTCGAGCCGGGCACCCGCTTCCGCTTCGGCAAGTTGTTCGTGGCCACCGACGCCAACGCACAGGTGCCCGCAAAGCTCATCGCCAACCAGGCCTCGCCCGACTTCCCCGAAGGCGCGTGGTTCAGCGAGTCGGCGATGTCGGCGGCCCAGTCGCGCGTATTCCAGATGGGCGTGTTCGCCGGCGTGAAGGTGAACCGCGGCATTCCCGATCGCGCCGAGAGCACCGTGCCGGTGGTGATCGACGTGAAAGAAGCGCCCTTTCATTCGCTGCGGTTCGGCGGAGGGTTGGGCGGCGACCTCATTCGCCAGGAGGTGCGCCTCATCGGCGAGTACACCGATCGCAACCTCGGCTTCTCGCGCCTCTTCTTCAAGAACTCGCGGCTCGATCGCCTCACCTTGCGCGCGAAGCTCGGCATCGCCTTCTTGCCCAACGTGGTCGACGTGGCGCGTGGCTCGGCGCTCTCCAAGTGGGGCCCGACCGGCCGCGTCTACGCCGAGTACGAAGTGCCCCGCATGTTCGACCTGCGCACCCTGTCGTTCCAGGGGAGCCTCGACCTGCTGCGCACGCTCGACAACACCTACGACTACTTCGCGCTCGAGGCGAAGCTGGGCGTCATCTGGCGGCCGCGCATCGACTTCACCGTCTTCCCTTCGCTCAACTTCGACGGCTACCTGCTGCAGACGCCGCTGGAGCTGCGCGACACAGCGCCCGCCGAGGCGATCGGTTGCCCCCAGGCCCCCGAGGTCTGCTGGGTCACCTTCCTCGACCTGAACATCGAGTTCGATCGCCGCGACAACCGGCTCGAGCCCACGGCGGGCTACTACTTCGGGTTCGACGCGGCCGGCGGCATCTCGTCGGCGCTGCGGCTGCGGCCGTTCTTCAAGGTGACGCCCGAGGCGCGCGGTTACTTGAGCTTCGGGAAGTACAAACAGTTCACCCTCGCAGGCCGGGTGAAGTTCGGCGTGTTGCTCGCGCCGGAAAACGACACGCCCATCGTGGTGCGCTACTTCTCGGGAGGTGCAGGCATGCGTGGTTTCCAGCAACGGCGCCTCTCGCCGCAGATCGCCGTGCTCACCCGGGACGATCTTCCGACATGCCCGGATAAATCGAAGTTGTCGGGCCCCGACGCCTGCCCCAAAGACGGCACCACCCTGCCCATCGGCGGCGCGGGGCTCCTCGAGGCGGCCTTCGAGATCCGCTGGGCCGTCAGCGAGAACTGGATCATCGCGCTGTTCAACGACTGGGGCATCGTCGCGGAGAAGCCGTTGGGCCAGGGTCAGGACCTCGCTCAATCGCTGTACACCGCGGTCGGTTTTGGCGTTCGCTACAAGACGCCGCTGGGGCCCATTCGGGTCGACCTGGCGTACCGCATGCCGCTGGGCGGGCCGCAGCAGGTGACCAACACCGAAGGCGCCTCCTTCCGCAGCGCGCCGGGCTGCTTCTTCGGGCTGGGCTCTGGGCTGCCCGTCGGCGATCCGTACGTGCGCGCGCCGAATGCCGCGGGCTACGCAGGTTCACCCGACAACCTCTGCAGCGCGCACCTCTCGATCGGCGAGGCCTTCTAAGTGGAAGACCCGCGCGCCCTCGCCGCCAAGAAGCGCCGCCGCCGCATTCTGCTGGTGCTGCTCGTGCTCGCGCTGATCCCCATCGTGCTCCTCGGCGGCGTCTCCCTCTTCCTGGAGAGCCCCGCCGGAAAGCGTTTGCTGCGCGAGAAGGTGTTGGCGTTGGTCGGCGATTCGCTGGCCGGCAAGCTCGAGGCTGATCAGATCGAGCTGCGCGGCAACGATCACATCGTGCTGACGCACCTCAAGCTCTTCACGCCCGAAGGCGAGCTCGTCGCCTCGCTGGAGCGGCTGGAGGCCGACGTCGATCTCCCTTCGCTCGCAGGCCAGCGGATCAACCTGAAGAACGTGTCGGTGGATCAACCCCGGCTGTTCCTCAAAGAAGACGATCGCGGCTGGAACCTGTCGCGGGCCATCGCCAGCAAGCCGTCGCTGCTTCCGGCAAAGCCGTCTGGCCCGCTCAAGTGGCGCGTGCAGGTCGAAGGCCTCGAGCTGCGCGATGGCCTCGTCGACCTGCAGCAGGGAGACAGGCGCATCACCGCCACCAAGCTGATCGCCCGGGGCGACGCGCAGGTGCGGCTGGAGCCGCTGGAGGTGACGGGGGAGCTCGACGTGAGCAGCGTGCTCACCTCACCGCTCGAAGAGACCCTGCACGCGAAGATGGCGGGCTCCACCAGAGAGGGCCCGCTGCACTACGACGTCGCGCTCACGCTGGGTGGCACTTCGGCGAAGGCGAAGCTCGAGCTGCCCGGGCTGCAGGTGACCGTCGATGCGCTGGTGGCCGCGCCGCGTGAGGTGAGCGCGTTTCTTCCCGGCTGGCCCCTCAAGCCGGTGGTGTTCGGCAAGGGCTCGCTCAGCCCGAAGCAGGCGGCCCTGCAGCTCTCCGCGGGCAAAGCGCGCTTCACCATCGACGCGAAGTACGACCTCGAGAACAACTCGGCGCAGACCCTGGTGGCTCGCGGCGACGACATCGATCTCCAGGAGCTGGTCGGCGCCTCGATGCCCAGCGACCTGGGGTTCGAAGCCACCGGCGCCTTGAGCGATTGGCGACCCGACACGCTCGCGGGCAAGGTCGACGCGAAAGCCACCTGGGACGCGAAGGGTGGCCAGCGCCTGCTCACCGCCAACCTCGCCGCCACCGCCGAGCGAGGCGAAGCGAAGGTGAGCTCACTCGAGGTGACCAGCCCCGGCGTGGCGCTGCGCGCGCGAGGCACCGCCAACCCGAAGACCGTGGACGCGTTCGGCACGCTCACCGCGGCCGACCTGAGCCAGGTGGGCAAGACGCTACGGGCGTTCGCGGGCATCGAGGTGGGAGGCCTGGGTGGCAACGGCGTCTTGCGCATCTCGGTCAACGGTCCTCTGCGCGGCCCGGCGGCCAAGGTGCTGGGCAAGCTCGACAGGTTCTCCATCGCGGGTGTGGAGGCCGACCTGCTGCAGATCAACGCCGACCTGCCCGACCTGCTCCGACCGCTCGACACCGACGTGTTGATACACGCGAAACAGCTCCGCTTCGGTGATCGCGCCTTCAACGAGGTGACCTTCGATTTTCTGACCCGCGGGAGAGAGATCGATCTCGATCTCGCCACCAGGGGCATGGGCGACCTGCGGCTGCATGCGATTGGCCGCCTCGACAAAGACTCGAACGGCGTCGAGCTGCTGAAGACCGAGCTCAACGCGAGCGAAGCGAAGTGGCAGCTGGAAGCGCCCACCCGGCTGCGTTGGGTCGATGGTTTCACCCTCGAGCCCTTCTCGTTGCGCGACGGAGAGCAGGTGCTCACCGGTTCGTTGACGATGACGCGCAGCAGGCTCGACGCGAAGGCGCGGGTGGAGCGGCTCGATCTCTCGAAGCTGCCGCACGTGGTGGCGCTGCCCTCGCTCCAGCTCGGCGGGCTGCTCGACGCCGACGCGCAGGTCACGGGCCGGCCCAGCAAGCCCGAGGTGGTGCTCGACGCGCGGCTCAGCAGCGGCCGGGTGAAAGGCTTCGACGAGCTCGACGTCGCCCTCAAGGGAAGCTGGATCGACGAGCGGGCGAAGGGCACGTTGACCGCGGCCAGCGCGCTGGGTCAGGTCGACGGCACGTTCGATCTTCCCGTGCTCGCGTTCCTCTCCGAGAAGCCGGGCGAAGGCACGGCGCGATTCACCGTGAAGGACCTTCCCGCCGCGGAGCTCGAGCGCCAGCTGGGCCAGGACCTGCCGGTGGAGGGCAAGGTCTCCGGCACGCTCGAGGTGAGCGGCAGCGGCGCACGACCGAAGGTGCGCTTCACCGCCGACGCCTCCGAGTTGACGCTGGTGCAGGATGATCGCCGTCTCGAAGTGAAGGAGATCCAGCTGGCCGTCTTCACCACCGAGACCTTCACGCTCGACGCCACGCTGAAGTTCCTCACCCTGGGCTCCGCGAGCGCGTTCGCGCTCTCCACCCCGCTCACGCTCGCTTCGGTTCGCAAACACGTGCCCACCGCCGAAGACCTGCTGTCCATGCCGGTCAAGCTGGCGATCTACCTGCGCCACCTCGACCTGCATCAGCTCAACGCGCTGCGCCCCGTGCAAGACGACGAGCTGGCGGGCGCGGTGAGCGTGAGTGGAATCCTCACCGGCACCGCGAAGGCACCCACCGGCGAACTCACCCTGAGCCTCGATGACCTCACCTATCCCCCGCTGCGCAAGGCGAGCGCGCGGCTCGAGCTGAAAACGGGCGCCAGCCACACCCGCTTGACCGGCACCGCCTCGGTGGGCGCAGCACAGGCCCTCCTGCTGACCGCCTCCGTCGCCGCGTTGCCCGAGCGTGCGCTGGGGGCGCTGCTGGGTGAAGGGGGCAACGCCGACGCGATGATCGAGTCGTTGCGCGACACCCCGCTGCAATTGGCGGCGACGATCAAGCCGTTCGACTTCGCGACGTTGATGACGACCGAAGAAGGCGAGAAGGCGCCAGCCGGGTTGATCAGCGCCACCCTGGAGGCCAATGGCACGCTCGAGTCGCCCAGCGTGCGCGTGGTCGGTGCGCTCAAGGATCTCCGCTTCGATCGCGTGCAGCTCGGCAGCGGCCGCTTCGAGCTCAAGAGCACCGGCACCGAACAACGTTTCACCGTGGCCCTGGGCGGCGAAGGGCGCGACGACTTCAAGGCGAAGGGCACCACCGGCCTCGACCTGCGGCTCTCGAAGCTGCGCCGGGGGCTCGATTGGCAAGCGGCCCCCGTCGACGTCACGCTCGACTCGCGCAACTTCGACGTGGGCTTCCTCTCGGGGGCGACCGAGCTGCTGCGCGTGGTGGCCGGCCGCGTCGACCTGACGGGGCGGGTGAGCGGCGTGCTGGGGCTGCCGAAGTTCGTGGGTGACGCCAGGGTGCGCGACGGGCGCATCGCGCTGGCGGGCTTCGGCGACTACCGCGACATCGGGCTCGAGCTGCACGCGGCCAACGATCTCATCGAGGTCAAGAAGCTCGAGGCGAGCAGCGGCGGCGGCAAGCTGCAGCTGGTGGCGAAGGCCGCGCGACAACAGTCGGGCGTCTTCCTGCTCACCAGCACCGGGAGCAGCGATCGGTTCCCCATCGTGGTGGATGATCAGCTGCAGGCCACCGCCACGCTGAGCTACCAGTTGGAAGGCGACGCCAGCTCGACCCTGGTCGACGTTCGCAAGCTCTCGTTGCCGCGCGTCGACGTCGGGTTGCCCGAGGTGAAGAGGAAAGACCTGCAAGACCTCGTGCGCCCCAGCGACATCATCGTGCTGCGTGGTGGCTCGAAGGCCACCCAACGCCGACGCCAGGCCGCCAAAGAAGCGAGCACCCATGCCAACAAGCCGCTGGTCATCCGCGCCCTCATCGACGCGCCCCGGAACATCTGGGTGCGCAGCTCCGACGTGAACATGGAGCTGGGGCTCAGTGATGGTTTCCGCGTGGAGCTCAACGACGGGCTGCGGCTCTACGGCGAGGCGCGGGTGCTCAGAGGCACGGTCGAGGTGATCGGCCGCGAGTTCACCGTGCAGCGAGACAGCCAGGCGCGTTTCGCAGGTCTGGCCGCGCAGCCCTACGTCAACGTGGGCGCGCTGCACGTGAACGCGCGCGAGCAGGTGAAGATCACCGTCGCCGTGGCGGGCAAGGGCACCGACCTCAGCATCAAGGCCTCCAGCGAGCCGCCCATGCCGGAGTCAGACATCTACGCCGTGCTGGCCACCGGCCGGCGCAACCTGAAGACCAGCGGCGGCGCCACGCTCTCTCCGGGCCAGGCGGCCTCGGTGGTCGGTCAGCTCGCCGCCAGTCAGCTCAAGACCGTCATCGCCAAGAAGCTGCCCATCGACGTGTTCAACTTCGACACCAGCGACAACTTCGAGAAGGTGAAGCTCGACGTGGGCAAGTACCTGTCTGACACGGTCTACCTGGGCGGCTCGGTCGACATCGGCGCGAAACGCGAACGCGGCGAGAACGTGTGGGCGGGGCGGCTGGAGTTGCAGCTCACCAAGTCGATCTCGCTCGAGGCGTACGCCGGTGACGCCCTGTCCTTCGGCGCCGACGCGATGTGGTCACGAGACTTCTGACTACTTCGGCGCCTCCAACTCAGTCCGCACGTCCCACAGCTCGGGAAAGAACGTGAGCCCCAGCGCGCGCTGCAGGAACGTCACCCCCGACGAACCACCGGTGCCCATCTTGAGGCCGATGATCCGGTGCACCGTCTTCATGTGCCGGAATCGCCACAGCTGAAACCGCTCCTCCATGTCGACCAGCTTCTCGGCCATCTCGTAGGCGACCCAGTTGGTCTCGGGGTGTTCGTACACCTGCTTGAACACCCGCATCACCTGCTCGCTCTTCACGTAGGGCAAGGTGAAGTCGCGGTTCACGTGATCTTCGGGCACCGCGAGCCCCTTGCGGTGCAGGTAGCGCAAGAACTCGTCGTACAGACTGGGCTGCTCCAAACGCGCCTTGAGCCAGGCGTGAATCTCGGGCGAGTCGCGGTGCGGCAGAATCGCGTTCGCGTCTTTGTTGCCCAACATGAACTCGATGGCCCGGTACTGGTAGCTCTGGAACCCCGAGCTCTTGCCCAGCGCGTCGCGGAAGGTGAGGTACTCGGAGGGCGTCATGGTCTCCAACACCGCCCACTGCTCGAAGAGCATGCGTTGAATGTGCGCCACCCGCGCGAAGATCTTGAAGCTCGAAGAGAGGTCGTCGCGCTTCACGCACTCGAGCGCGCGGTCGAGCTCGTGCAGCATCAGCTTCATCCACAGCTCGCTGGTCTGATGCTGAATGATGAACAACATCTCGTCGTGTTGCGGCGAGCGCGGGCTCTGCGCGTCGAGCAAGCGGTCGAGCTGGAGATAACCGGCGTAGGTCTCCTGGCGCGCCAGATCGACGTGAATGCCCTTCTCGAGTTCGCGCTGAGTCATGCACCACTTCTGCGCGACTGCCGGGCAAAAGAAAAGCGGCCCGGACACGATGTCCAGGCCGCCTCTCGGAGCCTCACCGTTCGGTGATGCTCACGGGTTCTCCCTGAAGCCGGCTTTCCGGCTTCACTTCTTCTTGCGGGCCTCGGCGAGCGCCTTGGCGCCAGCGCGGCCGCGGGGCAACGCGAGGTTCTTCACCGACGACGGCGAAGCATCGGCCACCCAGTCCGACGGCAGGCGGCCGGTGCGGTCGAGCATGCGGAACTTCTGGTAGTGCGCCGCGCAGTACCCCTTGCTCCGGGCAGGCCGGCCGCAGCCGATGACCGCGCAGTCACGCGTATCGCCCGAGGGCTTGCGGCCCCGCTTGGCGCCCGTGCTCGGCAACTTCACCGGAGCGAACGCGTTCTTGGGAGGGCGACCCGGGCCACGCTTGATGGGCTGGCCCAGTGCTGCGGCCAACCGCGCGATGATCGCGCCGTTGCCCTGAAGCTCCGCGAGCGCAGCGTGCACAGGCCCCAACGCTCGGGCCACCTCGTCCGCCACCATTTCTCGAAGCACCTTGTCGACCGACATTTCTTGTTCCGTTTCCGTGAAGGGGGGGGACCAACTACATCACTGATAACAGCGAGGCTGTCTTAACACTGAACAAACTCTACGCAACGACATTCAGGGCTCACTCGACGTGTCAGTGCTGACCCCGCGCGAAAAACGTACCGCGTTGACATCACTCTTCGCGAAGGCACCGGCCATTCGTTCCGACGAAAGGGCCGTGGAGGGGCCGCCGCCGTGCACCCACGATGGCCTCAGGCAGCGGGATCCTCGAGGGGTTTGAGCTGATGCAACGGGGGCAACGAACGCAACTGAGGGAAGGCCAGCGCCACGAAGGCCACCACCACCAGGGTGCCCAGGCCGCCGCCCACCACCGAGAGCAGCGGCCCGAACATCGCCGCGGTGGCGCCCGACTCGAAGCTGCCCAGCTCGTTCGACATGCCGATGAACACGTAGTGAATGGCTGACACCCGGCCCCGCATGGAATCGGGCGTCAATGATTGCTCCAGGGTGGACCGAATGACGACAGACACGTTGTCGAAAACACCACTGAAGAACAACGCAACGAAAGACAACCACATCACCGTGGACAACCCGAACACGATCATGGCGAGGCCGAAGCCCGCCACGGTGACGATCAACACGATGCCCGGCTTTTTCCAGGGAGGCAGGCGGGTCTGCAGCAACGCGGTGGAGAGCGCGCCCAACGCGGGCGCCGCGCGCAACCACCCCAGGCCCACCGGCCCCACGTGGAGCACGTCTTTCGCGTAGACCGGCAACAAGGCCACCGCGCCGCCCAGCAACACCGCGAAGAGATCGAGCGTGATGGCCGCCAGGAACACCTTGGTGCGGAAGACGAAACGCAGGCCCGCCAGCAGATCGCCCACGCCCTGGCTCTTGCCGGTCATCGCCGCGGGCCGGGCGGGGATCGACCAGAGCACCAGCACGAAGCCCAGGTGCGCCGCCAGCGCGAAGGCGAACGCGAGCTGCGCGCCGCTGATGAGCGCGATCAAGACGCCCGCGACGGCCGGGCCGGAAATCGAAGCGAGCTCGTAGGTGCTGGAGAACCACGCGGCGGCGTTGGCGAAGTCTTTGGACGGCACCAGCTGCGGCAACATGGCGCCCACCGACGGCCCGCGAAACGCCATGCCCACGCCGATGAAGAAGAGCACCGGGTAGTAGAGCGAGGGCGCCCCGTCCACCAGGCTCAGGGCCATCAACGCCGCGGCGCACAACGCGAGCGTGAGGTGGGCCGCGATGGCCACCCGGCGGCGGGGAAACCGGTCGGCCGCCACGCCCGCGGGCAGCGCGAGGCCCACCACGGGGATGACCTCGACCAGGCCGACCAGCCCCAGCGCCCAGGTGGAGCCGGTCTTTTCGTAGAGCTGCCAGCCGACGGCCACCGAGACCGAGGTGCTGGCCATGGCAGCGAGGAACCGGCCCACCGCAAACCGCGCGACCGCCGGGTGGCGAAACGCGGCGAAGGCGTCGTGAGCAGGAGGAGAAGCGCGGGTCACCACGTGCCGAGCTGCTTCTGCAGGGCGCACTGGCTCACGGAGGCCGGCAACATCAGCCGAACCCCGGGCTCCAATTCGAGCCACTCCACGCCCAGCGCTGCTTCCACGTACTGATCGTCGCGGCCGATGATGGCGAAGGCGGTCTTCGCCTCGAGCACACCGACGTCGACGCGCTTCCCCTGGCTCTCGATGCTCACCGGCATCGACATCTCACAGGCCCGCCACTCCTGCTCGGGGGAGGCGACCGGGGGGAGCAGCTTCTTCTCCTCGGCCAGGGCCGCGCTGTCGCCGGGCGCCTGCAGGCCTTCCGCCGGGACCCAGCCCACCCACACCACCCCGTTGCGCGTGGGCACCACCAGCCGCGCTTCGTCTTTCTGGTGCGCGACCACGAAGCCGCGCAGGGGCAGCCGATGACTGATGAACTGCCCCACCGTGGGGCCGCCCGCCTGCGCCGAAGCCGACACGACCACGCGTTCAGGCACCCAGCGCTCCGGCGCAGCGTCAGAAAAGCCGCTCTGGGCCAGCTGGCGCCGGGCGAGATCTCCAGGTGGCTCGACCAGCGCGGAGAGGGAGAGCGACTCGCACGGAAGCTCGAGCGCGACCTGGTGCACCGGGTGAAACGCATCGAGCGATTCTGCAGCCGGCAGCACCAACGCGCGGCCGAGGTCAGCGTCGGCGACGCGCACGTGCCCCCCCTTGAGCAGCAGACCGGCGGCCCCCACCCGCACCGGCTCGTAGGCGCGGAAGACGGCGTCAGAGGTCACGTCGACATCGGCATCGAGCGTGAGGCCGGGGCCAGCCCACTCGCCTTGCAGGAGCACCACCGGGCCGGCCCGGCGAAGCACGGCAGAGATGCTGGACCCGCGCCAGAGTGCGCCCGCCCACCGCGCCCGCGCGCGGGCGAAGGGCTGGCCGGTGCCGCGCACCAGGAGCGGCCCGCGATCTTCCCACCGTGCATCACGCCACCAGCACAGCCCGACGGAGCGGAGCGAGAGGTTGGTCTTCCAGGCCTCGCGATGGGCCGGCGCGCACGAGGTCAACGCACAGAGCAGCAGCAGGCACCGTCGAATCACCCGCGAAGGAATAGCACACGAACACGGCACATCCCGAGCACCGGCTTCGCCGCAGTCGGGGTCGCGCGAGAAGGCCCACGCGAAACGTTTGCTGACCGCGCCTGCCGCGATCGTGTTGCTGGCGGGCCCGATGCCGAAGCTGATCTGGTCGTACTTCAGCGCGTCGACACCGGTGAACTTCACCGACTCGAGAGTCCTGGTGGAGTGAGGTCGACGACCAACGGCTCGTCGCGAGGAGCGCTGCGTCATGAGGCTGGCCGTGACGGGCCCTCCCATTTCCTCTACAGCGTCACCCGTGCTCGACCTCTCTCCTCAGCAGCGTGACGTCGTCGAGCTCCTGCTTCAAGCGCACATCGAAGCGCGCCAGGTGGTCTCCATGGCGGAGTCGCTCTCGGGTGGCAGCGCCACGTGTGGTGCGCAGGAGACCGCGACGACCATCGCGGATCACGTGGAGTGGATGCTCCCGCTCCACGGTGATGACGAAGACCAGTCGGTGGCGCCGCGGTTGATGGGACGTCACCGCGTGGTCGACGACGCGCTGGGAAAGATGAAGCTGCAGCACCTCTCGCTGGACGCACCGATGGCGCGGGTGCGCATGCTGTGCATGATTTTGTCGCGCGACATTTCGCGGTTGCACGCGCTGCGCTTCGAGCTGGGCGCGGCGGTGAAGGATCTCCGCGAGCGGCTGGCCGAACACCACGCGCTGGAAGAGTCGATCGTCTTCCCCGCGCTCAAGCGGCTGCTCTACGTGGACGAGCTCGAGTCGATCGGCATGGAGATGAGAGCGCGCCGGCTCGCTGCCGCGGCTTAGTCCCCGAAGAGCCGGCGCAAGGCGGGCGCGTTGCGCGCTTCGTCGAGCAGCCGGCCCGAGACCAGCTTCTTCAAGACGTCGCGCTCGAGGGCCCAGACCTGGAGCATGTCTTCCCAGTCGCCCAGCACCACCAGCAGCTTCACGCGCGGCTCTTCACGGAAGAGATCGTTCAGGTTGTGCACGAGCGCTTCGACGTTCTCGAGCTCCCACTTCTCGACCAGCTCGCCCCAGCCGATCTCCATCACCAGCGGCGTCGAGGTGCGCACGTCGAGCACCTTGAAGGTGGTCACGCCCATCGCGAAGGTGAGCGCGCCGACGACTTCATCCGGAGTGGCCTGCAGCGAAATGCTCAGGCCGCCGACCAGCCGGCCCTGGTGACAACACTTGAGCAGGCTCTTCGGGAGCGGCCCGCGGCCCTGGGTCAGTCCCAGCTCACGTACCTGTTTCATCGGGACTCCAGCGCGAGGGCGAGCAGCTTCGCGTGATCGAACGCGAGCCGGGGTGGCAACGCGTCGAGGGGGAACCAGCGGGCGTCGGAGGCATCATCGCCACCGGCCACCGCGCGGTGCTCGTTCAGGGTGACGCGGTAGAGCCAGGTGCGGCTCCAGGCAGCGGGGCTGTCTCGTTCATCGCGGCCGCCGCCTTCCACCTGCGCGACGAGCTGAACTCGGTCTCGCCACGCGCTCACGTCGAGGCCGGCTTCTTCATGGAGTTCACGGAGGGCGGTGTCGAGCGGTTGTTCAGCGTCGAACGTGAACGGTGAACCCCGAGCGGCATGGGTGTTCACGAAGCCGCCGGGGAGGGCCCACTGCCCTGGCTCCGCAGCCGCATCGTCATGCCGGCGAATCAGCAACACCTTCTCTCCCTCTCCCTGCGAAGCGGGGAGAGGGTCGGGGTGAGGGGCCACCGCGAACACCACCACATCCACCGTGGGGTTCACGCCGGGATGCCAGAACGGAGCAAACGCCGAGCGAAAGAACGCGCGATCATCCAAACGAAGCAACGCCTCGCGAGCAGAGTGAAATGCTCGACTCGGAACCTGCGCCGCATGCCGCCCACTCGCGCCATCCACGCCTCCGAGCGCCAGGTACCTCAGCCTCAGATTCGCAGCCGCACGCAGCTCGTCGTGCACCACGTTGCCGCCACCGAAGAACAAGCACAACGCGTCGAGTTCCTTCATCAAGCCGTAGAGCTTCGGAGCCTTCTCGTGCGGCGTGGCCGCGAGAAGAATCGCCTCCGTCGGGCCGGGGCCGAGATCAACAGGGTCGGTCGCTTCGACGATGGTGGCGAGCACGCGGCGTTTGTGGAGCAGCGCGAGGCGGTGCACTTCGCCTTCGACGCCGGCGGAGGTGCCCCCGGTGATGAGCAGGGTGTCTTCGGGAAGTGAAGGGATCAGCTCTTCGAGGACGTTGATGATCTTCGTTCGGCTTTCGGCGGAAGAACTGGCCCAGGCTTGTTTCCAGGCTCCGGCGATACAAAGGCCCCTCACCCCGACCCTCTCCCCGCTTCGCAGGGAGAGGGAGACGATGTTCAGCTGCTCGAGCCTCGCGAGCAGTTGAGTGCTTCGACTGGCGCGCGCCTTCTCGTTTCTCGCGGCCACTTGTGGCGTGTACGCGCGGGGCGGCGGCGCTGGCGGCACGGTGAACGTGGCCGGCTTCGCTGAGGTCACTTCGAGATCCCTCGCGAGGTACGCACGCTCGGTTTCCCACAGCGTTCGGAGGTGCGCGTCGCTCAGCCCCGCAAGCCGCGCTGCTCGCAGCTCATCACCCGGCGTGGTCCCGTACAGCCCCGGTCCATCCGTCCCCAACACACACCGCACACCCGCCTCGAGCAACTGCACCAGCGGTACTTCATTCGTCGAGTGAAGGTTGTTGAGCGTGAAGTTCGAGGTCAGGTTCACCTCGACGTACGCACCCGACGCCCTCAACAAAGCGACCGCCTCATCACTCCCATACAGCGCGTGCCCGATGCGCAGCGTGACGTCGCAGCCCGCCACCGCCTCGCACGCCAGCCGTACGTTCTCCGGAAACGCCGGGTTCTCCCCCGCATGCACGCGGATGACGAAACCGGGCCGATGCGCACCCGCCCACTTCGCCACGCGCGTGATTCGCTCCTGAAAGGCGCGCGTCGAGTTGGTCTCGTGGCCCATCCAATCCACGCCCACCAGGTCTCGGCAGCCGCCCAGCGTCTCCAGCCGGGAGAGCAGATCGTCATCCCACTCCGGATCATTGTGCCGGGAGATCGCGGTGAGAAATCGCAGGGTGAGCCCGTGCTTCGCTTTCGCGCGCGCCGCACCTTCGATGGCCGCCTCCAGCCAATCGCTCCGGTACAGATCGCCGATGGACAGCTCCACGTGCCGCACGCCCATCGCCGCGTAGTCGGAGGCCACCGCATCGAGCAGCGAGGGGAACAGCTTCAGCGACTTGGTGAACGGCCCGCGGAGCCGGTACGCGCGCTCCATGTCGCGGAAGGTGCTCTGGCGATCCGCAGGCAAACAGAGCGCAGCGCGAAGCTTCTGCAGGTGCGCGGGTTCGAGCGAAGAGAGCGGCACCTCGCCGCTCAGCCCGCGAAGGCCTGCGTCTTCCAACAACGCCGCGTCGAGACCGAGCCCGTGCGCGAGGCCCGTGTCGATCAACGTCTCCCCGCGTGGGCAACCCGCGAAGTGCGTGTGCAGATCAGTCAGCGGTGAATCGTCGCGCCCGGAGTGCGCCCGCGGATGGGGAAACCCGGTCTCGGCCAGGTAGCGGAGCTCGAAGGGACACAACGGGGTGAGGGTGGTGAGCGTCTGGCCGTTCCACCGCGCGAGCTCGGTCTCTCCCAGCTTGAACGTGCCCGTGCCGCGAAACACACCCGAGGCATCGCCGTGAACGCCCTCGAGGGTCACGTGCTCACGCAGCCGGGTGAGCGTTCGCGGCGGAACATCGAGCTCGGCCGACGAGCCCAGCGAGAGCCCCTTCGGGTTCGCGTTCCAGCGCAGGGTGCCCTCGCGATCGATTGGCCAACTCACGGGCGCGAACGAAACACGAAGGGCGGCACGGAAGAAGTTCCGCACCGCCCCGGGGTGTTTCAGGAGATCGATGAACTTACTGGCAGACGTTGCCGGCGCTGCAGCGACCGCCGCTGCCGCACGTCGAACCCTGCGAGAAGCAGGTGGGGATGAAGCCGATCACCGCGTCGACGTCGCAGCACTCGGTCGGCATGCAGGGCGTGCCGATGAGGCTGCAGAGGCTGGGGAAGCCGCCATCGAAGCCGGGCAACCCGCCGCCGCCACCGCCGGTGCCGCCGCCGCCCACGCAGGCCCCCGCGTCCGCCGCGTCGCAGGTCGCGCCGCCGAGGCAGGTGGTGCAGGCCGCGCCGAACGCGCCCTGGCCGCACTGCGCCTGGGTGTAGTTCGCAGGGAGCAGGCAGTTGTTGCCGTCACAGCAGCCCTGACAGGTGGTGGCGTTGCAGGTGGTGCCGCCGAAGCAGGTGCCGCCCTGGCAGGTCTGACCGGCCGCGCTGTCGCAGGTCTGGCAGAAGCCGCCCATCTTGCCGCACTGGGTGTTCATCATGCCGCCCTGGCAGGTGCCGGTGTTGATGTCGATGCAGCCGGTGCAGGGGGCGCACGCGCCGCTGACGCAGGTGTTGCCCATCATGCAGCTCGAGCACGCCGCGCCGCCGGCGCCGCAGCGGGAAGGCGTGGTGTTGGTGATGCAGACGCCCGCGGCGGTGCAGCAACCATTCGCGCAGCTGGTCGCGTTGCACGAGCCGCCGTCCATGCCGCTGCCGCCGCCCGTGCCGCCGCCGGTGCCGCCACCCGTGGTGCCACCATCACCGCCGTTGCCTCCGCCCGTCGCGCCGCCGCCACCACCCGTGGTGCCGCCGGTGCACGCGCCGCCGAACTCAGCGTTCACGTCGAGCTTCGCGCACGCCTGGCCGCCCGCACACACCGCGCAGGTCGCACCGCGCGCGCCGCAGGCCTCCGACGAGGTGCCCTTGAAACACTGCGCCGTGTCGTCGCAGCAGCCGTCACAGTTGGCCGCGTTGCAGCGAACGATGGGCGGCTGCTTGCCGCACGAAGAAGGAAGAACCGCAAAGACGAAGCCAATCGTGGCCCCGAGGACCAGCGCCTGGGTGGTGTTCGAACGCATGTTGTTTTCTCCCTGAGGGGCCGGCTCAGTCCCCGAAGCCTACAGGCGGCAGCCTCTACACATTGCGCGGAGACCTCACAAGTGGATCACCCCTCGTGTTCTCAATGGTTGAGAAATTGCGTGGTGTGCGGACCGGTGCGTCAGCTCATCACGCTGCGTCATCGGCTCGCACATGTCGGGGGGTTGATCTCCTCTGCACACAGCATAGAGGATGCGCCGCGCTTCACCCTTCCCCGGAGTTCCCACATGCCTCACTCGTTCTTCGCGCGCAGCGCGCTGGTGCTGTCCACCTTCGTGCTCGCCGTTTCTGGTTGCCGTTGCGATGGCCAGAACATCGGCCGCACCAACGGCGAGATCGTCGTCATCTGGCGCAATGCCGCCGGCGAGCGCGTCACCAACCGCGACGCGACCTACGACTTCGGCCTCGCGCTGGTCGGTGAGCGCAAGAGCCAGACGATGACGCTGCGGAACACCGGCGCCAACAGGCTCACCTTGCGTACGCTCGAGCTGAGCGAGGGCGACGAGGTGAGCTTCGGCCCGCCCCCCGGCCAGGTCACCAGCGACACGAGCACCTTTCAGTCGCAGTTCGCGGCCATCGAGCTGCAGCCCAACGAGCAGACCGAGCTCGAGGTGAGCTTCACCCCGCGCGGCCTCAAGGGGAACTACCTCTCGAAGTTGCTGCTGACCACCGAAGGTACGCGCCTCGAAGACTCCACCGCGGTCATCACCCTCATCGGCCAGGGTGAGAAGGGCGCGTGCGATCTCCCCACCATCATCGACTTCGGCAAGACGCCCATCGGCGAGACGCTGCCTTTCTCCGTGCCTTTCCAGAACCCCACCAGCCTGCCGGCGTTCGGCACTGCGGGCGCCATCGTCGGGCCTGACGCGGCGAACTTCGGCTACGCGGTGAACACGCCCGTGGGCCAGGTGCCCGTCGCTCCGCGCTCGAGCACCGACGTGGTGCTCACCTTCACGCCCACCGAGCTGCGCCAGTACGAGGCCACCGTGACGCTGACCGGCGCCGGCGAGTGCCCCGTCACCACCGTCATCCTGCGCGGTGAAGGCAGCAACGAGACGCTCACCTGGAGCCCCACCTCGCTCAACTACGGCTTCGTGAACCCGGGCTCGGAGACCATCAAAGAGGTCATCTTCGTGAACCCGGCCTCGGTGCCCATCGTCTTGACCGCGGTCACCTCGACGAACTCGGCTGACTTTTATCACGCAGTGCCCGCCGGCACGGACGCCACCAGGCTGAGCATTCCCGGCAACAGCGTGCCCTTCCCCATGCGCATCGCGTGCAACCCGTCGCTGCTGGGCGGTCGCACCGGCACCCTCACCTTCCAGACCGGCCTCACCCAGACGCCGGGTGGCACCATCATGCTGGCCTGCACCGGCGGTGGTCCCCGCATTCGCGTCGCGCCCCGCCCCACCCTGTCGTTCGGCCGCGTGGGTTTCTTCCCCGGCAACTCGACCTTCTCGGTCACGCGCAAGGTGAACGTGCAGAACGTGGGCAGCCGCCCGCCGATGCCCGACCCCCTGTCGAACCTCTATCTGGGTGAAGTGGCCAGCGATGGCACGCCTGGCCAGCTGCCGCTGTTCGACCTCACGCCCGGCGCGGGCACGGCCGCCGACGAGTTCGAGGTTTCGCTCGGTTCTCCCTACAACCCCGCGGTGGGCCTGCAGGCGATCGCCGGTTCGAACTTCGTCGACTTCACCGTCAAGCTGCGCCCGCAGTCGATCGGCATGAAGACCGCCACCTTCGTGCTGCACAGCAACGACGGCAGCGAGCCGAACATCACGGTGAACCTCACCGCCGACGTGCAGCAGCTGCCGCCCTGCACCTTCATCACCTCGCCTGCGATGGCGAACTACGGCCTGGTGACGCCGGGCACCACGAAGGATCTGCCCATCACCATCACCAACACCTCGGTGACCGCGGGCGAGACCTGCTACCTCTCGGGCATCGAGCTGGGCGCGGGCAGCGACCTCGCCTTCTCCATCGTCGGCGGCAACATCGTCGAGAAGGAGCTCCAGCCTCAGGAGTCGTTCCAGGTGGTGGTGCGCGCGGCGCCTTCAGGCCCGACGCCCACGATGCTGCAGACCCTCACCGGTCAGCTCGTCTTCAACTCCACCTCGTCGGCGCGCCCGCAGGCTGCGATTCCCCTGCGCGCTTCGGTGGGCCCGGCCTGCCTCACGGTCACCCCTGACCCGATGGACTTCGGCACCGTGCGCGTCAGCTGCAGCTCGGCCTCGCGCAACTTCAACATCTACAACACGTGCTCAGCGCCGGTGACCATCAACGGTTTCACGATGCAGGCCGCGGGTGGCCAGCCCCCCGGTGGGCCGAACTGCCAGGGCAACATGCCCTGCCCCGAGTTCCGCCTCACCTCGAGCCCCATGATTCCCGGCGGTGGTCTCGTCATCAACCCGGGCGGCACCGCGCCGGTCACCTTCCAGGCCGCGTACCGCCCCATCGACGTGGGCAGCGACTCGGGCGCCGTGGCGATCGACGCGATTCAGAACGGTCAGAGCATCACGTACCTGGTGGGTCTGCAGGGCCGCGGTGACACCACCGGCATCCAGGTCGACACGTACACGCAGGACCTTCAGCCCAAGGCCGACATCCTGCTGGTGGTCGATGACTCGTGCTCCATGGCCGACAAGCAGGCGGCGCTGGCGGCGAACTTCAACTCGTTCATCCAGTACGCCGTCGCGGCGAACGTCGACTACCAGGTCGGCGTCACCACCACGACCGAGGCGCAGATGGAGTGTGTGCCGGGCCTCGGCTGCTTCGCGAACATGTCGAAGGGTTGGGGCGGCAAGCTGGTCGTCGACGGCCCCACCGGCCTCAAGTTCGTCAAGCCCACCACGCCGGCGGTCAGCCAGGTCTTCTCGCGCCTGGTGAACGTGGGCACCAACGGCGGCGGCACCGAGGTTGCGCTCACCACGGCGGTGATGGCGCTGACGCCCCCGGTCATCTCGGCGGAGAACGCCGGCTTCGTGCGCCCTGACGCCAACCTCGCGGTGGTGATCATCTCCGACGCGAGCGACCAGTCGACGCAGCCGGTGACGTATTACCAGGACCTGCTGGTCAACGTGAAAGGCTTCCAGCGCCTCTCGTACTTCACCTTCAGCGCCATCACGCCGCGCCAGTCTGCGACGCCGGCCAACTGCCAGTACGACGACCAGCTGTCCCCCGGGCAGACGACGAGCCACAACTCGACGCGCTACAACCCCATCGTGCAGTTCACCGGCGGCGTGGCAGACGAAATCTGCAACACCAACTGGTCCTCGACGCTGCAGAACCTCGGGCGCACCGCGTTCGGGTACCGCACGCAGTTCTACCTGAACAACGCGCCTGACCAGGCGATGCAGCAGGTGGTGGTGCGGGTCAACGGCCAGGCGGTGATGGGTTGCGCGCAGGAGGCCGGCTGCACCACGTGGTGGTACGACTCCGCGTCGAACTCGATCAAGTTCGCGAGCACGGCGACGCCGCAGCCCGGCATCCCGCTCGAGATTCAGTACGTGCAGAGCTGCTTCTGAAGTCCGTGCCTCCCTCTCCCCTCCGGGGGAGAGGGTCGGGGAGAGGGTCGGGGAGAGGGCTTACCAGCGGTTCATCGAACCCAGGTTGAAGACCTGGGTGTAGCCACGGCTCTTGAGAACCGAGCGGGCCATGGCGCTGCGTGTACCTGACGCGCAGTAGAGAATGAGGGG
Source organism: Archangium sp. (assembly GCA_030695565.1). Classification (GTDB taxonomy): domain Bacteria; phylum Myxococcota; class Myxococcia; order Myxococcales; family Myxococcaceae; genus Archangium_A. The sequence continues at coordinate 27,054 of JAUYRZ010000064.1, forward strand.
CTGGTCTTTGGCCCCGAGCTTGTCGTCGCTCAAGGCTCCCACGGGAACGTTCACCGCGCCCTCGAGGTGACCTGCGGCGAACTCAGCCGGGCTTCGCACGTCGATCAGTTTGGCGCCCGTCTTCACCAGCGCGCGCGCTTTGTGGGGTGAGATCTGCCCGAGGCGTTTGAACACCATCAGCGCGGCGATCGCCGCGGTGAGAACAAGCCAGGGGACGTAGTCGGGATTCATGTCAGCGACCGCCCTCTCCCCAACCCTCTCCCCCTCGGGGAGAGGGAGGCAGAGCGTTGGAGTTGGTGGAGTGAGTGCTGAGTCGGCTCATTCCTTCGGAAGAGCCCGCAGCACGGCCTTGCCGTCTTTGATCACGACCTTGAACTCGACCGTCTTCGCGTTGTGCTGCTTCATCAACTCAGGCACCTGCTTACGCAACGAGCTGGCCACCGAGTCGAGGGTCACCGCCTTGGTGTCTTCCCCGCACCGCTTCTTGGCCATCACGTACGCGTCGTAGATGGCCTTCACCTTGGTGTCCGACAACCCTCCGTCGCCCCCCGCCGCGGGAGGCCGCGGCGGCGCGACTGCTGCAGGCCGAAACGCTGGATTGGACCCCGTGACCGGGGGGCGGATGGCCGGGTTCGAGCCCGTCGCAACCGCGGGCTTGAACGCCGGCACGCTGCCCGTCGCCAGCGGCGCGCTGATCTTCGGCGGGCCACTGGGACGCGGCGGAATGGCAGGCGTGAGCGGCGCGATGGGCGGTGTCAACGGCTTGAGACCCAGGGGCGGCGTCACCACCGGCCTGACGCCCCCGGCCGGAGTCACCGGCATGATCGCCGGCGCAATCCCCGTCACCGGCTTGACCTGCGGAGCAGCCGCCGCTGCCCGAGCCGAAGCCGCGGCCTCTGCCGCCGCCAGCGCCGAAGCGAGATCATCCGCGCCCTCGTCGAGATCGGAGAGATCGAGATCCTCATCCACATCGAAGTCGGAGTCAGCGCTCTGCTTCTTCTCGTCTTTCTTCTGATGGCGCTTCAGGCGCATCACGTCGCGTTTGTAGGTGCCCGCTTCGATCTGCTGAATCGTGCGCTCCCACAGTCGCTCGAACGTCAGCAGCTTCTGGCCGATGCTCTCGATGCGAAACTTCGCGGCCGTCTGGCGCACGAAGGAGCTCTTCAGCTTCATGTACTGCTTCTTGAACCCCTCGTGCTTCTTGAGCGGGGGCAACCGGTCGTTGCCCATGAAGTACTGGTCGTAAGCGGCTCGAAGCTCAGCCAGCTCGGCATCGAGCTCGTTGCAGCGCTGCATCGCATCTTCGGAGCCCTTGATGGCGCTACCGTCAGCCATGGCCTTATCGACTCTTACCGGCACGGGGTCGCCACTCTACCCAGAACTCCTCGCAGGCGTCAGGCTGCCGTGAGGGCAGTGAGGTCGACGGCCGGGCGGGCCTTCACTTCGCGCAAATTCTTGGCCAGCAGGTAGCTGCCGAAGCTGAACATGGCGATCGAGATGAACTGGCTGGTCGAGATGTTGTACCAGGCGCCCGTGGGGATGCTGGGGATGAGGCCGTGGATGGTGCCGCGCTCCAGGTCTCCGCGGAAGAGCTCCACCGAGGTGCGGAGCACCGCGTAACACATGAGCCACATGGCGAAGATCTGCCCGTGGAACCGGCGCCAGCGGCGGGCGGTCATCAGCACCCCGAAGAGCACCATCTGCCCGAACGACTCGTAGAGCTGGGTGGGATGAATGGGGAGCGTGTGGCCGTGCTGCACCACCCAGTCGCTGATGCGCACCGCGCCATCGACGGCCTGGGCGGAGACCTGACCCGTCGACTCCACCACCCAACGCGTCTCGTTCGAGGCGTCGACCATCGAGCTGTAGGCGAGGCTGGGCGTGCCGCCGGCGCCGCCGAAGAGGTTCATCGCCTGCGTGCCGGGGAACTCCACCGCGAAAGGCGCCTTGGCATGCGTGGTGACGTCGCCCCAGCAGCAGCCCGCTGAGAAGCAGCCCAGGCGGCCGAAGGCCTGGCCGAGCGAGACGGTGGGAATGGCGAGGTCGGCCAACCGGAGGAACTCGATGCCGTTTCTCCGCGCGAAGATGATGGAGCCGATGGTCGCGCCGATGAGGCCGCCGTAGAAGACGAGGCCGCCCCCCAGGCTGAAGATCTTCACCGGGTCGGCCGCGTAGTCCTTCCAGTTCACCATCACGAAGAGCACACGCGAGCCGATGATGCCGCCGACGAAACAATAGAAGGCGAGATCGTACATCTGCAGGCTGCGCTCGACGCCCTCTTTGCCCGGCCACTCGCGCAGCGCCAGCCACGAGATGACGGTCGTCGCGGTGATGAACCCCAGGCCGATCATCACGCCGTAGGTGTGAATCGGAATGCCCTCACCCTTGCCCCGGCCGATGACCGGCACGTTGGGCAGCGCGTAATAGAGACCGAAACCTGCCAGCGCCACGCCCACCAGGCCGTAGGTGATGGCCCGGTTGCGGCGCTCGTCGGGGGTGGGCTCGACGGGGTTGCCCTTGGCGTCGACGCCGCCGGCGTTCCGCCAGCCGTTCATCGCGGAGTAGGCGACCAGCCCGAGCGCCACCAGATAGAGGAGCGCCTTGGAGAAGTCGGTTTCGAACACGAAGCGATACAGGACCGGCAGCATGGGGCTCTCCGTACTCCTTTCGATGGGCCTCGCCAACACACCGAAATGGTCAGCTGTTCCCGGGCCTGCCGAGAATCGAGACGAGCTCGTCGAGCACCACGCGCACGGTGGCAATTCGCCCCTCCGGCTCCTGCGCCAGCAGCCGGGTGACGGCGTGCTCGACGGTGCCCCCGCGCCGGGAGAGCAAGGTGCTGCCGGCGGCGGTGATGCGAAAGAGCGCCCGCCTTCGATCTTCTTTGTCCACCGTGCGGCGCAGCAGCTTCTGCCCCTCGAGGCGATCCAGCACGCCGGTCAACGTGCTGGGGTGGAGGTGCAGCGTGCGCGCGAGATGCCCCGCGGAGATGCCCGGGTTCTTCCCCACCAGCCGCAGCACCAGCCGCTGGAGCCCGGTCAGCCCCAGCTCGGACTGCATGCGTTTGGAGACCGTCTGGAGCTCGTGATCGAGCCGCCAGATGACCTGCAGGAACGCGAGCGTGTCGTCGAGCCGAACGTCTTGTTCATCGGGCGCAGTCACCAGGGCCCCTTGTCACGACTCTCGTTCAGTTCGTAGCCCGCAGCACGTCGGCGCGCCGGTTGCGCGAGTGCGCCTCGGGCGTGTGCCCCGGGTCGGCCGGCTTCTCCGCGCCGTGGCTCAGGGTGTCGACCTGCGTGGGTTGCACGCCGAGCGCCACCAGGTACTTCCTCGCCATCTCGGCGCGGCGTTGGCCCAACATCAGGTTGTACTCCTGGGTGCCGAGCTCATCGCAGTTGCCCTCGACCAGCACCTGGAGCGCGCCGTGTTTGCGCAGCACCTCACCGACCCGTTGCAGCGCCGTCATGCCCTCGGGGCTGAGCTGATCGCCGTTGAACTCGAAGTAGGCCGTGGCGTTGCGCAGGGCTTCGTCGAGCGCAGCCACCCCGTCGGGGGCCGCGGTGGGCGCGGGCGTCAGGGCCACCTGAGGCGCTGGAGCGGGCGCAGGCGCCGCGACGGGCTCAGGAGCAGCCGCCACCTTCTGATGGGCACAGCCCGCACCGACGACCAACAGCGCACACATGATCACGCTTCGCACCATGACGACCTCCTGAGATTGGTTTGATTCCAAACGAATTGCCGACTGCGCTTCATACTGGCGTATACCACGCCCCGCATCTAATTCGTTTGACCTCATACGAACTGGAGAGACCATGAAGCCATTCTTCCGACTCCTCGCCGTGGCGGCCCTGGCCACCGGCTGCGTCACCACCAGCGAACACGAGAAGAAGATCGCCGAGCTCGACGCCTTGAGAGCCACTCAAGGGCAGGAGGCCGCGGCGAAGCAGCAGAGCCTGCAGGCCCGGGTCGACGCGCTCGAGACCAGGCGCGCCGCGCTGGAAGCCCAGGGCAAAGACCTCGCCTCCCAAATCGCGCTGCTGACCGAGGAGCGGGCGAAGCTGCGCAAGAACCTCGACGACAACTCGGCGTTGGTCGACGAGTTCAAGAAGCGGCTCGAGAAGCTGGGGCAGAACGTGGAGAAGCTCACCAGCGAGCGGGGGCAGCTGGCCGGCGCGCTCGACGCCACCCGGGAACGGCTCGAGGAGCTGCGCAAGCAGAAGGCCGCTGCCGAAGCGCTCGCCGCCACCTTCCAGAGCCTGGTCTCGCGCCTCAAGTCGATGAGTGATGCGGGCCAGCTCAAGGTGAGCATCCGCGACGGGCGCATGTTGATCGCGATGCCCAACGACGTGTTGTTCGACTCGGGCCGCACCGACCTGAAGAAGGAAGCGCAGGTCACCCTGGCCAGCATCGCGCAGGTGCTCTCCACCATCAGCGATCGCCACTTCCTGGTGGCCGGCCACACCGACAACGTGCCGATTCGCACCGAGCGTTTTCCTTCGAACTGGGAGCTGTCCACCGCGCGCGCGGTCGAGGTGACGCGCTTCCTGGTGGCCAAGGGCATGAAGCCTGAGCTGCTGGCCGCGGCGGGGTACGGTGAGTTCGACGCGGTGGCGCCCAATGAGCCCGACACGCGCAGCCTCAACCGGCGCATCGAGATCGTGCTCCAGCCGAACCTGTCGGAGCTGCCTGCGCTGGGGGGCCTGATGCCCTCCGCCCCCACCGCCCGCTGAGAGGAGTGCTCTCGGGTCGATCGGTCAGAATCACGGCGTGGTCGAGCGGCCCGCGCGCTGCCATAAGCAGCGCATGACGGTCGAAGTGCGACGCGTGGTGGTGCCGGAGACGTTCGAAGCGACGCTGGTGGAAGCACGCATGGTGACGCCGCGCGTGCGCGAGCTCATCTTCGAGCGGGTCGACGGCAAGGCGTTCAGCTTCCAGTCGGGGCAGTGGGTGAGCCTGGTGTTGCCGCTCGTCGATGAGAAAGACAGGCCGCTGCGGCGCTCGTATTCCATCGCGTCGGTGCCCCGCCCAGGCTCCCGGTTCGAGCTGGTGGTCACCCGCGTCGACGAAGGCCGGGGCAGCACGTGGCTGCACGAGATGACGGTCGGCACCAGCCTCGAGGTGAAGGGGCCGCAGGGCATGTTCCAGCGCGCGGCCGACGCGGGGCCCTCGCTCTTCGTGGCCACCGGCACCGGGGTGGCGCCGTTTCGCGGCATGATTCACGACGCGTTGGCGGCCGGGGGCACCACGCCCTTGTGGGTGCTCTTCGGCGTGCGGGCCCCCGCCGACGCGCTCTACCGGGAAGAGTTCGAGGCGCTGGAGAAGACGAACCCGCGGCTTCGCTTCATGCTCTCGATGTCACGCCCGCCCGACGACTGGGCCGGGTACCGCGGCTACGTGCAGACCCACGTGCTCGACTTGTGGAGTCAGCTCTCCGAACACGGCCGCCCCGAGGCGTACGTGTGCGGCGTGAAGAAGATGCTGCTCGAGGTGCGCCAGGTGCTCAAGACGCACGGGTTCGCCGAGCGGGCGCAGCTGCACCTCGAGAGCTACGACTGAGGTTTGCGCTTGCTCTCGAGCTCGCGAATCTTCTCGCGCGCCTCGTCGCCTTCGGGAATGGGCTGGCCGCTGTCGCGATACGCCACCGCCGCCTTGAACCCTTCCGTCTGTGCGTAGCGGCGGAACCAGAGGCCTTCGGGGTTGTGGCGGGTGATGCCGTCGAAGAGCGTGGCGAGGTTCTGGGTCTGCTCGAGGCCCATGGTGAGTTGCACCTGGTTGACCACCATCTTGTGCATCGCCAGGTGGCTGCGCGGCACGCCTGAGATGCGGTCGGCCAGCTGCCGGGTGCGCGTCTCGAGCTGATCGACCGGCACGGAGTCGTTGGCGAGGCCCCAGGCCTTGGCGGTGACGCCGTCGATGGTGTCGCCGGTGAACATCATCTGCTTGGCGCGCGCGGCGCCGAGGCGGAAGGTCCACATGGCGGTGGTGGGGCAGCCCCACACGCGGGTGGGCATGTAGCCAATGCGTGCGTCGTCGGCCATCACCAGCAGGTCGCAGCACAAGGCGATGTCGCTGCCACCGGCGACGGCGGCGCCGTGCACCTTGGCGATGGTGGGCTTGGGGCTGCGCCACAACGACATGAAGTCTTCGGTGTTGCGCTTCATGTACGCGTAGTCGTCGAGCGGATCCCACGGGTGGCGCTCTTGTTGGCAGGGGTGATCGCCTTCACCGCCGCCGAAGATCGACAGGTCGTAGCCGCCGCAGAACCCCTTGCCTGCGCCTTCGACCACGATGACGTGCACGCTCGCTTCGGCGTTGGCCCATTCGACGGCGGCGCGCAGCTCTCGCGGGGTCTCTTCGTTGATCGCGTTGAGCTTCTCGGGCCGGTTGAGTACCAGCCGGGCGACGCGCGGGTTGAGGGGATCAGCGTCGATGCGCAACGTGGAGAAGGAGGGCATGCGCAGTCGTACGACAGATCAGAAGTTCGATCAGCCTGTCTCCCTCTCCCCACCACCAGGGAGAGGGGCCGTCAAGGCACCCAGAGCCGCAGCTCATCGGTGGAGGTGATGTAGAGCACGGCCGGCTTGTTCCCCGCGCGGATGGGCATGTGGGCCTTTGGAGAGGCGGAGAGCATGAGCGTCGCCAGTGTGGTGCTCGCCGCGCCGCAAGTGCCGGCGGTCATCTTGGCAAGGCGAAGGTCGGTTGCGCCCAAGCGCGAAGAGAAGAGCAACGTATTCTCTCCATTCCCACCGAAGGAGGCGACCCGCACATCATCCGCGATGGGGCTCGACGGACGGTTGGCTTCCAACTCCTCGACCGGGCAAAGGACATCGCAAGCCACCAGAGGATGAAAGACAGCGTAGCGCGTACCGCCAGCCGACCACATGACGGCCAGGCAACCTCCTGAGGGTGTCATCGCCGTCTGATGCTGGGTGGCGCCCGAGGTGGTCGATTGGTAGCCGTTGCCGGAGCAGTTGTAGCTGCCCGAAAGCGTCTGGCGGCATCGGTAGTGCGACCAGCGCACCGAGGTCGCACCGGCCTCAACCGCCACCCAGCTGTCGTTGGACTGCGCGAGCCGATGAGCCGGGTTGGGAAGCGTGCTGGCAGCAGCTCCTCGGGTGTACTGCGCGCCTTCAATGAAACCGAATAGGTCTGTCGCCGCAGCAGGCTCATTGCTCAACAGAGGGCGACTCAGCACGAGCCGGCGCGCAGCTCCAGCTGCGGACGTCTGAAGGACGCCGTCGAGGTAGGTCGACGTGGTGTGGCGTTGGCTCGCCGGAGCCGGGGGGATGAAGGTCGACAGGCCGATTCGGTGACTGCTCTGCAGCCCTGTGGTGACCACATTCCACGAGGTGACCGCCGGCGAGGTCCCTACGGGCTGGGTGAGCAACAAAGTGAAGCTGCCGCGGGTGTCTTTGTAGAGCGACAACCCATTCGCCAAGGTGTCGGTAGCCACGGTGATCACCCCGTCGGAGTCAGAGCTGGCGTCGAAGTCCTTCACGCCGGTGGCAATCAACAGGTTGGTGTTCGCCTGGAACGTGGTGGTCACGTGAAACTGGCGGGCCCCCCCTGCTACCGGATTGCCGTGGCCATCAGCGAGCGGCGCGACCGAAGCGCTGACGACCTGACCAAAGAAGCTCGTCAGCGGCACCGAGTAGGTCGCGTGAGCATTGCTCCAGACGTCGTTCGAGGGCGCCGGCTGCGCTGCGAACAGCAACGCCGGGCTTGTGCTGAGAGCGCCGAAGACCGGCTCAGAGAACGTGATGACCGCCTGTGCGAGATCGACGTTCCGTGCGTTCGCCGCGGGCACCCAGCTCACGAGAGTCGGGATCACCCGGTCGGCAGAAAACGACGAACTCGCAGTTCCTATGTTTCCAGCGCGATCCGTGGCCACCACTGTCGTCGGGTAGGTGGCCGGGTTGTCAGTCGCCGAAGTCGCCACCTGTCTCATCGTTGCCGTGCCAGCGCTTCCATTGATGCTGGTGGTGCCCGCTTGAGCATCAGCGTCGGTGACCGTCCACGTGACGGTGACGTTCGGGTTCGCCGACAGCTGCGCCGCGTTGAACTTCTGGCCGGCGCTGGGAGAGGTGAAGGCGATGACCGGCGCCACGGTATCGACCGAGATGGGCACGGTGACCACCCGGCTGTTGCCCGCCAGATCGAGCGCGGTGACCTGCACCATCGCCGCCGAGAAATCCCGCTGAGGAACGGGGATGGACCCTGTCCACGAAGTAGGGCCACCGGTGAGCGCCACCTGCTGACCCTCGAGCGACGCGCCGACCTGCGAGGTTCCTTGCGAGGTCGTCACGGTGAGTGGAATCGCGACGCGGTGGATCGACGCAGACGCCGGTGACGTGACGGACAGCGTGGGCTGAATGCGATCGACCTTCACCGTCGTTTGAACCGTGGTCGTATTGCCCGCAGCATCCGTCACATCGACGCTGATGAGCTGATCCTGCTCGACGATCGCGGTGGTGAGCTCAGCGCTCCACCGGCCCGGCGACACTTCAGCTCCCATCACGGTGGTGCCACCAAACTGAAACACCGCGCTGGCGATAGCGCTGGGTTCGACCACCGCCACGACCGCGTTGAAACGCTCGGTGATGACGTACTGGTTGAGCGTCGGCGTGACGAAGGCGACTTCGGGCGCCACCCGGTCTCCGATGAACTGCACCACGTCTCGCGTCTGATTGCCGGCCGCGTCCGTGGCGAGGAGCTCGAACTCGAGCGGCGTGCCATTCGCGGTCGGAGGCACGGCGATGGTCTCCACGATCTCCGCTCCTGATTGCGGCGCGGGGACGGACGCCTGGTTGATTCGCAGGGTCGAAAGAGCACCACTGCCATCGGTGGTCTCGACGGCGAGCTCGAAGGTCGCGGTGCCGATCAAGCTCCCGGCCAGCGGCCGCACCACGCGGAACGCAGGCCCCACCCGATCGATCTTCACGGCGACGTCCTTCGACACTTCAATGCGTTGGTCTTTCGCCTTCAGGGTCACGACGGCGTCCTGCGAGTCGAGCAAGGGTGCCTCGACGGCGATGGCGAAGCCGAAGCCGCCATCGGGCTCGAGGGTGATCGGGGTGGCTGCTCCGGTGCCGAGCTGCCACGTGGCTGCCGTCACCCTGGCGTCATCCGTGATGCGGCCGGTCAGCTCGAACGTCGGCGTGCTCACGACCCCAGACCGCGGCGTCACCACGATGACCGGCGCGAGGTCTTCCACGCACAAGAGGGTCTTGGCCTCACAGCGCTCTTCAGGGGTGCAGAAGTAGCTGCCGCATTCGCCGAGCGGCTTCGGCGGACACGCGGCCAACACCAATGACAGACACAGCCAACCCCAGATCCGAACGTGCATGAATGCCCCCTGCGAAGCTGACCGCCACATACCCCTCGCAGTGCGCGCGGGGAATGGCGATGCTCTCCGCCCATGCTCTTTTCGCTCGTCGTCACTGGTGTGCTCGCAGCCTCCGATGCACCGCGCGAGTACGACGCGTTTCTCGAGAACACGCACGAGCGGGCGATCACCGACGGGCTGCGCCCCGAAGCCCTGGAGCTGCTCTCACGCAGCTTCGTCACCGCCGTCGAGCCGCGCCGGGGGGTGCCCACCCTGCTCTGGGCCGAACGATTTCCCGGCGCGCGCACGCTGCGCGACCAGGGCCTGACCGCACCGGAGGCCGCGCGCCAACACCTGCTCCGCTACGCCGCGGTGTACCGCCTCGCGCCTTCGCTGATCGGCCGGCTGGTGATCTCCGAGGTGCACGACCTCGGCAAAGGCGCGGTGATCGTGGGCTTCGCGCGCGCGCACGAGGGCGTGCCGCTGCTGCGTGACGAGCTCGACGTGGTGATGACCGAACGCTACGAGCTCATCGCGTTGACCGGCTCGTTGGCCACGCAGCCGCTCCCGCTGGGCGACTTCCGGCTGAGCGCCTCGACCGCCATCGCCACCGCGGCGCAGCACCTCACGGGCACGTTCGCTTCGAGCGAGACGCTCCGCTTGCTGGCCGTGCGCGCGGGCGGCTGGTCGCTGTACGAGCGCGGCGTGTTCGTCTCTTCACCGCGCGCGCGCCGGGTGTACTTCGACGACGGCCAGACGCTGGTGCCCGCGTGGCACCTCGAAGTGGAGACGCCTTCGAAGCTGCACGCGCTGGTGCTCAGCGCCGTCGACGGCCGGCTGCTGTGTCTTGCGGATCTCGAGTCGAGCGCCGCGCACACGTACCGGGTCTGGGCTGATCCGATCGCACCCTTCCGCCCCCTCGACTCGCCCGCGGGTGACACCGCGTTGCCCCACCCCACCGCGCTGCCCGACACCTTCAATCCGCTCGACGCCAGCCCCGTGCTGGTGACCCTCGACAACGCAGGCCTCATGTCGAACGACCCCTGGCTGCCCGCCGGCGCGACCGAGCTCTCCGGCAACAACGTGCACGCGTACGCCGACCTCGCGGCGCCCGATGGGCTCGATGGAGGGGGCGATCTGCTCGTGGTGCCGAGCGCCGGCGCGACCTTCGATTACACGTACGATCTCTCGCAGCCCTCGGGCTTCGCTCCGTCGCAGCGTTCGGCCTCAGCGACCCACGCCTTCTTCGTCACCAACTGGCTGCACGACGCGCTCTACGATCTCGGCTTCAACGAGACCGCGCGCAACGGCCAGCAAGACAACTTCAACCGCGGGGGCCTCGGCGGTGACGCGGTGAACCTCGAAGTGCACGACTTCGCCGCGCGAAACAACGCCACCTTCCGCACGCGCGCCGATGGAGAGCCCGGCCGTCTGCAGCTGTTCATCTTCGACGAGCCTCGCCCCAGCACCCTCACCATCACCACCACCGCGTTGGCCGATGGCGGCACCTTCCTCGGAGCACCGCCCGCAGTCACCCGCTCGCGGAGCTGGGACGTGACCGGCCCGGTGCAGACCGTCACCGATCTCGACGGCGGCTTCGGCGGCTGCGACCCGTGGATCAACCCGGCCTCGTACACCGGCGGCGTGGTGATCCTCGACGCACCGATGGACGGCTGCAGCATCGGGCGACGCTTCGACGCCGCGAAAGATGCGGGCGTGGCGGCGTTGATCCTCAATGCCACGGGCTGCTTCTCCTTCACCGAACCTTCGCTGGTCGCCGTCTGTGTCGAAGCCGACGCCGGCACGCAGCTGCGCGAGCTGGCCGCGGGTGGAGCGACGATGAGCGCTCACCTCGAACGACCCGCGGGCGCGCGCGAGCGAGACGTGGCGCTCGACACCACCGTGGTCGCGCACGAGTACAGCCACTTCCTCACCGGCCGTCTGATCGGCGACTCGCTCGGCCTGCTCAACAGCCCCTCCCGCGCGATGGGTGAAGGCTGGAGCGACTTCGTTTCGTTGTGGCTCTCGATCCGCGACGCGGAGACCGGCCGGGGCGGTAACGACCTCTGGCAAGGCACCTTCGCCATCGGCGGCTGGAGCGTGGGCGGCCCCAACTGGGACGGCGCTTCGCGGCCCGCGCACTACTTCGGCTTCCGCCGCTATCCGTACTCCACCGATCGCACGAAGAACCCGCTCACCTTCAAGCACGTGGGCACCAACGTGCCGCTGCCGACGACCGCTGCGCGCGACTTCGGCGGCGGGCCCGACAACGCGCAGGTGCACAACGCCGGTGAAGTGTGGGCGAGCATGTTGTGGGACGCGCAGGTCAAGCTGCTGCGTAAACCCGGCGTGACCACCGAAGCCGCGCGCCTGGCCATGGGCCGCTACCTGCTCGCGGCCCTCAAGGCGACGCCCATGCTGCCCACCTTCATCGAAGCGCGTGACGCGCTGCTCGCGGTGGTGGCGGCGGAGAGCCCCACCGTCGACTTCCCTCTCTTTCAGGAGGCGTTCGCCCAACGGGGCCTGGGCGTGCTCGCGCAGTCGTCGGATCGCCGCTCCATCACCAACACCCCGCTGGCCGAAGACTTCACCGGCCCCGGCGGCAACTACCGGCTGGTGTCCGTCGCGCTCGATGACACCGACGACGACTGCGACTCCGATGGTCAGCTCGACTCGAACGAGACCGGCACCGTCACGGTGAAGTTGATGAACGTGGGCACACGGCGGTTGAGCCGCTCGACGTTGCGGCTCAACAGCAGCAACCCGTCCCTGCAGGTCTCACCGTCACCGGTGATGGTGCCCGCGACCGAACCCTTCACGGTGGCCACGGTGACCGTGCCGACTTCGCTCGGCGTGACGGCCGGCTTCCAGTCTTCGGTGGTCTCGCTGGTGGTTCAGGATCCCGACATCTCGCTGCTGCAAGGCCGCTTCGAGGCCAGCGCCACGGTGCGGCTCAACGTGGATCTGCTGCCTTCGATGAAGGAGACCTTCGAGAACGACGCGCCGGGGTGGACCTTCGACGGCGACGGCAACTTCCCCTGGGAGCAGCTCTGGTTCGTGCGCTCCCTCAACACGGTCTCGCACGTGCTCACCGGCCGGGGCATGGATGGTTCGGGGGAGAGCACCGCCACCACGCCTCCGCTCGCCGTGGGCGCGGGACCGTTCACGGTCACCTTCACGCAGACGTACCTGTTCGAGACCAGCGTCCTCTTCCAGCACTTCGACGGCGGCCGGCTGGAGGTCTCGACGGACGGCGTGAACTTCAGCCCGGTGCCCGGCTCGGCGCTCACGCCGGCGTATCCCATCACCCTCGACGCGACGACCAACAACCCGCTCGCAGGCCAGCAGGCGTTCGGCGGCTCGCAGTCTTCCGTGCAGACCGTCACCGTCGACTTCGGCACGCAGTACGCCAACCGCACCGTATGGCTGCGCTGGCGCATCGGCACCGATGACGCGAGCGGCACCTCGGGCTGGAGCATCGACGACGTGCAGGCCAACGGGCTCACCACCGAGCCGTTCGTCGACGCCGTGCCTCACCGGAACAGGTGCACCAACCACCTGCCCATCGTCTCCGGCACCACCAGCATCACCGTGAACGAGCGCACTCCGGTGACGCTGCTGCCCGGCACCCTGAGCGATCGTGATCTCGACGCGCTCACCGTCACCTGGTCGCAGACCTCGGGCACCTCGGTCGAGCTGCTCGACGACACCTTCACCTCACCCGAAGTGGGCGCGGCGGGCGAGACGCTGGGTTTCCGCGTCACGGTCGACGACGGCAAGGGCGGCATGGACACCGACGACATGACGGTCACCGTGCGCAACGTGAACCGAAGGCCCGAGGTGATGGCGGGCGGTTCCACCACGGTGGGCTCGGGTCAGACGGCCACCCTCGAGGCGACCGGCACCGATGCCGATGGAGATCCACTCACCTACCTCTGGCAGCAGCAGGGCGACGCGACGGTCACGCTGGGCGAGGCCACCGCGGCCCAGACCACCTTCGTCGCTCCCGAGGTGAAGGTGCCCGAGCTCATCTCGTTCCGGGTGATCGCCCTCGACGCGGACACCGCCAGCGAGCCCGCCTTCATCGCCATCACCATCACCCCGAAGCCCAGCTCCTGCGGCTGCACCACGCTGGAGCCGTTGTTGGCCTTCGGGGTGCTGCTCTTCCTGCGCCGACGACGCGTGGGGGCCTCGCCCCGGAAGGACGGGCAGTGCTAGGTCTGGGCCCATGTCCCGAACCCTCACCCTGATCTCACTGTCCGCGCTGCTGGGCGCGTGCGGAATGAACCCGGCTGGAGAAGTCGATGGCGGCGCTGGCGGGGGCACCGCGACCGGCGGAGGCACTGCCGCGATGGGTGGTGGTTCGGCGACGGGCGGCGGCACCGCGACGGGTGGCGGTTCGGCGACCGGTGGCGGCACCTCGACGGGTGGCGGCACCTCGACGGGTGGCGGTCCGGCGACGGGTGGCGGCTCGGCGACGGGTGGCGGCTCGGCGACGGGTGGCGGTTCGGCGACCGGTGGCGGCTCGGCGACCGGTGGCGGTTCGGCGACGGGTGGCGGCAGCGCGACGGACGGCGGCACGGCGACCGGTGGCGGCAGCGCGACGGCCGACGCAGGCACCGTGGTGCGTTTCGTGGCGATCGGCGACACCGGCAAAGGCAATCCAGATCAGTCTCTGGTCGGCGCCTCCATCGGCACCGTCTGCGCGGCCCAGGGCTGCGACTTCGTGGTGCTGCTGGGCGACAACTTCTATCCGAGCGGCGTCACCTCCACGACCGACTCGCAGTGGCAGACGGCCTTCGTCGCTCCCTACGCCACGGTGAACGCGCCCTTCTACGTGGCCCTGGGCAATCACGACTACGGCGGGGAGGGCCTCGGCTACGACTTCGCCAGGGGGCAGAACGAGATCGACTACTCCGCGGTGAACCCCAAGTGGCGCCTGCCCGCTTTCCACTACAAGTGGGCCATTAGCAACGTGGAGTTCTTCGTCGCCGACACCAACCGCTCGATGTTCGCCGCCGACAGCACCATGCGCTCCGACTTCGACACCTGGATTCCCGGCTCGAGCGCCTTGTGGAAGATCGTCTTCGCGCACCACCCCTACAAGTCGAACGGCAAACACGGCAACGCGGGCAGCTACGACGGGGTTCCGTTCATCCCGCTGGTCAATGGCGCGAACGTGAAGTCATTCGTCGAGGCGCGGGTGTGCGGGCGCGCTGACTTCTACATCACGGGCCACGACCACAATAATCAGTGGATGCAGGACACCTGCTCGCGCTCCGGCTCCACGCTGCAGACCCAGCTGATCGTCTCGGGAGGCGCCGCGTCGACCACCCCGCTCGAGGGCAACAACCCCACGTATTACGAGAGCGACGAGCTGGGTTTTACGTACATCGTGATCAACGGCCGCAGCTTCACGGCCAGCTTCTACGATGCCCAGGGCGTTCAGCGGTTCACGCGCACCGTCACGAAGTGACGGACGACGCTTCATGAGGAAAGCAATGATCGGTGTTACGGCAGGTCAATGCCCATCAACACCCGTCCGCTGAAGTTGTTGGTGATCGTCGCTGAAGCGGTGCTGCGTGATCGACTCGTCGCTGAGTTGAAGACCCTCGGCGTTCCGGGCTGCACCCTGACCCCGGCCATGAGCTGGGCCCTCGAGGGCCTCGGCTCAGGTGAGTTCGAAGGGCCTTCGGTGCGCATGGAGGTGGTCGCTTCCGTCGAGGCGGTCGACTCCATTCTCCTCGCGCTGTCGGAGAAGTACTTCGCCACCTGGTCCATCATGGCGTGGGTGACCGACGTGCAGGTGGTGCGGCCTGAAAAGTACGCAGTGACGCTGGGCAGGTAGGCTGACGGCCTGACAGCACCGCGATGGGGGGACACGCCTTGCTTTCTGAATCCGGGCCGCAGGGAAAGAACGAAGAGCGCTTTCGCCTCGCGGCGGCCGCAGCGCAGTCCATGGTCTACGACCTCGAGGTCCAGACCTTGCGCGTGCTCGAGATGGCGGGCGTGCAAGAGCTGCTGGGTCACGCGCCCGGCGAAGTCGAGCGGACGCTCCAGTGGTGGGATGAACAGATCTTTCCCGAAGATCTCGCCCGCTGCCGGGCGTCCTTCGAAAAGCTTCAAGCAGGAGTCGAAGACTCGCAGGTGCTGCGCTACCGCGTTCGCCATCGCGATGGGCATCTGCTCTGGGTCGAAGATCGAAGCACCGCGCTGCGAGACGGCACCGGGCGGCTGGTTCGGGTGGTGGGCAGCCTGGTGAGCATCGACGCTCAGGTGAAAGCCGAAGAGGCCTTGAAGAGTGAACACGAACTCTTTCGGGCCAGCACCCGGCGCTTCGAACTCGCCCTGGAGAGCTCCCGCGTCGTCGTCTTCAACCAGGATCTCGAGCTGCGCTACACGTGGATCCACAACCCCGCGCTGGGGTTCCAGGTCTCGGAGGTCCTCGGCAAACAGGATCGCGACCTCTTCGAGCGTCGCGCCGACGCCGAGATGATCGAGGCGCTCAAGCGAGAGGTGATTCGAAGCGGCACTGGCTGCCGCCGCGAGGTGACGGTCTTTGCGAACGGTGCAGAACGCCGTTACGACCTGCGCGTCGAGCCGCTGCTCGATGAAGCGACGGCCATCACCGGAGTCACCTGCACGGCGATCGACGTCACGGATCAACGGGCGGTGGAGGAGGCCTTGCGCGCGGCGCTTCAGAAGGCCGAGGCCGCCGTGCAGGCCCGCGATGAGATCATGGCGCTCGTCTCGCACGACCTGAAGAGCCCGCTCGCTTCGCTGATGATGGGGGTCGAGGTCATCCGCGGTCACCTGCAGCTGAGCGCTGAGCTGGTGCACTCCGACCTCCAGCGGATGTCGCGGCAGATCTCGGTCTTGGACAGGTTGATCGACGAGCTGCTCGACGTGGCGCGCGTGCGGGGTGGGCAGGCGCTGGAGTTGGAGCGCACCCGCACCAACCTCGTGGCCGTGGTGCGAATGCTGGTGGAAGAGCACGCACAGATCTTCCCCTACCATCGGTTCGAGGTGACGGCGCCCGAAGTGCTCGAGGGTTGGTGGGACGCCCAGCGGCTGGCGCGCGTCATCACCAATCTGCTGAGCAACGCCACCAAGTACAGCCCGCGCGGGGGCCTCGTTCACCTCACGCTCGAGCAGCGCCCGGGGCCCTCGGGGCCGGTGGCCCTTCTCCAGGTCAGCGATGAAGGCATCGGCGTTCCCCTGGCAGATCGACCCCGCATCTTCGATTGGTATGCACGGGGGGCCAACGTCGCCCATGGCCTGATTCGAGGCCTGGGCATCGGCCTCGCAGGGGCGCGCCAGATCGTTCAGCAGCACGGCGGCGCGATCTCCGTCGAGAGCGAAGAGGGCAAAGGCTCGGTCTTCGTGGTCGAGCTGCCGCTGCGCTGAGGTGGCCTTCACTTCGTCTCGAAGTCGCCCGCCACCGCAGGTGGGTGTGGGTGGAATCCCCTCAAACGTGCGGGGGCGGTGTCGATCTACCGGCGCGTTGGGGTTAGCCTCTGTCTCGTCATGCCGAACGACCCGGACGATCCGTACGACGACGATCAGCCACAGGCGCCCCAGGACCTCTTCCCGTTCGACGAGATGTCTACGGGTGTGACCTCGTCGCTCCTGCGTCGCGCCAACGTGATCACCGGTGCGCCGCAAACCCAGTTGGCCCAGCCCGACCCCGCGCTCAAACCGATGACCGGCGCGCAGCTGGCCTTTCGCCCTTCTGCCCCGCCCCGCCCGGCCGCCCAGAAACCGGCCACCGGCACCCAGCCTGCCGCCAAACCCGGCACCGGAGCGCACGCGGCCTTCAAGCCCACCACCGGCGTGCAGCCCGCCTTCACGCCCACCACCGGCGTGCAGCCCGCCTTCACGCCCACCAGCGGCACGCACCCCGCCGTCAAACGCAGCGGCACGGGAACCAACACCTTCGCCGCCTTCAAGCCGTCGGTCGACCCCATGCCGCGCGACGAAGCAGAAGAGCCGCCGGTGTTCGACCCGGAGCGGTTGCAGGCGCAGATTCGCGCGATGTCGATGACCGACTCTGCGCTGGGCCGCTCGGTGAAGTCGCAGAAACCCAACAAGGCGCCCAGCAGCTCGGCCGACGACACCTTCGTGAAGACGAAGATGAAGCAGGCCGAAGCGAAGGTGCCTGACTTCGATCTCGACGAAGACCTGGGCTGACCCAGATCATGAGACCCGGTGTGCCGCTGGAGCCCGGCGTGGTGCAGCAGGTGCTCGGCGCCTGGGTGCTCGCTGAACGCCGTGAACCGGGCGAGGTCGAGGTGACGCTGGGCGAGGCCGAACGGGCGCTGTTGGCCGAGATGCCCTGGCCGCTGCGCCGCTGTGAGTGGCTGGCCGGCCGGCGGGTGGCCAAACGGCTCTTGCAGCAGGCGATGGGCTTCGAGCCGTCGCGCACCCAGGTGCTCCCGCTCGAATCGGGTGCCCCGCGGGTGTCGTTCGACGGCGTGCCGCGCACCGACCTGGTGATCAACCTGAGCCACACCAAAGGCTGGGCGGTGGCGGCGGTGGCGCCATCGCGGGTGGGCATCGACGTGTGTGACGACGTCGACGGTGAGCGCATCGCCCGCATCGCGCGGCGGGTGTTCTCGGAAGGTGAAGCCGAAGCGTGCGGGGCGTTCGCCAGCCGGGAAACGCAGGCCGCCGTCTGGGCGCTCAAAGAAGCGGGCCTCAAGCTCTTCATCGGGGGCGTGTTCGACCCGGGGGCGCGCGCGATTCGGGTGGAGTCCCTCACCCCACCCCGCGTGGTGGCCCAGCCCGCGATGCAGGTGGCGCTGCTGCGGTTGCCTGACGCGGCGCTCGCCGTCTCCCGCGACGCCTGAAGCGCCCTCTCCTGCCGGAAACTGGACGAGCTACACCCCTGTGCCACTTTGCGGCGCATGACGACGCGCCGCCAGACGCTCCGCCGCACCCTGCGCCTCCCGCTCTCCTTGGGGCGCCGCCTTCCCGCCCTGTCCGCCGACGTCTCCCGCGGCGGTTTTCAGGCTGAGCTGCCCCAGGTCTTCCTGCCGGGCTCGAAGGTGCACGGCTTCTTCCTGGTGGGCGAGAAGGAAGTCGCCTTTCGCGGCACGGTGGCCTGGGCCGAAGCAGGCAACCCTCAGCTCTCGCTCTACAGCCGCATCGGCGTGGCGTTCGACGCGCTGCCTGAAGGTCTCTCGGGCGTGCTGGCCGCGCAGGATCGCAGGCCCAAGAAGCTCAAGCCGCGCGCGAAAAAGTGAACTGAAGTAAGCCGCTCCAGGTGACGCCTCCCCGGCGAAATCCCAACAAGCGCCTGCAGACCTTGACCCTCGCGGTCACGGTGGCGCTGGCGGTGGCGCTGGGCGGCATCATGTACCTGTCGCTGACGAGCCTGCCGTACCTGGCGACGTCTCCGACCACCGACCCTTCCTTCGGCGCGCTCAACGCGTGTCTGCTCAGCGCGGTGCCCGAGCGGCTGGGCTTCGCGGTGAGCCGTGATGGCGCCAGCGTGGCAGCGTGGTCACCCCGGCAGTTGGTGGTGTGCGCGGGGACTCCGCCGGTCGCGACGGTGTTTCCCCGCAGGGCGATCACCCAGGCCACCTGGGATGGTGAAGGTGGTTTGTGGATCGCCTCGGGCGGTTTCGATGGCGGAACCAGCGCCCTGTTGCGGCTGGAGAACGGTGAGTTCGTCGAGCGCGGTGCGTTCGCGCCGGCCGCGTTGGTGGGCACCGCGAAGGGTGTGGTGGGGCTCGAGCCGTCAGGTCAGTTGATCGCGCTGTCGTCCGCGGGCGAGGTCTCGGCCACCCGGGCGCTGCCGACGTCACGCAACGTTCACCTGCAGGTCAGTGGTGATGGAGCGTTGGTGGCGTTGTACGGCGGCGGCCGCTTCGCGGTGGTCGACGCGGTGACCCTGGAGTCCACGCCGGCGGAAGCGCCCTGCCCCGTGAAGAACGTCTGGTGGCGAGCGGGGGTGCCGTTGCTGTTGGTGGAGTGCATCGATCTCGCGCTCGAGATCAACGCCCTCGACTCGCACAGCGCGCTGGCCGAGCCGAGACGGCGAATCCCCGCCACGTTGGTGGGCGCACCGGGCCTCTACATTCAGAGCTGCGACGTGTTGCCCTGCACGGTGGAAGCCCCCCGCTAGCGAGAGGAGGTCAGTGGAGGAACGCGCGAGGACCACCACCGCATGGGGACCAGCTCCACACCCGCGGTGCGGTGGAGCATCACGTACCCCGCGTACAACACGCTGGTCATCACCGCATCCGTCAGGAACCGGTCGACGAAATCGGTGAGGAGCTCGTGAGGGAAGCGAGGAACCGAGAGCAACTCGAAGACGACCGCGATGATCGACTCGAGAACGATCATCGGCACGAACGCCACGGCGATCGCGCTCACCCCAAAGCCCAGGCACAGCCAGAACCGCCCGCGCACGATCGACTCCGAGGCCTCGAGCGCGTCGCGATCGCGTGACCGCAGCACCGCGATGCTGCTGAACATGATCAGGGTGGACTTCCAGAACGCGGGCACCAGCAGCAGCAACGCGAACCCGAAGATGATCAACCCCGAGCGAAACCGCACGCCGACCGCGCGGGTCCAGTTCTGCATGCCTTCGTTGAACGCGCCGCCGAGCGAGAGCGTGCGGCCTTCACCTCGAGCGATGAGCAGCGCGAGCATCGCCTGCGCGCCGATGATGCCCACCAGGAACTCGTACAGGCTGTTGACGCGAATCGAGCTGGAGATGGCCCTGAGGTCATCGCCCTCCTTCACCAGCACCATCTGCACCAGCGCTGCGGGGACGGCGAAGATCGCCGCCAACGCCAGCAGCCTGGGCAGCTCCGCCATCACCAGCTTGAAGCCGATGACGAAGGCGGGCACGAACTCGAACGAGCTCGAGTGGAGCCCGTACGGGTCGACCACGGCGGGCCCACACGCCGAGCAGAGCGGCGGCTCGGTGACCACGAGGCAGGTCTGGCAGCTGAAGCGGCCGCAGCGCTGACAGGTGGCGAGCGACGGCGCGTCGAAATGCAACGCGCAACGAGCGCCTTCCAGTTGTCTCACGGCGTGACGGTCATCACTCCGAGCTGGTTCACGTTGAAGTCGAGACCCGCGTTTGCGCCCGCTCCATCGAGGTCGCAGTACGTCCAGTTGGTGCCGTCGCGAGAGACGCGGCCGGTGTAGCCGTACGTGCCTGCTGCGGGCGCGGTGAACAGGCCCTGATACTCATCATCGTTGCCGACCTGAACGTTGAACGAGGCAGGAACCCAGGTGAACCCGGCAGTGGTGGAGGGGTTGACCGCCGCGGGGCCAAAGCCCACCTCGGTGCGGATGGAGCTCGCGGGGCCGGGAGCGGCGGTCACGCCGGTCTCGAAGGCGCGGGTGTAGATGAGCCCTGAGGACGCGCCGGCCGCGACCGAGATGGTCGAGGGGAACTGAAGGACGCAGAAGTCGAGTTCGGCGACGGTGTTCGTCTCGTTGGCCGTGCACGCGCAAACGACGGGAGTCGTCGAGCTGTTGCGCGGCGAGGGAGCGGCCGCGGTGAAGTCGGCCCCATTCACGTTGGTGTCAGCGCAGCCCGCGCCTCCGCGGAACACGGCCGTCGTATTCGAGGGCGCGGCCGTCGGGGTGCCGCCTTCGGAGCAGTTGGCGGTCGAGCCATAGCCGACGAAATCGAGTGATCCGGGGAGCGCGCTTGCACAGACCGTCGATGACAACGGAGCGACCGTCGGCGTGAGGGCGACACGGCCTGCCGTCGCGGACATCGCAATCGAGGGCGTCCACGCGAAGTCCGGGACGATCGGAGCGATACCCGTTCCGGTGCCCATGCTCACCAAGAAGTAGCCACCTCCCGGCACGGTGACGTTGGGCAAAGGAACGACCGAGAAGGCGCCGGTGCCCGCTGCCGAGGCGTACTGCAATGCCATCCCGCTCAACGAGATCGGCGTCGAGCCGGGGTTGTGCAGCTCCACGTAGTCGGCGGTGAACGTGCCGCTCGCGCTGCCTGCGCCTCCGTACACCTGACTGATCATCAGCGAGGCACCACACGGGCCATCGGTCGCGATCGTGAAGCCGTTGGCCTGGGTGAAAGTCGCGGCCAGCTGAACCTGAGCGGAGCTACGCGCGGGCGGGGTCACACGCAGCTTGTACGTGGCCAGCGGCGTGAGGGCAGCGCCGGGCGCCAGCGTGGCGACGGTGTTGCCGAGCGTCATCGTGGGAGCCGCCGCGGCGAAGCCGATACACGTGGCGAAGTCGTCGTTGGAGAGCTGAAGCGTTCCCGTGCACGCGCCGGCGCTGGTCTGCGCGATCAACGAGGTGACGTCCATCGCGGTGTTGAACGTGAAGCTGACCGGTGCCCCGGCCCGCACTCCCGAGGTTCCATTTCCAGGCAGCGCTGCAGTGACCGTCGGAGCGGGCACGACCACGGTGACGGTCGTCGAACCGGTGATGCCCGTGCGGGTCACGTCGATCCGCGAAGTGCCCGCGGTGACGCCGGTCACCACACCCGTCGAGGCGACAGTGGCAACCGCGGTGGTCTGAGAGACCCACGCCAAGCCGGTCGTGAAAATCTGCGTGGTGTTGTCGCTGAACGTGCCCGTGGCAGTCAGCGCGACGGTGCTGCCCGTGTTGACGGTGGGGTTTGCCGGAGTCACCGCGATGGAGACCAGCTCTGCCGCAGTGCAGTTCACCGTCTGGTCATCACTGATCGCCCCGAGCGTGACGGTGACCGTCGCGGTACCGACCGCGAGGGAGGTCACCAGCCCTGAGCTCGAGACCGACGCGGTGGCCGAGGGCGACACCGACCAGGTCACCGATGAAGTGAGATCCGCCTGGCTCGCATCCGAGTACGTGCCGGTCGCGGTGAGCTGCGCCGTGCGGCCCAACGGCAGTGCAGCCGGAGCGCCGGTGATGATGAGCGCCACCAATGAGGGCGGCGTCACGTCGAGCGTGGTGCTGCCCACCACGCTGCCCTGCGTGGCGATCACCGTGGTGCTGCCCACTTCGACCGCAGTGGCCAGGCCTGCGCTGCCCGAGAGGTTGCTGATGGTCGCCGTCGCCGGAGTACCCGTGCTCCACGAGACCTGCGTGGTGATCACCTGCGTGCTCGAGTCGCTGTAGGTGCCCGTCGCGACGTACTGCTGCGTGCGCCCGCGCGCGATGGAAGCCGCCGCCGGGGTGACCGCGATGGAGACCAACGTCGCGCTGGCGACCGTCACCGTGACCACGGTCGATCCCGAAACCGAACCGGCCGTCGCGCTGATGGTGGAGCTGCCAGCAGCGACCGCGGTGGCCACACCTTCTGAACCCGCCGCGTTGGAGATGCCCACCGCCGCCGTGGCCGACGACGCCCAGGTCACCTGCGTGGTGATGATCGCAGTGCTCGCATCGGAATACGTGCCCGTCGCGATGAACTGCTGCGTGGCCCCGGCCGCGAGCGTCGGGGTCGACGGCGTGACCGCGATGCTGACCAGCGCCGCCGGGCCCACCGTCAAGGTGGCCTGGCCCGTGACGGAGCCCAACGTCGCGGAGATGACAGATGAACCTTCGGTGAGCGCGGTCGCCAGACCCGTGCTCGAGACAGAAGCGACGGCCGGGGTGGCCGAACTCCACGTCACCTGAGTGGTGAGCACCTGCGTGCTCGCGTCCGAGTACGTGCCGGTGGCGACGAGGTTGGCGGTGCGCCCGCGAGGAAGCGAAGCCGGGACGCTCACGGCGATCGACACGAGCGTCGCGTTGGTCACGGTCAGGGTGGTGTTGCCGGTGACGGCCCCCAGCGTGGCGATGACGGTGCTGTTGCCAGCGGTCAGCGCGGTGACCAGACCTTCACTGCCCGAGGCGTTGCTGGCGGTGGCGACCGCGGGCGTGCCCGTCGTCCAGGTCACCTGCGTGGTGAGGTCCTGCGTGCTGGAGTCCGAGAACGTACCGGTCGCGGTGAACTGCCGGGTGAAGCCCGCGGCCACCGAAGGCGACGCCGGGGTGACGGCGATCGAGGTGAGCTCGGCCGGAGTGACCTCGACGAACCGGCCGCCAGAGACGTTCCCCAGCGTCGCGGTGACGGTGGTGACGCCCACGCCCACGGCGGTGAGCAGGCCGCGCGAGCCGGCGGCATTCGAGATGGTCGCCACGCTCAGGGGCAACGAATCCCACGAGACGCTCTGGGTGAGGTCCTGCGTGGAGTTGTCGGTGTAGACGCCGATCGCCGCCAGCTGGAGCGTGCGCCCGCGCGCCACCGTGGCGACCATCGGGGTGACGTCGATGTGATCGAGCTGCAGGGAGGTCACGGTGACCGTGGTGTTGTCGGTGATGGTCCCCAGCGTGGCGGTCACAGTCGAAGTGCCCACGGCGACCGCGGTGAGCAGGCCGTGACTGCCCGCGGCGTTCGAGATGGTCGCGAAGGCGGGCGTGCCGGTGGACCAGGTCACCGAGGTGGTCACGTTCTGCATCGAGCCATCCGACAGCAGGCCCATCGCGGTGAAGGCGCGGGTCTGGCCGCGGGGCACCGAAGGCGCGGTCGGCGAGATCCGCAGGCCGGTGAGGCTCGCGGCGGTCACCGTCAGCGGGGTGCTGCCGCTGATGGTGCCGCTGGTCGCGGTGAGGGTGGTGCTGCCTGCGGTCAGCGCCGTGACCAGGCCGGTGGACCCGGCCGCGTTGCTGATGCTGGCCACCGCGGGGGTGCTGCTGCTCCAGGTGACGCTGGTGGTGAGGTCCTGCGTGGTGGTGTCGGTGAAGAGCCCCGTCGCGGTGAAGGGGAAGGTCAGGCCGATCGACAGCGTGGAGGCCGCCGGGGTGACGGAGATCGACGCCAGCTCAGCGGGCGAGACCGTGACGAGCGTGCCGCCGGTGATGGGCCCGAAGGCCGCCGAGATGATCGAGGTGCCCAGCGCGACCGAGGTGACCAGGCCGCCGCTGGACACCGTGGCGTGGGCGAGCGTGCCCGAGCTCCAGGTGGCCTGCGTGGTGAGGTCTTCGGTGGTGTTGTCGGAGAACCGGCCGGTGGCGGTGAGCTGAAGGGTGAGGCCCAGCGGAATCGAAGGCGCGGGCGGCGTGACTTCGATGGCCGTGAGCACCGCGGCGGTGACGGTGATGGTGGTGCTGCCGGCCACACCATTGAGCGTCGCCGTGACGATGGAGTCGCCGAGGTCGACGGCGGTCGCGAGGCCGTCAGCGTCGACCGTCACCAGCGCGTTCGACGAGGTCCACGCCACCTGGGTCGAGAGATCCTGCGTGGTGCTGTCGGAGAAGCGGCCCGTCGCCACCAGCTGCTGCTTGATGCCCCGGGGAAGCGAAGGCAGCGCCGGCGTGACGTCGATGGCGATCAAGGTGGCCGTGCTGACCGTGACCGTCAGGGTGCCGCTCACGCCCGCCTTGCTCGCGGTCACCTGGGTCGAACCGCCCGCGAGCGCGGAGACCAGGCCCGTGGAAGAGACGGTGAGGAGGGTCTGATCAGCCGAGCTCCAGGTGGCGTCGGTGAGCGCGGCGGTGGTGCCGTCGCTGAAGATGCCGGTCGCCGTCAGCTGCAGCGTGGTGCCGATGGCGAGCGTGGGCGAAGCGGGCGTCAGCTCGATGCGCGTCAGGCTCGGGCCCGCGCGGGCCACGATCACCGTCAGGCTGGCGCTCGCGTCGCGCAGCTTCGCGGTGACGATGGCGGTGCCCGGAGCGACGCCCTGCAACGCGGCCGTGCCGTCGCCGGTGGAGCTCACCGTGAGCACCGCGTCGTCGCTCGAGGTCCACGTCGCGCCGTTCGCAGGGCTGGTGGTCGTTCCAGAGCGGACCTGCGCCGTCACGGTGCGCATTTCGCCCGGCGCGAGGGTGAGCGCCGCAGGCGAGAGCTCCAGCGTTTCAGGCGCGGAAGCGGGGGGGCAGGCAGCCAGCAACATCGACACCGCGGCGACGAAACGAATCGACAAGCGCATGGGGTGCCGTTTGGCGCAAATGCCCACGGCCTTCAATGTGGGTGGGTCGAAATCTTGAGCACGCGTGGGGGCGTTTTAGCCTTGCGGATATGGACAAGGTCTTCCTCACCGGACAGCTCGCAGAGAAGTTGAAGCGCATTTACGAGCAGGCCCTGCGGGCGGCCGAAGACGCGCGGTTGGAGGCGAAGACCGGCGCGCCCCGGGCGGTCAATCTGGCGGCGGCCACACGCACGCGGTTGGAGGCAGCGCAGGCCGCGTGGGAGGCCGTGAGCGACTTCAAGCCCGTGTCACTGCGCAAGGGCGAGCGCATCGGGTTGGGTGCGCTGGTCGAGCTGGAAGATGGTGAAGGTGGGAAGACGTTGTTCATGGCCCCCGCGGGCGCGGGCGAAGAGCTCACCGGGCCGGGTGGTGATGGGTTTCTCCACGTGGTCACGCCGGGCTCGCCCATCGGCAAGGGCTTGCTGGGGAAGAAGGTCGGCGACGTGGTCGAGGTGATGGTGAAGGGCGAGCTGGCGGAGTGGGACATCGTCTTCGCGGCCTGAAACCGAGGGGACGGGTGAGGGCCAATCAAGTCGGCAACAAAGTCATCTCTTGCGAGAAGTCCTCTGAAGCAAACTCGAGCGTGAGCGCGCCACCGAGCCGCACCTTCGCGCCGGGCCGCACCAACAACTCTTCACCCCGCGCCACGGCGCGCCCGTCGATCTCCGTCGTACTGGTGGAGACCGAACGCAGCATGAAGCCATCCGCCCGGCGGTGCAGCTCGAAGTGCCACCGGCTGATCCGACTCTGCAGGTTCGGATCAGACAAGGTGATCACCACGTCATTCGCGATGGCGCCGTCTTGCTCACGAAGGCGCCCGAAGCGAATCACGTCGAGCGTCGGCAGGCGCTGTTCAGAGCCGTCTTCGAAGCGCACCTTGGTGGGGAACTTGGTCGCATCGAGCCAATCCAGGGTGAACAGCTCTTGCGGCTTGTCGACGCCCTTGAGCTCCACCGCGCGCTGACGCCGGCTCTTCAGGCGCAGCTCGATCTCCGTCAACTCCGAATGCGCCGCCAGCGAGAGGCGGATTTCGCCCGAGCCCGCCGACCCCGCCACCCGGCTGCAGAAGTTCACCGCGTCGCCGGCCACCAGCACGCCGTCGGTGAGCACCGGGCCGATGTGCACGCCGATGCGCAGGTTGAGCCGGTGTTCGGGCGCCCGCGAATCGTTGTCGCGCACGATCGAGCGCTGCAGCCCCACCATCGCGCGCGAAGCGGCAGTCACGCTGTCGAAGCAGAGAAAGACGCCGTCACCCGCAGTGTCGACCACCCGGCCGCCTTCAGGAGTGATGGCCGCGTTCACCAGGTCGTAGTGGCGCTGCTGCAGCTTGCGGCCGGCCTCGTCACCGAACCGCGCGAAGTACGGCGTCGAGCCGACCACGTCGCTGAACACCAGGGCGAGCCGCTTCTCGAACCGGCGCACGATCGCCTTGGACAAGACGTCCTGAAGACGGATCAGCTCCGTCATCGACAACTGCTCTGCGAGTTCTTCGAAGGTACTCACGGACAAAACCCAGCCTAGCGCCCCGCCGACAAGGTGCGGACTCGTTCTGCCAGGTTGCTGCTGAAGAGCCGGTAGATGCGCATGGCCGCGTTGGGTGTGTTGAACACGTATTGCTTGAAGGCCTCGCGGGAAATGAAGAGCGCCTTGACCTGGGTGCGCGCGGTGACCCGGGCCGAGGTGGGGCCGTCGAGCAGGAGCGAAATCTCACCCACGTAGCCGCCCACGCCCAGGGTGTTGAGCAGCCGCGAATCGGGGCCGATGCCGCTGAAGACCTCGACCTGGCCGTCGATGATGACGAAGAGCCCGCGGCCTGCCTGGCCGGGCTCGATGAGGTGCATGCCGACGCCAAAGCCGTGCTGCACGCAGACGCGGAACAACGAGCGCATGTCCTCCAGCGACAGGTCGCCGAACATCGGCAATGCCTTCAGAAAGCCGTACGCGTCTCCGCCGGGCGTGGCGGTGGGCATGGGCAAGGCGGCGCGCAAGACGGGAATGGGCTGGGGGGTCTGGGAAGGCGCTGCGGGAATGCGGGCACGCACCTTGGCGGCGGCGGCCGGGTTGTTCGTCGACTCCAGCAGGCGCGCCAGGTACTCGAGCAGCCCGCTGTCGTTTCGGGTCTTCTCGGAGGCGCGCACGCTGGTCATCAACAACTCCACCGCGCGGTCGGTGTGACCGTGGTGGGTCATCAACTCTGCGAGCCGCATGGTGGGCTGAATCGCGTCGGGGGTGGCGGCCACGCAGGCGCGCAGGGTCTCCACTTCACCGTGCAGGTTGCCCAGGTCGCGGTAGAGCGCGGCGGCGGCTTCGAACTTCTGACCGCGCGCGAGCGTCTCGGCCATCTGCTCCTTGGAGCCCGCCTGGCCATAGAGCGCCACCGCGTCGTCGAGCCGGCCGCCTCGTTCGTAGGCAGCGGCGGCCTTCATGATTTCGCCGAGGCGCTTCCAGGCGTCGGCGGCGCGCACGAAGTCGTTGGCCTGCTCGAAACAGGGCGCGGCTTCCGCGTCGAGCTTGAGCGTCTGGTACACCTCGCCCGCAGCCGCGAAATCACGCGCGCGTTTGAACATCAGCGCGATGGCTTTTTTGAGCTCGAACGAAGCGGTGACGGCCTCGAGGATGAGGCCCGCGCGCGCGGAGGCACCGGTCTCTTCGTAGAGGCGCACCGCGCCGTCGATGTCTTGCCGGGCGAGCTGGCCTCGCAGCTGTGAGAGGGGACCACCGACGGGAACGAACTGGCCATCAGCGTCGTCGCCCAGAAACTCGAACTCGAGGGAATGCGTCATCTGTGAGCGGAAGCTACCACCGAGTGTGCTGCGCCTGTGCTCCCTCTCCATGCGCAGCGGGGAGCAGGGTCGGGGGGCACCTGCGCACCTGACAGCAGAACGCAGAGAGCTGGTACAGGAATGGTCATGAAGAGTCGAAAGCCCGCGGGAAAGACGAAGCCGAAGGCTGCCGCGAAGAAGAAGCAGAAGGTGGTGCTGCTCTCGGGTGGCAACCCGCAGATCGCGAAGGGTGATGGCGACGCGCCGGTGCAGGCGTACATCGCCGCGATGCCGGGCTGGAAGAGTGCGCTCGGCAAACGCATCGATGCGCTCATCGAGAAGAGCGTTCCCAGCGTGCGCAAGACGGTGAAGTGGAACTCGCCCATGTACGGCGTCGAGGGCGGCGGGCTCTTCTTGGGTATGCACAGCTTCACCCGCTACGTGAAGCTGGCGTTCTTTCGCGGCGCGTCGCTCAAGCCGATGCCTCCGGGTACCAGCAAGGACCCCAAGACCCGCTACCTCGACATTCACGAAGATGACGCGCTCGACGAGGCGATGCTCTCGAAGTGGTTCAAGCAGGCGGCGAAGTTGCCGGGCTGGATGATTTAGCCCGGCTGCTATGCCCTCACCCTTGAAGCCCTTGAAGGGAGAGGAGACACTAAACGGCAGTGATGCGGACCCTTTGATCGATGCGGCCGAAGATGCTCTTTCCTTCGGCATCCTTCATTTCGATTTCGACGCGATCGCCGTTCTTCATGAACTGCGTCTTCGGCGCGCCGGTCTCGATGGTCTCGATCATCCGTACCTCCGCCAGACACGAGATGCCCCTCGCGCGCTCTTCGTTCGACACCGTGCCGCTGCCGAGAATCGTGCCCGCGGTGAAGTTCCGCGTCTTCGCGATGTGCTGCATCAGGTCGAAGAAGCTGAAGTGCATCTCGGGCCCCGCGTGCGTATCGCCCACCAACGTGCCGTTGAGCCAGGTCTGCAGCGTCAGGTGCAGCCGACCGTCTTTCCACGCGCTGCCCACTTCATCGGGTGTCACAGCGACGGGTGAGAAAGCAGTCGCCGGTTTGCCCTGGAAGAAGCCAAAGCCCTTCGCGAGCTCATCGGGGATCAAGTTCCGCAAAGTGACGTCGTTGACCAGCATCAGCAGCCGCACGTACTTGCCCGCGTTCGCCGAGGTGGTGCCCATCGGGGTGTCGCCCAGCACGACGGCGACCTCAGACTCGAAGTCGACGCCGAACTTTTCATCACGCGCCACGATGTCTTGCGTGGGCCCGAGCATCTCGGACGAGCCGCCCTGGTACACGAGGGGATCCGTCTTCAACGTGGGCGGCGGCTCGGCTTTACGCGCCTTCCGCACCAGGATGACGTGATTCAAATAGGCCGATCCATCGACCCACTCATACGCGCGGGGAAGCGGCGCCATCAGCTTGGTCGCGTCGAACGGCTCGCTCTTCACGGTGCCGGCTTCGAGCTCCGCAGCGAGCTTCTGGAGCTTCGGTTCCACCTCATCCCACATGTCCAACGCCGCCTGCAGCGTGGGCGACACCCCTGTAGCGAGGGTCCAGGCCGAGAGATCTCTCTTCACCACGAGGAGGGCGCCATCCCGGCTACCCGTTCGCAAGGTCGCGAGCTTCATAGGCCCCTAGTCACCGGCTGGCCGGATCGAAGTCAAGGGCCGGGAAAGGACTTGTCTGCGGCAGAGAGGGGCCTACGCTGCCGTCGCTCATGCCCGAGGAGCTGGGGCTTTCCCCCGTCCACCGCATCATCGAGACCTATTCCCGCGCTGTCGAAGCGCTGGGACTGGGTGTTCCTCCGCTCTTCATCGAGCGGTGGGCGGTGGCGGTGCACCAGGCGCTCTCTTCCCGCGCGCGCGAGTTTCACACGCATCAACACGTGCTCGAGCTCGTGCGGGATGCGGATGCCATCGAGACGCTCGCCGCGCTGTACCACGACATCGTCTACGTTCAGGTCGACCTCGACGTGCCCACGCACTACGCCGAGCTGCTCCGGCCACTGGTCGCGCGCGACACGAGTGAACACGGCTGGAAGCTGCTGCCTCACTGCGGCACCGACCCGACCGCGAAAGACGTGCTCGAGGTGTTCGGGTGCACGCCGGGCCAGGTGCTCACGCCCTTCAGCGGCTTGAACGAGCTGGCCTCTGGGCTGGTCGCCGCCAAAGAACTCGAAGGCGTGCTCACCCGAGAGCAGATCCTCGCGGTGGTCGCGTGCATCGAGGCGAGCATTCCGTTCCGTGATGGTGAAGCGGTCGCGTTGCGCGATCGGCTCACCACGCTGGGCATCAGGCCCGAAGACATCGGCGTGATGGTGCGGAGGGCCACCCGGCTGTCGAACAACGACGTGGGCAACTTCGCCGACCCCGATCCGGCGCGCTTCCTCGACAACACCTGGAAGCTCTTGCCCGAGACGAACCCGTCGCTCCACACCCCGACCACGTACAGCATCCGTGATTACCGGGTGGCGCTGATGAAGATGGAGGGCTTCCTCTCCAAGCTCCCCGCCGAGCGCGTGTTTCACACCTGGGGTGGTGAGCCTTCACCCGAAGAACACAGCAAGCGCATCGCCGCGGCCGCGAACAACATCCAGCTCGCCGTGCGCTACATGCGCTGCAAGCTGTACTCGTCGTCGGTCATCGAGGCGCTCGCCTCCGAGTCGGGTGGCGATGGGCCGCTCCCCTACTTCATCGGTGGCAACGCAGAGACGCCCGGCGCGAACATGAAACGCATCGAGCAGTTCATGCCCACGCCGGTGGTCGAGCGGGAAGATCTGGTCGACCCGATCCTCCGGCAGCTGCTGCAGGGCGGGCGCGCGACCAACTCGAGCTTCGACATCTCGCCTTCGCCGCTGGCCGATTATCTGTACGTCGCGCTCGGTGAGGCCCGGTTGATGAAGGGGCTCCAGGAAGCACGCACCATGTGGGACGCGACGATCTCTCCGCGGATGTTCCTCTCGCTGCAGCCTCGTGAGCCGATGTTGATCATCGCCAAGGCGACGGGCGAGATGGCGCCGACACGCGCAGGTGCGTTGGCTGAGTTGATGAAGCTCCTCTGATCCCCCTCGCCCTGCGAAGCGGGGAGAGGGGACTTACGGGTTGCACATCGTCGGGTACTCGAGCTCCACCACGTCGCCCGGCAACAACGTGATGCTGGTGAACGTCACCGCGCTGCGCGTCACATCGAACGTCCAGTTGCGCACCATGTTCGCGCCCTGCTCCGGCACGGCCACGCCACCCACCGTCACGTTCGGCAACGCCCCCGGAGCCAGCGGCGCCCGCAGCGACAACGACGCCCGCGCACCGAACAAGGTGGGCGCGACCGACGACTCGAACAACGTCGCATCACGCACGATGTCGCAGTGCTCTGCCACCACGCCTCCCAGTTGCTGAGCAGCCGTCCGCTGCAAGGTGTTGGGTGAGGCCTCGTCATACGTACAGCCGGTGCTCACCGCGCCGAACGGGCCCACCGCACTCCACGACAACCACTCGGGCCGCTGCGTGCCCTTCAACGCGGCCAGCTGCGGAAGCAACACGGACATCGGCTGAACACTGCCCTCGCCTGCGTTGCTCAGCGACACCACGTTGAGGCTCGCGCTGCGCCGCAGAAAACCGGCATTGAACCCCGCGATGCCCGGCCCGCTGAGCGCGGCGAGCGCAGGGCCCGCGAACGCCTCGATGGGGTTGCTCATGGCCGTGCCCACGTCGAACAACTCCGCGAGTCGAGACGCCGGAAGGGTGTCGAGCGAGAGCCACTTCGCCGCGTCGACTTCCCGCAGCTGACCCAGCGTGGCGAGCGTCTCATCGGCCCGCACCGCTCCGATGCGAAGGCTCGCTCTTCTTGCCCGCGCGAGCGCGAGGAGTGAGTCTGCGCGCAAGGCGAGGCCATGCTGCATCTCACCTGCACCCGGGCTGGCGTCTTGAATGAGCACCGCATCGGCCGAGCTGGGCATCACGAAGCGATCGCGCTGGCGCCCACTCGCCTCAGCCCGACCCCGCAGCGGAACTCGCAGCTTGCGTGTGCCACCGGTGACCGCCACCTCGAGCTCGAGCACGCCCGCGTGAACCGACACCGTCGACGGGTCGAACGCCACGCGCAGCGCATCGGCCGCGAAGGTGGAGACCGCCAGCCGCTGCGGAGGCATGCCCACCAGGGTCATCGCCGCGCTGCCGCTCACCTGCGCGCTGGTGATCACCACGTCTTCATTCGCACCCGAACACCGATTGCCCAGGCCGAACGACTGCACCCGCGCACCACACGAAGGCGTCACCACGCCGAAGTCCCACTGCTCGGGAGAGATGAACAAGCAGCCATCGTCACTCGACACCTCGAGGGGAATCGCGCGCACCGGCGCCGCCACCGAGTTCACCGAGAAACGCAGCGTGGGAAAGCGGCTGGTGCCCGGGGCGGTGGTGGGCAGGTACTCCACGTCGACCAGCCGGCGCTCGCCGGGGCTCACGGTGAACTGGGCGGGCCCCGCGCGCACGTCAGCGCTGCCGTCGATCCACAAGCCCTGCACCACGCAGGTGTTCAGCCCCTGATTCTCCAGCACCACCGCGCGCACCATCGGCGTGGGCGCGCGCACCGGCCCGAAGCTCACGGCCTGCGGCTGCGTCAGCACACAATCGGCCATCGGGCGAAGCCGCGCGGTCACCTCGAAACGAACCTCGGGCTGCTGCACGTCATCGGTGTGCAGCACCACGAACCATCGCCACGGTCCCGCGCCCGTCGGCCGGGTGCGCAAGGCGAGTGAAGCCTGCGCGCCCGGCGCAACGAGGATCGGACCGGCGAGGCCCTGGCAGACTCCAGTCACTTCGTTGAAGGCGCCGGCACACAAATCACCTGCATGGGTGCCTGGATCGGCCTCGATGGTGAGCTGACTGACGGTGATCGCGCTCGGCGCGTCGTTGCTCAACGCCACCCCACTGGCGAGCGAGAGGCGTTCACCTTCGATCTCCGGCACCTCACCCAGCTCCATCGCGGAAGGCGTGACCAACAAACCCGCGCCCGCCCCCCGCGCGACGAGCGGTACCTCGAGCACGTCGGTGTCTGCCGTGACGACCAGCTTGCCGGTGACGGTGCCGGCGCCGAGCAGCCAGGCCGAGAGCGGCACCTGCGCTTCACCGGGCCGCCACGCACCCATCGCATCGCGGTTGGCCGCGGGCAGCTCGAGCTGAGTCAGCCCCATGCGGAAGCCCGTGGTCGGACCACCTGCTGAAGAAAACAGCTCCAGCGTCACCGGCACCACGCGGCTCAAGGAGTTGAGCAGCGTGGCGGTAGCCGTGGGCTGGCCGGGCGGCGTGATGGCTCCGAAGTCGACCGTGGTGGGGCTCGCGCCCAGGTATCGCTGCAGCACCGTCGCGCGCAGGGGCAGCTGCACCTCCTCGCACTCCGGACCCGGGTCGATGCGCCAGGTGGCGGCGTATTCGCCCACGCTGGGCGGTACGAGCTGAGCGCGCGCCTTGAGCGACTGCTGGGCGCTGATCGACTGCGTGCCCGACGGCGAATTGACCGCGAGAATGAACGGCGCTCCGGGTGGCCCCACGAAGACATCGCGCCTGACCTCGAGCACGGGAAAATCGAACGAACGCTGGGGCCGCTCCGCAGGGAGCACCGCGCCGAAGTCGAGCTCGGCGGGCAACGCGCACCGGCCCGTCTCGAGGTGCCCGAAGAGGCTCAACGACGCGAGCTGCGTGCCCTGGCTCGAGGTCAGTCGCAGCGCGCCGTCGTGTTCTCCGGTCGGGGTGAACTCGATCAAAGCCGCCAGCAGGCCCCCGGCCTGAAGCGTTCCGCTGGCCAGCCCCGTGATGAGAAAGGCGTCGCCTTCGAGCTGGGGCTCCGCGAGCTCGACGTCGAGCTTCGAGACGTTGCGCACCATCACGGCCGTCTTCACGCGGCCGCCGCGGGGCCCAAAATCCAACACGGCGTCACGGGCGACCGTGCCGTCGGCGAGCTCGAAGACCAGCTCGCCTTCGGGCGCGGGGCAACCGAGGAAGAAAGGCAGGAGCAGGAGGAGCCGTCGCATCGCGCCCGACCGTACACAGGATCCAGCTCACGGTGAGAGCGAGACAGATTCGCCGCGTCGCTGTAAATCGCGCCGCTCATGAGCATCCCCGTGCCACCGGTGCCGTCGTTTCCCCCCGCAGAGTTCACCCTGACCTCGGTGAAGGGTCTTTCGG
The DNA here is from genome assembly GCA_030695565.1 of Archangium sp. GTDB lineage: Bacteria > Myxococcota > Myxococcia > Myxococcales > Myxococcaceae > Archangium_A. The sequence goes on from JAUYRZ010000064.1 coordinate 61,269, forward strand.
CGGCGGGGGTGAAGGCCGGCATCAAGGCGAGCGGGAACCCCGACGTGGGCTTGCTGGTGTCGGACGCGCCCATGGCGGCCGCGGGCATCTTCACGCAGAACCACTACGCGGCGGCACCGGTGGCGATCTCCAAAGCGCACCTCGTTCGCTCGGGAGGGCTGGTGCGCGCGGTCATCGTCAACTCCGGCAACGCCAACGCATGCACCGGCGTGCAGGGCGACAAGGACGCGCTCGAGATGTGCGATCGCGTCGCGAAGGCGTTGGGGTGCCCCATCGAGCAGGTGCTGGTGTGCAGCACCGGCGTCATCGGCGTGAAGCTGCCGATGGACAAGGTGCGCGCCGGCATCGACGCCGCGCTCGCCGAGAAGGCCAACGACGTGGAAGCAGGGCGCCGCTTTCTGAGCGCGATCATGACCACCGACGCGTACCCCAAGGAGGCCTGCGCCCAGCACGCCGGCGCCACCATCGCGGGCGTCTGCAAGGGCGCGGGGATGATCGAGCCCAACATGGCCACCATGCTGGCGTTCATGGCCACCGATTGGGAGCTGCGCGCCGAGCAGCTCAAGCGCTCACTACCCACCATCGCGGCGAGCAGCTTCAACGCGGTGCACGTCGACACGCACACCAGCACCAACGACACGCTGCTTTTGCTGTCCACGCGGGCGCTGCCGCCTCCCAACGACTGGGCCCGGCATGTCGAGCCGGTGGCGCGCCGGCTCTCGTGGCTCATCGCGCGTGATGGCGAAGGCGCGACGAAGGTGACCACCATCGAGGTGACGGGCGCGGCTTCCGATGAAGCGGCCAGGGCGATCGCGAAGAAGGTGGCTTCATCGGCGCTCGTGCGCACCGCGCTGTTCGGCAACGATCCGAACTGGGGGCGCTTCACCAGCCAGGTGGGCAACGCTCCGGAGGTGAAGAACCCGAAGTCGTTGTCGTGCGTGCTCCAGGGCATCGAGGTGTTCCGCCAGGGAGAGCCGACCGCGTTCGATCGCGCCGCGGCCTCGAAGGCGATGGCCACCGAAGACGTGAAGCTCGAGCTCAAGCTCAACGACGGGCGTGGGCACGCGACGGTGATGACGTCTGATCTCGGGTACCGCTACGTGCAGGTCAACGCCGAGTACACGACGTGAGCCCTTTCACCTCTCCCTGCGAGCGGGGAGAGGTCGGCGCAAAGCGCCGGGTGAGGGGCCCACCTCAATCAGAAGGTCAGCAGCACCACGGCGAGCACGATGCCGGCGAGGGCGAGTGCACCGATGATCAACACCGGCACCAGCGAGCTGCGCTCCCGAGGATCCGGCGCACCGAAACCGGGCCGCGACACTGCGGGGTCGGTCACCGCAGAGGCCACTTCGTCACCGGTCACGTCGCAGCGCACGCCCAGCTCCTTGAGCACCAGCAGCAGCTTTTGCAACCAGCCGCGGTACTCCGCTTCCTGAACGTCGAACGGCTTGCGGAAGCGCGTCTCGTACGCCTTCTTGGCCGTGGCGTAGTCGCGCACCTCGGCCACCGCGGCGGCGAAGTCGACCCAGCCACACACCAGCTGTTCGCCTGCACCGTTGAGCATGAGCGACTGACGCGCGAGCGCACCGCCGTTGCTGCTGGGGCCGCTCAGCTCGGAGATCAGCAACACGCGCTTCGACATGCCCAGCGGCACCGTGGCCAGACGGCTGGTCAGGATCTCGGTGTGCATCAACAGCGAGCTGGTCACCGCGGTGTAGACGTTCTGACTCATTGCGGCGCGCATACCACTGGGCGCGTCGGCTGGGCGTGTCAGTGGGGCAGGCTCGTCGTCGCGCCCCGCGCTGGCTGCCGGGCCGCGTCGATCACCTTCTTCACCGCGCGCAACGTGGCACCGACGTCCGACAAGGCGTCGACCGCGGGCGCCCCGCGCCGGAGCGCGGTCTCGGCGAGCGTGGCGGCTTGCACCACTCGGGGCGCGCCCAACACGCTCGCAGAGCGTCTGAGCAGGTCGAGTCGCTGCTGGATTCTCAAGCTCTCCTCCGACGCCGGCCCCGCAACGACCTCGGTCATCAAGTCGGCAAAGTCGCTCAGGAACTGCTCGATGAGGAAGAAGAACTTCGCCGGCGACTCCACGGTCTGGGCAATCAGCCCATTGTCGAGACCCGGCAACGCCGGCAACGCGCCATCGCCGCTCGCGATGAAGCGGGGCACCACCAGGAGCGGAACACCGCGTGCCCTCTCCACGTGCTGCCGCACCGTCCTCACGAGGTGCGCCGGCTCCATGGGCTTGGTGATGAAGTCATCGACGCCTGCCTTGAAGGCGCGCTCCCGCTCGGCCAGCACGGCGCCCGCGGTCAGCGAGATGATCGGCAGCGTCAACCCGAGCTCACCCCGGATGCACGCCGTCGCCTCCGGGCCGTCCATCAGGGGCATCTGCGTGTCCATCAAGATGAGGTCGAAGGCCGAGGCGCTGCAACGCAGCAGCTCGACCGCGGCGAGCCCGTTCTCGCGCGCCGTCACGATCGCGCCCTCCCGTTCGAGCAGCCGCTGCGCCACCTCGCGGTTGAGCCGGCTGTCGTCCACCACCAACACCCGCACCCCTGTCAACCACTCGGACGCCCCGTCGAACTTCGTCGACGAGAGCTTCACCTGCGAAGCCTCATCGCCGCGGAGCACCTGGTTGAACGCGTTGAAGAGCGATGAGCCCGCGAAGACAGGGGGCAGCATGAACGCGCTGGCCAGCGACTGCCAGCCTGGCTCGACCTTCGAACCCAGCCCCACCACGGGCAGCAACGGCGTGAGGCGCGTGGAGAGCTCCGCGGCGCGAGCAGCGCTGACCCGGCTCATGTCGATCAGCACGCCGTCGAAACGTTCGCCCCTCGCGCGGCTCGAGCTGACGGCGTTCTCGAAGGCGCCCGGCTCGGCGACGTGCTCGAGCCTCCAGCCGAGGGCGCGAGCCAGCGCCCCGATGCGCGCGCCGTCGCCTTCTTCCAGCAGGGCGAGCAGCGAGACCGTGTGATCCAGCTGGCTGGACTGGTCGAGCTTGACGCTCAGCGAGGCCCAGAACTCGCTGCCTTCGCCGACCGCGCTCTTGACCCCCACCTCGCCGTCCATCAACTCGGCCAGCCGCCTCACGATCGACAGCCCCAGCCCCGTGCCTCCGAAGCGCCGCGTCGTCGACGCGTCAGCCTGGGTGAAGGGCGTGAAGAGCGCCTTCTGGATCTCGGGGGGAATGCCGATGCCCGTGTCTTTCACGCTCACCAGCAGGCGCACCGTGTGGGCGCGCCGCTCGAGGCATGACACCGTGACGCTCACCTCACCCTGCTGCGTGAACTTGAGCGCATTCGAGATGAGGTTCAGCACGATCTGCCGCAGGCGGGTCGAGTCGCCCGACAGCCTGGCCGGCACGCCCTTGTCGAGGCGCACCGCGAACCGAAGCCCGGCCGTCTGCGCCTGAGGGAGCATCAGCTGTTCGACGCCGGCGAGCAGCTGGTCGAGATCGAAGGCGCGCTCCTCGAGCTTCATCTCGCCCGCTTCGATCTTCGAGATGTCGAGCACGTCGTTGATCACCCCCAGGAGCGACCGGCCGGCCAGCTGAATGCTCGAGACGGTCGAGCGCTGCTCGTCATCCAGCGTGCCCAGGCCCAGCAGGTGGCCCAGCCCGAGGATCGCGTTGAGTGGCGTGCGAATCTCGTGGCTCATGTTGGCGAGGAACTGGGTCTTCGCTTCGCTCGCGGCCTTCGCGGCCTCGCTCGCCGTGTGCAGGGCCCGTTCGGCGTCGCGCCGCGCCGTGATGTCCTGGATGGCGCCGTTGAGCCGAACCACCCGGCCACCTTCCTTCTCGGCCGCGCCCAGACTGCGCACCCAGATTTTCCGCCCTCGCGAGGTCAGCAGGGGCAGCTCGAGATCCCACCCGGTGCCCTGTTCCTTTGCCTCGCGGGTAACGCGCGCCATCTCTTCGCGGCTGCCGTCGACGTAGAAGGTCGACAGGCCCTCGCTGGAAGGCGCGAAGCCCGGCGGCACCTCGAGAATCCGATAAGTCTCCGGTGTCCACGTCATCTGGTCGGTTTCGAGATCGAGCATCCACGCCCCCACCCCGGCGAGCTGGCCAGCCCGCTCGAGAAACGCCTCGCTGTCACGCAGCTTGCGGCGCTCTTCGTTGGCGCCCGTCACGTCGGTGAAGGTGCCGTAGACCCACTCGGGTTTGCCTGCCGCGCGGGTGGCGATGCTGGCCCGGCTGAGCAGGCAGACCCAGGAGCCGTCCCGGTGCCGCATGCGCAGCTCGACCTCAGTGTTGGGCTGCTCGCCGCGCCCGTGTGCTGCCAGAAGTTCGAGGGCACGCTGGCGATCCTCGGGGTGGGCCAGCACCCTGAAGACCTCGGCCGTCAGCGCTCCGGCGTCCAGCCCCACCAACGCAGCCGAGGTCTCGTCGAACCTCGCCTGGCCCGTCTGAAGGTTGTATTCCCACGTGCCGACCCGGGTCGCGCGGACGATCGCGTTGATCCGGCCGCGCTGCTCGATCAGCTCGCGTTCGAGGCGCCTTCGTTCGGTGATGTCGCTGCGGATCGAGACGAAGCGCTCCAATTGGCGGCTCTCATCGAGGAACGGCGCGATGATCGCGTCGACCCAGAAGAGCGAGCCATCGCGCGCGCGATCACAGATCTCGCCCCGCCACGCCTTGCCTGCTCTGAGGGTCTGGGTGATCTGCGCGAAGAAGCCCGCGTCATGCACCCCCGACTCGAGAACGCGGTGATCACGGCCGACCAGCTCTTCGCGGGTGAAGCCGCTGCGCTGACAGAACGCGTCGTTGACCTCGATGAACTCGCCGTTGGGCTTGCTCACCGCGAGCATGGTGTGCTCGCGCAGCGTCGACAGCAGCGCGTGATTCTCGTGGAGCGCGCGCGTCAGGGCCGCCTGGCTTTCCTTGAGCGCGGTCACGTCTTGCACGTGGACGAAGAAGCCCTGCACCACGCCGTCGTGAAGGTCGGGGATGTAGTGGGTGATGGTGTGCCGCGCCCCGTCTTCGCTCTCGATCTCGCGGTTGAAGATCTGCCGCTCACCCCGGAGCGCCGCGTCGATGAAGGGCCGGTTCTGCTCGTAGAGCTTCTTCCCGAGCAGCTCGCGCATCGTCATGCCACGCACGGCGCTCGACTCGACACCGAACCACGCACCGTAGGGCTCATTCGCGACGCGGTTGCGCTGCTCGGTGTCCCAGTAGCCGATGAGCGCCGGGAGCGCGTCGACGGCGCGCTGGAGCTCTCCCCAGGTCGCGAGCTGCGCCTTGCCGCGACGCAGGCGGCCGAGTGCAAAAGTCAGCCCGCTCACCAGCAGCGCAACCAAGCCCCCGACCCCGAGCACGAACGACGGAGACAGTTGCCCGAGCCCGGCGACGTAGCCTGCGGGTGCGTGCACCGTAAAGGCCCACCGCCTTCCGAACACCTCGCGCGTCAGCCGCACCGGCTCGAGCGCGGGGTCGCGGCCCGTGCCCGAGTCCGAAGAGTGCAACGTCAAGAAGGTATCGGTCGGTTCGTCGAGATCGACGACCTCGAACGGAAGCGGGAAGTCGATCGATCGCACCACCTCGTCGAGGATCAACGGGGCGTAGGTCCACCCGATGGTGCTGGCGACGCGGTCGAGCTCGACAGAGAACGTCGCCGAGGTGACGGGCAGCAGCAACAGCAGCGCTCGCTGCCCACGCGCCTGTGCCTGCACCAGCGTAATCGGCGCGGTCAGAGACGCCTCGCCGGTGCGCATGGCTCGCTCGGCAGCGGCGCGACGCCGGGGCTCGGAAGCGATGTTGAGCCCCTGAGCACCGGGGTTGTTCGCCGAAGGCTCGATGTATCTGATGACCCAGTGCTCGACCGGGTTGGGCTCGAGATTTCGCACCGAGAAGCCGGCCCCCACGTCCGCCCGAGCGGTGCTGAGGTATTCCTGCTCATCGCCCGGTCGCACCCGGTCGATGAAGCCAAAGCCCAGCGCCCCTGGGAACTCGCGCGCGATGTCGCGGGTCGCGGAATAGCGGGTGAAGGCTGACGCCGTGAGGTGAGCGCCGCCCGTGACCACCGCTCCGCGCGCCCCGCGCAGTCCATATTCGTAGGAGTGGAGCCGTTGCAGCAGCGCGGCGACGGTCCTCTCGCTGTCACCCAGCAAGGCCGCCTGGGCTCTCTGGGCGTTCTGGGCGGCGACGGTGGTCGCGACGAAGCCGCTGAGAATGAGGCACAGCCCAGCGGCGGCGAAGGCCCTCGCGGCCTCGCGCGAGCGCAACTTCGAGGGAGGCCGGGCCTTGAAAGGTGGAGTCATGGAGAAACCTTCGAAGCGAGGAGAGGGCCAACGCGATCATCCTGAACTTCGGATCGAGTCAGCGAAGAACCGGGGTCGGCCCGGACCGTCAGGCAGCGCGGCGCCGCTCCTGCGCTGAGGCGCACGGGTAGTCCGTGTACCCCTCGGCACCGCCGCCATAGAGCGTCCTGGGGTCGGCCTCAGCGAGCGCGACCCCTTCGTGAACGCGACGCACGAGATCGGGGTTGGCCACGAAGGCGCGCCCGAACGCGACGGCATCGAGCGCTCCACGTCGAATCAGCTGCTCGGCGTGCTCGGGCGAGAGGCCCCCGTTGCCGACCAGCCTGCCTGAGTAGTGCGCGCGGAAGAGGTTCACCATCAGCTCGAGATCCGGCGTGCCGCCCCAGGCGTTCGTGTCGGCGAGGTGCGCCCAGGCGAGCTTCAAGGGCTCGATCAGGCGCGCCAACGCGAGCGTGGTGTCAGCGGGCGCCGGGTCGCGTACGTCGTTGTAGCGGGCGAAGGGAGAGAGGCGCACGCCGACCCGAGAACTCCCGACGGCGCTCGAGACCACCCGCAGCACTTCTTCCAGAAAATGCAGGCGGCGCTCGACGGTTCCGCCCCAGACGTCGGTGCGCCGGTTGAGCGTGGGCGACATGAACTGGTGAGGGAGATAGCCGTTGGCCGCGTGCACCTCGACGCCGTCGAAGCCCGCGGCCCTGGCCAGGCGGGCGGCCCGCCCGTAGGCCTCGATGACCTGCTCGATCTCGTCTGTGCTCATCTCGCGGGAGGGGGTGGCCTCGAGCCGGCCGTAGCGGCCGTCGGCGAGTTCGCCGAAGACCTGCAACAGCTCGAGGGCATCGTTGACGCCGGAGGGGGACAGGGGGGCTCGGCCCCCGAGCAACGACGAGGCGCCGACCGCGCCACAATGCCAGAGCTGCACCACGATCGTGCCGCCAGCGGCGTGCACTGCGTCGGTCACCCGTTTCCAGCCTGCCACGTGAGCGGCGGAGAAGAGCCCCGGGGAGCGCTCGAACGCACAGCTCGAAGCGGCCACATGGGTGGCCTCGGTGATGATCAGCCCTGCCGGGGCGCGCTGGACGTAGTGCTCGACCATCAAGCGCGTCGGCGTTCCATCAGCGTCTGCCCTGCACCGCGTGAGAGGGGCCATCACCAACGCGTTGCGAAGCCGCAGGCTGCCCAGTTCGATGGGTGCCAGCAGCGCCTCGATCCGGTCGGTCATGAGCGCCCAGTCAGCAAGCCACACGCCAGCGCAATGCCACGCGGTTCAAGCCGCTTGGGTCGGCACTGCCTGGGTCCTTCAGGACTGAAGAGGCGATGATGACCCAGCCCGGCGTCAGAAGTGCCCCTGAAGGCTCGCGCCGAGCGGTGCTCCGGGTGCGCCGGGCACGAACGAGACGTCTCGTTCGAGCCACCGGGCCGGCTTGGCGAAACCCGCGATCGCCATGCAGAGCCCGACGAGCTGCACGGACACGTTGAGTCCGATCCCCGCGATCGTGAAGGCGTTGGCGAACGGTGCTGCGCCCTCCCGGTAGCCGAGGATCGGCCCCGCGAGCGGGACAGCCATCAGCGGGGTGCGCGTGGTCAACGCGAGGACTGCCATCGGCAGGTAGGCCGCGCTGAAGGCGATGCTGCCGCGGGCGACCATTTCCCAGTGCGGCTCCTGCGCCCTGTGAAACCCTGGAGGCATTGGCTGACTCTCTTTGAAACGCTCCGGGTGGGTCGCATCACCGCGGCGGATGGTCGCGGGGGCACCAACGCGCTGAACCGGGAGCCGCGGCTCACACTGCCCCGAGAGGCAGACGTTCTCATGGCGGCAGTCCGCGTCTTGCGTGCAGAGGAACTGGCAGCTGCCGGCCACGCACTGAGCTCCGAGCGCGCAGGGGCCACAGGCAGCGCTCTGGGCGTGGGCAGCCCACGTCAGCAGCGCGCTGATCAAACCGAGAGTTCGGGCATTCATGGAAGAGGCGTCATGTCACCTGCGCGCGCCGCGGTGCATCACCCAGCCCTCTCCAGAAGGAGAGGCGGTAGCATCGGGGCGGCGCTGCCCGCAGGCAGTCGCCGAACGCTGACGAGCTCAGTTCAGTACGCCCAGCGCAGCCCCTTCAACGCAGCGGGATGAAACACGGTGCCGTGCGTCTCACCGGCAAACGCATCGACCTGCCAGTGCAGCGTCTTCGGCGCCGCCTTCTTCAAGCTCGCCTTGAGCGCCTTCACCCCATGACCGAGGCTCTCTTCTTCGACCGCCACGTAGAGCCGGCGTTCGGTCGCGTCTTGCTCCTTGAGCTCCGCGGCCGCCGACTTCACCAGCGCCTGGTTGTTCCACCAGAGGCTCGGGCTGATCGCGAGGTACGTGTCGAACAACGAAGGCTGCACGAAGAACGTCTCGAGCACGAACAGCCCCGCCAGTGACTCGCCGATGATCCCGCGCTTGCCGTCTTCCCGGTACGTCTTCGCGATGAAGGGCATCACCTCGGTCTCGAGGAACGTTCGATAGGCCGCCGAGCCGCCCACCTGCGGAGCGATCTTCTTGTCATCGGCACTCTCGGTGGGCCCGGTGAGATCCCGCTTCCGCTCCGTGCTCTGTACGCCCACGAGAATGGTGGGCACCATCGTCCCGTTGGCCATGCCGATCTGCAGCAGGCCCAGAATGTGGAGCAGATCCTGATCGAACCCGCCGTCGATCAAATAGAGCACCGGGTACCGCTTCATCCCCTCTGCGTAGTCAGCCGGAAGATAGACGTTGAGCTGACGGGTCTCGTGCAGCACCTCGGAAGAGAAGACGTGCGAAGTACCGACCACCAACGGCTGGGAGGTGGGCGCCGCGGCGAGCAGGCCGGCCACCAAGAACAACGAGTGCATGCCGCAACGCTAGTCCCGAACGCGCTTTCGCGTGCGCAGCAGAAACAGGCCGACGAGCGCGATCATGACCACCGACGCGTACCCCAAGGAGGCCTGCGCCCAGCACGCCGGCGCCACCATCGCGGGTGTGTGCAAGGGCGCGGGGATGATCGAGCCCAACATGGCCACCATGCTGGCGTTCATGGCCACCGATCGCGGCGAGCAGCTTCAACGCGGTGCACGTCGACACGCACACCAGCCGCGAGCTCAACGCGCTCGAGGCACCGACGGGAAAGTACTGCTCGCGATCCCACCCATTTCAAGACACGACATGTACGCAGACAAACGACACCTAGACGCTGGTGCGCGAAACAATAAATAGATACTCTTCAGGTCCAGCGAAAGCTGGGTGGCCAGACGGCTGCTCACCAATACCAACAACGCATTTTCGGGGATATACATCTAATGACAAAGCAGTACTCGCTTCGCGCCTTCTGTACTGTAGTCATTCTTCTTCTTCCTGGTTTGGGTAAGGCTCAGGTCATCGATAGCTTTAACGATGGAGCCCAGAGCGTGGCCGCCTGTGGCACCAATGTATTCCAGACATTCGCCAGCTCCACGATTCTGGGCGGGCGCCGCGAGCTTGCCGCGCGCGACGCGCAAAGTTGCGTTTTTGGTGGACAGGCACGGGTCACCACTTATTCCTCTGGAACGGCTGAGTTCTTTGGCGCCTCTGCCCCTGAAGATTGGTTGCTCTACGGAACCGAGATCGGATCCCTCGGCGGCACCAACGTAGGGTCGCCGTTGAATCTCGCCAGAACTATCAACCACACGATTCGAATCGACATCGTCAATATTCCGGCCGGGGGACCACATGGCGTTACTGTTCGCCTTCGCTCGGGATCCTCAACACGCAGCATCTACTGGGCGCCCGTGGTCCTCGGCACCAACATCATCCCTCTCTCTGAGTTCCCGGGGTTGACTGTTGCCGAGGCGGCCGACATCGACGGGATCAGTTTCCAAACATACATCAACGTCGGCAACACGGTCGGCACCGGAATGATCTTCAGCGAGTTCCGCTTCGACGCCCCCATTCCTCGCTCGTCACTCATTACGCAGACTGCGTTGCCCGTCGGCAACGCCAGTTGCCCCAATGGCGGAGTACGAATCGAATCAGGCGTGGACAACGGATTTGGCGCCGGTACCCCTGATGACGGCATCCTGCACGCCAATGAAGTCACGGCAACGAGCAATGTGTGCAATGGGGTTGCGGGCGCGACTGGGGCTGCGGGCGCGACTGGGGCTACGGGCGCGACTGGGGCTGCGGGCGCGACTGGGGCTGCGGGCGCGACTGGGGCTGCGGGCGCGACTGGGGCTACGGGCGCGACTGGGGCTGCGGGGGCCACTGGTCCTGCGGGAGAGTCTGTCATTGGCGCGTCCGAACCTGCGGGGGCCAATTGCGCAACTGGAGGTGCCAGCTACCTGTCGGGCGGAGTCACAATCTATGTGTGTAATGGAGCCGCTGGCGCGGCAGGTATGTCGGGCTCGGCGGGTGCAACTGGCCCGGCGGGTGCAACTGGCCCGGCGGGTGCGACTGGCCCGGCGGGCGCGACTGGCCCAGCGGGTGCGGCAGGGGTCGATGGTTCGGCGGGTCCGGCGGGTCCGGCGGGCGAGGCAGGGGTCGGTGGTCCGGCGGGTCCGGCGGGTCCGGCGGGTCCGGTCGGTCCGGTCGGTCCGGGCGGTCCGGTCGGTCCGGCAGGGAGCGCGGCGGCGAGCGGCTGTTCGGCAGTGGGCGCGCCAGCGAGCAGCTGGGGCATGATCCTGGTGGGCCTTGGGTTGTTCGTGATGCGCCGTTCGCGTTCGCGTCTCGCCTAGGCCTTTCCAAGGGTCGTCGGCTGGCCAGCCCAAGCGCTGGTACAGCCGAGGCGACGTGCCCGGGACCTCGCCGCAGTTCACTGCGTGGAGGTCAACGTTCTGGAGGTGCAGCGCCGTTTTGAAGAGCTTCAGGCTGCCGCGAAAACCGGTGTGCACGAAGGATGACGGGGAGGGCCTCTCGAGGCTCTCCTTGTCTGTCGCGGGTGACGACCGTTCCGGTGAAGTGCTGCTTCAACGCGTCCGCATTACCGCAGGTCGGTCGCCGCGGAGGCCAACTCGTCACCAGTCACCTCACAGCGCACGCTGAGCTGTTTGAGCACGTCGAGCGCCTCGATGCGGAGCGCCGCCTCTCGAAGGGCTTGCGAAGCGCGTCTCGTACGCCTTCTTCACCGTTCGCGGTCCTCGGCCTGCCTAGAAGCGCCCCTGAAGACTCACTCCGAGGGGCGCACCCGGCGCGGACGGCGTCGCGTCACCACGGCGGATGGTTGCGGGTGCTCCTGCGCGCTGAACCGGGAGCCGCGGTTCACAATGTCCGCGCCCTTCCGTCGTGATGCAGACGTTCTCGTGACGGCAGTCGGTGTCTTGCGCGCAGGGGAACTCGCAGCTGCCGGCAATGCTCTGAGCACCAAGCGCGCAGGTCGGGCTTTGCGCGCGGGCGGCCAGCGTCAGCAGCGCGGTGATCAGTCCGAGCGTTCGGGCGTTCAAGGCAGCTGCGTCATGTCATTCGAGAAGCATCATGGGGCCTCTCCGGACGGAGCGGAAGCAGCGGGGCCCTCACCCCAAACACCTGGTTCGACGCAGGAGCAGCAGGCCCACCATCGCCAGCAGACCCTGGGCTCCGCTCTGACAACCACATCCCTGCACCTTCATTGGATCGACCAGCGCGCTGTTCATCGGCACGTTGTTCACCACGTTTTCCGGCGCGCCTTCCTCTCGCAGCACCTCGATCAGCAGCGAGGCCGGCAGCTTCGAACGATCCACCCCCACCGACGAGAAGCGGCCCTGGGGATACGGAAGATCCCACCCCTGCTCGGTGGTGAGCAGCGCGCTGGTCTCCTGCCCGCTTCGATCGCACGTCACGTTCATCGTGGCGGTGTGCACGTTGCTCACGTTCGGCAGCTCGGGGTTGAAGGAGAATGCGGGGTCCTTGTTCATGTCAGCGGGAGAAATCGTGCTGTAGAGCCGGGTGAGCGTGGGCTGCTCCTCGAAGAGCTTCGAGGCGTTCTGGGTGGGCACCACCACGCGCTCCCACACTTCGTCGGCCATCAACGCGGGTTGAAAATCGGGGGCCGGCGCCTGGGCCTTCAGCGCGCGATAGTTCGCGTAGAACGTATCGGCCGTGACGCCTGGAGGGGGCGGCAAGTACTTCACCAACGTCGCCTTGAGCGGCCCCGGCAACACCGGCCCTGCGAACGGCGCGAGCGACGAAGGCGCGGCGAAGTTTCTCAGGAAGAGCAAGTCGATGAACTGCTCGGGCGTCGAAGCAGTGGCGAACTCCGACTTCGTACCGAAGCGACCGGGAGGCGTGAGCACGCCGCGCATCACCCTGCTGGAGCCGGCGAATTCGGTGACGAAGGTGTGTCGGCCCGGGGCTTCACCGACCGCGCGGATCACCACGTCGTTGTAGTTCGCGCCGCGCGAGGGCCAGTCGATGACCGAGTCGTTGAGCACGGTGTGGTTGTAGTTGCGGGGAATGGCGCGGCCAGTGCCCAGCATCCACACCTGCACGCCCATGTTCTCCGTCGCGCCGGTCGCGGTGAGCGTGATGGGAATGACGCCGAGGTCGCTGGTGTACCGCAACACCACCGGGAGCAGGTCGCCCGCGGTGTTGCCCGCCCGGAGCTTGAGCGCGAGGAAGAAGCCGCCTTCGCGGATGTACGGCGCGACGGACTCGTCGGTGCCCGCGGGCACGAAGTAGCGATGGGTGGCGAGCCATTCGAGCATGGCCGTCTTCGAATCAGCGCGGAGCACCGCGTAGTCGTAGGGACCCACCGAGTCCTGCACCACCAACGGACTGATGCCGGCGTCGTTGGGCGAGCCGACACCCGCGTCGGCGAAGCCTCCGGTGCCCGTACCGCCGCCTGCGCCCGACCCGAAACCGAACTGCGGACAGTTCGGATCGAACACCGTGTTCAGCTGGTAGCGCGGCTGCGTGGTGGAGATCAGGCGGGTGAAGAGCTCGTCGGTGCCCAGCTCCAGCGTGGGCACCGAAGGCAGCGGCAACAACCAGCCGAAGTCCTGCCCGGCGGCGCCTGAGTACTGCACCTGCACGTGCGCGGTGACTTGCCCGTTCTGCACGGCGAACAGAATGCGCTCACCCGCCTGCAGCACCGGCACGGTGGGGTCGGGAGGCGTGAAGCAGCCGCAGGCCTCAGCGCGCTCAGACCACGAGCCGAGGGCTACGGCGCACGACAAGGTCAGGGCGAGTTTCAAGAGCACCTCCAGGGTGTGGAGCCGATTGGACACCCGAGCCGCCCCAGGTGGGACATGGCAGACCGTTCACCCGCGCGCCACGACCGGTCAGCCTCGTGGGCCGCTCGGCTCATCGGCCGGGCCCTACCGTCAGGGTATGCGTCGAGCCCTGCTGCCCCTGTGTCTGCTCTGTGCGTTCACCGTGCTCTGGCCGCGGGTGCTCAGGGCGTGGTTTCAGCCGGACGTGGCACCCGTCTTCGATCGGAACGCGCTCCACCCGCTCGCCGCGGGGTTGGCAGCACATCAGGTGGGGGTGTGGACGGCGCCGGGTGACGCCGCGCGCGACGCCCGGCAGAGCAACCCGGAGTGGGACTTCATGGGCCGCACCTTCCTCGCCTGGTCAGCGGCGAACATGGCGCTGCGGGATCCCGCGCGGAAAGCCGAACACCTCGAGACGATCGATCGATTGATCTCGCGCACGCTCGACCTCGAAGCGAAGCACGGCTTTCGTCATTTCCTCATGCGGTACGGGCAGGCCGACACGTTCGTGGCCCAACCCGCGCGCAGCTTGTTCGTCGATGGAGAGATCGCCTTGATGCTCGCGCTGCGCAGAGTGGTGGAAGACCGGTGGACCGAACGGGTGCTGCTGCAGCGGCGACTCGGGGTGATGGAAGCCCAGCTGCGCGCGAGCCCTCTCATCGCAGCCGAGAGCTACCCCGATGAGTGCTGGACGTTCGATCACGCCAACGCGATGGCCGCCTTCCGGATCGCCGACGTGCTCGATGGCAGTGATCATTCAGAGCTGATCTCCGCGTGGCTCCGCGTCGCGCGGGAGCGGTTGATCGATCCCTCCACGGGGCTGCTGGTCTCCAGCTACCGGCTCGACGGCACCGTGAAGGACGGGCCCGAGGGTTCGACCATCTGGCTGACCGCGCATGCGCTCGACTTGATCGATCCGGTCTTCGCGGCGGATCAGTACGCACGCGCGCGGCTGCACCTCGACCATTCGATCGCGGGGTTCTGGCTCGCTCGCGAGTGGCCGAAGGGCAGTGATGGGCGCATCGACATCGACTCCGGGGTTCAGTTGCCCATCGTGGAGGCGAGCCCTTCGTCGTCGGCGTTCGCGCTGATGGCGGCTGCCAACTTCGGTGATCGCGAGGCGCTGAGTGGCTTGATGGCCTCGCTCACCTTCGCGGCGTTTCCCGTGGAGGACTCGACGGGCACTCACTTCGCCGCGAGCAACGCGGTGGGCGACTCGGTGATTCTCTACGCACTCACGCTCGGCCCCGCGTGGGACCGGGTGAAGAGGAGCGGCCGATGAGACGCAAAATGGCGCGGATCGCGGTGGTGCTCTGGGTGGTGGCGGGCCTGGTGTCGCTGGCTGGGTGGACGAGCTCGTTGTCGGCGCTCTCGTTCACGTACGCACCGGATGAAGAGATCGCCTACGCGATGATGAAGTCGGGGGTGGTGTTGGTCGCCTGGTTCGGCGCGGTGATGGTGGCGCCGGTGATGATGCTCACGGCGATGACGTGGTCGTTGATCAACCTCGCCCTGCGAAAGCGGGGAGAGGTCGGTCCTGAAGGGACCGGGTGAGGGGCTCGGCTCCGGTGCCCGCGCGGCCCCTCACCCCGACCCTCTCCCCGCTTCGCGAGGAGAGGGAGCACGGCTATTTCGCTTGGTGCTCTTCGATCAACCGCGCCACCACCTCAGGATCCGCCAGCGTCGAGATATCGCCCAGCCCCGTGTACTCACCCGCGGCGATCTTCCTCAGAATGCGCCGCATGATCTTCCCGCTGCGCGTCTTGGGCAGGCCCTTCGCGATGTGAATCACGTCAGGCGAAGCGAACGGCCCGATCACCTGCCGCACCTTCTCCTTGAGCGCGCCGCGGATCTGCTCAGGGCTCTGGTTCGCGTGCTCCGAAGAGAGCACCACGTACGCGTAGATGCCCTGCCCCTTGATGTCATGCGGGGAGCCCACCACCGCGGCCTCCGCGACGGCCTCATGCGCCACCAGCGCGCTCTCCACTTCCGCGGTACCGAGCCGGTGACCCGATACGTTGATCACGTCGTCGATGCGGCCGGTGATCCAGTAGTAGCCGTCTTCGTCGCGTTTGCAGCCGTCGCCGGTGAAGTATTTGCCTTTGTACTGCGTGAAGTACGTCTCCTTGAAGCGCTGGTGATCACCCCACACCGTGCGCGCCTGACCCGGCCACGGTGCAGTCAGGCACAACGCGCCCTCCACCCCATTGCCTTTGAGCTCTTCACCACTCGCCGCGTCGACCAGCATCGGCTTGATGCCGAAGTACGGCAGCGTCGCTGAGCCCGGCTTGGTGGGCGTGACGCCCGGCAACGCGCTGATCAGAATGCCGCCCGTCTCGGTCTGCCACCAGGTGTCCACCACCGCGCAGCGGCCCTCGCCGACCACGTCGTGGTACCAGCGCCAGATCTCCGGGTTGATGGGCTCACCCACCGAGCCGAGAATTCGCAGGCTGGTGCGTTTGTACTTCTTCACCGGCTCGTTGCCCGCCTGGGCGATCGCGCGCAAGGCGGTGGGCGCGGTGTAGAAAATGTTGATGCCCAGGTCGTCGACCATGCGCCAGTAGCGGCTCGCATCGGGGTACGTGGGGATCGACTCGAACATCACCGTGGTCGCGCCGTTCGCGAGCGGGCCGTACACGATGTACGAGTGGCCGGTCACCCAGCCGACGTCGGCCGCGCAGCAGTAGACCTCGCCCGGGTGGTAGTCGAACACGTGCTTGAAGGTGTGGGCGGCGTAGACGAGGTACCCGCCGGTGGTGTGCATCAGGCCCTTGGGCTGGCCGGTGCTGCCTGACGTGTAGAGAATGAAGAGCGGATCTTCGGCCCCCATCCACGCCACCGTGCAGGTCGATCGCTGCTTCTTGCACTCCTCGTCGAGCCAGAGGTCGCGGCCGCTCTGCATGGCGGGCTCGGCGTCGGTGCGGCGGGCGACCAGCACGGTCTCGACCAGCGACATGCCTTCGACGGCGCGATCGACGATGGTCTTGAGCGGCACGCGGCGGCCACCGCGCATGCCTTCGTTCGCGGTGATCACCACCTTGCACTTCGCGTCGACGATGCGATCCCGCAGGGCCTCTGCGCTGAAGCCGCCGAACACCACCGAGTGCACCGCGCCGATGCGCGCGCAGGCCAACATCGCGTAGGCCGCTTCGGGGATCATCGGCATGTAGATGGCGACCCGATCGCCCTTCTTCACGCCGCGCGAGAGCAGCACGTTCGCCATGCGGCAGACGTTGTGCTTCAGCTCACGGTAGGTGATGTGTTTGTAGACACCGGGCTCGTCGGCGGCCCAGATGATCGCGGTCTGGTCGCCTTGCGTGTCGACGTGGCGATCGACGCAGTTGAAGCAGGCGTTGAGGCGGCCTCCGGAATACCAGGCGAAGTCGACCTCGTCGTAGTCGGCGTCGAACACGCGCGTGTACGGGTGGAACCACGAGAGCGCCTTGCTCGCTTCGCCCCAGAACCACTCGGGGTTGTCGAGGGAGAGGCGGTAGAGCCGCTCGTATTCCTCCATGCTCTGGATGTGGGCCTTCTCGCGGATGTGCGGCTTCACGGGGAAGAGCTCGTTGGCCATGGGCCGGGTTCTACACCGCGGATCTGCAAGGGCGCATCACGCACCGTTTGCGCGATGAGCTCCCTCTCGCTGCGAAGCGGGGAGAGGGTTGGGGTGGGGCCATTCGAGCAATGGCGCCCTGCTTGACCTCGCCTCCCATCGTCAGCACATTCCCGAGGCCTTCGCCCCGGGGAGTTCCCATGCTTCGTCTGCCTTCCGTTCGAGTCGCTCTCGCAGCGTTGACCCTCGTCGTCTCGGTCTCGGGGTGTGACTGCGGCAAGGTCATCGTCGACGGCACAGTGGGCGATCTCGGCGTGATCTGGCGCGACGGCGCAGGCGAGCGGGTGATCAGCCGCGACGCGGTCTACGACTTCGGCGCAGCGCTGGTCGGTGAACGCAAGCCGCTGACCATGACCGTGCAGAACAACGGCGTGGGCAAGCTCACCGTCACCACCCTCGAGCAGACCGAAGGCGCCGAGGTGGCCATCGGCGCCGGCACGGCGACCTCCGACTTCGAGATCGAGTTCATCCCCGTCGACCTGTTTCCTTCCGGCCGCGCCGAGTACGCGATGCACTTCACCCCGAAGTCGCTCTCGGGCGCGTTCGAGGCGAAGTTGAAGCTGAGCTCCGAAGGCACGCGCCTGGAAGACTCGACCGCGGTGATCACCCTGCGCGGCACCGCCGAACGGGGCGCCTGTGAGTTCCCGCGGGTGATCGACTTCGGCAAGGTGCCGGTGGGCGACACGCTGTCCTCGACGCTCGCGTTCAACAACCCCACCGCGGTCGACGCCGCGGGTTTCGTGGGCGAGCTGATGGGCGCGGAGTCCACCCTCTTCGGTGTCACCCCGCGCGGTGACCTGCCGGTCGCTTCCATGTCGAGCGCCAACGTCACCTTCACGTTCTCACCCACCGAGCTGCGCGTGTCCGAGGCGACCGTCGTGGTGCGCGGCGCGGGTGGTTGCCCCGACACGACCATCACCGTGCGCGGCGAAGGCAGCGGAGCGGTGCTCACCTGGGCCCCGATGCAGCTGGTGTACGGCCACGTCACGCCGGGCGCCGAGAAGGTGATGGAGGTGCTCTTCAGCAACACCAGCAACGTGCCCATCACCTTGACCGAGCTGAACAGCCTCGCGC
This sequence comes from Archangium sp., assembly GCA_030695565.1. GTDB lineage: Bacteria > Myxococcota > Myxococcia > Myxococcales > Myxococcaceae > Archangium_A. The sequence continues at coordinate 79,381 of JAUYRZ010000064.1, forward strand.
CCGGCGACTTCTACGTGGTGCCCGGAGCAGGCCAGGATCCCGCCACCTTCACCGTGCCCGGCGGAGGCGCGCCCACGCCGCTGCGCATCGCATGCAACCCCGCGACGTTGGGCAATCGCGACTCGAGCCTCACCTTCAAGACGCCGCTGCGCAGCCTGGCGATGGGCACCATTCCCCTCAAGTGCACCGGTGGTGGCCCGCGCATTCGCGCCACGCCGTCGCCCACGCTCGCTTTTGGCCGGGTGGCGTACTTCGCGGGTGGCACGGCTTCGGTCTCGCGCAAGGTGAACGTGCAGAACGTGGGCACCGCGCCGCCGATGCCGGACCTCACCGCGAACCTGTTTCTCGGGCAGCTCGCGCCTGATGGCACGGTGGGCCAGGTGCCGTTGTTCGAGGTGATTCCCGGAGCGGGCACCGCCGCTGGCGAGTTCGTGGTCTCGCTGGGCAGCCCCTACGATCCCGCGGTGGGCCTGGTCGCCGTGGCCGGCCGCAACTTCGTCGACCTCGCGGTGACGCTGCTCCCGCAGAGCCTGGGCATGAAGCAGGCGGAGCTGATCATCCACTCCAACGATCCCCTCACCCCGGAAGTCCGCATCACCCTGACGGCGAACGCGGTGCAACTGCCGCCGTGCGACATCCAGGTGAGCCCGGCGATGGCGAACTTCGGGCTGGTGACGCCGCCGAACACGAAGGACCTGCCCATCACCATCACCAACCGGCTGAGCGGGGCCAACGACGTCTGTTACATCACGGGGCTCGATCTCGCCGCGGGCAGCGCGACCGCCTACTCCATCGTCGGCGGCCCGGTGGTGGAGAAGGAGCTGCAGCCTTCTGAAGCATGGACGGTGGTGGTGCGCGTCGCGCCGCCCGGCCCGGTGCCCACCTCGCTGATCACACTCACGGGAGAGCTCACCTTCAACATCGCCTCGCCCACCGCCCCGCGCGTCGGCGTGCCGTTGCGCACCTCGGTCGGCCCGGCCTGCGTGGCCATCACGCCCGACCCGCTCGACTTCGGTACGGTGAAGGTCGGCTGCAACAGCTCGACGCGCACGGTGAACGTCTACAACGTGTGCAGCACGCCGGTGACCATCAACGACTTCAGCATTCCTTCCGCGGGCGGCTTGTTGCCCGGCAGCGCGGGATGCCCCGGCACCACCGCGTGCCCTGAGTTCTTCCTGGTCTCCGCGCCCACCATTCCCACCGGAGGACTCACGCTCGCTCCGGGTGCAGCGCCGTTGCAGGTGCAGCTCAGGTATCTGCCGCTCGACGTCGGCTCCGACACGGGCGCGTTGAGCGTCGACGTGGTGCAGAGCGGTCAGTCACTCTCGTACCTGCTGGGCATTCAGGGCAGCGCGGACACCACCGGCATGCAGGTCGACACCTTCCGGCAGAGCATGACGCCCAAGGCCGACATCCTGTTGGTGGTCGATGACTCGTGCTCGATGGGCGACAAGCAGATGAGCCTCGCGAGCAACTTCGCCTCGTTCATTCAGTACGCGAACGCGACCAACACCGACTACCAGATCGGTGTGGTCACCACGACGGAGGACAACCAGCCCTGCGTGCCGTTCGTGCCCTGCATCCCCGGCGCGGGAAAGCTGGTGGTGCGCAACGGCGTGGGCCCGATTCTCACGCGCAACACGCCGAATCTTTCGTCGGCCTTCTCCACGTTGGTGAACGTCGGCACGGATGGCTCAGGTGAAGAGAACGGGCTTGCCACCGCCACGCTCGCGCTCACGCCGCCGTTGAGCGCGGGTGGCAATGCAGGCTTCTTGCGCGTCGATGCCAACCTCGCGGTGGTGGTGATCTCGGATGCAGGTGATCAATCGGCGCAGCCGGTCAGCTACTACCAAAACCGGTTGATCAACGTGAAGGGCTTCAACCGGCTCTCGATGTTCACCTTCAGCACCATCGGCCCGTTCTTGCCGATGGCGCCGGCGGGTTGCACCTACGACGGCGGTGGTGATCCGCTGCGGTATTCGGCGCTGGTCAGCTTCACCTCGGGTGTCTCGGATGAAATCTGCAACGCGAGCTGGGCCACCACGCTGCAGAACCTGGGGCGTACGGCCTTTGGGTACCGCACGCAGTTCTTCCTGAACAACTCACCCGATCTCGCCGCGCAGCCGTTGGTGGTGAAGATCAACGGGGTGGCAGTGCCGGGCACGGGGTGGACGTACGACTCGGCGTCGAACTCGGTCATCTTCACCGCGACCACCACGCCGGGTGCGGGTGAGACGCTCACCGTCGAGTACGCCACGGTGTGTTTCTGAGCTGAAGAACACCGGCGATTCCATCGAAGGAAGACCCACCGTTCGCATCGAGCGCAGCTCGGTCGGGGGAACGGTGTGGAGCCTCACTTCGCGTGCGCGTGGAGCCTGAGCAACTTCACGCGCCGCGCTGACGCGTCGACGACCTCGAGCGTGGTGCCATCGTCGAACGTGACCGTCTCCCCCACCGAGGGAATCGTGGCAACCCGGTCGAGCACCAGGCCCGCAATGGTCTTCCACCCTTCTCCTTCCGGCAGCGCCAGCCCCAGCGCTTGATTGACGTCGCGTACGGAGGTCGCGCCTTCGACCAGCACACGTCCGTCGGCCTCGCGGCGAAAGGGCTCGGGCGTGTCGGCGTGTTCGTTGAACACCTCGCCCACCAGCTCCTCGATGAGATCCTCCATCGCGACCAGCCCCGCGAAGCCGCCGTGTTCATCCATCACGATCGCGAAGGGCTGATGGCGCGCGCGCATCTCGACGAGCAGCTCCACCGCTGACTTGAACGTCGGCACGAAGAGCGGCGTGCGCAGCACCTCTTCGAGCACCACCGGCTTCTGCGCCCAGACGGTGCCGATGATGTCCTTGATGCTGAGGTAGCCGACGATGGTGTCGACCTGGCCCTGGTACACGGGCACGCGCGTGTGCGGCTGCCCGACCAGGATTCGCCGGAGCGTCTCCTGGCTCGCGTCGCGTGGCACCGCGGTCACCTGGCTGCGAGGGATCATCACGTCGACGGCGCGCAGCCGCGAGAAGCCGAGCGCGCGCGCGGCGATCTCCCCGGCCTGCGGGTGCACGGTGCCGGCGTCAGTCGCTTCTTTCACCAGCTGACGCAGCTCATCGGGGGACAGCCGCGCCTCGATGAAGTTGGTGCTGTCTCCGAAGACGCGCAGCACCAGGTTGCTGCTCGCGGTGAGCGCCCAGACCAGCGGCCGCGCGAGCACGGAGAGCAGCAGCAGCGGCTGGCCCATCACCAGCGCGTAGCGTTCGGATGAACGCAGCGCGAGTGACTTGGGCACCAGCTCACCGAGCACCAGCGAGAGATACGAGATGAGACTGACCACCACCGTGATGGCGATCCACGACGCGTGAGGGGCGAGCCATTCGCTGCGGGCGAGCAGCGGGGCCACGTCGGCAGCGAAGTTGGCGCCGCCGAAGGCACCGGCGGTGGCGCTCACGACCGTGATGCCGATCTGCACGGTGGCGAGAAAACCTTCGGGGTGCTGGCGCAGCCGCATCACGGCGCGCGCGGAGGAGCTGCCGCGATCGACCAGCTCTTTCAGCCGGGTCTTGCGCATGGAGACGATGGCGATCTCTGCGCCGGCCAACACCCCGTTGACGAGCACGAGGGCCAACAGCACGAGCACCTCGAGCGCCAATCCCATGCGCAGAGGTAACCACCTCGAGGTGAGGGGCGGTACGGTCCATCCTCATGGAACTTGCGCCCACGGTGCTGGACTGGCTGAAGGAGCAGGTCGCGCACGCGAGGCGCCGGCCCGTTCTGGCAGGTCTGAGTGCGCCGCAAGGTGCGGGCAAAACCACCCTCGTCGGCAAGCTCGTTCCCCTGCTCGCAGCGCACGGTGTTCGCGCCGTCGCGCTGTCGATCGATGACTTCTATCTTCGTCGTGAAGAACAGGTGCAGCTGGCCGCGGCGAATCCTGGCAATCCGTATCTGGAACATCGCGGCTACCCGGGTACGCACGACGTCGAGCTGGGGGCGCGAACGCTCACGGCGCTGCTGCAAGGCGCAGAGGTCGAACTGCCTCGCTACGACAAGACGGCGCATGGAGGGCGTGGTGATCGCAGCCCGCGAGGCGAACGGGTGCAGGGGCGCTTCGATGTCGTGCTGCTCGAGGGGTGGATGCTCGGCTTCACGCCGGTGCCGGCGGTGGATCCGCTTCTCGAGGTGATCAACCAGAAGCTCACCGCGTACGAGGCCTGGTACCGGCTGATCGACGTGATGGTGTGTTTGCGCGCTGAGGATCCGCGCTTCGTCTTGCGCTGGCGCACCGAGGCTGAAGACAAGGTGCGCGCGAGTGGAAAGCCTGCGCTTTCACCTGCCGCCATCGAGGACTACGTGCGGCGGTTTCTGCCTGCGTATGAGAAGTACGCGGCGACGGTGGCTTCAGGGCGATGGAGCCCGGAGAGGCAACTCGTGTTCACGCTCGACGTGGAGAGGTCCGCTCGGCCCTCACCCCAACCCTCTCCCGAAGGGCCCGAAGGGAGAGGGGGCTCCTCGTTCAACCCGGCGTGAGCAGCCTTCGCAACGTCTCCTGCACCACCGCGCTCGCCCGCTTCACCGACAAGCCCTGGGTGCGTCGCAGTGAATCCCAGAACGCACCGGAAGTGGTCGCGTCCGCCGACTCGAGCGCCCACGCCTCCTGCTTGCCGAGCTCGTCGGCGAACACCCGCTGCAGCTCCTTGCGGCGCTGACGGCCCACTTCTTTGAACGCCGAAGAGATGGCCTCGAACCGGCCTTCCGCCGAGCGGCCGAGCTGCCTGATGGCCACGCTGGTCTCCAGCGCGAGGGTGCGTGCCGAGACGAAGCTCGCGAGGCGCTCCTCGAAGCTGCCGCTGGTGACGGCCGGCTCGACCGAAAGCAACCGCGCGAGGTGCTTCTCTGCCAGCGCCGCCAACAGCTGCTCGCGGGTGTTGAAGTGTTGAGCGATCGACCGCAACGCCACGCCGGCACGTTCAGCGATCTCAGACGCGGTCGGCTCGGGCCGGCCTTCGTCGATCAACTCCAACAAGGCCTCGAGAATGCGGGCACGCGTTCGCACCGCCCGAAGCCGCCGACCATCCACTGGAAGCGCAACGCTGCTCATGGAGGGACACACTACACAGCGCGTTTGCCCACTCAACGGCGTTTCCCGGATCGGTTAGGGTCCGGCCCATGCGTTGGATTGGGGTGGTGATGGTGATGGGGTTGGGCTGCGTTCAGCCGCTGGCGAACGAACTGCAGGACAACGCTGCGCTCTCAGCCGAGCCGGATCCCTGCTGGTGGGACGGCGCCGGCGCAGGGCTCTGCTTCGCCGAGCGTGGTACCGTGTTCGATGGAACCGCGTGCCGCACCGTGTGCATGCAGTCACTCGTCATTCGCAGCGCCGTCTTCCAGAACGAGGCGGACTGCGCACGGGCGTGTCCCTGCGAGCTGTCCAAGCTGACGCTGAGCGGGCCCGGTGCAGGACCCTTCGAGGCCGCCGGCCGATGTGACGAGTTGGTGGCCTTTACCGATTCACCCGGCGTTCCGCTCTGGGCTGGAGCGCCGTGCTCTGGAGATCGCTGTTCGCTCACGGTGGACGGGCGCTCGCTCGATCGCCGTTCACTCTCCGCCGCGTGCCGCGCGAGCGCACTGCCGCAGGTGCGCGAAGTCACCTGCATCACCCGATGAGAGCGCTCCTCGCCCTGGCGCTGGTGACCACCGGTTGTTTGCGACCGGTGGTGGACGAGGTGGACGCGGGCGTCGAGGCGCAGACCGATGCCGGACGTCAGGTGATGGGAAGAGACGCTTCGGTCCCAGCCCCTGAATACGATCCCTGTGTCTGGGATGGGGTCACCGAGGGCGTTTGTATCGAAGACACCGCGTACGTTTTCGACGGCACGAGCTGCAGGCCAATCTGCGGCCCGCATGCGCGCTTCGGGCGACCAGGCGTCTTCGCCAGCCTCTCGGAGTGCCGCAGCACCTGCCCCTGCCAGCCAGAGAAATTCGTGGGCTTCGAACTCGGCTTCTTCTGCGACGCGCTCATCGCCGTGGCTTCCGGTGGCGATGCGGGACCGACCTGTGGGCCCCCATCTCGGACGGAAGGGATGAGCTATCAAGACTGCCTCCTGCCCTACACCCCGTATTGGATCGATCGACGCGCGCTCGCCGTCGCCTGCAGGGCAAGCGCCTTGCCCGAGGTGGAGGCCATCTTCTGCTTCGTCGAACTCTGAGCATCAACGATGTGTCTCCTCTCTGATCTGAGAGAAGCTGCGCGCTCCTCATTTCCCCCGGAGCCTCATCCATGCGTTTTGCCGTTCTGCTGCTGGCCGCCACCCTCTCGTTCTCCGTCTTCGCGCAGGCTCCCGCCGGAAAGGGCCAGGAGAAGGCCGCCGTGAAGAAGGAAGAGGCCGCGGCAAAGAAGGAAGAGGAGAAGGAAGAAGTCGCGGTGAAGAAGGAAGTGACCAGGGAAGACAAGGCCGCCGCCAGGGCCGCACGTGACGAGAAGAAGAAGGCGTCGAAGGGCAAGGCTGACGAGCGCAAGAAGGCCGCGGGCGAGAAGGTCGCCGCTGCCAAGGCCGCCGCGAAGACCAAGGCCGACGAGTCGAAGGCCGCCAACAAGGCGCTCGTCTCCACCGTGAAAGAGGAGTGGTCGAAGAAGGTCGGCGCCGCCAAGGCCGCCGCTGCACAGGCCGCTGCCGACGCGAAGACCAAGAAGGACGCTCCGTCAAAGGCCGCCGCCGCGAAGGCGAACGCCGAAGTGAAGCGCGCCACCGCGCTGGCCGCCGCCGAGCAGAACAAGGCCGAAGCGCAGGCCGCCGCGAACAACGCGAAGACCGCGGCCGACGCGAAGCTCGAGCAGGCGATCGCCGACGCTGACGCCGCTGCCGAGAAGGCGAACGCCGACGCCGACCGCGAGACGGAAGACGCCGACACCGACGCGAACTGAAGTCGCTCTTAAGGCGCGCGGTCCTTCCCCAATGTCCAGGCGGGAGGATCGCTCGCTGGGAAGCTCTCGGCGGACGCTTCGTCGACCCGGTCCCTGCCGTCTCCGCCTGAGGCACCGTGTCGAACGGCGGCGGGCGTGGGACTGACCGGCGCCTTCGCGCGCACGGGTGGATCGCCCAGGGCGAGGTTCCACGAAGAGTGCTCGGTGGTCGGTGACCAGCCCAGCGTCGCGTGTTCGATGGCCTTGCTCGCAGGTTCAGGCCGGCGGAAGTGCTGCTGCGCGTGCTTCACCGAAAGGGCCGGCGCATCGCTCGCGGGGAAACTTTCCCGTAGCGCTTCGTCGAGTGCGTCTTCGTCTTCGATGCTCGGCTGCGAAGGCCGGGGCGGCGGAACGTCTTGCTGGGCAGAGATCATGACGGCTCCTCTCCCCCCTCGTAACCAGCGGGTGTGAGCCCAACCGCCCGACTTCCTCCGCCCCTCACCCGATAGGGCAGCACGCGCGGTACGGTCCGGCGTGCTGCCGAGTTCGACCATCTCCTTGATCCGACGTCCTTGTGCCTTCTTGGTTTGACAAACTTGACTGCTCGGACGAAGGGCGGGAGGGAACGGTTGGTGAAACAGGGTCTCGGAAGTTCGACGGCAGGTCTCTTGGTGGTCGCGCTGTCGTCATGCAGCGTGCATCAGGACGACTGGGCCCGGGAATTCGGCATCGCGCTCTGCAGGCATGAGCAGCAGTGTGGCACCGTCTCGATGTCGATTGATTGCACCCGTCCGCGCTACTGGAGCGAATTCCCCGAGGAGCTCTGGGCCGTTCGCGAAGGGGCCGTCAGGTACTCTCCGGGCGACGCGCGTCGCTGCATCGATCTGCTTGCGACGACCGGTTGTATCAACGACCTCAAGCATCGTGTCTTGCTATCGACGGAGTGCCAAGCCACCTTCAAGGGCCAGTTGGCGGAAGGAGAGCCCTGTCGGGCGTCGCGCGTAGTTGACGTGTGCGCTCCCGGTTTGAGGTGCACCCCAGGCCAACAGTCCCCGGCGTGTGGAGTCTGCGTTCCGGTCGCCCGTGCCGGCGAAGAGCACGGCAGTTTGTTTCGCGCAGGCAACGACAATTTCTACCGCAAGGCTTGCGACGTCGGATTGTTCCCTGTCTCAGATGGTGGAGGTCCGACTGGCGTCTGCCGACCACGCGCATCGTTAGGTGCGTCCTGCAGTGGTCGCCACTTGTGTCTCGAAGGGTTGGACTGCAGTTCGGGGGGGCGCGAGGTGGGCACCTGCATCAGCCCTTCTCCGCCCATAGCGGGCGAGGGCGACATCGGAGAAGCCTGTCGAACGGCGCCGGGTAGGCGGCCGTGGTGTGCATGGCCCGCAAACTGTGACCACACCTGCTGGAGCGCGCCGCTGATCTTGCCGCCCGATGCGGGCGCAATTGGTGAGGGTTGCGCCTGCCTCGACGATACTCCCAGGGTCGGCGAAGCATGCGAACGCGGCCGCTACTGCGAGCTCGACGCCAGCTGCATCAACGGCATCTGTACCCTGCCGCCGGCGCCGTCGGGGCAAGTTGGAGACTCCTGCGCCTCAGGATGCGTCGCAGGCCTCGTGTGTCGCGAGGACGATGTCTGCCAACCTTACTTCTCCAGCTGTCGATCGCGCTGAAGCTGAGCGCTCCCTTACGACCCCCCCCGGAGACGCGGTCGAGCAGCGCCGGACCGCCCCATTACTTGTTGGGATCGCCCGATAAAGCAGCGCGGTCCGCTTCGAACAAGCGCTCGAGTTCTTCCCGCGCAGTGTTCGCCTTCTTCTGCAGCGAGGCTTGATCGCCGCGCAGCACGTAGGTCTCGGCGAGCAGCTTCTCGTCGAGGTCGCGGAAGATCTCCATGGTGCGATGCGCTTCGCTGAAGGGCAGCCCCAGCTGCTGCAGCACGGTGCGGGTCATGTCGACGCTGGCCGCAAACGTCTCGCGGAAGAGCAGCTCGACCCCCACGGCCTTGATCTCGTACGCGTGCTGACGGTTGCGGGCGCGCGCCACGATGATCAGATGGGGAAAGTGTTTCTGCACCGTGCGAACGGTTTCCATCGAGGCCTTCACGTCATCGATGGCGACCACGAACACGCGCGCTTTCGCGGCGCCTGCGGCCTCGAGCAGCTCCAGGCGCGAGGCGTCTCCGTAGAAGACCTTGTTGCCGAAGCGGCGCACGAAGTCGACGTGGTCGGGGCTGGCGTCGAGGGCCACGAAACGAATCTTGCGCGCCGACAACACGCGGCCGACCACCTGCCCTACGCGGCCGAAGCCGGCGATCAACACCGGCTGCTCGTCGCTCTGGTCGATCTTGTCGAAGGCGCGCGTCGAGGCGGTCACCAGCCGCGGGGCGATGAAGCGTTCGAACAACGCGAAGAAGAGCGGCGTGGTGGCCAGCGAGGCGCCCACGATGAAGACCACCAGGTGATCCAGCTCCGTGGTGACCAGCTGGCGATCGAACGCGAGCTTCACCACCACGAAGGCGAACTCACCGCCTTGTGAAGTCGAGATGGCCAGGCGAATCGCCGCCAGCCGATCCTTCGTGCGCCACATGCCGATGCCGAAGAGCACCGCGCCCTTGAGCAGCACCAGGCCGAGCACCAGGCCCACCATCATCGCCGGGTGATCCGCCGCGAGCCTCAAGTTGATCGACATGCCGACCGACATGAAGAAGAGCCCCAGCAAGAGGCCCTTGAAAGGCGCGATGTCGGCCTCCAACTCATGGCGGTACTCCGAGTCGGCCAGCAGCACGCCCGCGAGGAACGCGCCCAGCGTGGCGGACAGCCCGATGAGCTCCATCACCAGGGCCGTGCCCGCCACCACCAGCAGCGCGCTCGCAGTGAACAGCTCGGGCACGTGCAGCCCGGCGATGGCCTTCAACACCGGGCGCAGCACCACGCGGCTGGCCACCACCAACACGGCGAAGGTGCCCAGCACCTTGAGAAGGCCCATCCAGCTGGTGCCTTCACTCGCGCCCGCCAACACCGGCACCAGCGCGAGAAACGGAATGGCCGCCACGTCTTGAAACAGCAGGATGCCGAACGCGATGCGGCCGTGTTGCGCGGCGAGTTGGTTGCGCTCAGCCAGCGCCTGCACGGCCAGCGCAGTCGAGGAGAGCGAGAAGGCGAAGCCCAAGATGAAGGCGGTGACCGGCGGCAGCTTCATCAAGACCAAGATGATCGTGATGACTGCGGTGGTGGCACCCATCTGCACGCTGCCCAGGCCGAAGACGTGGCCACGCATGGCCCAGAGTCGGGTCGGTTGCAGCTCGAGACCGATGACGAAGAGCAACAGCACCACGCCCAGCTCAGAGGCGCGCATCACCGATTCGACGTCACCGACCAGCTTGAGCCCCGACGGGCCGATGGCGATGCCGGCCACCAGGTAACCCAGCACCGCGCCCAGGCCGAACCGCTTGAACAACGCCACGCCGATGACGGCCGCGACGAGGAAGATGACGGCGTCGTGAATCAAAGACATGGGCGCCTCCATCTCACGAAATCGAGACGAAGTGAGCCCTCACCCCGACCCTCTCCCTCGCGGGGGAGAGGGAGACAAGTCAGTGAGCCAGCCAGCCCGCATCCATCTGCTGCGCGGTGCCGGTGATGCTCCAGGCGCCTTCGCCACACAAGAAGGTCGCCAGCTGCGCGACCTCTTCGGGCTCGATCAACCGCTTGATGGCGTTCTGGGTGAGCAACACCTTCTCGAGCACTTCGTTCTCGGGAATGCCGTGCGCCTTCGACTGGTCGGCCAGCTGCTTCTCCACCAGCGGCGTGCGCACGTAGCTGGGGCAGATGGCGTTGCAGGTGATGTTGCGGCTGCGCGCACCGGCCTCGAGGGCGACCACCTTGGTGAGGCCCATCATGCCGTGCTTGGCCGAGACGTACGCGCTCTTGAACGGCGAGGCGATGAGGCCGTGCACCGAGGAGACGTTGATGATGCGGCCCCAGCTGCGCTCGTACATGCCGGGCAACACCGCCTGGATCAGCTGGAACGGCGCGGTCAACATCACCTGGATCAACAGGTCCCACTTCGCCTGCTCGAACTTCTCGATGGGGCTCACGTGCTGCAGGCCCGCGTTGTTCACCAGCACGTCGAGGGGGCCCGCTTCACGTGCGAGCTGGGCGACGGCGTCTTGTTTCGAGAGGTCGGCAGCGAGGCAGCGCACGGCGGGCAGCGCGCCGTACACCTCAGCGAGCCGGGTGGCCGACATGTCGCTGGCGATCACCTGCATGCCCTGCGCGTGGAACTCGTGAACGATGGCGAGGCCAATGCCCGACGCCGCACCGGTGACCAGCGCGCGCTTCTTCTCGAGGGTCTTCACGTGAGCAGCTCCTGCACCGCCTGCGCGGTGAGTGGGTGGTTCATCACGCCGTAGTGATTGGCGGGCACTTCGACTGAACGGGAGCGCGTGGCCACCGAGAGGAACGCGTCGCGATCGGCCTCGGTGATGATATCGGCGCCCGGCATGAACGGATGGCCCGCGCGAATGAGCAACGTCTGGCAGACCACGTGAGGCCACAGCGCGCGCACGTCGGTGGTGGCGGCGTAGGTGAGATCTTCGATGACCGCGTCTTTGGAAGCGCGCTGGCACACGCCGCCTTCGGTCTCGACCAGATCTTCCCGGTAGTGCGCTTCCCAGAAGTCGCTCCAGGGCACCACGCCGACGCCCTTCACCAGCGCGAGGAACGCGTCGACCGAGGGGTAGACCACCCCCAGCCGCTGCGCCGCTCCCATGATCGGAGGCATGGCGCGCGCATCAGGCACGCCCACTGCGTCGATGAGCACCAGGTTCCGCACGCGCAGCGGCGCGAGCTTCATCAAGGTCAGCCCCACGAAGGCGCCCATGCTGTGACCGATGAAGTCGAAACGTTCGGTGCCCAGCGCATCGGCGGCCGCCAGCACGTCGCGCGCGTGGGCTTCCCAACCGTGGGTTCCGTTCTTCCCCGGCGCGCTGCGCCCCCGGCCCCTCAAGTCGAGCGCCACCAGGTTGCGGCCCAGCTCGGCCACCGCGGGCCCGAGCATGCCGAAGGTGAAGCAGTTCGCTGAGAGGCCTGGAACGCCGAGGGCGAGCGGCTTGCCCACCTCGCCGTGCACACGCGCCCGCAAGGTGCCTGAAGGCAACGAAAGAAAACGATCCACACCGGGGGACACAGGGCCTGCGTTCACCCGCTGCGGATAGCAGCAATCCATGTTGCGGCGCAACATTCAGCGGGGACATCAAGCGGTAGACCAGTTGCTGCACTGCAACACCTGGCTCCCTCTCCCCGCTTCGTCGCAGGGAGAGGGAGCGACTAAGGTGCGGCGCGATGTCACTGCTCATCGTGCTGGCGGCGCTCGGCTTCTTGATGTGGGTGGCCTACCGCGGAGCGAGCGTGATCCTCTTCGCCCCGGTCGCCGCGCTGCTGGCCGTGCTGCTGAGCGCGCCGATCGAGGTCGCGCCTGCGTTCAGCGCGCTCTTCCTCGAGCGCATGGGCGAATTCCTCAAGAGCTACTTCCCGGTCTTCCTGCTCGGCGCCGTCTTCGGCAAGGTCATCGAGCTGTCGGGCTTCGCGAAGTCGATCGTCGCCGCGGTGATCAAGCTGCTGGGCCCCACGCGCGCGATGCCGGCGGTGGTGCTGGTCTGCGCGCTGCTCACCTACGGAGGCGTCTCACTCTTCGTCGTCGTCTTCGCGGTCTACCCCTTCGCGGTCGAGCTCTTCCGGCGCACCGACATTCCGAGACGGCTCATCCCCGGAACCATCGCGTTGGGTGCGTTCACCTTCACCATGGATTCGTTGCCCGGCACGCCGCAGATCCAGAACGTCATTCCCACCACGTTCTTCGGCACCACCACCTGGGCGGCGCCGGTGCTGGGCACGGTGGGAGGCGCCTTCATTCTGATCACCGGCCTCCTCTACCTCGCGCGCCAGAGGCGACTTGCGGGCAGCGAAGGGTTCGGCACGTTGCCCGAGAGCCCTGAAGCAGCCGTCGACGAAGCCCCCCCGGTGCACGGGGCGATCGCCTTGTTGCCGCTGCTGGTGGTGGGCGTGGCGAACCGATTGTTGTCGGGTTGGATCAAGGACCTCTACGGCGAGAAGTACGAGCTGCTCCCCGCGGGCGCCACCACGCCGCTGGTGGTGAACATCAGCAAGCAGGCCGCCATCTGGGCGGTCGAAGCAGCGCTGGTGCTCGGCATTCTCACGGTGCTCCTGTTCGCCTTCGCGCGCGTGCGGAAGACCTTCACCGCGGGCAGTAAAGCGGCAGTCTCCGGTGCGTTGCTCGCGTCGATGAACACGGCCTCCGAGTATGGCTTCGGTGCGGTGATCGCGGCGCTGCCGGGATTCCTGATCATCTCCGATGCGCTCAAGCGCATTCCTTCGCCGCTGATCGGTGAAGCGGTCTCCGTCACCACGCTCGCGGGCATCACGGGTTCGGCCTCAGGCGGCCTGGGCCTCGCGCTCGGAGCGATGGCCACCACCTTCATCGAGCAGGCGAAGGTTTCGGGCATCCCCATGGAGGTGCTCCACCGCGTGGCGGCCATGGCCAGCGGTGGCATGGACACCCTGCCCCACAATGGCGCCGTCATCACGCTGCTCGCCGTCACCGGGCTGACCCACCGCGAGAGTTACCGCGACATCTTCGCGATCACCTTGATCAAGACGGCCGCGGTGTTCGTGGTGATCGCGCTCTACAGCGCCACCGGGCTGGTCTGAACGCGCGCCACCCGCCGGCCATCGGGCGTCGGCCGGAAGACACTCACGGCGTTCTTGCCGAGCTGCTTGGCCTGGTAGAGCGCGTGGTCCGCGTTCTCGAGCAGCGCCTCGGCGTCGTCGCCCGCTTCGGGGTGGAGCGCGAGACCTGCGCTCGCGGTGATTCTCACCAGCAGGCCGTCGAGCTCGTGAGGGCGCGAGATGGCTTCGATCAACTTGGCGGCGACCTGGCAGGCGTCGGCTTCGCTCTTCACCTGAAAGAGCGCCACCATGAACTCATCACCGCCCAGGCGCGCCACCGTGTCGACCGCGCGCACCGTGGCCAGCATGCGTTGGGCCACGCTCTCGAGGAGCAGGTCTCCGACGCCGTGACCCCAGGTGTCGTTGACCGCCTTGAAGCCGTCGAGGTCGAGATAGAGCACAGCCATCGCACCCCGGTTGCGACGCGCATGGGCCAACGACATCTGTACCCGCTCATTCGCCGCGCGGCGGTTGGCGAGGCCGGTGAGCGGATCTTGCCGGGCCAGCAGCTCCAAGGCCCGAACGTGCGCCCGGTCGGCCTCATGGAGCAGCCGCACCTCGAGCAGGTTGTGCACCCGGGTGAGGATCTCCGCGAGATCGAACGGCTTGCTGACGAAGTCTTTCGCGCCGCCCTGGAGCGCGCGCACCCGCTGGCCCAGTGACGCAGTCACCGCCAGCACAGACAGGTAGCTATCGGCTTCGAGCAGCTTGAGCTCGTCCATCACCTGAAACCCATCCATCTCCGGCATCTGCAGATCGAGGAGGATGAGATCGAACCGATGCGTGCGGTGCAGCTCGACGACCTCTCGCGACTGCGTGGTGGAGCGAACGTTGGTGTACCCGGCGTTCTTCAGCACCCGTTCGAGCAGGATCACGCTCGCCTGCTGATCATCGACCACGAGAATACTGGCGCTCAGAATGCTCGCTTCGGGAATCATGGGAGGTGGGGTTGCACCCGCTGCGCCACTCCGTGGTTGGGAGCGCTTGCCGGCCCCACGCCCCCTCAGCTCCATCAAGCTGAGGGAGCGGAGTCCTTCGTTTCGATCGTGTTCGGCGCGCCGCCTTTCCGCTGGAGCAGGAACCGGCTGCTTGCTCAGAAATGCGAAGAACGCGGCGTTGAACTCAGGCGTGCAGCGGGAGAGGGGACTCGATTCGTTGGAGCGACGCTCGAATTCCGTCGAAGGTGATCGGCTTGGCCATCACCTCATTCATGCCAGCGGCCAGGCAGGCGGTGACCTCGTCGGCCATCGCAGACGCGGTGAGCGCGATGATGGGCACCTTCGCCGTCTTCGGGTTCGCGCGCAGCTGACGGGTGGCCGCGAGGCCGTCGAGCACCGGCATCTGGCAGTCCATGAAGATGGCCGTGAACGCGTGGGCCGAAGCGAGCTCCACCGCTTCCTGGCCGTTGGTCGCCTCGCTCACCACGCAGCCCGCGCGCGAGAGCAACGCCGAGGCGATGCGCAGGTTCACCGCGTTGTCGTCGACCACCAGCACGTCCATGCGGGTGCTCAGCGCCACGCGGGGAGCGACGGCGACCGCCACGGGCGCCTCACGCACCGGCAGCGGCAGTTCGACGGTGAACACCGAGCCGACGCCCGGCTCCGAGCGGGCCCGCACCTCGCCGCCCATGGTGGTGGCCAGCATGCGCACCAGCGCCAGCCCCAACCCGGTGCCACCGAACCGGCGCGCGGTGGTGGCGTCTGCCTGCTTGAAGGGGATGAAGAGCCCACCGAGCGCCTCTGCGCTGATGCCGATGCCGGTGTCTTGCACCTCGAAGCGCCATCGATCTCCCTCCAGCCGCGCGAGCCGGAGCGTGACCGTGCCCATCGAGGTGAACTTGAGCGCGTTGCCGACGAGATTGCCCAGCAGCTGGCGCAGGCGGAAGTCGTCGCCGCTCACGTGAGAAGGCAGCTCCTCGGGGAGCTCGAGCGCCAGGGTGACGTCGCGCAGCTTCGCCTGGGGGGCGTAGAGCGCATGCACCTCGACCAGCATGCGGCGCAGCTCGAAGGTCACCGGGGCCAGCGTCAGCTCGCCGCGTTCGGCCCGGGTCACGTCGAGCAGCTCATTGATGAGGCTGAGCAGGAGCTTGCCGCTGCGCTTGACCACGTCGAGCTGCTCGCGGCGATCGGCGTTCTGCTCGTCGAGCAGCATCACCTCGGTCATGCCCATCACCCCGTTGAGCGGCGTGCGGATCTCATGACTGATGTTCGCGAGGAAGGTGCTCTTCGCTTCGTTGGCGGCCTTCGCGCGGGCCAGCAGCTCCTGCGAGTTCAGCTCGGAGCCGACCGCGAAACCCAGCAGCGCCACCAGCACCATCAGAAAGCGCACCGCCTGGAACACGTGCGGCATCGGCACTTCGGTCGCCGGCAGCAGGTTCATGGGCATCAGCCACACCACCACCGCCATCGAAGCGACGGTGACCAGGGTCCACACCAGGCCAGACCGCAGCCCGAAGAAGTACAGCGCGGTGAGCGGAACGATGCAGGCCCAGGCCAACACGCCGGCCGTGAGGGGCCGCTCGCTCAGCGCGGCCATCGCCACCGCGAACAACACGAGGCTGAAGGTGCTGGCGAAGAGCCCACGCAAGGGCACTCCCAGGTGCTGCAACACGGGGACGATGGCCGAGAAGCTCGCGTACAGCAGCACGCCGCCGAACGACCACCACAGGCCACACGATGCGTAGACCACCAGCAGCGCCAGCGAGAGGAAGCTGCTGACGATGTTCGACAGCAGAATGAAGCGCGCCTTGAGCCGCCCGCCTTCCGCCTCGAAGCCGGGGTGCACGGGCATGAAGCGAACCGCGAGCCGGTCGAAGGCAGCCCAGCGCTCGCGGCTCGTGTTCACCCGGGCACTCTGTGCAAGCGGTGCACCGGGTGATCAATGCGTGTTTGCTGGGGTCCAGCCGGTCATTTGTGGGACCTGAGGTTGAATTGACCCGTCAGTAGTGCCGCTCGAGCACGTACCAGCCGAATGCGCGCAACATCACCTTGGCAAGCGACTCCTCCACCAGGGGATGGAGCGCGAGCCAGGCGTCTTCCACCAGCTTTCGCGCCTGGTCGAGACACCCGTCGAGCGCACCCGCTTTCTCGATCAACGCGATGGCCTCGCCGATGATCGCCGGATCCGACGAGCGCAACGAGACGAGCGCCCACAGGTGCAGCCGCGCCTTGTGATCGAGCGCACCGAGCGCGCGGGCCACCGGCAAGGTCACCTTGCCGTGCGTGAGATCTTCACCCCGCTGCTTCAAGTCACCCTTGAAACCACGCAGGTTGAGCACGTCGTCGACGATCTGAAACGCGAGGCCCAGCGCGTCGAAGTAGCGGCCCACGGCCTCCACCTGCACCGGCGTTCCTCCGCCCACCAAGGCCCCCATGCGCGCCAGCGCCGAAGCAGGGGCCGCGGTCTTGAGCCGGTGAATGGCGAGCACGCGTTGCTCCAATGAAGCCACGTCGCCGCGATCGAGCGCGGTCGGCACATAGGCCTCGAGCCCGTCGAGATCGATCGCCTGGCCCGCGTGGCCTTCGCGCAGCGCCTCGAAGTACAAATCGTAGAGTTGGAGCTTGATGTCGTCGGCCACCAGCGAACGTTTCAACATGCGCTCGCCCATGAAGTACGCGGCGGTGCCGGCGTTGATCGCCAGCGCCTCGCCGTACTTCAAGTGACTGGTCGGCCCACCGCGCCGCACGTCTGACTTGTCCTGCACGTCGTCGACGATGAGCGAGCCCACGTGCATGAACTCGGGGAACGCGAGCCACTCGGCGAACTTGCGCGAGTCACCCAGCACCACGTCGCAGCAGGCGAGCGCCGCGTACGAACGCCAGGCCTTGCCGCCGCGATCCGTGATCTCCCGAACGGGCGCGATCAACGTGCGCGCGAGCTGCTTCAGATCGACCCCGTCGAGCACCGACTCGCGGCCCGGCACGGCCACCAGCGTGTTGGCGTGCTCGCGGGTCAGCTCGAGCGGATAGACGGTCTGCACCGATTCACGCACCGCCTCGCCCACGCTCTTGAAGAACGCATCGAGCGTCTCCGCGGCGAAGAAGCCGCTGCGCTCCACGTAGCCCAGGCCCTGCACCGGGCGCATGTCGCAGGTGCCCTTCACCTGGCAGCGGCCCTCCCAGAAGGCGGGCTTGCTGATCACCGTCACCAGCTCTTGATCACCGAACTCCGCTTCGACCGTGAGCGACAAGGCCGCGCCGGGGATCTGCAGATCATACGTGGTCGGGTAACACTCGAAGGTGCGCACGCTGCGCCACTGACCACTCGGCGTGAGGGAGAACTCGCTGAACGCGCGGCGGGTGCCGTCAGCGCCGATCACGATCGCCCAGCGGCCCTTCGACTCCTTCGTCTCGGAGTGCACCAGGTCGTAGACGCTCACGTCGCTGCCGTCGTCGAGCTGCGCGGAGACCCAGTTCCACGCCACCACGCCCAGATCGCTGCCCGGCTTCTTCTCGTCGGGCGGGCGTTGCCGAGGTGCATCGCTGAACTCGTGGTCGTACCAACCCTGCCCCGTCACCTCGGCGGCGACGCCATCGAGGGTCACCCGGCCCTTCACTTCGCAGCGCGGCACGAAGACGTAGAACATGTCTTCGCCGTGCACGCCCCGCACCACGCCGTCGTCACCGTGGCGAATGGGCGGCTTCTTCAAGACGAAGGTCAGCTCGGCACCCACCGGGCTGCGCGGGCCTTCGGGGCTGCCCACCACCAGGCGGTACTCGCCGGGTTTCACCTTCTCGAAACGCATGCCGCCGTAGTCGAGCGCGAGCTGGCTTTCGGGCACGTTCACCGGGCCGGGAAAGAATCGATCGGGCAGCGGCACCTTGCCCTGGCGCAACACTTCACTGACCGCGCGGTTGAGCCGCTCGTCACGGGCGCCCTGGCCCTGCTTGATGCGCTCGAGGCCGATCGCCGGAGCGTTGGCGTCGACGAAGCTGCGCGCGACGTACTCCTTCTTCGCGAGGTCCGTGATGCCCCAGGTCAAGGAGTGCGCGTACTCGAACGACCCGTCGGGCCGCTTGCCGTTGATGATGCGGAAGAAGGCCGCGAAAAGAGAGAGCTGCCTCCCGTCGGCCGCGGTGAGGTGCGCGTTGACGTACCACCACTCCGTCATCGCCGACGGGTGGGGGAGATCGTGCTTCGCGAGATCGACGAGCCCGGGCTCGGGCCAATGACTGGGTACAACGACTGGGGTCGACACCGAACCTTCGCTTTCGTTTTCCCCCTCGAGACCCCCGAACCTTGGGAGGCCGGACGGCGCGTGTCAACGGCCGCGTACGAGGGTCTCAGGCCCGGGAGTGAAGATTGTGGGAAGGAGGCCTCGTTCCCCGCCGCTCCCTCTTCAAGTCGGGCATGCGGAAGAGACTGGCGAAGTTCACAGGATGGCCATGGCCGAGGCCGCCACGCCGACGAACGCGAGGGTGTGGCCGAGCGTCTGCGCCGAGTCGCCAAAACGGGAGAGCTCGAGCGGGAAGACCCGGTAGAACACCACCGCTCCGGCCAGTGCTCCGACGGAGCACACCAGCTCGGTCAGCCCCCTGAGCGGCCGGGGGCTGGAGACCGAGAGGATCAGGTTCCCGAAGATCTGCAGCACGAAGCCCAGGTTCACGGCCCAGAGCACGTCTTTGAAAGACGCCGTCACGATGCCCTCGAGCCACGGCCGCCAGGCCTCGTGCGCGTTGATGAAGATCATGAAGACGAAGTTGAAGATCGCCGCTCCGGCAAATCCCAATGAGTCGCGTTCTCCCGCTTCGGTCGTCGTTTGCGTCATGCGCGAAGACGATGCAGGAGCTGTACCTGCGCGTGTTCTGCTCTGAAACGCGTCACGTCGAACATGCAGTGCTTGCGCAGCGGGAATTGGGGCGCGCGCGTGGCTACACTTGGCCCCGTGCTTCCGCTCCCATCGCTGGTGTTACTGGTTCGTCACGGTGCGACCGAGTGGTCGGTGTCGGGTCGCCACACCGGCAGAACGGATCTGCCCCTCACGGAGTTGGGCGTCGCGCAGGCCGTGGGTGTTCGGCCGGTGATCGAACGCCTTCTCGAAGGGGAAAAGCCGGTCGTCTTCACCAGCCCACTGCAGCGCGCGACGCAGACCGCGAAGCTGGCGTTGCCGGGTGAGCAGGCGACCCTCGTCGATTCGTTGATGGAGCTCGACTACGGCGCGTACGAGGGCCTCAAGACCTCGGAGATTTTGTCGCGGGATCCCCAGTGGAACCTGTTCACCGGCGGGTGCCCGAACGGGGAGCGGCCGGAGCAGTTCGAGGCG
>JAUYRZ010000082.1 GCA_030695565.1 Archangium sp.
ACAAGGGCAACAACGGCAAGCACCGCCGCTGATCAGACCAAGCGTTGAGCCACGAAGTCGACGAACACCGGCGAGAGCTCGCCCTTGCTGGCCAGCAAGAGTGCGTGAGCCCACGCTCCGGTGACCGCGCGTTCAGGGCCCCTGCGCGCAACTTCCGCACGGGCGGCAGCCGGTCACGAACGCAGAGTGCACGTTCGTGGTCGATTGGAAGGAGTGACGCCGTCCCGATCCCGGGTCAGGGGCAGGGACCGTTGTTGCTGAACGACTCGGGCGCCGCGGCCTGTTGCGTGAAATAGAGGGCGCATGCCTCCGCCGCCCAAGAAGCCCCGCGCCGCCGCCTCGAAGCAAGCGCCGCTGAAGACGTCTCCGCGGCAGGCGGCCAAGGCCCTCCGTGAAGACGCGCTCGCCTCGAGCCAGCTGGCCCGGCAGCGGGACCTGCGCGTGGCCGCCACTTTCAAGGCGGCCGTGGAAGAGGTGCTCGTGCGAGTGAAGTTCGGGAAGCCCCTCGAGGCCGACGCTGCGCCCCGGCCCGGGCCTGAGGGGCAGCTCGTCGCGCCCAACGGCGATCCGCTCCTTCGCCTCAAGCTCTGCGACGGAGTCGAGACCGGCAGCAGCCAGTACGCCCTGGTCAACCCGAAGACGAACCAGTTCTACAAAGAAGACAACCTGGGTCATCCGCTCCACCTGACGAACCTCTATGGGCCCTTGAGTCTCCCGCGGGGCTCGCAGCTCAACGAGAAGAAGCCCACCCGCGATGAGCTGCGCCAACTGGAGCGCGCGGCCAACGCGGCCCACAAGACCTCACTCCCCAAGTCGGCGCTGCTGGTGGTGTTGGCGAAGCTGCTGAGGCAGGGCCCGGCTGCCTTCGCTGGCCAGGCGATCCGGAAGACCGACACGCTCTCGGAGACGGTCTTCAAGAAGGAGCACCCGTTCACGTACACGGCGTTGGTGCGCAAAGACGACCCGTCGCGGGTGGTCATCAAGCGGGTGATGACCGGCGGCTTTCTGCCCGCGGGCCCCAGCGACGGCGACTATTCGCAGCCCTTCAGCCTGAAGTGACACGCGCGCCATCCTTCGTACGAACTCTCCCGGGGACGGGTGGTCACTTCAGCGCCGTCTGCCCGCCCTGCTGAGCGACGAGCTTGCGCGAGAACGCCTGGTCGACCTTGAGCAGCCACGACCTGAACTCCGGGTATTCCTTCGCGCTGATGCGCGCGCGCGACATCACCAGCTTGCCGGACACCTTGAGCTTCCCGTCCTTCTTGAGGGCCGTGATGCGCAGCGAGCCGAAGGGCGACTCCTCGAACACTTCCGGGGGCACCTCAGGCACGTTCCAATTCGCGGGCAACGAGTAGGTCATCTCGAGCTCGTTGGTCCACACGCCGGGGAACACGAGATCCATCTTGCGCTCCGACAGCGGCGCGAGCGCCTGCGTGAACGCGCGGCTGGCCCCGAACGGGAAGAAGCGCAGCAGGCCCGAACCGGCTTCTGCGTACCGCGGCATGGCGATCGCGAACTTTACCGAGAGCGGTGACTCGAGATCCTTCGTATCGCTCACCACCACTTCACTGGCCTGCACGCCGGGATAACTCTGGGCCCACTGCTGCTCGAAGGTGACCGTGCGCGTGGCGGGGGTCTGGTACGTGCGCCGCATCTCCGGAGCGCCCTGCCCCTTCGCGATCAGCGTGCCCTTCGCACTCGCGCTGCCGTCGGGCTTGAGGGTGACGTCGAGGGAGAGCGAGGTGACGTTCTCTTCGGGCTGCGCCTCGGGCGTGGTCATGAAACGGCTCGGGGCATCCGGCTCGACGATGAGCACGTTCGCCACCCGGTCGGAGCTGGCCAGTTCGCGGCTGCCGTGGAACTCCGCGGTGCCGTCGAGGAAGAGGTTGAACTTCGGCACGTAGACGATGGCGTGGTTGAAGGCCGCGAGCGACGCGACCTCAGGCGAGAGCGTGCCCAGGTGCCGCATGCGCAGCAGCACCAGCCGCGAGTCGATGCCGGCGATCTTCAACATCGCGTGGATGAGCGAGGCCTTGTCCTTACAGTCACCGAACTTGCGCGCGAGGATGCGATCGACCCGGTACGGCTTGTACCCGTGGATGCCGAACTCCAGCGCCACGTAGCGGGTGTTGGTGACCACGAAGCCATACAGCGCAGCCATCACCTTCTGTTCGTCTTTGCGATCGATGCCCTTGAGCGCGAGGTCGACGGCGCGTTTCAGTTCTTCATTGGGGACCAACTGCTCGCGCACCAGGCCCCAGTAGTACCGGCCGACCTGCTCCCAGTTCTGGTACGTCGAGAGGTGCAGCGGAGACGCGACCTCCGACCAGCCCGGCATGTTCGGCTCGGGGATGAAGCGGGGCACGTCGCTCGCTTCGAAGCGATAGACCATGCGATCGCCCTGCTCGGCGTTCGAGGCCTTCACCCACTTCGGGAGCGTCTCCTTGTTCCAACTGAGCGGCCGCGACTTCGGCATGTCGACCACGTAGCGGTAGTGCTTCTTGTCGAAGGTGCCTTGCACCGAGTCGACGTCGCCCCAGTAGTCGGAGAGCAGGTTCTCCACCGAGGTGTCTTCGAGGCGCCACTGCAGCTCGAGCACGTCACCGGGTGCGAGCGCGGGGAAGCTGAGCATGCGCGCGCGGGCGTCGTAGTACATGCCGGTCCACGGCTCGTTGATGTTGCGCTCCTCCTCACCGAAGGAGTCGACCACGCTGCCATCGGGCTTGGTGACGCGGGCCTTGAGCACGCGGACCTCCTGGCGATCCGGCGACCAGGTGATGGGCATCGAGCGATACGCCTCGACGCCGCGCTGCGTGAGCACCTTCACCACCAGCTGTTGAAAGCGGCTCGACAGACCTGAGGGCTGCACGCGCACGTGGGTGACCTCGGCGAGCGTGATGGCGTCTTCGGTGCCGGGCTTGCCGGCTTCGTTCAGCAGCGGCGCGAGCGCGAAGGCCTCGGGCGTCGCGGTGCTGGAGTCTTCTCCACGCAGCGTGCGCATCATCTCTTTGAGGGCGGGGTTCTGCGGGCGCAGCGTGAGGGCCTGTTGATACGAAGCGAGCGCGGCGTCTTTCTGATTCGCGTGGAGCAGCGAGCGGCCTTCGCGTTCGTAGACATCGGGCTCATCGGGCGCGGCGCGGCGAGCGAGCTCCCAGGTGGTGCGGGCTTCTTCGAGTTTGCCGTTGGCGGAGAGCAGCTCGGCCAGGCGCAGCATGGAGCCCTGGTCGAAGGGATCGAGGTGCAGGACCTTGCGGTATTGATCAGCCGCTTCGTCGATCTTCCCGAGGTCGGCCAACATGCCCGCAAGACCGCGACGGGTGTTGAGGTCGTCGAAGCGGAGCGCGAGCACGTTGCGGGCGCGCTCCACTGCTTCTTTGGCGCGTTCAGCACGGCGGCTGGCGCCCACGCCTTCGCGCGCGATGGTGGGGATGACGTGGAGTTGGCGGAAGGCCTCTTCCGTCACGCGCCAGGCTTCGGTTTTCTGGCCGAGACTCTCGAGCGCGCGGATCTTCAGCACCCATGCGGGGGCGAACTGGGGGCTCGCGAGGAGCAACGTCTCAGCGTGGCGCAACGCGACTTCGGGGTGTTCACGGGTCAGCTCGTGCTGGCCGAGCGCGAGGCGGGCGTACGGATGTTTGGGATCGAGTGCGAGGGCGGCCTCGAGGAATCGGCGGCGATCGTTGCTGTCGTTGGTCTGCAGCGCGGCGGCGTTGAGCTGCAGCTCGAGGTCGGTCAGCGCGTTGAGGGCTGCGCGTTCAGCCTCCATGTCGGGGATGTGTTCGCTGTCGGGGAAAGCGCGCGTGAACGCGAGGATGGTGGCGTAGTCGCTGCGCAGGGCAGCGTCGGAGGGCGCGGCCTTCACGCGCTTCTCCATCACCTCCGTCAGCGTGGGGAGCAGCACCGGCTGCGGCGAGCTGCCCTTTTCCAGCGCGGGCACGGCGTCGGGCAGGCTGACTGTGATGTTGCCGCGCTGGCCATCGGCCTTCTCGACGCGCGCGTAGAAACCGAAAGGGCCGGAGAGCTGGCAGGTCTTGATGAGCAGCCGGTTCATTCCTTTGCGCAGGGTGACCTGCACGTGGTGCTGGTCGATGCGGGGAACGTTGTAGCGATCAGAGGTGAGGATCTTCTGGTTGTTCAAGAACACGCGCGTGCCGCCCGAGACGCCGAGGGAGAGCACCACGCGGGTCTCCTGGTCGGAGTTGAGCCAGGTCAGTGCGTAGGCGACGGCTTCGGTGTTGGGCTTGAGGGCCAGCGACAGGTCGACGAAGCCATCGATGGTCTTCGCGTGCGGTTTGCGCCAACCGACGTCACGGGCTTTCGCCGGGTAGCTCGCCTTCAAGTCGGTCGCGGATTCAGGGCCGAAGTCCGTGTCGCAGCCGCCTTTGCCTTCGTTGTCGAAGGCGCCGACGACGTGGAAGTCCTGGATGAAGCCGAGGTCACCGATGAGCTCGGCGGCCTTCTGCGTTCTGCCGCGGGCGCGCTCGACGTCGGCCATGAAGAGGCGCGCCATGTCACGCACGTGGGCATCGGTTCCCCGCCGATAGATGAGCGCGGAGTACGGCTCGGCGAGCAGGTTGAGATCGTCGAGGTCGTCGATCAGCGCGTGCAGCTTGATCAGCGGCGCCGCGGCCCGGGGATCATGGCCGAGCTTGAGCACTTCTTTACTCAGCGCCTCAGCACGGTCAGTGACCGGCGAGTCGAGACGGGACAGCAACAGCGTGGCGACAACAAGAGCGTTCAGCACGCCGCGGACCCTACCCCAATTGTCCCGAGCATCTCCCGCATCCCCCTCTCCCCGCGGGGGAGAGGGTTGGGGAGAGGGTTGGCCCTTTGAGCTGTCAGCGAGGCGAAACGGGATTCGGAACTTCAGGCCCCTCTGGCCGGACCGGGTTCGGAATCTCGGGCTGATCAATGCCTGGCGCGGGCACTTCAGGCTTCGGCGTCACCGGGCCGGGAATCTCGGGCTCCTGAGGCAGTTGAGGGTTCGGCGTCTGCGGTGGCACCACTTCAGGTTGAGTTGTGGGCTCAGGCATGAGGCAGATGTAGCGAGCAGGCTCCGCGCCGGCTTCTGGAAGGAGGGGCGTCACCCAATGGCCACCACAAAAGTGCAGCGAAGCGTGGTGCTGGCCGGCGTGACGTTGATCGGAATCTTCGCCGGCGTGATGGCTGACCCCTCACAGCACGGGTTGCCCCCGCTCGCGGACGTCGGCATCGCGATCCTTTTCTCTCCCCTTCTGGTGACGTGCATGGGCCCCATGGTGGCGCCGGGCGCCTGGGGCATCGCATTGCTCGTGGTGGGGTTCTGCTTCTGGCCGCTCTACATCTGGCTCTCATTCACCTGGATCCAAAAGGCCAAGCACTGGGCCTGGGTTGCTGCCGGCCTGCTCACCTCGGTGGGCTTCTACGGAATCATGACCCGTTTCGCAGGCGTCATGTCCGCTTGAGCCGCGTATGCGCGCATATCCGACAATGATTCAGCATGTTTAAAGACGACTTCGGGCTGGGATGTCGGAGCCCACCTGTATGGTCCCACACGCGGCATTGAGGATGAACTGAGTTCATATTACGTCTGGGGGCATGGGTGGCGCCGAGATATCCGGTCGACAAGGTCATCGCGGCCGCGACGAACGGCGATCTCGACCTCGTTGGCAGCCGTGCGAGGGACATCGTGCAAACCTATGTCGAAGGGTTCGCCGACTCGTTCAGCTTCGCGAGTGCTTTGGTCGCCGCGCTTCGACTGGAGCACTTTCAGGAAACAGTGACTCTGGGCCCACCGTACAAAGGGGAGTTCGACGTCTACATCTGTCCCATCTCATCCGAGTTGATGAGCAGGTACGGCCTCGAGCACGTACCCAACTGGTACGTGAAACTGAAGTTGACCGAGAACGACAACGGAGACTCCGTGCTCGTCGTCTCGATGCACCCGCCTGAGAAGCCGGCCAGGCAACGGAGGAAACGATGACGAAGACCAGGCGATGCCCCATCTGTGAGCAGGGAACGGTGCGGCCGGTGGCAACTCGAGCGGCGATGCCCTATCGGCATGTCACCGCGCTCGAGCCCGCGTGGGAAGTGCGAATCCCCACATGTGACAACTGCCATGAACGGCTGATTGACGGGAATACGGCGCGATCACTCGATGCGGCACTCGAGGCTGCGCTCCAGACGCTGCAGACGCAGCTCGTGAATGAAGCCATCGATCAACTGGCCACCGTGAAGACGCAGCGCCAATGGGAGAAGCGGCTCGGCCTCTCGCCGGGATATCTCTCGCGCTTGAAGAGCGGAAAGGAGGGCTCGGTGGTCCTGACCACGCTGCTCTCGCTCCTGGCCCAGGCACCCTCTCGGCAGTGGAAGCAGACCGAAGCGATCTGGTCAGGCCGAGATCAAGCAGCCGCCGAGGTGCTCTCCTTTCCTGCACGAGGAGCCACCATCGCGAGCACCTTCCACTTCCAACAGGAGGCTTCGAGTCAGTCGGCCTCCGTGAGCCAACTCCGCGACTCGCAGTGCGTCGTGGCCAGGTTCGAGGAGGCGGCGTGAGCGATCAGGGAGCAGCGGTGATTGCGCTCGCTCAGCGGGCGGAGTTGCTCGAGTTCCTTCCCACAGGGACCCTGGCTCGCAGGACCGCGGGTGTCTCTGGTCCTCCCCCGGGGGCGCGGATCGACTTGAACATCGACACGCGCGTCGGGGTGGTGCGTGATCAGGACCGCTTCGTGGTGCTCGCCGCTATCGGGGTGAGAACCCGAACCAATGGCGGTGACGCGAAGCCATTCGCGAGATTCCTGTACCGGGTCAACGTCAGATATTCGAACGCGGGAGACGCTTCGGATGAAGCCCTGCTCGCTTTCGCGCAGACGAACGGCATGGTGCACATCTGGCCCTACGCTCGCGCTTTCGTTCAAGGGGCAGCGACGTCGATGGGATTGGTTCCAGTCACGCTTCCGTTCTTCCGCGTCGCTGCGCCGAACGGCAGACCGATGGAAGCGAGCCCAGTTCGCTGAGTCAGCGCGGGCCAGCCGGGTGCGGCACTTCAGGACTGTAGGGCCTGAGCGGGTTGGGCACTTCGGGCCGCCGGAAAGTGCGCAGCCTAACGGCGCACGTCGCTGAGCGCACTGGTCTGGTATTGAAGCGCCCGTGCACTCCGTGACTGTGTTGGGCCCGTTGCTCCTGGATGAGTCGTGGATCGCCGCGATTTCCGTGGGCGGCAAGAAGCTGAACTCGAAGGTCCTGGACACCCGGGAAGAGGCCGTTGCCTGGGTGGTCAACAAGCTGCCTTCGGGTGCGCAGGTCACCTGCGATACCGCCTTGAGCGACCTGGCCACCTCGCGTGGCTGGACGGTGGGGCCCCTGCCTGAGCCCATGCTGAGGGACGTGGCGATCGCGATCCTCGACTTCCTCCACGAACCCCATTTTCGAAAGATCACCGATCCTGAGATCTTCGTGGAGCTCCTCGGCGCCGTCGCCGCCTTTGCGCGGGCTCAGCCCTGGCGGAGGTTTGACGGCGAGCCGCACGAGCTCAGGCTCACGGGCTCCACTTCGGGAAGCCGCGTCGCGCTCGTCTCTGAGAACGACCCGGAGTTCAGTCTCTCGCTCTTCGAAACGCTGGCCGATGCAGATCGTTTCCTCGAGCTCTCCGAGGACGACGACGAGGGCGCCTTCGAGGTCGACTCCTTCAAGTGCACGCTGGAGTTCGAGCCGAACGCCGTCACCCAGCTCATGGAACGGGTCTTCGGCACCGCCTTCGATCCGGCCTTCCTGCTGTTGAAGAACGAAAAGCCGCAGCCGATCCGCGTCGATGACCTGCGCATCCTCACGGCGACGCTGCGGGCCTTCACCGCAGTCGGCAGCGTAGGCGACACGGGCACCGGCGCCTGCGAGCTGATCGGCAAGCGGGTCGAAGCGCGCGTCGAGGTCGAGCTCCCGGAGGTGCCTCCTCCCTCGCGCCTTCCCGGGCCGCAGAAGAACCCCTTCCACACGCTCGGCGAGCAGGTCACCCCGCGCCTGTTCGAGGTCGGTCTGTCGACCCCGGGCTGGGCTGAAGCGCGCGAAGGCAGCCCTGATCGAGAGCTGGCGACGATGCTCTCGATCTTCGTTCACCCGGTCGGCAAGCA
Organism: Archangium sp.; assembly: GCA_030695565.1. GTDB lineage: Bacteria > Myxococcota > Myxococcia > Myxococcales > Myxococcaceae > Archangium_A. The sequence continues at coordinate 8,106 of JAUYRZ010000082.1, forward strand.
GACCGTCGCGGCCCGCCTCCTCGAAACGGAGTTGCCCGAGGACGTGCGCCGTTGGGTTCAGGCGGTGCAAGGCGGGCGGTTGGCGCTGTGCGAGATCGAAGCGCTCGGTGATGGAGGCCAGGTCTGTGCGTTCGACCTGCTGCTCAACGAGAGCGTGTTGATTGAGGACCTGAGCCTCTCGAGGGCGCTGCCGCACAGCGTGGGCCTGCTTTGGTTGGTCGAGGTCGAAGGCGTCGCCCTCGTGCTGGCGTCAACAGATCGACCGCTCGAGCTTCGAGAAGGGCTCGAGTTGCGAGACACCCTTCGCACCGCTTCGTGGAGCCACGCGGTGCTGCGCGACCCAGCGCGCGTCACGGAGCTCCTCGCTGCGTACCGCGAGAAGCAGCGCAGTCCGAGCGCGGCAGGGGCACTCAACACCGATGGCGAGCCGGTCGCCTTCGGCATCGATCGCTATGCATTACGCGCCAACCCAGAAGCGGCCGCCGATCTCATCGCGGTGCAACCCGATGCTTTCGAAACCGAAGACTTCTTGTTCACCGTCTGCAAGCGCGGCAACGCAACGTTTCCGGGTTGGTGGCGCACGATGCTGTTCGAGCTCGAGATCAACGACAAGGTGCTTTTGGCGAGGGCGAACTCGCTCGTCCGCCTCGATGCCGCACGGCAGTGGCTCAGCCGCGCGTTGGGAGATCGACTCTCCTTCGTCGAACGCCGCGTCGACGAACGACCCGTGCCGAGCCTCGGGCAACCCCTCGACTTGCAGCCCGTGCTCACGGGGCCGTGGGCCGCTGTGTTGCCCACTCTGGATCTGCAGGCGGCCCTGCCGAGCTCTGAAGAACTGCGCACGAATGAGAAGGCACGCCGAGAGACCCATCTCACGCTCGCCCGTCATCAGCGCGAGAACGAGAGCGGCGTGGTTTCGTTCTCCGTGCGGCGCAGGCTGGGGCTGTCTTTGCGCGGCGAATGGATCGGCCCCGACTCGCTCTGGGTCGCGATGGGGGCGGGGATCCCCCTCTCGCTTGCACTGCAGAGCCTGACCGCGCCGGTTCTCACCGAGCTCGAGGGCGGTGAACACACGGTGGTCTCCGATGGCGTGCGGCTCGCGTGGGCGGCGTGGTCCTCGGTGAAGGCGTGCAGCTCGTTGGATGAAGCCATCGCGGCTGCACGCAAGCAGCTCACGCCTTCTCCAGCTGCGCCGAAGTCGACGGGTGCTGCGCTGAGCCCGGAAATTCCGCGTGAGTCACCGAACCTCACGCAGGTGTTGGAAGCCGTTCCGTGGGCGATCAAACGTGTGCAGCTCTACTTTTCCCAGGATCAACGCGTGGTGAAGGAGGTCCGCATCGCGCGACTCGAGGAACACATCAGCTGTGAAGCCTTCTGGGCGCCCGACGCGGCGCTGGAAAAGACGCTGAAGCCGCTCGGCTACGAGCTCGGGGAGACGCCGTTGAACAGCTTCGAAGACCTGACGCTCGAGTCTGAGTTCGCTTGGCGTACGATGCCACCCGCGTGGCGGTGGGAGCTGGCGGCTGATCACGTGCGCCGCCTTCCGGACTTCGGCCCGGGATTGGACGAACACATCGCGGCTCACGTGGCGATGGCGGACAGGTTGCTCATCGAACGCGATGTGGCGCTACGCGGTGTGTGGGAGAAATTGCACGCGGGAGCGCCTGGTTCGGCGACCACGTTGCTCACCGTGTTGTATCAGCGGTGCCCGGACCTGATGGCAGCAGGCAAGCTCACCGAGGCGATGGAGCTTCTCGCTCACCAAAGGTTGAGCCGCTCATGAGAACTGTCTCGTTCTTCTCCCAGGGTGCTCGGGTGGCCGGCGTGCTGCGGTTGCCGGAGGGCGTCGCGAAGGCGCCGGTGGTCGTGATGTGCGCGGGCATGACGCTCACCAAGGAGGTGTGGCTGCCCGCGAACGCGGCGTGGTTGTGCTCGCGCGGCTACGCGACGTTGAGCTTCGACTACCGCGGGTTCGGCGAGTCGGAGGGCGCTCGCAATCGCCTGGTGCCCTCGATGCAGGTCGAAGACGTGCGGGCGGCGCTCACGTTTTTGGAGACGGTGAGTGAGGTCGATTCGGCGCGCATGGGATTGTTCGGCGTGTCGCTGGGTGCATCGGTGGCGGTCGCGACTGCCGGGGTCGATTCACGGGTGAAGGCCACCGTCGCGGTGGCAGGGCCGATGGATCTCGGTCGGGTGTGGCGCGCGTTCCCCGGCTTCGATTCGTTTCAGGCGAAGGTGATCAGCGCCCGGCGGAAGGCCGTCAGCACGGGGGAGCTCAGCTACATCAAGTTGTCCCGCTTGCTCGCGAGTGATCCAGAGACGTGCTCGATGATCGAACGTGACTCGGCGGCGATCTCGGCGTGGCGGCCCGAGGTGTCGTTCGAGTCGCTGACTGACTTGTTCGAGTTCCGGCCCGAGGCCGTGGTGGCCGCGATCAGCCCGCGCGCGGTGATGTTCGTCGCGCCCGAGCATGATGAGTTGATTGCGCGCGGTGAGTTGAAGAGTGCGTTCGACGCAGCGAAGGAGCCGAAGCGGTTCGTGACGCTCAGTGGTGTGAAGCACCATGAGGTGTATGGCGCGGGCGCTGGGTTCGGGCCCACCATGGATGCGAGCGGTGAGTTCTTCGGGAAGTACTTGTAAGGCCCTCAGCCCGACCCTCTCCCGAAGGGCCCGAAGGGAGAGGGGGACACCGGTTTAGACTCCGCTGACCCAGGTCGAGTGGAAGCCAATGGGAATGCGCCGCGGCAGACGTGCACGTGCAACGGTGCTCAGCGTCTTCGCATCGACCACCCAGAACTCGCTCTGATCCTGCAATGCGTTGGTGATCACCGTCACGATGTACCCATCATCTTCATCCTTCGCGTTCACGCGCGGCGCGAACGACGGCTCTCCCGCGTACCACCCCGCCGGCACCGGAATCGTGTCGTGTCTCGCTTTGGCGAGGTCGTACTTGAGCACCGCGTCGAACATCAGCGTCGGCTTGCGCGCCAGCCGCCCGTGGTAGCTGAAGCGCACCTTCTGCCCCTGGATCGCTTCGTTCGTGCGCGGAAATTCGCTCGGGGTGTCGTCGAGCGTCTCCTGCTTCACGGCGCCCGTCTCCATGTTCATCGTCCACTTCCGCAGCGTGGGCACCAACGCGATGTTGTCGAGCATCGGACCGTCGGTGTTCTCCTTCGGCACCTGCGGAATCGGGTCGTCGATCGCGCAGCCCACCAGGCAGACATTCGGCCCGTCTTCGTACGCGTTGACCGTGTGGTACGCGTAGCAGGGCTCGATCTGAAACCAGCGCACCTCGGTGCCCTTGCCGTGACGGGGAATGACTCCGATGCGTGCGGGTGATTCGCGGTCGAAACCAATCTTCCGCTTACCGGCTGCGAGCGCGGCGACGTCCCAACCGAGCGGGAGATCGAGCAGCACCGTGAAGCGCGGCGTGATGGCGATGTCGTGCGGAATGCGCGGCCCCACCACGTCGATCGGCTCACACGAGACGAGCTCGCCCGTCTTCGACACCACGCCGTACCGGTAGAACGGCGGCTTGAAGAGCGAGAACTCGAAGAACATCAGCTCGCCACTCGCGGCGTCGACCTTCGCGTGCGCCGCCATGCCGCGCGGGAGCTTGTTGCCGAACCGCTCGGGCCCCAGCGGCTCGAGGCCCGGCAGCGACACGGCGCACGGAGTGCCCGACAACCACCACAACCCCAGCAACTTGCCGTTGTGCCAGACGAGGTCGGTGTTGGCGGTGTCCTTCAGCGGGCCGGGCGCTCCGGGGCGGGGCTTCTCGAGGATGCCGGTGAAGAGCGCCTTGCCTGCTTCTTCTTCGGCGCGCAGCCCCTCGGTGCGAAGCCAACGCGCGCGGTAGGTCGCCTTGCCGTCTTTCACCGAGACCGCGTGCACCATGCCGTCGCCGTCGAACCAGTGGTAGCGGCCCAGCGGCTCGAAGCGCGGGTTGGGGCTGTTGCGCGCGAAGGTGCCGAAGAGGTCTTGGGGCAGCTCGCCTTCGACCCTGCAGGGCGCGGCCTCAGACTCATTGAGGACCGGCGTGTGCTCGGCCTGCAGATACGGGTACGCGGAAGCAGCGGTGTCCATGGCGTGACTGTGCGAGCGCTCAGCGCCAGCGTCAACCGAAGCTTGTGCTAGCTGACTCGCATGAGCGACGCGTACGTCATCGGGGTCGGCACCACTGCCTTCAAACGCTGGCCGGAGACCACCCATCGGGAGCTTGCGCAGTGGGCGCTGGAGGCCGTGCAGAAGGATGCGGGTCTGGAGCTGGCCCGAGCGGAGGGGGTGTGGTTCGGCAGCTGTGCGTTGCACGTGTTCGGTCAAGCCATCGCGCGCGGGCAGGTCGTGCTGTCAGGTGCGCTCGCGTCGGGTCAGCTCGAGCCGTCGACGCCGGTGATCAACGTCGAAGCAGGCTGTGCGACGGGCAGCTTCGCGTTTCACGGCGCGTATCAGGCGGTGGCGAGTGGGCAGATGAAGTTTGCGCTCGCGGTCGGCGCAGAGAAGACGTTCCTCCCCCATGCGCTCGAGAAGACCAAGGAGCTCTTCGACGGCGCGATGGATCGCCTCACCCCGGAGGTGCCTGCGAAGTTCTATGCAGACCAGGCGGCGGCGGTGGGCCTGGAGTTCGCCCCTCGGCCGGATCGCATCGCCTTGCTCGATGTCTGTGCGCTCCAGGCGCAGTGGCACATGAAGACGTATGGGACGACGGTCGAGCAGCTCGCCGCATCGGCCTCGAAGAACCACACGCATGGCGCGCTCAACCCGTCGGCGCAGCACCAGAAGGCGAAGAGCGTGGCCGAGGTGCTGGGTGACAAGGCGGTGCTGGCGCCGCTCACGCGATCGATGTGCGCTCCGATTTCGGATGGCGCGGCGGCGGTGCTGGTGTGCTCCGGCGAAGCGCTTCGTTCACTTCCGGCGGCGGTGCAGGCGAGGGCCGTGAAGGTGGTGGGGGTCGAGCTGGCGTCGGGGCGGTATCGGTCGATTCAGGAGGCCCCGGTGGCGCAGCGATGCGCGGAGCGGCTGTATCGGCGCACCGGCGTGAGTCCTCGCGAGGTGCAGTTGGCTGAGCTGCATGACGCGACCAGCTTTGCGGAGATCAGCACCGTCGAGGCGCTGGGGTTTTGTGCGACTGGGCAGGGCGGTGCGTATGTCGCCAGTGGTGCGTGTTCACGGGGCGGGGAGCGGCCAATCAATCTGTCGGGTGGGCTCGTGTCGAAGGGGCATCCCGTGGCGGCGAGTGGGCTGGCGATGGTGCATGAGTTGGTCACGCAGCTTCGCGGTGAAGCAGGAGCGCGGCAGGGTGAGCGCGTGCAGGTGGCGTTGTGGCAGAACGCCGGCGGGTTGACCGGGTTCGATGAGGCCGCTTGTGCCGTCGGAATTTTGAGCAGGTAAACCTCGCCCTGCGCCAGCGGGGAGAGGTCGGCCGTCAGGCCGGGTGAGGGGCCGACTCTGCAGCCCGAACGCCCCTCACCCCAACCCCCCCAACCCTCTCCCCGCTTCGCAGGGAGAGGGAGTTCAAGAGTTGGCCAGTGCGTCCATCAAGGCCACCACTCGTGGCGTGCGGCGTTGATCAGGGTGTGCGAGCAACCACGCCGTGCGCTCGAGCCTGGCGGCGAGCGGCGCGAACTCCGTGAGTTCAACCAGCGACGGATGCAGTGCCGCCAGTCGTCTCGGCATCAACCCCAACCCCAAACCCGCTGCACACAGCTCGACGAGCGCATGAAACGGCGCTCGTACTGCGAGCTCACCCGCATGCGCGCGCTCCCACGCTGAATCGGGCGAGGTGACCTCGGCCAACGACCGCAGCACCCACCGCCTCGGCTTCTGCGCCGCGGCCGCCTTCGTCGCGAACACGCCAGAGGGCAACGAGCCCAGCTTCCTGCCCCAACACCCCTGCGGCGGCCGCTTCATCACGCCGAGCGCCACGTCGACCTCACGCAACCGCACCGACGGCCCGTCATCGCCCAGGTGCAGCGTCACGTGCAGCTTCGGGTGCCGTCGCGTCAGCTCGGCGAGCGGTCCCTGCAGGAGCGGCAACAAGGCCACCACCGTGGTCAGGCTCACCTCGCCCTCCACTTCGGTCTCTTTCGCGCGCAGCTGGCTGACGACCTCGTTGAGCCCCGTGCGCGTGCGCCGCCCCACCTGCGCCAACGAACGCCCGAAGTCCGTCAACGTCGCACCGCTCGGAGCCCGCTTCAGGCAGAGCTGACCTGCGGCCTGCTCCAGCTCGGCCAGCCGCCGGTAGAACGTGGAGACCGAGATGCCCAGCTCGCGTGCCGCGCTGCCCACCTTGCCGGTGCGATCGAGTGCTTCGAGGTACCGCAGGTCATCCCAGAGAAGGTTCATGAGCTGCACTCTCTCAAGTACAGGAACTCGCGTCCTGAATTCGGGTGCGTGAAGGCGGGCAAGAAGACCGCGCTCTCGGGTACCGGCGCGCGCGCTCTCTCCTTCATCGATCGCCCCAGGCTGCGAACTTCGATTGCTCCCGAGCTGCGGAGGCGGCTCGGGGCTGCGTCACCCCTTCTTGAAGGTGAGGCGGCGCATGCGAACCCGCAAGCCCTTGGGGCTAATCGGCGACCTGCACCCAGACCTCGTTGCGGCGCAGCAGCGGCAAGGTCGACGGGGAGTCGTAACCCGCGAAAGCCGGCTCGCCGAGCACCTCGATGCCGTGGCTGCGGGCCTCAGCCATCAGCCGCTCCGAAGCGCGGCGCACCCGCTCACTGTCGTACCGCCCGCTGAACTTGAGCGCGGCCACCGTGCGCGGCTGGAGTTCTCTGAGCGTGACCCGGTCGTCTTCGGGCAAGGGCAGGTCTTGCACCGTTCGCTGAGGCGGCATCACGAAGGAAACAGTGTACCCGCCATCGTCCTGCGCCTCCGAAGTGAGCGAGTCGAAGTGGAGCGACTCGTGCTGGGTCACCACCGGCGTGGTCATCGAGACGTGCTCCTGCCCGGTGTTCCTGCCGAAGATGAAGCCCGCCAGCCGCTGGAACCCTTCGGTCAGCGCGAGATCGAACCCGAGGTTCACGCGCGTCTGGGCGACCACCATCGCGGGGTAGCGGCGAACCTCGAACGGGCCGTCGTGCTGGAGCACCTCGTATCGGGGGCGCGGCGTGAAGAAGCGCTGCAGCTGCCAACGAACCAGGTTGAGCCCCACCACCACGCCGGCGGCTGCGAGCACGCGCTTCTGAGTGCGGCTCCACGACGCGGGCTTCGCGAGCAGGTGCGCCACCGCGGCCGCTACTGGAATCACCGGGGCCAGCGGCCAGAACTGCACCAGCTCGCCCGCAGTGCGGCGTTCACCTTCGGTCACTTCGATCTCGAGGTCCTGGGTTTCCATGAGGTGACGTCGTGCATTCAGGGTGCCAAGAGTGCTCGCCGTGACCGCACCGAATCGATTGCTGGAAGCCGAAGAATTCGAGAACGAGACCTTCACCGGCCTCGATCTGCAGCGCGGCGTGCTCGCGGGCAAAGAGTTCTACAAGTGCGTGTTCGAGAACTGCCTGCTGCAGGAGACCAACTGGAAGACCGCCAAGCTGGAGGCGTGCGTTTTTCGCGGCTGCGACCTCACCCGGGCGCAATTGCTTCACACCGCCTTGCGGGGAGTGGCGTTCGAGAACTCCAAGTTGATGGGCATCGACTGGTCGAGCGTCTCGCCACACCCCGAGCTGAAGTTCACCGAGTGCAACCTGCGCTACGCGTCGTTCGTGCGGGTCAACCTGCGCAAGCTCTCGTTCAAGCAATGCGTGGTGCGCGAGGCGAACTTCATCGACACCGACCTGAGTGATGCGGCCTTCACCGGCAGCGATCTCACCGGCAGCAACATTCAAGGCTGCACGCTGACCGCCACCGACTTCAGCGGCGCGACCGGCGTGTTCTTCGAGCCTTCGCGCAACAAGGTAAAGAAGACCCGGGTGGCCACGGAGACGGCGGTGTTGATCGCCGAACACTTCGGGCTGCTGGTCAGTGGCTGAGCGACACCGCGTGTCCATAACGCCCTCTCTTCGTGCGACGTGGTTCCTGGCGGCGGTGGCTCTCGGCTCGGCGTGCAGTCGGTTTGTCGGGCGTCGACCAGCGGCGTCGTCTCGATAGGTCAGCTCGATGTGCACGCTCGCGGCGAGTGCGGCTCCATGGCTCAAGACCTGTCACGCGACTCGCTCGGCCCCTGGCAAAGCGCGCTCAGCAACGGCGCCCACGGCGAGCCGGCCTCACACAACCAGGCCTTGCGGTGCAGCGTGGCCAGCGCCTCTCCATCTTCGAGCAACCAGACCTGATCCGCGCGCGTGAGCACCTGCGGTCCCTGCGTCAGGCAGCGCTCCACCAACTCAGCTCGACGGGCACGCCGGGGCGCCGTGTTGCCGCGACGCCGCGCGAGCGCCACGTGCAGCCGATTCTTCCGGGGGTGCAGCACGGCGTCGGTGAACGCGTCGACCGCGGTGTGCGGCACGGCAGGCGCTGCGTTCAGCTCGGCGACCACCACCGGCGCCTCTTGCTCTTCCGGCGTGTTGAGCACGCCCCACTCACGCCACCGCCGGCCCGTGCGAAAGCGCCCGAGCCAGACCGAGACGGGCCCCGCGAGCAGCAACGGGATCGCCACCGGCAGGGCCCAGAGCATGAACGAAGGCCGCAGCCAGTACGCAAAAGCGCTCCAGGCCACGGCGAGCAACGCGCCGGGGAGATGCTTGACCAGCGCCTGGCGCCAACCCGACTCCTGCGTGCGGTTCTGCCCGGCCCAGCGCACCTCGACGTTGAACAAGGTGATCAACACGCTGAGGGTGTGACTGTTCATTCGCACCGGCGCGAGCAGCACCGAGATCAGCGACTCGATGAGCACGCCCAGGAACACGCGCGGCAACCCGCCCATCGCGCGCGTGCGTGCCCGATCGAGCGCGAGATCGATCAACGCGAGCAGCTTGGGGGTGAACAAGAGAAAGACCGTGCTCGCCGCGAGGCGAATCGCCCACTGAGGGTGCCACTGGGGCCACACCGGGAACAAGTTGTGCGGCTCGGGAAAGTACTCGATGGGAAACAGCGTGAAGCGCGCCAGCTCGACGGTGAGCAGCACCAGGTAGGTGAACCAGAGCGCGGCCGAGAGGTACGACATGATGCCGTTGATGAACGCGAGGCGATGCGCGAACGCGAAGCCGCGGCGGAAGAGAAACCAGAGGTGCTGCAGGTTGCCGTGCGCCCAGCGCCGGTCGCGCGCCAGCTCGTCGTCGAGCGTGGGTGGTGGCTCTTCGTAACTTCCACCCAGCTCGGGATCGAGCCAGACCTCGTAGCCCGCCTTGCGCATGTACGCGGCCTCGACGAAGTCGTGGCTGAGCACCGAGCCGCTCAAGAAGCCGTGGCCTCGCAGCCGGCGCAGCCCGCAGTGCTTCATGAAGGCGTCGACCCGGATGATGCCGTTGTGGCCCCAGAACGAAGCGTCGCCCAGTTGCAGCGCGGCGAGCCCGTCGGTGAACAACGGGCCGTAGAGGCTGCTGGAGAACTGCTGCACGCGCGCGTGAGGCGAGGCGGCGTTGATCAACCGCGGCCGGGTCTGGAGGATACCGGTGCGCGGTGAGGCCTCCATCAATCTCACGAGCCGCACCAGGGTCTCGCCGCTCATCACGCTGTCGGCGTCCATCACGATGGCGTAGCGAAAGCTGCGGCCCCAACGCCTCAGGAAGTCGCCGATGTTTCCCGTCTTGCGGTTGAGGTTCACGCCGCGACGCCGGTAGTGGATCGGGGGCATGCCCAGCTCGACGCGCAGCGCGTGCCACGCCTCGCGTTCACGCAGCCAGTGCTGGGGGTTGCGGCTGTCCGACAAGATGAAGAGCTCGAATGAATCGGCGCCGCCGCTGCGTTGCAGGTCGCGCCAGGTGCTGCGAATGCCCGCGAAGGTGCGCTCCACGTCTTCGTGGAAGATGGGCACCAGGAGGGCCGTGCGCGCGAGGGGAAGCGACCGGCTCGTCTCCGCCAGCCACGTGCTGGGGCTGAAGCGGTCTCCACCGAGCCGGCGGATCACGAAGCCGAACAGGGCCACCCAGAAGCCCGAGGAGATCCACGAGAAGAGCACGAAGAACACCGCGAGAATCGCGCGCTCCAGCCAGAGGTCGCCCCGGTACGGCAACACGCTCCTGAGCGCCCAGGTGGCCGCGATGGACTGCCCGAAGACGCCGATGAAGACCAGCGCGCGCCTGAGTCGCCCGGCGTTCTGCCATCGAGGTGGGGCGCTCGTCTGGGCGGGTGCACCGGAGTGGACCAGGGTCTCCACGTGCGCCTCAGCGACCATCGCTTGCGTAGGCGATGTGGCCTCGCAGCACCGGCGGTGCACTCGTTTGGATCGGCGGAATCCAGGAGGTGAGCGACTCGAGCTGCCGCCAGATGGCCGCGCCGCCTTCTCCCTCACCCGCATCGGCCAGCGCGTTCATCGAGCTCCGCATGCCCTGCAGCGCGCTGGGCCCATCGACCCCGCTCAAGCGCAGGTAGCAGTACGCGCGCTGGAGCAGCTGCAGGTTGAGCTCGGAGCCGGGCGTCATCGGCCCAGCTCGGGAATGGGGTTCTCCTGCTGCAGGGTGTACGTCCACGTCTCGGTGAGCGCCTGGTTCTCGTGCAGCAACGCGCCCCGCAGCGCCAACGGCTTGTTCTCTGCGGGCCGCGCGAGGATCGCCAGGCGCCACACCTGGCTCGCTTCGACCCACGACACCGAGTGCTCCAGCACCTGGCCACCTTCCATCGCGCTCACCTCGGCGCGCAGGGGGGCCGACGGAGCCCGCGCCTCGAGCGCGCCGCCTTTGAAGTCGACCAGCACGCGGTAGCGCCCCTTGGAGTCGCCCGGCCCATCGAACTCGCCACGCCCCACGAAGGTGTGCACGCTGCGGCCGAGCACGCTGCGCGTCTCGGTGTTGGCCGCCTGCAACACCGGCGCGTCACCCACGTCGATGCGGTACTCGAAGGTCAACGCGCTGCCCGCCGCGACGGCCGCGGGCGGCGACCAGAAGGCCACGATGTTGTCGTTGGTCTCTTCTTTGGTGGGGAGCTCCACCAGCACCACCCGGCCCGGGCCCCAGCTGCCCACGGGCGTGATCCACATGCTGGGCCGGCGCTCGTAGCTCGCTTCGGGATCTTCGTAGGAGGAGAAGCGTTGATCTCGCTGCATCAGGCCGAAGCCCTTCACGTCGCGCACGATGAACGACTGCACGTTGAGCGTGCGTGGGTTCATCAACGGGTTCCACAACCACTCGCCGTTGCCGTCGTGTACCAGCAGCCCATCGGAGTCGTGCACCTCGGGCCGCCAGTGACCGAGCGGCCTCGAGGAAGGCTCGCCGTAGAAGAACATGCTGGTGAGCGGCGCCACGCCGAGCAGCTCCATGCGTTCGCGCGCGAAGAGCAGCGCCTTCACCTCGATGCGCGTGACGTCTCCGGGGAAGACGGTGAACTGGTAGGCGCCGGTGAGCCGCTTGCTGTCGAGCAGGCCGTAGATGCGCATCGACTTCGCGTCGTTGGCGGGCTTCTCCAGCCAGAACTCGACGAAGGAGGGAAACTCTTCGCCCGACGGCAGTGCGGTGTCGATCGCCGCTCCGCGCCCGGAGAGCCCCCAGTTGTCGCCCTTGCCGACCGCGCGGAAGTAGCTGGCGCCGGCGAAGACGAGAAACTGATCATGCACGGCAGGCGTGTTGAGGGGGAACGTGAGCTTGAAACCCGCGAAGCCGAGATCGGCGGGCACCTTGCGCATCAACTCCGTGTCGTCGCTGGTGAAGGCGTCGCGCTTGAACGGCAGCGGGGCCACGCTCTTCCCGTTGATGATGTTCAGCTTCACGGGGTGCGTGAAGAAGAGACCGGGCACCATCATCATCACTTCGAAGCGGGAGCCGGTGCCGTGCCACAGGCTGCGCGCGGGCTCGAAGCGGATGCTGCGGAACTCGTCATACGAGAGCTTCCGCATGAAGGCGGGGACCTCAGGCGGCGCGGACCAGGGCCGCATCGAAAGGCCCTTCGCTTTCGCGGCCACCTGATCGAGGCCGAACTCCGCGCTCCACGCGGCCTGCGCGATGATCAGGCAGACGAAGAGCGCGCAGCGGCAATGTCGAGTCCCCATCGTCCCCCCGGTTCGAAGCTGGATTGCGCTGGGTGACTAATGAACATGCCGCGGCGCGGCACCACGAATCCCTGGGTGTGTGGGCCCCCGCTTTCGGCAGCGGTCAGCTTCTCTCGAACAGGCGCGCCAATTCTGCGCCCACTCCTCAGGAGGAAGGCGGTGCGCTCTTCGGAACGAGGTGATGGCGAGCGGCAGCTTCGTGATTCGAGATGCCCTGCCGCGGGACCAATTCTTCCTTGCGCACCTTTCCGCCGCCCGCCGCGATCAGCTGATCGTCACGCTCGCCGGGATAGCTACCGGTAGCGACGATGACGACGTCCTTCACCTGCGCGAGGCCACCCTTCTTCACGGCACTCAGGATGGCGGTGTTCGCACCGGGGCCCTGCTCGCGCTCGAAGAGACAGTCGAGCAGCACGAGCTGATCGGCCTGCAGGGTTCCACTCGTCATCGCCGCGGCGATCGCCCGGCCTCCTGACGAATGCGCGGAGACCACGTACGTGGTGGCGCTCGTCTCGATGACGCCCGCTCCGGCGAGCGCATCGCGGGTGGTGCCCGCTTGATCCTTCACGTTGTTCCAGTTGGTGTTGCCCAGGCCCACGTTGCCCTTCGCTTCCGGCAACACCCAGACGCGCTGCGGATCTCTGAGCAGCTGCTCCTTGATGTTGCCGGTATGCGGGCCGGCCGCGGCGGCGATGGAGGTCGCGTCACCGTGAAAGTGCGTCTGCACCGTCACGGGCTTCGCGGGATCAAAACCGGGCGGCACCAGGGTGAGCGTCGGCGCACCTTGGTTGGCGCTGCTGATGGTCAGGATGATGCGCGCGCGCGGGAGAAACTCGGCCCAGGTCGACCTCGCCTGCTCGAGGGTGCGCGCCCATGCCGGAGGCAGCTGCGACAGCGCCTCGCGCGTGATGCTTCCCACCTCGAACGTACGCGGCGGCATGGTGGAGGAGTCTGAGCCACCCAGCGCCGCGCGACAACTGCGTGAGCGCACCCGAACGTCGCCTCGCGCTCGCGGTGGCGATGGCGCGCTGCCGAGCGCATACTGCCCTCATGATGGACGTTCGGACATGGGTTGAGCGGCAACGCGCCTCTCACGCCCGCGAAGACGAGCAGGAGGCCCGGCGTCTCGCGGCTCTCTCGCCAGACGAACGCGCCGAGTTGCTTGCGGCTCTGTGCGCCGGCGCCTTCCGGGTGCTGAAGGCCTTGCCTCCCGACGAGCAGCAAAAGGCACTGCTCTGGCGCGACCCGCTCCCCGCAAGCTCGCTCGCGGCTCTCTCGCGCCTCCGCAAGGCCTACCGGGGGCGCCCCGGTGGACGCTGACATCGCGGAAGCCGCCAAGCGGGTCGGGCAGGCGCTCGAAGGCGCCGGGGTCGACTACGAGGCTCTGTGGCTCAGCTCACGCTGGCTGCGGATCGAGCTTGCGGCAGTCGCGGTATCCGAGGCGGAGGCGCGGGGCCTGTGTGAGGGCGACCTGTTGCTCGTCGAGCCGTCTGTGCTTCGAACTGACCTCGAGGAGCGGGGCTCGGCCCTGTTGGTGCTGAGCACCGGAAGTCGGTTCGAGGTCGAGTTGGCACTCGAGAAGAACGAGTGGTTGGCGCATATCAAGCAGGTGCTGCCATTCGAATCGGCTCGCGATTTCGTCTCAGTCAATCTCGTGCATCGGTTGCTGGATTCGCGCGAGTTTCCCGACATCCGACCCGGGGCGACGCTCGCGCTCAACACCGTACCCACTGATCAATTGATCATTTGGTGGCGTGAGGAACTCCTCGGCACTGGAGCCTTCATCGAGATCGATGAGCAGATTGGTGTGCGTGTGATCGCGTTGGCCATCTAGACCCTCACCCTGACCCTCTCCCGAAGGGCCCGAAGGGAGAGGGAAAGAAGTCACCAGGTGAAGGCGGCGCGCTCTTCGGGCGTGAACGGATCGACCTCGGCCGGGTAACCCACGCTCCACAACGTCAGTGGCTCGGGCGGCGCAGTCGGGCAGTAGAAGTTCTTCTGCTCCAACAGGCCCGCTCGGAATTGCTCCATCGTCACCGCGCCCGTCGAGACCGCGGTCATGCCGCCCACCAGCATGCGCACCATGTGCCGCGCGAAGCCCTCGCCGATGAAACGCAGCGTGAGGCCCACCGGGGTGGGCATGAACTCGATCGAGTTCACCGTGCGCGGTTTGTCTTCGCTCGTCTTGAAATGAAACGCCTTGAAGCTGCGCGTACCGGGAATCAGCGCGGCCGCTTCACGCAGCAGGGCCTCGTCACCCAGCTGATCCGTGCGCAGCACGTAACGGTACTCCTTCGAGTTCGCGCTCCACGCTGCGTGAAAGCCGGTCTTCACTTCGCGCGCGAGGTGAATGCCGATGTCCGAGGGCAACACCGCGTTGAGCCGGGGCACCAGGTCTTCCGCTGCGATCTCGCGCTCCAGCCGGCCGCTGAGCACCTGCATGCGCGCGCTCACGAACTTGTCGGTTCGCCCCGCCACCACCGGGTTGCGCGTCAGGCCCGCGAGGGAAAAGGCCTTGAGCAGCTCGAGCTGCACCGTGCGGCGGTTCTGCTGCTGCTGGTAACCGTAGAACTCGGCGCCGCGATACCAGCACCAGAGCGCGACGATCTTGAATGGACCACTCACGGCGCGCGACCTTACAGCCGGCGTTAGACTCGCGCCGCATGAGTGAGCTCAACTCAATCCTCCTGGCGGCGCGCCAGGCCTGGGCGAACGGTGAGACGCCCGTGCTCGCCACCGTCGTCGCCACCCGCGGCTCGTCGTACCGGAAGCCCGGCGCCCGCATGCTCGTCACCGCGCAAGGCTGGCAGGCCGGCAGCATCAGCGGCGGCTGTCTCGAGGCCGACGTGGTGCGCCGCGCGGCGTGGCTGGTCGAGCAGGGAAACCCCATCGTGCGCACCTACGACACCTCGGCTGATGGTGAGGTCGCGCTGGGCTGCGGCGGTGAGGTCGACGTGCTGCTCGAGCCGTTTCGCGCTGACGGGCCCACGGCTCGCGCGATGGTGCAGGTGATCGAGACGCGCCAACCCGTCGAGCTCACGGTGATGGAGGGGCGCACCGAGACCCTGCGTCCTTCAGTGCGGCTGGTGGTGTGTGGCGCCGGGCACGATGCGTTGCCGGTGCACAGCATGGCGAGCGCGCTGGGGTGGGATGTGCACGTGGTCGATTGGCGGTCGGCGCAGGCGACTCGCGCTCGGTTTCCCGGGGCGACCACGCAGGTGCTCGCTCCGGAGGCGCTGAAGGAGCTGCCGCTCGAGGCCGGGTGTGCGGTGGTCGTGATGTCGCACCATCTCGTCTATGACGCGCGCGTGCTCGAGGCGGTGTTGCGCTCACCGCTGCCGGCGTACATCGGGGTGCTGGGGCCGGCGAAACGCACCCGCGAGCTCCTCGCGATGTTGCCGGCTGGGTTGGACCTCGCGCGACTTCATGCACCCGTGGGTCTGGCGCTCGGGGGTGAAGGGCCCGCTTCGGTGGCCCTCGCGATCGTGGCGGAGATTCATGCGGTGCTTCATGGGGCGCGTGGAACTTCGAGGCATGAAGTGAGTCCTTCACCCTGACCCTCCCGAAGGGAGAGGGGTCGCACCTGTGGTATCGAGGTGCCCCGATGCGGCGTTCGCTTCTGTGCTTCTTGCTGATCAGCTGTGCGCCCACGCCCGCGGTGAAGACGCCCGAGCCAGATGAGCTCACCGCGCTGCTCACCAGCATCCCCCCGCTCTGTGCGGCCGTCGCACCCCTCGAGAAGATCAGCTGCCCTCCGGACACCGCCCGTGCCCACCGGTGCGTGCATCGTCGAACGTTTCGACCTGCGCTCGAACCGGCTCACCGACCGTCTCGTGTACGCGGGCAGCGACCTGGTGCACGAAGAACGCGTGGTCTCCGCTCACACCAAAGAGAACACCACCTTCACGTACGACGAGGGCCATCGCCTGGTGGAGAAGACACTCTGCCTCAACGCCGGCGCGGGTGAACCCGAGTGGCATCCCTCCTGGCGGCCACCGATGGCCGTCTACGACGAGCCCCTCACTGCTCAGACCCGCACCGTCATCTTCTACGAAGGCGACACCCGCTCGCCCCGCTTCGCGCGCATCGACAGCAGCTCCGGCGAAGACGGGTACCGGATGAAGCTCTGCTACGCGTACGACGCGGCGGGCCAACGAGCACGCCGGTTTCAGACCTTCCGGACCCAGGTCGAAGCCGCGCTGCAGGTGCAGGTGCGCAGCTACACGCGAAAAGGTGGCCAGCTCTCCGCGATCGAGACGAAGAACCTCGCGCTCAAAGGCCGCGCGCTGGCAGGCCAGACCAACTCGCGGGTCGACTTCCTCTACGACGAGGCGCGCCGCCTCACCGGGTACCGCACGGGCGAGTACACCACCCGGCTTCGGTATGACGAACGCGGGCGCTTCGTCGCCTTCGCTGGCACCACCTTCGAGTCAGACGACGCCGGCCGGCTGCAGCGCTTTCACGCCGGAGATCCCGCCCTCGATGGCCGCTTCGAGTGGGATGCTTCGGGTCGCATCGAACGCGCCTCGTTCGAGAGTGGTGATGGCTATCGGGTGACCTACGCTCCCACCTGCGCCGCGGGCTTTTCACCGCCGCCCGTCACTCCCAGCGTGGAGGGGTACCTGTTCTACGAGGGGAAGGACGAGCTCTGAAAGTGCGCTATCTGCGCGGGAGGGACCGCCCATGAAGAAGACCGTCGTGAAGAGTGTGAAGAAGCCCGCGAAGAAGAAGGCTGCGGCGAAGAAGCGCGCGCCGAAGAAGCCCTCCTCGACGAAGGCGGCTTCGATGGAGCGCGGCGTGCACCCCAAACTCACCTGGCTCATCGCCCACCTGAAGCCCGGCCGCTACGCCGGTGGCCTGCTGCAGTTCTCGCCCCCCGGCACGCACGCCAACGAGCTGGGGCCGTGGTTGAGGGGGCGCACCGATGGGCGCACCTCGATCGGCCGCACCGCCTTCGGTGAGCTGCTGGTCTTCCGCGATCTCCGTGAGCACGCCACCTCGTTGGGCATGGAAGACGCCGAGACCGCCTGCGACGTGGCGGCGATCGACATTCACTTCAAGCGCATGAAGATCCTCGCCACCTCGGCCGAGGAGTTCGTGGCGCTGCTCGACGACGCCGAGTGGCAGAAGGCGTTCCTGCGCAAGCCGCTCTACCTCGCCGCCAAAGCGCGCGTGGGTGACTGGGAGCAGCACGAGTGTTTCGGCTTCGTGCCCGCGCTCGCGCTGGGTGGCCGTGAGCAGGCCGCTTCCGTCGAGCGCGTCGACTGGCGCGTGTACCAGGCATTGCTGCTCCAGATGTGAGGGGCGGTTCGCAGCCGGACCCACGTCGAAAATTCTTCGACGCAGTGCGGCGTTCACCGCTCCCGCCCAAAACCGGGGTGGAGACGAAGTCCGTGGACATCGAGGCGGAGCGGGGCGAACTTCCCCCGCATGAGCGCTCAAAAGCTGATCCTCGACTACGTCTTCGAGCACGAAGCGAAGATCCCCCAGCACGTCTACCTGACGCAGCCGACCGGCGGCGGCGCCGCCCGCGACTACACCTGGGCGCAGATCATGAACGAAGCGCGCCGCGTGGCTGCGCACCTCAAGAGCATGGGGCTCTCGCCCGGCGATCGCATCGGCATGCTCTCGAAGAACTGCGCTCACTTCTTCATCGGTGAGCTCGCCATCTGGCTCGGCGGCTTCACCACCGTCGCCATCTTCCCCACCGAAGGCGAGGCGACCATCCGCTTCGTGATGGAGCACAGCGAAGCGAAGGTGCTGCTGGTGGGCAAGCTCGACAACTACGCCGCGCAGGCGCCGGGCGTGCCCGCGGGCGTGAAGCTGATCTCGATGCCCATGGGCCCCAAGGGCGTGGGCGAGAGCTGGGACGACATCGTCGCGAAGACCGCGCCGCTCGAGGGCAAGGTGCAGCGCGCCCCCACAGACCTGGCGATGATCATCTACACCTCGGGCTCCACAGGTCAGCCCAAGGGCGTGATGCACAGCTTCGAGCGCATCACCCGCGCGGCCGAAGGCATGCGCGACCGCATCGAGTTCAAGGCAGGCGATCGGGCGTTGTCCTACCTGCCCCTCGCGCACGTGTTCGAGCGCGCGTACATCGAGTGCGTCTCGATGCTGGTCGGTGGCGGGCAGATCTTCTTCGCCGAGTCGCTCGACACCTTCCTCGCCGACTTGAAGCGCGCGCGCCCCACCCTGTTCATCTCGGTGCCGCGCTTGTGGCTCAAGTTCCAGCAAGGCGTGTTCTCCAAGATGCCACCGGCGCGCCTGGAGTTCCTCCTCAAGATCCCCATTCTCGGAAAGCGCGTGGGCAAGAAGGTGCTCACCGGTCTCGGCCTCGACGCCGTTCGCCTGGCGGGCTCGGGCTCGGCGCCCATCCCCGGTGAATTGATCAGCTGGTACCGCCGCCTCGGCCTGCGGTTGCTCGAGGGGTACGCGATGACGGAAGACTTCGCGTTCTCACACCTCTCGTCCGACGAGCACAACGAGCCGGGCTACGTGGGCGTGCCGTACAAGGGCGTCGAGGTGAAGCTCAGCGAAGAAGGCGAAGTGTTGATCAAGTCGCCCGGCTGCATGGTCGGCTACTACAAGCGCCCTGATCTCGACGCGGAGAGCTTCACCGAAGACGGCTTCTTCCGCACCGGAGACAAGGGCGAGCGCAAGCCCAGCGGCCTGCTGAAGATCACCGGCCGCGTGAAGGAGCTCTTCAAGACGGCCAAGGGCAAGTACGTCTCGCCCGCGCCCATCGAGAACAAGCTCAACGAGCAGCCGTTGATCGAGCTGTCGTGCGTCTCCGGCGTCGGTCAGCCGGCGGCCTACGCGTTGATCATCCTGGCGGAGAGCATCCGCAAGCAGGGCCTCGACGCCGCCACCAAAGAGCGCGTGGAGAAGGAGCTCGCCGCCTGGTTGGCGGACGTGAACAAGGGCCTGTCGGGCTACGAGCAGCTGCAGATGTTCGTGATCGTCAACGAGCCGTGGACCATCGAGAACGGCCTGCTCACGCCGACCATGAAGCTCAAGCGCGCGAAGATCGAAGCGTCGGTCGCCGACAAGCTCGAGGGTTGGTACGCGAACAAGAAGCCCGTGATCTGGGCGTGAGCTGATTCAAGACCCGGCAGGGAGCGCGCGCTCTTCTTCTCGAAGGCGCCGCTCCAGCCAGAAGGCGCCGAAGGGCACCAACGAAGAGAGGAAGGCCCGGGCGATCTGCCGAGGGCTCCAGCCCGCTTCGATGGCCGCGCGCGCCAGCGTCAAGACGAACAACACGAAGAGCCCGCCGTGAACCCGGCCCATCACCCGCACGCCTTCGGGCCAACCCGCGCCGTACTTGAGCGGCATGGCGATGAAGAAGAGCAACAACCACGACACGCCTTCGGTGAGGCTGATGAGGCGAAAAAGCTTCACGGCACTCCCCTGACGAGATCACGACCCAACGACCAGAAGGGCCCCGGGCACCGCGAAGGCGTTTGTCGCGCGGTGACCACGCCTGCCGCCCGTTCAGGCTGGTGCCCCGGCAGACCACCGCCAGGGCCAGAACGACCCATCGCACCCGGACGGGTACCTGCTCCTTCTTCATTCGTCACGCCGCTTCGTGTATCCGACCGGAAGCAGACGAGGTGTGAAGACACGCGAAGAACGGCTGCGCACCTGAGCGCACCTCGACGAACCGAATGTGCTGCCTGCAGGCGGGACGAAATCCACGCCCGACATGGTTGCGTATCCCTTTCAGGAGTGCCCGAAGTGACCGAACCGCACGATGAGCTGCTGTTGCTGATGACCGCCTCCGGTACCCGGGAGGAGGCTGCAGCCGCGCTCGAGCACGCTCGCACCTGTGCACAGTGCCGGGCCGGCGCACCGCAGCTGGGCGTGGCCATCGACGCGCTCGAAGGAGCCACCGTGGGTCGCGTCGCCGAAGAGCCGCAGAGCGGAGGCGTGGAGCGGCTGCTCGCCCGTGCGCGCAGCGGCCGGCTCTCCTATTTCGCCAGCCGGGTGGCGGCGTTGTTCGACATCTCCACCGAAGAAGCGTCGACCTTGTTGGCGCGCGCCGAACGCAACGAGGGCTGGGAAGAAGGTCCGGCGCCGGGCGTGAGCATCATGCCGGTCAACGCGGGCCCCAAAGTGCCTGAGGCGATGACCGCGCTGGTGAAGTTGACGGGGGGCGCACGCTTCCCGATGCACCCTCACTTCGGGCCTGAGCGGGTGATGGTGCTCGAGGGTGGCTACCATGATTCCGCCGGCCATGAAGTGTGGCGCGGTGAGGTTCAAGACATGGAAATGGGTACTGAACACGACTTCGTGGCCTTCGATGGAATCGGTTGCGTGTGTGCGTCGGTCAATGCACTCATACCGGGCTGAACCCATCCCGGTTCGCCCTGAACCGTCTCTGGAGCCTGGCCTGCGCGAACTGGATGATCAGACTCTGCTCGACCGCATCGTCCGCGGTGATGAGCGTGCGCTCGCGGAGCTCTACGAGCGCTTCGCCCCCCGGGCCTTCGGGGTCGCGCGCCGCGTGCTGCGCAACGACGCCGAAGCCGAAGAGCTGGTGCAGGACACCTTCGTCGAAGTGTGGCGCAGCGCCACCCGCTACGACCCGCGTCGCGCTGCGCCCGAGCGGTGGATCCTCACCATGATTCGAACGCGGGCGATCGATCGCCTGCGGCAGAACGGGGCCCGCAGCCGGCTGCGCGAGAACCTGCTGGTGCAGCCACGCTCTGAAGGCACGCAGTCACCCGATGCGCAGGTTTCGGCGAGCCGTGAAGCGAAGCGGCTGCGAGCTGCGCTGGCGACCTTGCCCGCCGATCAGCGCACAGTGCTTGAGCAGGCCTACGACGGAGGCCTGTCTCAAAGCGAAATTGCAGAACTCACCGGTACGCCGCTCGGTACGGTCAAGACCCGCATGCGGATTGCAATGATGAAGCTTGCCGATCTGTTGAGCTGATTGCGCTTGGGCTCGTTGACGTGGCCCCCCCTCCCGGGTGTAACGGGCGCGCGTGTCGGCTTCCCCCAACCTCGCAGCACAGCTCCTGCGCGAACACGTCGCACGTGACGCGCCCGCGCGGGAAGCCTCGGTCGCGCGCTTCATGGCCAGCGTGGCGGGCCTCAGCGCGGTGCTCGCGTTGTTGCTGTTGCCCATCATCGGCGCGGCCCTGGCGATACCCCTGGCGGTGTTGCTGCTGGTGCTCACCGGCTACTACTTCGGGCTCATTCGCCTGATTGGGCGAGGCTGGTTTCACCCCGCGGTCTCGTGGGTGAACGTGGCCATCGAAGTCTCCGCGCCTTCGGTCATCTTCCTCATCGACCTGGGCCAGGGCGGCGTGGAGTACGCGCTCACCGCTCCGCCCATCATCATCTGGGGCACGCTCATCGCGCTGTCGGGCCTGCGTGGAAACCGGTGGCTCACCGTGGGCGCCGGGGCCCTGGCTGCGCTCGAGTACGCGCTGCTCTACGCGCTGGTGGCGATGCCGAAGCTCGACACGGTGATGCTGGTGACCCTGCGCCCGCCGCTGATGGCCGTGCGCGTGCTGCTGCTCTTCTCGAGCGCGGTGCTCACCGCCATCTTCGTCGACCACCTCAACCGCCGCGCGGAAGAGGCGCTCTCGGCGGTGCGCGCGCGGGACGTGTTCGGCAAGTACCTGCTGCACGAGCGGCTGGGCATGGGCGGCATGGCCGAGGTCTTCCGCGCCACCTACAACCCCGAGGGCGGGTTTCAGAAGGTGGTCGCGTTGAAGCGGGTGTTGCCGCAGTACGCGGAAGACGAAGGCTTCATCGGCATGTTCCGCGAAGAGGCCGCGTTGTGCAGCCAGTTCAGCCACCCCGGCGTGGTGCAGGTGTTCGACTTCGGCCGCTTCGGTGACAGCTACTTCCTGGCGATGGAGTACCTCGACGGCCCGCCGCTGGGCCGGGTGCTCCGCGCGCACAAGGGTGTCGGCCTGCCCATCCCCGCGGTGCTGCACCTGGCGATCTCGTTGTGCGAGGCGCTGCAGTACGTGCACGAGCGGCGCGGGCCTGACGGCAAAGACCTCGCGCTGGTGCACCGCGATCTGAACCCGCCCAACGTGCTGCTCTCGCGGCTGGGTGAAGTGAAGCTCACCGACTTCGGCATCGCGCGCTCGACCAGCCACATTCAGCACACCGAGGTGGGCCTGGTGAAGGGCAAGCCCGGCTATCTGGCTCCGGAGCAGGCCATCGGTGAGAGCTTCGATGCGCGCGTCGACCTGTTCGCGCTCGGCGTGACGTTGTGGGAGTGCCTCGCAGGTGAGCCGCTGTTCTCTTCGCCCGATGCGGCGATGACCCTCACCAACGTGTTCGAGAAGCAGGTGCCTTCGTTGCGCCGCACGCGCCCGGAAGTGCCGCCTGCGCTCGAGGCGTTCGTGATGCAGTTGTTGGAGCGCGAGGTGAGCCGGCGCACGCCTTCGGCCCGGGTGGCCCTGCAGTCACTGCGCGCGATGGACAGCGGTGCGGTGGGCAGTGGCGCGCGGGCGTTGGCGGCGGCCATCGAGACCACCATTCGAACGACGGTGCCCAGCTCGGCGAACTTGAAGCCGGCGGTGCAGGCGACGCCGGCGGAAGCAGTCACGCTGCCGGGGCGCGGGTAACCACACCTTCAGATGCGCTGCCACGTCCAGAACAGGGCGACGCCCAGAATCACGGCTGAACCGAGCGGCATCAGCAGGGCCCGATACACCGGCCGCGCGCGCAGCAACCACGCGACGGGCACGAAGGCCGCGACGATCGCCAGCTGACCTGCCTCCACCCCGAGGTTGAAGCCGAACACCGAGAGCCACATCGACGGCCCTGCTGCGCCGAGATCGCGGATCGCCGAGACGAACCCGAAGCCGTGCATCAGGCCCAGCGAGAAGGCGAGCGACCAGCGCGTCTCGGGCACGAAGGGAACCAGGTTGTTGAAGGCGGCCAGCGCCACCGAGACCGCGATGGCCACCTCGACCCACTTGCCGTTCGGGTTGATCACCCCGAAGGCCGCCAGACCCAGCGTGATGGAGTGCGCCACCGTGAAGGCCGTCACCACCTTGGCGACGTCGAGCAGGGTCGGCTTGAAGGCAGGGCGCGGCACCCAGTCGGCTCCCGCCCGGCGCAGCACGGAGGGCAGCAGCAACGCGAAGAGGAAGCAGAGGTGATCCCAACCGATCGCGATGTGGTGCACGCCTTCGAGGAACGCGAGGCCGGTCTGCTCACCGGCTCCGATGGAGGTGAAGGCGGCGGTCTGGGTGCGCCGATTGTTGGTGAAGGCCGACCAGTTGCCTCCCGCGGTGCCGCTCACCGAGAGCAGGCCGCGGTGCTGCGCGTCGACGTCGAAGAGCAGCTCGTACTTCAGCTCGAGCTCGGTGATGGCGGCGGGGCAACGCGCGGTCACCGGCGTCGCGAGGTACGTGCCGTCGGAGTGCGTGATGACGCTCAGTGAGCCGAGGGTCAGCGGACAGGGTTGGGCGCCTTGCGTGATGGCGAGGGCGTTGGTGAGCGTCTCCCGCAGCGGGGATTCTTTGGCCTTCACCTCGCCCCAGGAGAGCTTGCCGTCTCCGTTGCCGTCGAGCCCGATGAGCAGGTCGAGGTCTTTGAGCGCGACGTCGAGGCGGCCGGAGAGGGCGGTGTTGCTGGCCGTGAGGGTCCAGTAGGCGTCGCTGCCTTTGTGCGCGAGGGCCGGGGTTGCGAGGAGGATGACCAGGAGGAGATGTTTCACGGCCTCTCACCCCGACCCTCTCCCCCTCGGGGAGAGGGAGACAGTTGGTTCAGTTTCGGTTGGGTGAAGTTGGTTTGCGCCAGCCACTTCACGACGGGCTGTGCGGCTTGCGGAGATTTTGCGGCGGCGGCCGCTTCCAGGAGCACTCTCGCGTCAGCAGGTTCCTTCTGAACCGCCCAGTTCTTCACCGCGAGCTCCAGCGCCTTGTTCACGTCGCCTTCGAGCGCGAGCGCGTAGCGGGACTCTTCACGTTGATGCAGCGTCTCACCGCGTTGCCGGTTGGCGGCCACGCGTTCATCGAGCTCAGCGCGCTTCGTCTCGTAGTCAGGCGACTTCGCCGCGGAGAGCGCGAGCACCTGCATCAACAACTCACCGTCGTTCACCGCGCGCCCCTCGAACAACTTCGCCGCGCGCGCCGGTTGCCCGCCATCGAGCAGCACCTGGGCGAGCAGCAGCCGCGAATAGGTGTCGTTGGGATCGACCGTCAACGCCTGGGTGAGCGTCGCTTCAGCGCGCGTGTCATCACCGCTCCAGTGGGCCAGCTCACCCCGCACCGAGAGCACCCAGCCGCGTTCTTCCGCGGCGGGCGTGAGCGACTCGAGCAGGGTCATCGCTTCTTTCGCGCGGCCGGTCACGCCCATCACCTGCGCGCGGCACACGGCGACCACCACCGGGTTGCTGATGCCTTCCAATTTCTCGCATGACGCCTGCGCTTCGGGGTACCGCGCCAGCACCGAGAGCACCGTCGCGCGCGTCAACCACGCCTGCGCGTCGGACGGATCCGCCGCGACCTGCGCTTCGAGATCGACCAACGCCCCTTCGAAGTCGTGAAAGCTCTGCTTGAGCGTCGCGCGCAGAATGCGGATCTGCGGAGGCGGTGAAGCATCGGCCCACCACGGGGCCAACGTGGCTTGCGCGCGGCCGAGCAGGCGCGGATCTCCACCTTCCTTGCGCGCTTCATCGATGAGCTGCCGCGCACGCACCGCCGCTTCATCGACGGTCAACGGCGTGGTGGGCCGGGGCGTGCTCTTCGGCACCTGCTCCAGCACCTGATCATCCGACTTCGGAACGAACGGGCCCGATTGATCAGCACCGGGCGCGAAGATGAACGCCGCGGTGAGCGCCACACCACCCAACAAGACGAAGAGCGTGGCCCGGTTCACAGGGCGTCAAAGGCGCTCAGCACCTTCGCCAACTGCTCCGGGGGCGCATCAGAGCGAGCCACGACCGTGAGTACGGACTTCTTGCTGACCCTGGATTGGTACCCGAGCACCTTCGCGGCGACCAACGCGGACAGGGCCTGACCCCGGAGGGCCTGCTCGGGCGAAGGGTACTCACACACCGTGACGATCATCATCCCGTCAGCCGTGTCGGCCGTGGCGCAGAAGATCGCCAGCAGCTTCTTGCCGAAGCCCTGCTTGGGCGGCGTGAAGCCAACACCTTCATTCGTCAGCGAAGCGATCAAGGCCTCGAGCGTCGCCGTGCCACCCGTGCGAGCGGCGGCTTCGGCCCTGAGCTGATCCTCGAGCGAGCCGCCCCCACTGGGAAGCCGGGCCAAATCTTCTTGACGCTGCTCTTCAGCCTTCGCCTTTGGATCCGCACACTTACAGCCAGCCAGGGTCACCAAAGAAAGAAGGGTGAAAACCAGCAAAAGGGCCTCGTTCGCAGAGGCGGCGTCGTCTCTTCGTCTCAAAGGGAGGTTCATCATGCGTTGGTTGGTCCCCGTAGCCACGATCGCTCTGCTTTCATCCTCGGCGCTCGCTTCAAGTCATCGTGAAGCGCCATTCATTACCAAGAACCCGAAAGTCGACAACACCGACTTCTACCTCTTCAACAGCTACGCGACCGGGCGCGCGAACTTCGTCACGCTGATCTCGAACTTCCAGCCGCTGCAGGACGCGTACGGCGGTCCGAACTACTTCTCGTTCGATCCCGAGGCGCTGTACGAGATCCACGTCGACAACACCGGCGACGCGCAAGAAGACCTCACCTTCCAGTTCCGCTTCCAGAACACGCTGATCAACGGCGGCCAGGGCGTCGCGCTGCCCATCGGCTTTCCCGACGGTGGCATGCAGCAGACCGTCGCCATTCCGCTGATCAACGCGGGCGCGATCGGCCAGGCTGACGGCGGCTTCACCCGCACCGGCGCCTTCCAGGGCCAGCTCGAGACGTTCACCGTCGGCGTGGTGCGCGGCCCTCGCCGTGGCTCTGCTGCGACGCTCGTCTCCAAGATGGCCGGTGGCACCAGCTTCGAGAAGCCGATCGACAACATCGGCTCGAAGACCTTCCCCGGCAGCAGCTACGCCAACTACGCGGCGAGCTTCATCTACGACGTGAACTTCAACATCCCGGGCTGTGCGGTGCCGGGCAAGATCTTCGTCGGCCAGCGCAAAGAAGGTTTCGCCGTCAACCTCGGCACCATCTTTGACCTCGTGAACGCGCCTGCCGGCGTCATCACCGACAACACCCTGCGTGGTGCGGTCCCCAACCCCATCGCCAACAAGAACGTCAGCACCATCGCCATCGAGATCGACAAGAGCTGCCTCGTGAGCGCTGCCGGCGGCACGGTCATCGGCGGTTGGTCGAGCGCGAGCGTTCGTCAGGCCCGCGTGATCAACCCCCAGGGCAACTACCAAGTTCCGACGCGTGAAGGCGGCGCGTGGGCCCAGGTGAGCCGCCTCGGTTCGCCCCTCGTCAACGAGGTGGTCATCGGCCTCCCCGACAAGGACAAGTTCAACAGCAGCGAGCCCAAGGACGACGGCGCCAACTTCGCCAAGTACGTGACCAACCCCACGCTGCCCGCGATTCTCGAGCTCCTCTTCGGGACCGCGGCCCCCCGCGCCTTCCCCCGCGCTGACCTCGTGCAGGCGTTCGCCACCGGCGTCACCGGCGTCAACGTCTTCAACGGCACCAACATGATGCCTGCGCTCGGCGAAATGCTGCGCCTCAACACGGCGCTGCCCGCGACGGCCAACGGCGCTCAGAACAACCTCGGCGCGCTGGGCTGCTTCACGGGCCGCACCGCCACCACGGGCCCGATGCTCGTGGTCGCCGGCAACCCGAACTGCGACCCTGCTGGTTTCCCCAACGGCCGCCGCCCTGGCGACGACGTGGTCGACATCGCGCTGCGCGTCAGCATGGGCGCGCTGCTCTCTGGCAACGCGGCCCCCTCCGGCGCCATCGACTTCCACGACGCCGTGTTGCAGGACGACTCGGACTTCGACGACACGTTCCCCTACCTGAAGACGCCCAACCCGGGCACGCCGTAAGAGAGGGAGGCATCACATGATGAAGTTCAGACATGCGATCGCCGTGCTCGCGCTCGGCGCAATGATGGGAACGGGTTGTTCTTGTGACCCAGTCGTGCCCGACCCTGATGGAGGAATGGGCGGCGGCACGGGTGGTGGGAGGACCGGTGGCGGCACGGGTGGTGGCGCCATGGGCGGCGGCGGCGGCGGTGCAACCGGTGGTGGCGGTGGAGCCACTGGCGGCGGCGGCGGCGCGATGGGTGGCGGCGGTGGAGCCACGGGTGGCGGTGGTGGTGCGACGGGTGGTGGTGGCGGTGCGACTCCGGTGCAGTTCACGGAGTACGTCCGCAACCTCATCGTCACGGGCACCAACGGCACCTCGCCAGCGGCACCTCCGGCTGATTTCCAGGCGCTGCCCGATGATGCCCCGATCACGTACTCACAGGGCTTCTTCGACGGCGGCACGAATTGAATCGTCTGTTCCTGATACTGGTGGCGCTGGCTTCGCTCACGTCGTTTGCCCAGCGCAACCCTGATCTGGAAAAGGCACAGCAGCTCCTCGCGCAGAAGAAGTACGCCGAAGCCCTCAAGAGCATCGAGGCCGCGGCCAAGAAGGGTGGGCTCGAGCGAGAGAGCCTGCTGACCCTGCTTGAAAGTCGGGGCCTCGCACAGGCCTCGTTGGGCCAGACCGAGAAAGCGGAAGAGAGCTTCCGGTCTGTCCTCCAGCTCGAGCCGCGGCGCGACCTCACCGGGAAGTACACCGGTAAGGTCGTGCCCGTCATCGCGGCCGCCAAGGAGTGGTTCAAGACCAACGGCGGCATCGAGCTGGGCCCGCTGGATCCCGGCGTCGAAGCGGGGCGCGTGAAGCAGATCTCGCTCTTCGTGAAGAATGATCCGCTCAAGCTGATCAGCCAGGCGAAGTTCTACGTGCGCAAAGACGGTGGCGCGTGGAAGCCGGTGGAGGCCGCGATGGCCAACGGCGCTGCCACCACCGACGTCGACGCTGACGTGGTGGAGTGGTGGGCCGAGCTGCTCTCGGAGCGCAAGGATCAGCTGATGTTCCTTGGTTCCGCGGGCAAGCCCATCAAGCAGACGGCCCCTGCGCCGGTTGCCGTCGCGAAGGTCGAAGAGAAGAAGGCCGACGCTCCGGCAGCAGAGCCGGAGAAGAAGCTGACGCCCGCGGAGAAGCCGGATGAGCGGCTCGAAGCGGTCACGATGAAGAGCTCTCCTCTTCGCCCGGTGGGGTTCGTGCTGCTGGGCCTCGGCGTCGCTGCCGCGGGCGTGGGCACGTACTTCGGGGTCACCTCGGCCAGTCAGCGCGACAGCGTGCGAGCTGATTTGGCAGCGGGCAACACCAGCCAGGTCGAGCTGTACAACCGCGACCAGACGGCCATCAGCAATGGCGCCATCGCCAACGTGCTCTGGGCGGCAGGTGGTGCGCTGGGGGTGACCGGGTTGATCATGGTCATCCTCGGGCACGACGTCGCCGTGGTTCCCGGCGCCGGTGGTGGTGTGACCGTGCTCGGCAAATTCTAAAATTGTTCGCTTCGTGCGCGACGCGTGAGGGATCACACTCCTTCGCGCGTCGCGCTTTTTTCTTTTCCCCCTCCTCAAGCTTCAGGAGTCGTCATGCGTCTCACGCTTCTCTCCCTCTTTCTCTTCGTGGGTTGCGCCACCACGAGCGCCTCCACGGGCGAAGCCGCTGGGAAACCCGCGGCCGGCGAAACCAAGGCGGCAGTCACCCCGGAGGTGCCCAGGAAGCTCTTCGATCGACTCGGAGGCAAAGGCGCCATCGAGGCGGTCATCGACGACTTCCTCGGCCGGGTGGCTGGTGACGAGAGCATCAACTCGGGCTTCGCGGTGGGGCACGTGCCCCGCCTGCGTCAACGCCTGGTCGAGCTGGTGTGTGCCGCTTCGGGCGGGCCGTGCACCTACTCGGGCCGCGACATGACCACCGTGCACGCGGGCATGAAGATCACCGGCGCGCAGTTCGACTCGCTGGTCGGCCACCTGGTGGCCACGCTCGACAAGTTCAAGGTACCCGCAGGTGAAAAGGGCGAGCTGCTCGGTCTGCTCGGCCCCATGCGCAGCTCGATCGTGGAGGAACCGTGAACAGCCCCCTGAAGCAGTTGCTGGTTTCGATGATGGTGTTGTCGGGCGCTGCGTTCGCGGCCGATGGTCAATGGGTCAAGACGCGCGGGGTCGTGCGCTTCATGGTCGAAGGACCACTCGATGACGTCATCGGCGAGACCCGGCAGTCGAGCGGCGTGTTGACCTTTTCTCCGGAGACCTGGAGCAAGGGCACCGGCGCCATCGCCGTCGACCTCGCTTCGATTCGTACGGGCATCGATCAACGCGACAAGGACATGCGGGTCGAGTTCCTCGAGACCAGCCGGTTTCCCCGGGCGGTGCTCACCATCGACAGCATCGAGAAGCCCTCGGCGCCTTCGGTGGCTGCAGGCTCGACGGTGACCGGCACGGTGGCAGGCTCGTTCGAGCTGCACGGCGTGCGGCGCGCGGTGAAGTTCCCCGTGACGCTCAAGCTCGACGCAGAGGGCAAGGCGCGCATCAGCGGCAAGTTCGACGTGCCCTTCGCCGACTACAACGTGCAACGCCCGCAGCGCCTGTTCCTCAAGCTCGGTGACGTGGCACAGGTCAACTTCGACATGGGCTTCGAGAAGCGTGAAGAGAAGCCGGTCGCCAGCGGTGCGCCTGCTCCGGTTGCGGTCGTGGTGGTGGCTCCGACGGTGGCCCAGGTTCAGCCCGCGGCCGCCAAGCCTGCGAAGCCCAAGCCGCCTCGCAAGCCGAAGCCCGCGCTCGTGTTCACGTACCAGTTCAAGGGCACCGACGCGAAGGCGCTGGGCGAGAAGCTGTTCCACGCGCCCACCACGGGTGGTGAGGGCAACAAGATGACGTGCTTCCACTGTCACGCGAAGAGCGACGAACGCTCGGGCCTGCTGCTGAAGGACGGCCACACCCGTGCGGCGAACAGCATGTACAACGCCGGCCAGCGCCCGAAGTTCTGGGGCGGCTTCGCGGCGACCGCGGGCAAGGCGGCCAACATCTGCCAGAAGCAGTACATGCTCGGCGCGGGTCTGAGCTCGGAGCAGGAAGAGCAGCTGCAGGCGTTCATCGATGCGATCAGCCCCGATGGCGCGCCGGCGCTCGACTACACCACCACCTACCGCTCGATGGAGACGCTGCTGCGCGACCCCACCGGTGGCGACGCGGTGAAGGGCAAGAAGCTGGCTGACCAGTTCTGCATGACCTGCCACCTCGACGGCCGCGTGGGGCCGGTGTGGGCGCCGGGCCTGTACGAGCCTGACTGGGTCGTGCGCCGCGTGCGCCGCCTGGAAGGTCACTCGAACAAGCAGATGCCGAACTGGACCATCGCGCGCCTGCCTGACAGCGACCTGCGCGACATCGTGACGTACCTGACCAGCCCCGCTTCGGCGGCCCCGGTGTTCGAGCGCAAGAAAGACGCGGAAGGCGCCAAGGGCGGCTCGCGCTGAGTTGAGACTGCGCTCACGCGCCTGCGGGCGTGAGCGCAGTGAATGGTCATGGTCTCGCGCTGAATGGCGACTACGGTTCCGGCGATGACAGCGTGTGCAGTGATGTTGATGTTGTTGGGGCAGGCCGACGGTGGAATCTCGGCGCCTCCTCTTCCCCCTGAAACGGCTCCTGAAGCGGCGTTTCCACGCGTGATTCGCACGCAAGGGCAAGTGTGTGTCGAGTCACTCGATGCGTCGGGCGCCGTGAAGAGCGAGTGCCGCGCGGAAGGGACGCCGCCCGCGGCGCCCGCCGCCCAAGAAGCCGTGCAGGAGCCGGCCGCCCGACTGGTCGGCGGCGCTGCGCTGCATGCCGGTGCGGTCTTCCAGGGCGGCAGCGCGTTCCTCGAAGGTTCGCTCATCGCTGACCTGGGCGCGCGCTTTCGCAGCGGCGTGGGTGTGGTCGGCTTGCTCAACGGGCACTACTCGCTTCAGGGTGGGCGGTTGGGGCTGGGAGCCGGGCTCCGCCTGGGCGATCGTTCTCACCTCATCATCGGTGCGACGGGCACGGTGCAGCTCGACGCCTTGCCAATCACGAGCGTCACGGCGTTGATCCGGGGCGTGCTCGTGGTCGCAAAACACCTCGCGCTCGAGTTGATGCCGACCGTGCGCTTCTCAGCGTTCGGCATCGCGGTCTCGTTGAGCGCGGGCATCGGCTTCTCGTTCTGATCAGAACGGCCGAATGAAACGAGAACCACGGGCGAAGCCTCGTGGGCAGCTCCAGCGGATCCAGACAGCCCCCGGTCGAAGCAGGACCGGAGGCGTCTTTCAGTCGTCGAGGGGGAGCTTCTTGAGGAAATCCGCCAGCTCGTCGGCGTGATCTTCCTCCTGCGCGAGGATGGTCTCGAAGAGCCGCCGGGTGGTCGGATCGGTGTCGCCGATGAAGCGGATGATGGTCGTGTAGGTCTCCACCGCGATGCGCTCGGCGACCAGGTCTTCAGTGAGCATGCCTCGCAAGGTGCCACTGACCGCGTAGTCGGCGTGGCTGCGCGTGGACAACGTGTCGGGAGAGAAGTCGGGCACGCCACCGAGCTGGGTAATGCGCCTGGCGAGGAGATCCGCGTGGGCCAGCTCCTCCTGCGAGTGCACCATCAACTCATCTGCCACGGCGTGACCGGCGATGCCGCCGACGCTCGCGCCCATGTAGTAATGGTTGCGATAGCGCAACACGCAGACCAGCTCGCTGGCCAGTGAGTCATTGAGCAGCTTGATGATGGTGCGCCGGTCGACGTGATTGCTGTGGGTGACCGCGCCCTCGTCGATGTGCGTGCGGGCGCGCTTCTTGATGGCCTCGAGATCGAGAGAGAAGGTGTGATTGGTGGTGTCGAGCGGAACGACGTTGGTCTGGGTCATGGCAATCCTTTCAGGGAAGAGACTTCACTTCGCGACGGGAACCGGGGCGAGCGGGGGCCCACCCTCGTTCTCCATGCGCTTGATGTCGGACTTGTCTTCGATGCTCAGGCGAGGATTGACGCTGGCCAGTGCACGCCTGCGGGCGCGGTTCCAGGCGTTGACGGCAAGTGCGATGGTCGAGGCGACCGCGGTGACCACGAGCGAGACAGCGGTCCACTTCTTCGGTTTCGAGGTCTTCATGGAACCGATGCGCAGCAGCATCCAGGCCGGGCTGCGATCAGTGCGGTTGCGGGGGCTTGGCTCGTGGCACCCGGTCAGTTTGGTGCAATGCCGGGTTCAGTTTGATGGAGCGAGAGCGAGTTCACATTCGTCGAGTTGAGCAGCCCAGGCCGCTCGTCCCTCGCTGTCGAGTCGACTGGCGAGCGCCCGACGCGCGAAACAGAGCCGTTCAACATGGGGATCTGCCGCTCGCATTCCCCGCGCGACGTCGATGCGCAGCCGCGCCAGCTGCCCATCAGCGCAGCGCTGAGCGCGCAGGTCGATTTCACTCTCCGGGCAAACCGGCGTCATGAAGTCGTCGTTCACGTTCGCGTCGACGGGCCGATATCGCTCGACCGGGTCGTCGTCTCGCCACAACGAGCGGAGCGAAAACAACCCCTGGGCGTCGGTGGCGCGCTGAACCACCGCCCGGCCGGTTCGATCCTCCAGTCGGCTCGGGACGTGACACCCCACACAGGCATTGATGGCTCCGAGCCGCTTCGCAGCGGCGGAGCGTTCAGCTTCTCCTTCGGGCGCGTCGATGAAGCCTTTCTGCACCCAGGCGCTGAGCACCTCACCTGCGCGCGCATCGGCGTGGGCCCCGCATGACCATCGCAACCCCTTGAGTACGCCCCCGGCCGGCCGAAGCACCACGCACTGAAGGCCTGACGCCGTCCACTCGAACTGCCGCACGTCGAGCACCTTCCAGCTGGCTTCTGGCAGGGCATCGACGCCGGCAGTGCCCCGGTACTCGATCCGCGAAGCAACCGTGCCAACGGGGAGCTTCACCGTTCGTTCACCGCGCGCGTCGAGAGACGTGCTGAGCACTTCGCGCTCTGGAAGGTTCAACGCCACGGCGATGTGCACCCGCCCATCGACCGAGGTCGGCGGGCGCACCGGGCTCACCACGCTCAGGCTCGAGCGCCACTGCAGGGGGTTCGCCGAAGCGGTCACGAACTCCATGCCAGCGGGGAGCTTCGGAGCCGATTGGCAGCCGAACACCAGGACCACCAGCAGCACTGCCCTCATGGCAGCCAGCCCTCGAGCGCCTCACGCGCACCCGTCGACAACAAGCCCAACGACGCCAGGGCACCCGCTTCGCGCACGAGGTCGTCTCGAGGGATGACAGGCAGGTCGGCGCTCCACGCACGGTCTTGCAGAACCTGGATCACCACCAGGGCGGCCAACGAGGGCTCGACGATGACCACCTCAGCCGTCTGGCGCGAGCGGCCCAGCAGCCACGTCTCGGGCACGTTCAAGGGGCGACCACTCGTTTTCCCGTCGCGTTCGACCTCCCGGGTGAAGGCGCGCACGGCGTGGGTGTAGTGGCGCACGATGAGCTCCGAGACATCATCGGTGTTCGGCGCCATCGACACCACGTGCCGACTCCAGGCGAAATCGGCCAGCTCCACGAGCGCTGCGCCCGCACCACGCTGTTCGAGGAACGAAGGGAACTGGGCCGCGGCTCGAGAAGGCACCCAGTGACGGGGCGGGTACGCGCGCAGGTACGCTTCGCGAAGCGGGCTGAAGCGGGGCCCGGCGGCCACCTTCACCGCCGCGTAGAAATCATCGAGCACGCCGTGCTGTTGGCGCTCCACCAGCGTGGCGTAGAGCGCGAGCCGTCGCGACCCTGAGGCAGAAGGGCCCAGCACGCGCTCGACCTGCCGAGCCGAGCGACTCCCGTCGAGCAGCCCCGCCATCTCCTTCAAGAAGTCGTCGAGCGGAACGGGCTTCATGCGTGTCGATCCATGAGGGCTCTGGCGCGGTCGGCCTCATCGAGCACCGCATCGAGCGAGGGAATGTGCTGGTCCCACTCAATCAACGTGGGCACGGGGCCGCAACGCTTCAGCGCCGCGACGTAGAGTTCCCAGACGGGCGCGGCGACCGGGGCCGCGTGGGTGTCGAGGAGCAGCTCTCGGTCACGCGAGTGCCCGGCGAGGTGAAGCTGCCGAACGTGCTCGAGCGGAAACTGTTCGAGGAGCGCTCGTGGATCCTTCCCGTGGTTGATGGCGTTGACGTAGAGGTTGTTGACGTCGAGCAGCAGGCCCACCCCGGCCTCTTCCGCCACGCGCCGCAGCAGGGTCGCCTCGTCGAAGACCGAGCCGGGCATCTCGGCATAGGTGGTGATGTTCTCGAGAACGAGTGGGTAACCGACGGCCTGCTGTGCGGCGCGCGCGTGACCGACCACCCGCGCCACCGTTTCGTCGTGCCGCGGCAAGGGGAGGAGATCGAACCACGTGCGCTCTCCCACGGAGGAAAAGCACAGGTGATCGCTGAAGAACGGCGGGTCGAGGAGACGAACGAAGGGCGCGAGGTTCTCGAGATAGCCCTCCGGAGGAGCGCTCCCCACGGAGAGGCCGACCCCGTGGGGAATGAGGGGCCACCTCGCGCGGAAACGCTCCAGGAGCACCGCGGGCCTTCCGGTCAGGCCCGCGAAGTTCTCGGTGATGACCTCGAGCCAGTCGACTCGACGTGCGGTGGCCAGAAGGGGGTCGAACAGCTCACGCCGCAACCCGATGCCGACCCCGCTCACCGCTGGCATGACGTCACGGCACCTGGGTGTAGACGAAGTCGCGACCAGAGTGTTGTGCGTCGCTCCCCGCGCCCGCGTGGCAGCTGGTGCACACGGCCTTCTCCGTGCCCGTCTTGTCACCCTTGCCGTTGGCGATCAGCACGCCGTTGTCCTTCTCGAACCAGTACCAGCTCGCTCCGGTCGACGGGCCCGCCACGAGCTTGAGGCCGATGGCGTAGCCGCTGATCGTGGTGCCACCGTCAGTCGGGAAGATCTCCTTCACGCTCGCAGCGCCCACGGGGTAGTTGCCGGTCGCGGTCATGGTGAGCTTCGTGTTGTTGCAGATGCGATTGCGCCCGTGCGGCGAGGGGGAGCGCGCGTCGTGCGCGGCGGGCTCACACTTCCAGCTCAGATAGGCACCGCCCGAGAGCCAGGCGCTCACCACCGCGTCGCTGTTCATCGGCGGGGTCTGGGCATCACCCATGGTGGTGGCCGGGCACCCTGCGGGACAACCAGCGTCTGCCGCCGGGCAGCCAGCGGGGCAGCCCGCCATGCCGGAGTCCTGGGTGGCGGTCATCGGGCCGCCACAGCCGACGAGCGCGAGGGAGCCGACGACGGCGGTATTCTTGAGCAGCGATTTGAGGTTCTTCAGCATGGGAAAGGTCCTTGGGGAGGCGTGACGCGGCCAAAGAGCCGCAAACTTCGATACGGCATCGCCCACCTCTGGTTACACGGGCAGTGTGAGAGAAAGCTGAAGGGGCCTTCGAAAAAGCCGGTAAGCGCAGGGGATGAGCCTGGATCGTCACCAACAGATCGCTCGCATCTGGGACTGGCTGCCGGCGTTCCGCGCGGCTGCGGAGTACGAGAGTCTCCAGCGAGCCGGTCTGGCGCTGGCGGTCAGCCCCTCTGCCCTCTCGAGGTCGATCAAACTTCTGGAGGAGACCCTCGGCGTGACGTTGTTCACGCGTCGCCCGACGGGGCTCTCCCTGACACCCCACGGCGAACGTCTGCTGGAGGCGACCCGCGAGGCGATGCGGCGCGTTCACGATGCGCTCCCCACGGCAGCACCCAACCGCTTGAGGGCGGGGGCGATCGGGCCCGTGCTCCCGCTGCTCCTGGGTGAGGCGGCGATCGAAGCGTTTTCAGACTGGCCCCTGGCGCTGACGCAGTTCGAGTTGGAAGAAGCAGGCGATCGCCTTCACCGTGGCGAGGTGGACGTGCTTCTCGCCCACGGCCCCCTCGAGGGTGTCGGGCTGAGTGTCGCGGCCTTGCCTCACCTCGAGGTGCTGCTCGCTGCTCCGCCCGGGGCTTCGGAAGATCGCGTGGCGTGCCTGACCGCAGATGAACTCGGCTGGCATGACCCTCACGCCACCGTCTCGAATCCCCACCAGTTGATCAGCCTGGTCACGACGTTGCGAATTTCGGCGGTGCTCCCGCGCTGGCTGGTGCCCGCCGGGTGGAAGGTGATCAAAGCCCAGGCGCCGCTGCCCGTCTTCATCGTCACCCGGGTGTATTCTGAAGAGCCGCCCTTCGTGCGGTTGCTCAAACAAGTGCTGACGAGGCGACTCGCCGCCCAGTGAAACCCTGTCACTCGAGGAGCTGCGCCAGCGTGTCCGGCCCGAGGATGGCGGTGGCACAGAGCGCTCCCCCGAAGGCCGCGCCGCCCACGCCGCAGGAGACGATGTCCACCCCGGTGAGGTAGAGCCCGGGGATCCGCGTCTTCGCTCGCAGGCCCAACGCGAAGCGCTGCGTCGAGCTGTCGAGCCCGTAGATTTCACCTCGCCTGTGACCTGAGAAATGCGCGGTCGACAGCGGCGTGGAGAGCTCGGCGTGATCCACCTTTCCACGCAGCTGAGGCAACCGCCGATACACCGCCTCGAGCAGGCGCTCCTTGAAGGCGCTCTTGAGCGCCTCGTACTCGGGCCCGCGCTTCTGCCACCGGCTGCCTTCCCACTTCGAGAACCAGTGCCAGCTCGCCATGGTGATCACCTCGGCCGTGGCGCGCCCGGGGTGGCGGCGTTGAAAGTCGGGATCTTTCGCCGAGGGAAACGAGAAATAGAGCATGGGAAACGGCGCCGCTGGATCTGCAGCGAAACGAGCCACGTTCTCGTCGTGACGCTCGTCTGGGTAGACCCACAGATTGGTACCGGTCAGCCCCAGCTCGGCATCGGTGTGTTTGAACCCCAAATACAGACACAGATAGGCCGACGACGGCGGCGAGACGGGGAAGTCTCCGGGAACCAGCTGGCCGAAGGTGTTGGCGGCACCGGCGTCGCTGATGATCGTCGGCGCCCGCAGCGCTTCCCCGGTGACGAGCCTGACCCCCACCGCGACACCGTCTTCGAGAATCACCTGCTGCACCTCGGCAGCGCTCGCCAGGTGGCCGCCCGCCGCCTCGATGACCGGCGCCAGCGTGCGCGCGAACTGTGACGCACCACCCACCGGGTAGAAGGCGCCCTCGAGGTAGTGCTCGACCACCGAGGCGTGAATGGAAAAACTCGAGACGCCAGGCGTCAGGCCGTAGTCGCCGTATTGACCGGTGAGCACGGCGATCAGCTCTTCATTCTTCGTCAGGGTGAGCAGCACGTCGCGCGTGATGCGGTCATCCCTCGTGGGCGCGATGCCCACGAACGCGAGCTTGCCCCTGCGTGCCGTCCTGCGCACGAGCTTCACGTACTCTTCGATCGCCGCGCGCTCTTCGGGGAAAGACAACGCGAGCTTCGCCACGAAGTTCTTCGCGCCGGCGACGAGCTCATATCTGCGCTCTCCCAGTTCGATGGCGTCGTAGGCGTCTGGCAACGGAGCCCAGCGCAGCGCCCCCTCGGTCAGCCGATCGAACAGCGACCGAAGCGTGCCGTGCTCACCGACCGAGCCGACGTAGTGCACGCCGACGTCCCACTCGTAGCCGGGCCGGGTGAACACGTGCGTGTAGCCGCCGATTCGGTAGTGCCGCTCCAACACCAACACGCGTTTCTGCCCGTACTTCGCGAGCGCCGCGGCCGCGATGAGGCCACCCAGACCGCTGCCGATGACGATGGCGTCGAAGACCCCATTCGGGGGGTGCTGCTTGAAGGAGCGACCGACGTGCATGACCTCTCCACGCGTAGCACGTGATTGGTGCCCCTTACGCCCGGAGAGGGACGATAGGGGTGGTCAGGGACTGCCATGGGTGACACAGAACAAGGCAATGACGACGACTGTGTTCAAGAGCGAGAGTCAGCCGGACTGGGGCATGGGCCTCGTGGTCGAAGATGGCGCTGATCACTGGGTGCTCTACTTCGAACACGGCGGTCGCAAGAAGTTCATCAAGAGCAAGACCAAGGGTCTGGTTCCGGTGACCCTCGAGCCCAAGGCGCTCGCGTCGCTCGAGACCAAGTCGCACTCGCGGGCCGCGCGCGCAGGCAAGAACCCCAAGCCCAAGAAGGTCGGGCTGCCCAAGAAGGCCGTGGCCCGTTTCGAGAGCCTCTCGCAGCAGATCCTCTTCTTCGAGAAGCTCTTCCCCGGCGGCTTCGAGGGCGAGAAGTTCACCAAGGAAGAGCGCGGCGTGGCCGGCGTGGTGAGCAAGAGCGGCAACAAGACCGACGCGCTGACCATCGCGCGTGAAGAGCTGTCGGCCGCGAAGTTCGCCAGCGCCACGCCCGCGGAGCTCTTCGAGAGCGCCACCAAGCTGCTCAAGGGCACCAACATCGTCTTCCCCATCGAAGGCTCGATTCCCTTCATCGCGATGGATGAGAAGGCCCGCACCACCGCGGTCGCCGGCCTCAAGCAGCTGCTGCACGGCGAAGGCGACTACGCCCTGCGCGTCGAACGTTTCACGAGCAGCGTCGCGCTGAAGGACAAGAAGGGCACGGCGAAGATCGTCAGCTGGCCCTTCGCCACCGTGTTCGGCGCGCTGTTCAACCCCACCACGTTCAGCTGCGTGAAGCCCACGCCGTACGCCAGCCAGGCGGCCACGCTGGGCCTCGTGGTCGAGAAGAGCCAGCCGGTCACCGCGCGCGGCTACACCCAGTTCCACGAGATCGTCACGCTCACCCAGACCAAGCTCATCGAAGCGGGCCAGAAGCCGCGTGACCTGCTCGACGTCGCGTCGTTCATCTGGCGCACGCACGCCGAGAAGCCGACCGAAGCGGTCTGATTCTCACGGGTGCTGGTGGGGAAAACGACGTGCTTCCGGGTACGGCATCACGTCGTCTTCCACGCCGCGCCCGAGCTGTTCCTGTTTCTGCTGCCAGAACTCCGCGGTGGCCAGGTCTCCATGCATGGAGAGGAACAGCGCGCGCGCCTTGTCGGTGTTGAAGAGAAACTTCGGCAGCTCTTCGGGGAAGATGTCGTGCGCGCCCACGAAGAACCACGGCTCGCCTGACCAATCCTCCTCGTCATCGCGGGCGGTGGGCAGCTTGCGGAAGGTGCAGTCGGTCACCTTCGCCAGCTCGTCGTAGTCGTAGAACACCACACGCCCCGCGCGCGTCACCCCGAAGTTCTTGAGCAGCAGGTCGCCCGGAAAGATGTTCGCGCCCGCGAGCTCTCGCACCGCCTGGCCGAACTCGAACAGCCCGTGTTTGAGCTTCGCGTCGTCGGCCCCGTGCAGCCAGACGTCGAGGGGCACCATGCGCCGCTCGATGTACACGTGCTTGAGCACCAGCTTGTCTGCGTCCAGCTCCAGCTGTGAGGGCGCCAACTGCTTCAACTCCGCGAGCAACGAGGGATCGAGGCGGGTGGTGGGCAACGCGACCTGCGAGTACTCCAGCGCGTCTGCGAGGCGGCCGACGCGGTCGTGGTATTTCACCACCAGGTACTGCTCCATCACCTTCTTGCGATCGACGTCCTTGGGCGGCTCGAAGTGATCGCGGATGACCTTGAACACGTACGGGAACGAGGGGAGCGTGAAGACCACCATCACCATGCCCTTGACGCCCGGCGCGACGACGAACCGATCGCTGGAGTGCCGCAGGTGCTCGAAGAGGTCGCGGTAGAACTCGGTCTTGCCCTGCTTCTGCAGCCCCAGCGCGATGTACAACTCGGCTGCGGGCTTGCTGGGAAAGAGCGTCTTCAAAAACGCGATGAAGCCCGAGGGCACTTCCATGTCGACCATGAAGTAGGCGCGGGCGAGCGAGAAGAGCGTGCCCAGCTGCTCCTGACCGGCCAACGCGCCGTCGAGATACAGCTCGCCTTTCGAGTTCTTGCGAATGGGCACCGCGAACGGAAGCTCGACGGTGCCGGTGTCGAGGCGGCCCACCAGGTAGGCGGAGCGGTTTCGATAGAACAGCGAGCTGAGCACGTGCACCTGCAGTGATTGCGTCACCTCCCGCGGCTTGGGCAGCAGCTCGCTGACCACGTGCAGCAGGGCGTGCAGGTCACGCTCGAGGTCTTCCCAGGGGCACAACAACTGGGCGTCGATGAAGAGGGCCTTGAGCGTCGCGCGCAGCCCGAGCTCAGCGGGGTAGTAGACGTTGTAGGTGGGGCGCAGGCTCTCGATGTGTTCGGTGGAGACCGCGCGCCGCCAGAAGATGTGCTGGTTGTTGTAGTAGGTGCGCGCCAGCACTCGGGAGGCGACCGAGTTGAAGAAGGTCTCCGCCAGCTCGGGTTGCTGATGCTCGAGCAACAAGGCGACGTAGGCGTGTTTGATGGCGGGCCACAACGACTCGTCATGCACGCGCGGAAATTGCCGGAGCGTGGCCACGCCTTCCCGCACGCGCAGATCGTACATGTCGATGCGTTCACGATTGGCCGAACGCACCGCCGCCCAGTCACCGGCTTCGAAACGTTCTTTCGCGCCCGCGCTGATGGCCCGGAAC
This sequence comes from Archangium sp., assembly GCA_030695565.1. Lineage (GTDB taxonomy): Bacteria > Myxococcota > Myxococcia > Myxococcales > Myxococcaceae > Archangium_A. The sequence goes on from JAUYRZ010000082.1 coordinate 48,588, forward strand.
AAGCGGTAGTGCTTGTCGAAGCCCGCGAGAATGGCGCGCGCAATGTCTTGAGGCCCGTCGTGCGTCACGCACTCAAGATGCACCGCGTCGAGACGAACTGCGAGTGTGAATGGCTACGCGGCAACACGTAGTGGCTCACTCGAGCCGGTCGCGATCGATGCGGGGGAGCTGCGAGAGATCTTCCTCCCACATCGCCGAACGCAGCTTGCCGCGGGCGGTGCGCTGCGGTGCGTCGCCCAGGTTGCCCATCATCTTCTCGCCTTGCCACGCGCCGAGCAGCGCCACGAAGAAGCCGATGCCGCCGCCCACCAGCACCTTGGTGAGATCGAAGGTGAAGAACCAGGTGGGCATGAAGAAGCCCATCAGGAACACGATGAGCACCGAGAGGAACGCGCCCACCGCGGGCTCCATCAACCGGCGACCGGGGCTGAGCACGCCCACCGCGAGGCCGCCCAGGTAGAGCGCGCCGAGGTGGAGCAGCATCTGCACCTGGTAGTGGAACATGGGTGAGACGTACGCGCCGGCGATCAACGGGCCCAGCCAGGTGCCGATGAGCAGCTCGACCGAGAGGAAGAGGACCAGGCTCAACAGCGTCCAGCCGGTGCTGAAGGGGCGTTCGGTGGGGTCGTCCATGTTCGGTGAAGCGTACCACCCACCGTTCGGTCGAGCGCGTTCAGCCCTTGCCTCAGCGCCAGGGTTCAAACCCGAGGGGGCGATAGAGGCAGCTGGCCGCGAATGATCCGCTCTTCTTCGCCCAGGGCGCGCACCGCGTCGAGAGCGCGTTCGGAGATCCGCTGATCCGCCTCGGGGCCCTCGAGGGCGCCGTCGAACTCGACCGGGTGCCCGAACACCACCGTCACCGGGCCGCCCGTCTTCAGATAGTTGCCTGCGACCTGGCCCACCAGGCCGTTGCCCAGGCCGTTGATGAAGACGGGAATGACCACCGCCCGGCCGCGGGTGGCCCGGATGATCCGGCCCACGCCGGGGCGCGCGGGCAGCAGCGTGTACGGGTCGTTCGACTTGTTCCGGGTGCCCTCGGGGTGAAGCCCGACCAGGGCGCCGCCCGCGCGCAGCAGTCGGACCAGCTCGTCGACGCTCGCCCGGTTCAAGGCGGTCTTGTCGCGATCGCGAAACAGCGGCGGGTACATCGCGAAGAAGCTCATCGCCCCGTTCACGGCCAGGCCCAACGGGGAGTCGTAGAAGAACTGCGAGCGCACCGGGAACATCAGGCGCTGCTCGAGCCCGCGCTTGACGATCACCGACGAGACCACGAAGAGATCGAAGAAGCTGCGGTGGTTCGAGACGAGGATGGTGCTGGTCTCGCGACCGAAGACGGGCAGCCGATCGACCCCGTGAACGCTGAGCAGGTTGCGGGTCGAGAGATCGATCCAGTTGGCGGAGATGCGCCGCTGCAGCACGCGAATGACCCGGTCGACCGGAGCCGACGCGAAGGTCCGACGCACGAACTTGATCTGCCAGCGCTCGACCGCGGTGAGTTCGTCGAAGTCGAGCAGATCGCGAGCCGTCTCGGGTGAGTCAGGAGCGCTCAACGCCACGGGGGTCGATTCATCACGATGCGGCCCCTTCTACACGCGAATGCCCGGCAGCGTGCGAGTGACCTCGTCATGGTGCAGCGCTCTGAAGCGCAGGCGAAAGTTCAAGCGCGACAAGCCGCAGCGGAACCACTGGTGCTGGCTGCGATGGCACAGCGTCGGCGCGGCCGACGACAGCGACCCGGTGGTCACTGCCATCGGCACGCCAGCCGTGTGCACTACGGGCGCGGAGGAACGCTGCCGCCGCCCGAGCCGGAGTCGCTCCCGCTGCTGCACACGAACGCGTCGCAGGGCAGGCAACCACCCTGGCCGTCGTCGCGGCACTCGAGCGTGCAGGCCAGCTCGATGACGGTGCAACCCACCGCGCCGCAGGTGAAGCGGTCGAGACCTTCGCAGCGGTCGACCGGCTGCACGGGCACGCACGCATCGGGCGGCGCGTTGCAGGGCAGGCAACCACCGTTGCCGTCGTCGATGCACACCGCGGGGCAAGCCCAGCTCTCCACCTGGCACCGGCCGTCGAGGCTGCAGCTGGCGAGGTCACGGCTGCCGCACTCATCGGGAACCGGCGCGGGCACGCACGCAATCGGAGGCGCGTCGCACGGCTCACAACCGCCGTGGCCGTCGGGCTTGCAGATGGCCGGGCACGCCCACGCCTGCACCACGCAGCGGCCGTCGACCTCGCACGCGGTGAGGTCGCGGCTGCCGCAGTGATCGATCGGCGTCACCGGCACGCAGCGCACGGTCGGGTTGGCGCACGGAGGGCAGCTGCCGTCGGGCGAGCAGGCCACGTCGCAGACCGGGCCAGACTCGAGCACGCAGCGGCCGTCGAGGCTGCACACGTTCGCGTCACGGGCGCCGCACTCGTCGACCGGCGTCACGGGCACGCAGCGGGGCGCCGAAGGGGGCGCGCAGGGCGAGCAGTCGCCACCGGGGGCGCAGAACGCCTCGCACGCGCCGACGCCCGGCTCGAGCACGCAGCGGCCATCGATGCTGCACACGTTCGGGTCGCGGTGGGCGCACACGTCGGGGGGAGGCAGCGTCACGCAGCGGGTCGAAGGCGTGGGCGGCGTGGCGCAGCGGCAGTTGCCGGCCGAATCGCACTCCGCGAAGCAGGCGGCGTCGGTGGTGGCGAGGGTCTCCAGCGCGCAGCCCGGCCGCGCGAGGCACACGTCGGGGGTCAGCTGTTCACACGGCGTCGGCGGGCGGTTCACGCAGATGCCTGCGCGGCGGGGCGCGGGGAGGGAGAACCCGGAGCCTCCGGTGGCGAGGTCGTCGGCCGGAGCGGCCACCACGCAGCGGGCATCGGCGGCACAAGCGACGAGGGAGAGCTGGCCGCAATCGAACGGAAGAGGCGTCGGGGTGGGCCGGCAGGTCTCTTCACCGACGCAGGGCCGACAGCCGCCGTGACCGTCGTCGATACAGATGGCCAGGCACACGGTGGGGGCCGGCTCACAGCCCACGGTCGCATCGCAGGCGCGGGGGTTGAGGCCTTCGCAGGCGGTGATCAACCCGTCGCGGTTCTCATCCCAGGGAACGTCGCCCGTCGCACCACACGCCGTGAAAATCGCCATCGTCGCCAACATGAGGGTCTGTCGCATGCGCCCCCCCTGTGCAGGTGGGATGCCGAGGTGAAATCCCAAGGCTCTCGCATACCTGGCGAGCGACAGCGGCGAGATCCTCAGAGAGCCGTGAGCGGCGATCCGCAGATTTCCGTCGCCCGCCTCAGTCGGTGCTCTCGCCCCAGGGGCTGGCGGTGGTGGTGACCTTCTGGAGCTCCCACGCGGCCAGTGCATCGACGCAGCGATCGAGCTCGCTGGTGAGCGAACGCGCGCGTTTCGAAGCGAGGTAGACCTCCGCGAAGTCCTTCAGGCGGGCGCCGAGGAAGAGGCGCGCCAGGGTCACTTCGCTCTGTTCGAAGAACTCCACGAAACGCAGGGCGAAGCCGGTGCGGCCCTGGCCATCACGGCCGGCACTCTCGGTGCGGATGATCTCGGCCCGCGCGAGCACCGGATCTTCTTCGGGGTCGAGCGCGAAGCTGGCGCGCACCTCGGTGCCCACCGGCAGGAAGAAGGTCGACTCGAGGAAAGCGCCGCTGACCGACACGTTGCCTGAACGCAGGGTGGCCTCGAAACGCAGGTCATCGCCTTCCCCCACCCAGAGCCGGAAAGGCACGGTCATCTTCGCGCGGGGAAACTGGCGGTGCTCCGGGCCGTCGTGCGGATCGAGCTGAGGAGTGTGCGCAGGCCTCGCGGTGGCAGCAGTCGACCGGGTGACGACAGGGGGCGGAACCGGCTTCTTCAGCGTGGCCATGCCCGGCTCTTCAGCACAGAGCCGAGGCGCCGTCAGTGGTTCATCAAACCCTCATTCGTCGCCGGGTTCGGCCTCGTTCTCGCGCGGAGGAGGCCTGCAGCGCGAGCCGGGGCATGCGCGCCACCATGGCTCAGTTCGCCGCGCCGTCAGCCGAGGATCTCGGCTTCGGCGAGCAGCCGCCGGGCCAGGTCACCGTCGGTCTTCTCTGACAACTCGGTGAGCAGGCGCTTGAGCGTCACCCGCCGCTCCTTCTCGACCTCGAGCGCCGCTTCGAGCGCGCTGACCCGCGCGGTCAGCTCGGCGGTGGCGTCTTCGATGCGCAGCTCCACCACGTTCTGGAAGAGATCGAGCTCGGTGCCTTTCTGAAAGGCGGTCGACTCGCTGCGGCGCAGGTTCCTTTCCATCTCGCGCAGGGCCTTGGCGAGGGCGGAGCGCTCCATCTGCACCGCGCGGTGCTTCATGGCCTGCTTCACCCGCTCGACCACCAGCATGATGCTCTCGAAGGGTTTGAGCAGGTAGTCGTCGGCGCCCAGGCGCATCGCCTCGAGCACCGACTCGGTGTTCACGAAGCCGGTGATCACCACCCGCGCGGTGTTCTCGTACTTTTCGTTGATCAGCTTGAGCAGCTCGAGACCGCTCTTGCCCGGCAGGTTCTTGTCGGTGACCACCGCGCCGAACGTGTGTTGCTCGAGCAGCACGATGGCGTCTTCGGCGGTGAGCGCGGTCTTGGTGGGGAGCCCGGCGCGTTTGAAGCCCATGGAGAGCACGTCGAGAATCGTCTTCTCGTCATCGACCAGGAGCACCAGGTCCTGCACATCACTCATGGCCGTCAGTCTCCGCCGGGGCGCGCACGGGCGCAACGAGCCAGTGACAGGGTGGCAGACCACTCCGGCCCGGCGCTGACAAACACGCCGATGTGCGGTGGTGAACGCACGTGAGTTCGCGGCTAGCCGAAAGACGCGTGGGGGAATGCGTTGATCTGGGAGCTGCGGGAGGGCGAGGCGGTGTGGAGCTCGCGGTGTGGAGTTCGCGGCGTGGGGCTCGCGGCGTTCAGTTTCCGGTGCGTTGGGCGATGTAGATGACGTGCTTGAGCCCACCCTTGCCGGGCCGCTCATGCCGCACCTCGAAGCCCACCTTCTCCAGCCGCTTGGCGAACGCGGGATCGAACGCCTCGCCCCAGATGGCGAAGATGCCGCCGCTCTTGAGCGCACGCCGCGCGCCGTCGACGGCCTTCGAGCCATAGAGCGGATCCTTCTTGTCCGTGCCGGCATCGGGCCCGACGTAGAGATCGATCACGATCGCGTCGAACTTCTCCTCGATCCCGCTGTTCGCGGCGCGGGTGATCGACTTGTTCACGTCTTCGATGGCCACCGTCACGCGTGGATCTTCCACGGCGCGATCGGTGAGGTGCGCGAGCGGCCCGCGGCACCATTGCTCCACCGCCGGGTTCAGCTCGGCGACCACCACCTTCGCCCCTTTGGGCAGGCGATCGAGCACGGCGCGCAGCGTGTAGCCCATGCCCAGCCCCCCCACGAGCACCCGGGGTGAAGCGAAGGTCGCCAGGCGTTTGCAGGCGACCGCACCGAGCGCGACCTCCGAACGATGCGCGGTGCTCGTCATCAACACCCGGCCTGCCACCGTGATGAGGAAGTCGTGGGCATCGCGCTGCTTGAGGGCCAGGGTGCCCTCTTTCGTCTCGACCGACTCGATGGTGCGCAGCGGCTTCATGCGGCGTGCTTACACCGCCGCGCACCAGCGGTTCAGAGCTTGTTGAGCCAGGGCGAGGTGAAGGCCTCGATGGGCAGCGTGCGGCGGCCCGAGGGAGAGAGCTCCAGCCAGGCGGAGCGGTCGTGCGGAATGCCGATCACCCGCCCGTCAGGCAGGGCCACCACGCCGAGCACCGAGCGGAACATCGAGGCGCCGGGGTCGAAGGAGAGCAACGCCGGAGCCCCCGTCTGCGAAAAGCCGATGGCCTGCTCTTGTCCGAACGGCGCCGCGTAGAAGTGCCCATTGGTGGACCACGCCGCGAAGAACCAGGCGTTGGCCGCCTGCGGGCTCACCCCGGGCAACGGCGCGCCCCAGGTCAGCACGCCGGCTTCGTATCGCAGCGGCATCGCGTTCTGATGCGGGGGCGCCACCGCCTTCTCGATGCCGGTCACCACGCCGCCCGCGTTGAAGGCGGGTGCACCCACCACCGAAGGGCGGGGCAGCAACCACACCTCGTCGGCCACGCCGTCACGACCGGGGATGACCAGCAGGCCGGGCATGTCGAACGAAGGCCACATCACGATGTCGCCGGTGGGAAAAAGCACCGCACCCTGCGTGCGGCCGCGATCGACGGTCGGAGGAATCGGCACGCGCGTGACGGTGCCGGTGGTGGGGTTGAGCCGCGCGATGAAGGTGGCCATGGAGGGCGCCGCGTAGACCTGGCCGTTGAGACCCAGCACGCCGCCGCGGAACTTGTCGACGCCCGCGAGCCCCGTATCGGACAGGTCGTCGCCGAACGGAGTCGCCGTGCGCGCTACCGGGTCGATGCGCAAGAAACGATGAGCGTTGCGCGGGAACGCGATGACCTTGCCATCGGGCAGCAGCACGCCGCCTTGCCAACCCTCCTCCACCGCACCGCCCGTGATGGGCCATCGTTCGCTGGTGTTGGTGGCCGGGTCGATCACCAGCACGCTGCTCTCGTTGAACGGAATGCCCACCACGCGGCCGTCGAGCAGCAACACCCCGCCCGCCCACGCGCGACCCACCGACATCGGGCTCACCGGCATCCAGCGGCCCGTCACGCTGGCGCTCGTCGGAGGCGCCGAGATGACCGCTTCCACCGCGGCCCAGGTCCAGGGCAGGCCGCTGTCGACGATCAGCTCACCCGCATCGCGGCGGTGGATCTCGAAGAGCCCCGCATCACCGCCGCCATCGAAGGTCACCACCCCGCTGTCCTCCTCACCCGAGTCGGGCAGCGCGGGCGGCACCGGTGGAGAACACGCCATCGTGATGGCGACGAACCCTGAGAGCAGCAGCACTTTTCTCGCGTTGTTCACCCCGTGAGGGTTTGCATTCCCCGCGCCGCTACCCAACACCCCGTCGATCGCGGGGCTTCGCAGGGGGCTCGGGTGCAGAAAATGCGAAGTGCGCTCAGCGGAGCGGGCGGCGCTCGGCCCCCTGGCGAACGCCGACGCGCCGGCTCATCGAGATCAAAGAGCACGGCAGCGAACATGGGGCTTCTACACCGACGGGTTCTCGAATCTGTGCGGGGCACTTCCCCCGAAAAATGACCACCGCCCACTTCTCGTCTCGCGCTGATCAGCGATAGCGTTTTGGGCATGCGCGCACGCCTCATCGCTTGCCTTACGGTCCTCGCTTCCTGCAGCCAAGAGGTCGAGACCCCGAAGCCCCTGCTCGAGACCCCCGCCGAGGCTGCACCGGTCGCAGTGTCCCGCACGCCGCTCTTGCGCCCCGCCAGTGGCATCACCATCGACAACAACGGCAAGCGCTACATCTGGGCGAACAACGTGGGCGTTCAGGAGCTCACCCCCGATGGCTGGAACACCATCCTCAGCGCTCAGGCCGTGCAGACGAACACCGTCTTCGACATTCAGGATCTCGCGGTGCTCGATGACAACCGCATCGCGTTGGTCGCGCAGAACGAGGGGACCGTGGTGAGCCGTCAGACGGCGCAGGCGCTCAACCGCTTCTGCTACCTGCCCGGAAGTCTGCAGCAGCAAGATCGCACCGCCTGGCAGCTGAGCCGCGCGCTGGCGTTCGACGCTTCGGAGAATCGGCTCTACGTGCAGCCGCAGACCTTCACCGGCTTCGGCACCGAGGCGACCACTTCGCAGCTGGGCTTGTTCGACCCGGCGATCTCCGAGCCGCTCGAGTGGCAGTCGTTCTCAGACAAGAACTTCGCTGCGGGCGGCATGGCGGTGGTCTCGCGCCAGGGCACGTACCTCGGCGCCGGCTCGAAGTTGTATCGCTACAACGCCGCTGAGAAGCGCTTCGACAAGTGGTGGGAGCTGAGCGGGCTGTCGATCTCCAACATCGAAGGCCTCGCCGCCGACCGCACCACCAACACCCTCGTGGTGCTCGACGGCGCGAGGCAGGAGCTGGTCGATCTGCGCCTCGACGAGATCCAGTGAGTTCGGAGCAGCTCGATTGCCTGGGGTTCGCCTCGGGGCGGCCTGACGGAGTCGCTCACGCCGGTCGCTGGGCTCTGGAAGAAGACGCTGGTTGCTGACCGCGAGCGTTCCCGCGGTCCACTGCACCTTGACGGGCTGCGGAAAGCAGAGACCGATCGCGGAAGCGCGATCGAGATCCCGCGGCGGCGTTCCAAACGCGACACCGCGCGCAGCCGATGATTTGGCTGCGCGCGGTGCCTGCAACTGCGCTTGGTGCGACTGATCAGTTCTCGGGGTAGGCCGTCCAGCCGGCGGCCCAGTCGACCGTGCCGACTGCGCCCACGAAGTTCGCGGTGACGTCGAAGAACCCATCATTCGGAGCCGTCGCGCCGCCCATCAACACGGGCGAATCAGACAGCGGCTTGAACGAAGGCGCCGTCAGGCTGGTGGCCGCGCCGAGCCTGGGGTCGAGGTCGAAGCGGTTGTTCAGCGAGGGCGCGGCCAGCTCGGTCGGCTCGTTGAACAGGTTGTCGGTGACGCCGCCATCGGCGCGCTGCGCGCTCACATAGTCGCTCACGCCCATCGAAGGGTTCTGGAAGAAGAGGCTGTTGCTCACCGAGAGCGCCCCCGAAGTCCACTGCGCCCTGGAAGGATTGCCATCGACCAGCAGGCCCTTGTCGGTGAAGTTCATCACCAGCACGTTGAACAACTTGCCCGCCGTGCCCGCGCGCAGAATCAGCCCGCGTGAAGGGCCCTCCGAGGCCGCGGTGTCCGGGTTCCGGCCCACCAGGGTGACGTTGTAGAGGGTCGGCGCGCTGCGCGGCATCAGGTCGGCGTTGCTGGCGTCGTTGTCGGCCTCGATGCCGTGGTTGCCTCGACCGGGGATCTGCGCGGTGATGATGAACTGGCCCTTGCCGCGCCAACCCTTGTCCCAATCCAGACCGTCGTCATCGCTGCCGGTGATGACGACGTGCTTGAGGTTCACCGTGCCACCGAAGAGCTCCACGCCGTCATCGACGCCGCGGTGCACCTGCACGAAGTCGATGGTGGTCGCGCTGCCGCACCCGTTCAAGGTGATGCCGTTGAGCTCGTTGTTGGCGGACAGCGGGCGGCCGGCGAACTCCACGCGCACGTACTTGAGGGTGCCGCAGTCGTACGTGTCGTCGGTGCCGCCGTACTTGTTGCGCGGCTCGTCGGCGAGGCCTTCGGCGTTGTTCTCGCCGCCCATGGTGTTGATCACCGCGCGACCGAGGAAAACCAACCCGCCCCAGTCACCCTGGGGGCTGCCGCGCTGGCCGGGCGCCAGGCTGCTGGTGAAGACGATGGGCTCGGTGGCGGTGCCGCTGGCGATGAGCTTGCCGTCACGCGAGATGATCAACGCCGAAGCGGAGTCGCCCGCGATGACGGTGCCCGGTTCGATTCTGAGCGTGGCCGCCACGTAGGTCAGCTGCTTGAGCACGTAGAGGTTGTTCTTCGTCCAGGTGGTGTCGGCCGTGATGTCGGCCGTGACGTTCACCACTTCGGTCATTCCACCGCCGCCACCACCGGCACCTCCGCCGGTTCCTCCATCAGGAGCGGGGGTCACGGGGCAAGCCAACAACAGACACGACACGACTGCAGACACGATGAGACGCATGTTCATTTCCTCTCGGGGTTGAAGTTCCACGACAGCGTGCCCATCACCTGCACGCCGGGAGGATTGACGAGCACGTCGATCCCCCCTTGTTGCAGCCGCACCGCCTGGTTGAGGACGTTGCTGGCCGCGAGCTTGAGCTGGAATCCGGCCCCCAGCTGTTGGGTCACCGTCACATCGAGACGGTGGAAGGCGTGTTCCACGATGTCCGGCAGGCCCTGAATGCCCACGTCGGAGATGCGCGGTCCGTACACGTTGTAGAAGACGCCGGCTTCGGTGCCCCACTCCGGCCGCGACCAGGTGAGGAACGCGTTGGCCACGAAGGGTGACTGCCCTTGCAGCGGCCGCTCGTGATTGGTCTGCGGCGAATCAGGTGAGAGCTGAATGCGCGAATAGATGAGTGAGACGTTGGCGCCCACGCGCAGCGGGCTGAGCACCTTGGCGATGCGGCCCAGCGAGGTGCGCGCTTCGAGCTCCAGGCCCAGCAGCGTGGCGCCCGGCGTGTTCTCGTAGCCGAGATCTCCGACACCGTTGTTTGCCGCCACGATGATGCGCTCGATGGGCCGCTCGAATTGTTTGCCGAAGGCGGTGGCCGCGAAGACCTCGTCGGCTCCGGGGAACCATTCCACGCGCGCGTCGGCGTTGTGAATGCGCGTGTTGAGCAGGTTCGGGTTGCCGCTCACGTTGCGGCGGCGAACCATGTCGAAGAAGAGGAACGGCGCGAGCTCACGGAAGGTGGGGCGCGCGAGCGTGTACGAGTAGGCGAGGCGCACGTTGAGATCAGCGCGCGGCGCGAGCAGCACGTTCGCGCTGGGCACCACGTCGGCCACGCTGCGATTGATGGGCGCTCCCAACGGCGCACCACCGGTGGCGAACGGAGAGCCGGCGTTGAGCTGCAGCGTCGAGCCTTCCACGCGCACACCCGCCACGGCGCGCAGCCACTCCGTCATCTTCCAATCAGCGGAGACGTAGCCGCCGTAGACCGCGAGCGACGCGTGGTAGCGGTCGTAGGTGAAGGTCGTCTCCTCGAGCGAAATCTGCTGCTCGCCGGTGAGCGGAGGCCCGATGCGCTCGGGCACCAGCAGCTCTTCCGCCGAGGAGCGCTCCTGCTCGCCGGTCAACCGCGCGAGGTAGCGGAAGCGCCGGCCATCGAAGTCGCGTGCCGAGTACTGGCCGAGGCCGCCCAGCTTGAGGCGCAGGGTTCGCCACGGAACGGCGAGACTCGCGGTGCCGCCACCCGAATCTTCATGCAGCGTGAGGAAGAAGCGTTCGACGGAGTTCGGCTGAAAACGCACCTGCTGCGAGCCGTCGTCGTTCACCAGGCTGCGCAGGTCGCGGATGTCGGGCTCGTCACGGTTGACGCGTGAGTAGTTGCCCTGCCACTCCAGCTCGGCGTCACCGAGCCCGTTGAGCCGGTGAAAGCCCTTGAGCTGGTTGAAGAAGAGCTGGCGCTGGGTGAACTGCAGGCGGCTGCTGTTCACGTTGGCCATCTGCTGCTGATCAAAGCCGGCGCTGGTGGTGGCCGAGGTGTCCGCGTTCCAGAGGTACAGGCCGAGCGCGTTGAGCTCGTTGTCTCGGTTGACCTGCAGGCCCACGTTGGCCAGCACGCTGGTCGCGCCGCTCACGGTGCCGATGTCGGTGACGCTCGACTCGATGCTGGTGGGCACGCCGTCATCGAGGCGCAGGGTCTCGAGGTTGATGCGTTGGTGGCGCTCCTTGCGTGAGATCTGCGCGCCCACGAGGTAGCCGAGGCGAGCCTCTTTCCCCAGGCGGTGCGTATTGCCCAGGGTGGCGCCGAAGCTGCCCGAGGGCAGACCTGCGACGGTGGCCGGAGTCCACCGCTGCGAGAACGACTCACCGGCGGCCTCCTGCTGCGCGGGGGTGACGCCGGGTGAACCGATGCGCGCGGGCACCACCGGCACGTCGCGCGGAATCGCCGCGGGCAGTTGGCGAGACGCATCACCCGCGAGCCCGAAGCTCTCGAGAAAGTTCGTCGTCTCATTCGGGCGCAGCTGGCCGGTGGTGAGCGTGTCACCCGCCACCTGCGCGCGCAGCTTCACCTCGAGCTTGGTGGGGAAGGAGTTGGTGTCGATGGTGAGCGAGCCGCCGCCGAAGGTCGCGGGCAGCTCGCTGCTGTAGGTCTTGAGCACGTTCAGGTTCGAGAGCAACGCGACCGGGAAGAGATCGAGCGGCACCGAAGGCTCATCGGGCTCGGGGCTGGGCATCAGGGTGCCGTTGAGCAGGGTCTGCGCGTACCGGCCGCCGAGCCCGCGCAAGAAGACGTACTTGCCGTCGACCACCGTGGCGCTCACCACGCGCTTGACCGCGTCACCTGCGTTGGCATCGGGGGTGCGCGCCATCTCCTGCGCACCCACGGAGTCCTGCGCGACGGCGGACTTCTTGCGCTCCTGGAGCAGGGCCGACTCGTTGCGCTTGTCGACCTTCGCTTCGACCACCACCTCTTGAATCGCGCGGCTGTCACGTTCGAGCGCGACGTCGAGGGTCACGGTCTGCCCCGCCTTCACCTCGACGTTGCCGATGCGGCGGCCTTCGTACAGCTCGTAGAAGACGCGCAGGTCGTAGGTGCCGGGGGGCAGCTTGAGCTTGTAGTTGCCATCGACGTCGGTGAGCGCGCTCTTCTTGCCGCCGGCGACGACCTTGATGGTGGCTTCGATCAACCCTTCGCCGGTGCGCGAGTCGGTCACCCGGCCGCGAACCCCGACGAACGCTTTCTCGACCTTCTTCTCAACCAGCGGCTCAACCCCCTTCTCACCAGGTGCCTCCCTCTCCCCGAGGGGGAGAGGGCTGCCAGCATCCAAAGCCGCGCCCGCATCGACCTCACCGGCATCAACGTCCTGCGCCCACGCAGTGAGCGAGAACAGCATCGCGGTCAGGAGAATCGTCTTCACGCGGCGCTATGTGCGCCCGGGCCGTGTCTTCCATCGGTCGTCTGCGTCACTTGTCGAACACGGTCGCGTCACGGGCCCGCAACAGTGCATAAGCGCCCGCATGTCCGCACTTGATGAAGCCGCGCTCCGCCAGCTGTTCCTCGACGCCCGCACGCACTCCGCCTGGCAGGACCGCCCGGTGAGCGACGAGACGCTGCGTCAGCTCTACGACCTCGTGCGCATGGGGCCGACCGCCAACAACTCGACGCCGTTCCGCGTGGTGTTCGTGAAGAGCGCAGAAGCGAAGGGGAAGCTCAAGCCCGCCCTGAGCCCCGGCAACGTGGACAAGACGATGCACGCGCCGGTCACGGCGATCGTCGCGTTCGACCTCGCCTTCCACGAGCACATGCCCCGGCTCTTCCCCATGCGAGACCTGAAGCTCGACACCTGGCCCGCCGAAAAGCGCGACCGCATGGCCTTCCTGAACGGAACCTTGCAGGGCGCCTACCTGATCATCGCCGCGCGCGCGCTCGGGCTCGATTGCGGACCGATGGCCGGCTTCAACAACGCACAAGTCGACGAGACCTTCTTCGCCGGCAGCAACTGGCGCAGCAACTTCCTGCTCAACCTGGGTTACGGCGAGGCCTCGAAGCTGCATCCCCGGTTGCCGCGGTTGGACTTCGTCGAGGCCGCACGCATCGAGTGAAGGGCAACCGGGCTGCGTCGAGCACGCCCCGCGAAGGCGCTGAGCAGCGAAGGTGCACCGGGGAATGACGGCAGCGCGAGCTCGCTCCCGGTTGAGCGTCGCCTCAACGGCTCCCAGCCGAAGCGCCGCCAGCTTCCAACGAAGCCGTGGTCATCGTCTCATCAGCCAGCACCGCCAACGTGCCCACGCCACCACCACGAACCAAATCCATCACCTCGAGCGCTGCGCCGTAAGGCAGCTCTGAGTGCGCATCGAAGAACACGACCTTGTCGGGCCGAGCGTTCACCATTCTCACCAGACGCGCAGCGAGCTCCGCCCGATCGATGACCTCACCATTCACCTTCGTCACGCCCTCCCGATCCACCGTGAGTACGAGCGCAGGCAACGCACCCGGCGGCGGTGGCGGCGCCTCCTCCTCGACCTTCGGCGGCACGTTGAGCCACAGCTGCTTGGTGAGCAGCGGCGTCACCACCATGAAGATGATCAACAGCACGAGCACCACGTCGACCAGCGGCGTGATGTTCATCTGCGGCTTGATCCGCTTGCTGCGACCACCACTCTCGAGATCCATGCCCATGCGTCACCCCTGCTTGTTCGCGCGATCGATGACCTGCAGTGACGCCCCGGGGAAACCCAGCTCCTGGCAGCGTTTGAACATCGCCCTCACCTTCCCGTATGCGAGGCCGGTGTCGGCCTTGAGCACCACGCGCGAGTCGGGCTTCGTCGCGTGCAGCACCTTGAGCCGCTCCACCAACACGTCCTCCGGCAGCTCTTCCTTCTCGAAGAACAACTTGCCGTCTTTGGTCAGCGTGACGGTGGTGGGCTCGAGCGCGCCGTTGCCTTGATCAGGATTGACGATCGACGGCAACGCCACCGTCGCACCGGCCTCCATCTGCGGCGCGACGACCATGAAGATGATGAGCAACACCAGCACCACGTCGACCAGCGGCGTGATGTTGATCTCCGGCTTGAGGCCGCCGCGCTTGCGCGAAGACGTTTCGAGCTCAGCTCCCATGGGCCTTCCCGTGGCGAGCCTCGAGGAAGTCGAGGAACTCGCCGCGCGCCTGCTCCAGCGCGAGGAGGATCGAGTCGGCCTGAGACGAGAGCCAGTTGAACGCGAGCACCGCGGGGATGGCGACCACCAGGCCCAGCGCCGTCTCGTAGAGCGCCTCGGAGATGCCCAACGACACGCTGCCCAGCCCGCCCGAGCCTTCTTTCGCGATGCCCTGGAAGGCGGTGATGATGCCGAACACGGTGCCGAGCAGCCCGACGAAGGGCGCGATGGAGCCCACCGAAGCGATGACGTTCATGCCGCGGCGCACGTCGGCGGCCAACGCTTCGGTCTTCCGGTTCAGCTCGCGGCGGGTGGCCTCGACCGGTGAGAGCGACGAGGGCTTCTCTTTCGAAGCCAGATACGTCTTCGCGCCCGCGGCGAGCAGCTTGGCGAGGTGACCGTCGTTCGACTCCGCGCGCTTCACCAGGCCTTCGGTGTCGTCGGCCTCGAGCAGCGCGCGCGCTTCGGCAGCGAACACCCGAGAGGCCGCGCGGCTGCGCCAGTACGCGAAGAGGCGCTCGAAGAAGATGGCGAGCGCGGCCAGCGCCATGAGGAGCAAGGTGCTGGCGACTGCGATGGCCGGCGGGCCCATGTGGTTGATGATTTGCGAGATGGAGTCCATGGCGATTCAGTCCCTCAGAGAGAAGGTGATGTTGACGATCTTGAAGACGGTGAGCGGCGAGCCTTCGAGCGTGGCGGGCTCGTATTTCCAGGTCTTCACCACCGCGAGCGCGGCCGAGACGAAGGGCTCTTCACCCTTGAGCACCTGCACGCGGCCGACGGAGCCATCGAGCTCGACCACGATCTTGAGCACCACGCGCGCTTCCTGACCGGTGGTGCGCGCGCTCTCGGGGTATTCGGGTTGGGCGTTGTCTTCGGCAGGTTCGGGAGGCTCGGCGTCTTCCGGAAGGTTCACCGGGCCCGAAGTGCCCGCGCTCGCCACCACGGGCGCCGCTGATTCATCTGCGTCGTTCGAGGTGCCCACCGCGGTGCCGCTGCCATCACCGGTCCCACCGACCGCGACTTCGATGGCCGCCACCGCGACGTCTGCTTCGGGCGCGGCCTGCTGCGGCACTTCTCTCGGAGCGACCATCGCGGCGGCCGCTGCGGGCGCGGCTCGCGGAGGCGGGGTGACCTCGGCCACCACCAGCTGAGGAGGAGGCTTCGGCCTATTGAGCTTCGGAGGCGGAGGCGGCTGCTGCTGGATCTTCACTGGCTCGGGCGGAGGCGGAGGCGGCCGGAAGCTGACGTCGACCTGCTTTGGCTTGAGCTCTTCCAGCGGCCGCGACGAGGCGATCGCGCTCACCAGCACGACGGCGGCTCCGAGCACGAACGTGGCGGTGACGAAGGAGACGATCACCCGCTTCCGGATGGCGCTGACGTCAGGCTGGAGCTCGAAGGCGTGGAACATCGCGAGGACTCTCTAGGATCGCCTCTCGTCGCGTGAATGACGTCTGTGTCCCGACTTCGTCACGTTCATGAATCGAACACGTGTCTCCCTGTCCCCGCTCGCGCAGGGAGAGGTTTCAGACGGCGCACAGCCTCAGCCAACTCAGCCTCATCGAGATGCCCAAAGCCCAGCCGCACAAACGGAATCGCGCGGCCCGAAGGCATGTACTGCCGCCCGGTGAAGAACCGCACGCCCCGCTGAAGCGCCGCCTTCGCCCAGACCTCGACATCGATCCCGTCATCCACGCGCGCCCACAATGCCAGCCCGCCGCGAGGCACCTCGAAGCTCAGCGCGCTGCCCAGCTTCTTCCGCAGCAACTCGACCAGCAGGTCACGCCGCGCATGGAACACCCGGCGCGCACGCAACGAATGACGCAGCAGCTCACCGTCTTCGAGCAACTCAGCCACCGCGTTCTCCAGGCCGAGATCGCCCTGCCGATCGACCTGACCGCGAATCGCCAGCAACGTCGTGAGCAACTGCTTCGGAGCCGCCACGAAGCCCATGCGCAGGCCCGGAGCGATCGCCTTCGACAACGTGCCCACCGAGATCACCACCCCGTACGGATCCGAGCTGGCCATGGGCAACACCGGCGCGCCCTCGAACTGAAACTCGTGGTCGTAGTCCGCCTCGATGATGGCGAAGCGATGTTTGCGAGCAAGCTCCAACAACGCGAGCCGTCGCCGCGCGGGCAAGGTCACCGTGGTGGGATCATGGTGATGCGGCGTGACGTAGATCGCGCGAATGGCTGTGCGCTCGAGCGCCGCGGCCAGCTTGTCCACCACGAGCCCTTCACCATCGACCGGAATGGGAAGCAGCTTCGCGCCCAGCAACGTGAAGGCCTCGCGCGCCGAGGGGTAACCGGGTGACTCCACCGCGACGACATCACCCGGCCGGAACAACGCAATCGAGAGCAGGTGCAGCGCGAGCTGACTGCCGCGGGTGATCAGCAACTCATCGGGAGACACCGACAGGCCCCGCCGCGTGGCGAGCAGCTCTGCCAGCCGTTCACGCAGCAGCAGACTTCCCGCGGGGCTGCCGAAGGCGAGCGCCTTGCCAGAGCTGAGCTTGAGCGCACGCCGATACGCCCGCGCCAGCAGGTGCGACGGAAAGAGCCGCGCGTCAGGCAGGCCACCGGAGAAGTCGAGCACGTCACGCGGAGCCGCCTCGAACGAGCGCGCCGAGTTCTCGAACGGCCGCAGCAGGAACCCCAGCGACTTCGTCTGCCCCCGCGCCGGCTTCAACTCAGCCACCGGCAACGTCTCGGTCACCCGGGTATGCGAAGCGCGCGTGGTCTCCAGCCAGCCCTGCGCGCGCAGCTCGTCGAAAGCGGCCACCACGGTGTTCCGGTGCAGCCCCAGCGTGCGCGCCAGCGGCCGGGTGCCCGGCAACGCCGCCCCGGGCTCCAGCCTTCCCCGGCGAATGGCCTCGGTGATGGCCAGCACCAGCTGCATCGGCAGCGGCTGATGGGAGCTCCGGTCGAGAGACAACGTCAGCTCCCACGAGCGCATGCGGCCAGACTGGCACATGCCTTTTCTCAAGACTGGACCTATTTTGAGGTCCAGTCGCCGGGCACGGTGCCGCCCATGAACCGAGCACTCCTGCTGCTGACGCTGACCCTGACGGCCTGTGGCCCCGAAGACGCGGTCGCGACGTTCACCGATTCCACTCCTGAGTACGACGACGTGGCGTCCTCGCTGCGCATGCCCTCGGAGGATCGCCCCGAGACCGTCGACGTCGGCTCGTGGAACGTGGAGTGGTTCGGCGCTCCAGACAACGGGCCGCTCGACGAGGTGGCGCAGCAGCGCAACGTGAAGAACGTGATCAAGCAGACCAACCTCGATCTCATCGGCCTGGTGGAGGTGGTCTCGGAAGACGCCTTCAAGACCCTGATGGCCGGGCTGCCCGCCTACGAAGGGCTGCTGGTGACCGACCCGCGCGTGACCAACGGCGCCGCGTACTATTCAGCCAACGAGCAGAAGGTCGCCCTGCTCTACAAGCGCCGCTTCACGGTCGACTCCGCGAAGTTGGTGCTGATGGAGCAGAGCTACGCCTTCGCAGGCCGCCCCCCGATGGAGGTGCACCTCTCGTTCACCGAAGACGGCGCGCCGCGCACGCTGGTGGTGATGGTCACGCACTTCAAGGCGATGGCGAACTCCGACGGCTACACCCGCCGCATCACCGCTTCGAACGCGCTCAAGTGGTACCTCGACGGCACGTACCCTTCCCGCTGGGTGCTGGTGGTGGGTGACTTCAACGACGACATCGACGTGTCCACCTACCAGCGCAAGCCCAGCCCGCTGGCGCCCTTCGTGAACGACCCGGCGTACCGCTTCACCACCGACTCGCTGAGCGCTGCGGGCGTCTCCACCACGGCGAACTTCAGCTCGACCATCGATCACCACCTCGCCACCGACGAGCTCGCGCGCCGCTTCGTCGCTGACTCGGCGAAGGTGCTGCGGCCCGAGGCCTGGGTGACGGACTACGTGCTCAAGACGAGCGACCACTACCCGGTGGTCACCCGCTACGACCTCCGCTGAATCAGGGGGGTGCTAGACGCAGTGCATGAAACGACTGCGGCACGTGCTTCGCATCGGGGCGATCGTTCACATCGTCACCGGCCCGCTGGCGATGGTTCTCCTGTTCGTCTCGGGGCCGTGGGTGATCGGCGACGGCCGGGTGCAGGAGTTCTTGCGCACGCTCGAGGGTGTCGACTGGCGGTGGTTGGCGCTCGTCCCCGTGTTGGTCATCTGGGGCCTGCCCATCGTGGCCATCTCGGCGTGGCTGCAGGCGCGCAGGAGTGGCGCCGACGTCGCGAAGACCCGGTCAGGCATCGAGCGGCTGCTGCTCAACCGCCAGCTGCCCATCGCGGTCGACGTCGACGCGCGTGTTCCGGTGCAGGTCGAAGCGCCGCTGCGCATTCCCATCGAGCTCGACACCAAGATCTCCATCGATGAGTACGTCGACATCGAGACGGTGGTGCCCATTCGCGTCGACCTGCCGCTCGATACCGTGGTCGAGACGTCGGTGTTCGGCATCGGCGCCTTGAAGATTCCCATTCGCGCGACGATTCCGCTGAATCTGTCGTTGCCCATCAAGGGGAAGATTCGGGTGAAGTCGGAGGCGCTGCCGGTGAAGTTGAAGGACGAGTGCATCGCGCGGTTGCCGGTGTTCGAGGTGCCCATTCGGTCGCGCTTCGAGACGCGCATCGATTTGCTCGACAACCTCCGTACGGCCGAGAAGGAGCTGCGGAAGGGCGTGGATCAAGTGCTCGCCGCGGTGATGGATGTTCCGCCTAAGCTCCCGCCCTCATGAACGACGTGGATCCGGATTTCTGGCGCGCGAGGTGGGGCGAAGGACGTATCGGGTTTCATGAGGGCGCTCCCAACGCGCTGCTCAGGAAACACCTGTCGGTGTTGGGAGAGAGGAAACGCGTATTCGTGCCGCTGTGTGGCAAGGCGGAGGACCTCGCGTTTCTCGCGGCGCAGGGACACCAGGTGGTGGGCGTCGAGCTGGTCGAGTCGGCGGTGCAGGCGTTCTTCGCGGAGCATGGCGTGACGCCGGTGGTGACTCAGCGTGCGGGCTTCGTGGAGTACTCGGCGCAGAACATCACGGTGTTCGCGGGGGACTACTTTGCGTGCACTCGTGAGGTGCTCGGCGAGGTGAGTGCGTTCTACGACCGGGCGGCGGTGATCGCGCTGCCGGAGTCGTTGCGCGGGCCGTATGTGAAGCTGCTGCGGGCGTTGGTGCCGGTGCGTTCGCCGGGGCTCGTGATCACGGTCGAGTATCCGCAGGAGCAGATGGCGCCTCCTCCGTTCTCGGTGCCGGAGACGGAGCTGAGGGCGCACTACGCGGGTGCGAGGCTCGAGTGTGTCGAGCAGGTGAAGGCTGAGGGGCCTCGGCTGGGGGCGATTGCTGCCGTCGAGAAGTGCTTCACGGTGAAGCTGTAGAAGACCTCTCCCTGCGCGCGGGGCGACTCACTCGAAGTTGAGCGCTCGCTCGAAGTCGGCGGGGTTCGACGCAGCGCCACGCGCGACCTCGAGCTTCACCAGGCCCGCGCGGTAGAGATCCGACAGGTGCTGGTCGAACGACTGCATGCCGTACGCAGAGCGGCCCTTCTCGATGACGTCCTTGAGCTGGCCCGTGCGATCCGGGTCGAGGATGTATTCCTCGACGGTCTTGGTGGTGACCATGATCTCCATCGCGAGCGCCATGCCCTTGCCATCGGCCTTCGGGAGCAGCCGCTGCGAGATGGTGGCTCGCAGCGTCTCGGCCAGCCGCACCCGCACCGCGGCCTGCTCGCCGCTGTCGAAGAACGAGAGCATGCGCCCCACCGTCTTGACGGCATCGGTGGTGTGCACGGTGGCAAGCACCAGGTGCCCGGTCTCGGCGGCCTTGAGCGCGATGTCGACGGACTCGTGATCTCGAAGCTCGCCCACGAAGATGACGTCGGGGTCTTGCCGCAGCGCCGAGCGCAGCGCGATGCCGAAGTCTTGCGTGTCGAGGCCCACTTCGCGTTGCGAGACCGAGGAGCGCAGGCTCTTGTGCAGGTACTCGATCGGGTCCTCGATCGTCAGAATGTGCACGGCCTGGTTCTGGTTGATGCAGTTGAGCATCGCCGCCAGCGTCGTCGTCTTGCCCGAGCCCGTCGCGCCCGTGACGAGCACGAGACCACGCTCGCTCTCGGCGATGGTGCGCACCACGGGAGGGAGCTTGAGCCCTTCGAGCGTCGGCACCTCGTTGGGGATCGCGCGCAGCACCACCGCGAAGGCGCTGCGCTGCTTGTAGATGTTGACGCGGAAGCGGCTCAAACCCGGCACCGAATAAGAGGTGTCGTACTCCTGCACTTGATCGATGCCCGCGGCGGTGACCGCGTCGGTGATCAAGTTGAGCGCGATCTGCCTCGTGCCCGCCGGCACCAGCTTGTCGCCCTTGAGCGGCCGGAGCTCGCCGGAGACGCGAAAGGTCGGGGTCTCTCCGGGCCGAAAGTGAATGTCAGACGCGCCGTTGCGAACCGCGTACTCCAACACCTTGTTCATCGTGGCTGCGTCCATGAAGGCGCAGCGTACCCTGCTTTTGCAGCAGCCCACGCAGCCTCAAACGCGCAAGAGTGGTGGGTTCGGGCACACTCCCCCACCATGAACGCGTGGGAGCTCGCCGATTGGGACGCCGTCGAAACTGCCGAGCGGGTGAAGCGCCGCGAGGTGAGCGCAGCTGAGGTGGTGGAGGCCGCAATCACCCGCGCCCGCGACGCGACGCACCTCGGAGCCATCGTCACCCCGACCTTCGAGCGCGCGCTCGAGACTGCCGCGAAGACCTCGAGCGGTTCCCTCGCGGGCGTGCCCACCTTCATCAAGGATCTCGCGCAGGTCGCCGGCGTGCGCACCTCGTGGGGAACGGCGGCATCGGGCCACTACATCTCGCCTCGCAGCGACCCGTCGGTGCTGGCCATGGAGCGCTCTGGCCTGATCAGCCTCGGCAAGAGCGCCACGCCTGAGCTGGGCCTCACCGGCACCACCGAGCCGCTCGCGTTCGGGGTCTGCCGCAATCCGTGGAACCTGAAGTATTCGACGGGCGGCTCATCGGGTGGTGCCGCGGCGTTGGTCGCATCGGGCGTGGTTCCGCTCGCGCACGCGAGTGATGGTGGCGGCTCCGTTCGCATTCCTGCGTCGTGCTGCGGGCTCGTGGGGCTCAAGGTCACCCGCGGCCGAATGGACATGGAGGGTTCGAACCTGCTTCCCGTGAACATCGCCGTGCACGGCGTGGTGAGCCGTTCGGTGCGCGACACGGTCGCCTTCTGGGATGCGATCGAGGGCCAGCGGGGCTCACGCCGGCTGCCACCCATCGGCGCGCTCTCGAACAAGCCACCCAGGCTGCGCATCGCGGCGTACTTCGATTCGCCGATGGGTCAGCCGGTGCACCCTGACGCACGCGCGGCCACGGAGCGCGCGATGAAGTGGTGTGAGCAGCTCGGTCACGAGGTGCAGCCGATTGCCTGCCCGGTCGAGCGCCAGGTGACCGAAGACTTCCTGCGCATGTGGGGCTTCGTCGCGTTCGCGCAGGCCAGAGCGGGCCGGGTGCTGATGCATCGTGGGTTCGACAGCTCGAAGCTCGAGCCGTGGACCCATGATTTCGCGCGCTACTTCTCGGCAGACCTGCGCAGCGCGTTCACGGCCATTCGCAGGCTGCGCGGCTTTTCGCAGACGTGGGCCAGGGTGATGGAGAAGTACGACGTGGTGCTCAGCCCCACGCTCGCCGAGCCGCCCGCGGCGTTGGGGCATCTGCAGACTGATCAGCCCTTCGAGCTGCTGTTCGCCCGGCTCATCTCGTACACGCCGTTCACCGTGGCGATGAATGCGTCAGGAGCACCAGCGCTCTCATTGCCGATGGGACTCAACGCAGACGGACTGCCGATGGGCGTGCAGCTCGCAGGAGCGCACGGAAGCGAACGAACGTTGCTCGAGCTGGCGCGTGCGCTCGAAGAAGCGAACCCCTGGAGGAAGCGGGCGCCGCAAATCGCCTCATCAGCGTGAGCGGGATTTCACTCGAACACTGAAATCTCCCCCGCGCGCGCCACGGGGCTCACGAACCCGAACTGCACCTGCTCCACCAGAACCCCTGCATCGACTCGAATGGTCACGAAGCGCGCGTCTGCCTTCGGCCCGAACTCGAGGCCACCGTCCGGCAGAGGACGCAGCGTGAAGTTCGGCACAGCTCCACTCCACAAAGAGGTCGGCAACACCTGCTGCACCAACACCGTGCCTCCGTCCTCGTCGGTCAACTGCAGAGCCATCAGCGACGCTTCCGTCTCGACCCCGCGCAACACCACGGCGGACACCGACGTGGGCGCAGCGAACGCGAAGATCAATCCGTTGGTATTGCCCGCATCGACTGCGCTGAGATCGCCATCGGTCAGGTAGCAGGGCGTGCCGAACACCGGACATTCCAGCCCGCGGCTGAACGGGGCCCGAGCTCCGGCGACCTGCAGGGTCTGACCTGAACGTGCCTCGAGCGTGGTGCTGTTCGAGCCGAAGGGCCCGTCTTCTTCGGTGATGGTGAAGCGCGCGTTGATCGCGACCGAGCCAGAAAAGTCTTCCAGCGCGAAGTCGTCGAAGGCCATCGGCACGCGGGCAGGCGCCACTTCATTGGTCACCGGGTTGAGCGCCATCACCCGATCGTCGACGACCCACGCGAGGCCCCCATCAGCGGTGATCCACTCCGCGCGGTGCACGACCTGATCACCCTCGAAGCGCTCTTCCACCGGGAGCGGCGCGAAGGGCTCGAAGCGCAACACACCATCGACCCGCGAAGGTGCCGCACGCCAATCCGGAAACGGCGGCAAGGTGACCTCACTCGAGAGACCGACGAGGTCGGTGAACACCGTGGTGCCCGAGGCGAACGTGGTCTCGACGCGGAAACAGAAGACCCCCTGCGCCGTCAGCTTGACCGCCTGCGCGCGAAACACGTCGAACGAGAAGTTCCCCGCCTCGTCAGCGGTCGCCTCTTTGAAGGGCTGCGCTTCAGCGCAGTTCGCCTCTCGCGCACCCGCGGGGTCGCGCAGCAGCCGCACCACCTGCCCTGCCACCGGATCAGCCGACGTGAGCGAGCCGTGCACCGGGAGAATGTCGTCGGGGTTGAAGCACGCCGAAAGGACCCACGAGATGACCAGCAGAACGCGTCTCATCAGGACACGACCTTCACCCCATCCGTACATACGTTGAGCTCTTCTTCGGTGGCATGCCATCGGTCTGGCCATACACCTCAGGCCTCACGAGCGTCCAAGGTGTTGGTCGCTTCCTTCATGGGCGTTATCAACAGTGAGGTCCCCGCGGCGGGGGCGACGACCTGGAAAGGACCTTGCCATGAGCCTGCCTCCTGTCCGAACGAGGGACGAGTATGTCCCCCTCACGCGCGAGCAGTTTCGCGAGCGGTTCATGGCCCGATTCTTCGACCCGGTCTTCGAAGAGGTCTCCAGTGAGCTCGAGCGGGTGTTCGAGAAGGCCTGGGATGGGTACATCCGGTACCGGAAGTCACCGCGAAAGCAGCCGGCTGGTGAAGGCTTTGCCGACCCCGCGTTCGACCTGCCTGTGGAGTGGCTCGCGACACGCGATGCCATTGCAAGGGCCGAGCAACGACATCGCGACCCCGCATCACCCTCGCGGATTCTCGTGATCAACGGATCGACCCGGAGCGAGCACACCTGCCCGGGCGAGATCTCGAAGACCCGTCGGCTCGCAGACGCGGCGCAGAAGGTGATCGAGTCGGTCGACGGATTCGAGGTCGACTTCCTCGATCTCTCGACGCTCGCCGACGAACCCTGGAAGGTGATTCATCCGTGCAAGGCGTGCGTGTCGACCAGCATGCCGCTCTGCCATTGGCCTTGCTCCTGCTATCCCAACCACGCGCTGGGGCAGACCAACGATTGGATGGCGGAGATCTACCCTCGATGGACGGCGGCTCACGGCGTCATGTTGGTCTGCCCGGTGCATTGGTACCAGGCGCCGGCCAGCCTCAAGCTCATGATCGACCGGTTGGTCTGCGCAGACGGGGGGAACGCCGACCCCACGACGACCCGCGGGAAAGACCCGGCCCTCGCCAAGGCGCTCGAGCTCGGCGGCTGGCACTATCCAAAGCACCTGGCGGGTCGCGGGTTCGCGGTGCTCACCCACGGCGATGCCGCGGGGCCCGAGACGCTGCGACGGCTCCTCTCTGAATGGCTCACCGATCTCGGGATGATTCAGGCAGGCGCCAAAGCCGTCGCCGACACGTGGATCGGGTACTACCGGCCCTACGCCACGAGCCACGAGGATCTGGATGCCAGCCCCCAGACCTTCGCGCTGGCGGAAGCCGCAGCGGCCTCGCTCGTCGGCGTCGTCAAGCAGCTGCGCAGCGGGGCGTATCGCCGCCCCGATGAGGGCGTCGCCGAGCCGCGCGAGAAATGATCAGCTCGAGCGCCTTTCTGCGCACCGGCGCGACGATTGCTACACCTCCAAACGCTCCACGCGCGGAGCAAAAGGAAGCCATGAGGTACTCCCATTCGCCCCACTCACCGCCTCTGACCTCGTCGAACGAGCCACGGATGAAGGTTCAGCGCGCTGCGAAAAAGAGGGGGGGCAGACCCATGAATGAGCTCGAGCTCATTCGCGCCGGGCTCACGGCGCGTCAGAAAAACCTGCCCTCGGCGCTGCTGTACGACGACCTCGGCTCGGTCTTGTTCGAGGCCATCACCTTGCTGCCCGAGTACGAGGTCGCGCGGGTCGACACGGCGCTGCTGGCCGGCAGCCTCAGGGAGGCGCTCTCCCTGTTGCCCGGCCCACTCGAGGTCATCGAACTCGGGCCTGGGCACGGCCGCAAAGCGCGCGTGGTGCTCGAGTCGGTCGTGGCGCGCCAGCCGAGCACCAGCTTCGTGGCGGTCGACGTCTCGGCCGCAGCGCTGGAAGGCTGCCGTCGACACCTCGAGGACCTCTCGACGGTCACTTTCACCGGGCTCGAAGCGACCTTCGTGGACGGACTGCGTCGGGCGCCGGCGCGGTTGGCGGGGCAACGACGCCTCGTGCTCTTCCTGGGCAGCAACCTCTCGAACTTCGACAGGGCCGATTCGCTCCAGTTCTTCGTGGAGGTGCGCGATGCGCTCGAGCCGGGCGATGCGATGTTGCTGAGCACGGACCTCGAGAAGCCGGCGGCGCGTTTGCTGCCTGCCTACGACGACGCGCTCGGAGTGACCTCAGCGTTCAACAAGAACGTGCTTGTCCGCCTCAACCGCGAGTACGGCGCCAACTTCGACCTCACCGCCTTCACGCACGAAGCCCGGTGGAACGCGGAGGCACGCCGAGTCGAGATGCACTTGCGCGCGCTGCGCGAGACGACCGTCGACGTACGCAAGCTCGAGCTCGCGCTACACTTCGACGAGCGCGAGACGGTGTGGACCGAGTCCAGCCATCGCTTCAACCTCGGCGAGCTCCGCGCGTGGGGGCTCGAGTCGGGCCTGCACTGTACGAAGTCGTGGGTCAACGACGCCTGGCCACTCGCGCTGTCGCTGTTCATCGCGACCTGAAGTCACTGGGAGAACCACATGAAGCGTGCAACGTGGAACGGCGCCGTCTCACCGCCACGAGCACCCGCCGCGAGTCATCAGTACACGACCTTCACGCCCAGCGTCGGCAGGATGATGGGCGCGGAGAGCGCCGTCTTGGTGGGCACGTTGGGATCTGCTTCGGTGCCGTAGCCATAGGTGTAGCCATACACTTCCGGCCTCACGAGCACGTTGAACACGTCGAGGTAGATCTCGATGTTGAAGGTGTTGAACGCGATGGCCTTCGACGCTCTCACGTCGAGGCGGCCGAACGCGGGCAGGCGATCGACCTGGTTGAGCGGCATCAGGCTCCACAGCTGGCGGCCGGTGGCCGAGTCATCGACGAGCCGCTGCGTGCGCGAGCTGAACTCACCCGATTCGGGCCGGCCCGTATTGAGATGAAACGCGGCGCTCACCTTGAAGCCCTTGGGCAGTTGATACCCGAGCACGAGGTTGAGTGAGTGCGCCTGGTCGAACGCGAACGGCACCATCGCGGTGGCGTCGGTCACCTCGGATTGATCCTCGTTGTAGATGGCGAAGCGCCGCAGCCGCTCGCTGCGCATCAACGAGTACGAGAGCCAACCGAAGAGCCGCCCCTGCTGCGGCAGGCGCAACATCAGCTCGAGCCCGTACGCGCGGCCAAAACGATTGCCGGAGAATCGGTCGTCGAGTGACGAGATGCCCGTGACGAACTCCGACAGGCTTCGTTCGCGCGCCTGGAAGATGTGGTTCAAGAAGACGTCGGCCGAGAGCTCCATGCCGAACCACGGCAGCTTGCCCACCGCGCCCACGCTGAACTGACCGACCTCTTGCAGGCCGGTGCGCAGCGCGCCCACGTCGGTGACCGGCAGCGAGATGAGCAACATCGGTGACTGGTGCGCGAGCCCCGCAGTGCCGCGGAAGGTCACCGCCTCGAACGGCTTGAAGCGCACCTCGAGCCGCGGATCGACCGAGGCCATGGTGAAGCTCGGCGCGAGGTGCCAGGTGTCGAGCCGCACGCCGGCCACCACGGTCCACTGCTCCGAGAAGAACGCGGCCTCGAGGAAGGTGCCGGTGAACACGCCCATCACGCGCGGCTGCCGGAGGAGATCTCCACCCGCGCCGATGCCGATGGTGGTCTCCACGTCGGACACCTGGCGTTCGACGTCGAAGCCCGCCTTGAGCTGGAAGTGTTCGCCGAGCTCCACGCGGTAGCTGGTGCGGCCGGTGACGATGAAGCGGTTCAGCAAGAAGGAGCCGACCCGTTCGTTGTTCTGCTCGCCGTAGAGACCGAGCGTCTCCCAGCCGATGAAGCTGCCCACTTCGAGGTGACCGGGGCCCACGGGTTGTTGAAGCCGCAAGTCGATGCGATGGAAACGCGAGGTGAGGAACACCGAGGGGCTCTTCGGATCCGTCGTGCGCGTGCCGACGAGATCGCTGCTGCCGAACGCGAGCAGGCGCACCGTGCCCTTGCCCAGCTTCTGCTCGATGCGGGCCTGGTAGTCCCAGCTCTCGAAGACCGGGGTGACGCCTTCGCCGAACGCGCCCGTCTGCGAGAGCACCGCGAGCAGCCAGGCCGCGTAGTTGATGTGGCCGCCGACGGTGATGTTGGTGCCGGTCTTTTCGATCGGCACTTCGACGAAGGCCGAGGTCTGCAGCAGGTCGGGCGAGACGGTGAAGTGCACGCGATCATCACGCGCCTTGGCCACCTGCGCAGCGATGACGCCGCCCGAGATGCGCCCGTACCGGGTGGGCGCGTTGGCTGGGTAGAAGTCGATCGACTCGATGAAGTCGGGGTGCACCACCGAACCGCCCGCGAGCAGGTGGTAGAGCTGCGGCACGCGCACGCCGTCGAGGAAGAAGCCGGTCGCCGCGGGCAACGCGCCTCGCACCACCGGGTAGCTCAAGCCAGAGGCGGGCGTGACCACGCCGGGCAACAACATGATGACGCGCAGCGGTTCACCGTTGGTGCCCGCGACCTCGTGCAGCTCGGCGCCCGAGAGGGAGATGCGGGAGAGCTCGGCGCGATCCACCTGGCCACGCACCACCGTCTCGTAGGGCTTCGAGAACGTGCGATTGAGCCGGTAGAGCACCTGCACCGATTGGCCGGCCTTCAGGTTCTCCTTGAAGACGCGCTTCACGTGGCCTGAGGCGGTGACCAGCACGCGCTGTGGCCCGGGCGGAAGTTCGATGGTGAAGCGGCCGTCGGAGTCGGTCTCCACGGTGGTGATGCCGCCGTCTTCCAGGCCGATC
Source organism: Archangium sp. (assembly GCA_030695565.1). Lineage (GTDB taxonomy): Bacteria > Myxococcota > Myxococcia > Myxococcales > Myxococcaceae > Archangium_A. The sequence continues at coordinate 76,601 of JAUYRZ010000082.1, forward strand.
TGCGCGAGCGCGATGCTCTCGCGAGTGCCTCGGGTGAGCACCTGGCCGCTCAGCTTTCCGAAAGGCGAGACCTCGCCTGCGTCAGCGCTGATCAAGACAGGGGCTTCGAAGCGGTAGCGGTAGGCCAGCACCACGCTGATGGGCGCGCCGTTCTGCGTGGCGGGCTCGAACGTCAGGCCCTTCGCGGCGAGCAACGCCGCTTCGGTGAACACTTCGCCCACGCTCGACTGCACGGTGACGTCGATCACCGCGCCCTGGGTGTCGATGGTGAGCAGCAGCTCGACGTCGCCGCCGGTGCCCGCATCTTCGGGATACGCGGCGGGGGAGGGCTGCAGCAGCTGCGGCGGAACCACGTCCGCGCCGGCATCGACGACGTCGACGGCCTCTTGCGCGAAGACCGGCGCGCTCCACAGCGCGAGGACCACCACTGCCCAGCTCGCCCGGAGGTGCTTCACGCGCGGTGACTTCGCCGTCTCACCTTTGCGAGTCCACCGAAAAGTTTTGGTTGTGGTGCGGGCGTGAGCCCACTTCTCCTTGCCGTGCTCGCTGCTGCTCCGATGGGAAGAGCGAGCCGAAGCCGATGAAGCGGGGAGAGGTCGGACCGAGTCAGCCAAATACTTTGTCGATCACTTCGGCCACACCGCCTTGCGACAATTCGCACCTCACCTGATCAGTCGCGCACGCCCGCACTTCATCGGGGCAGTTCCGCATCGCGAACGATCGGCCGACCGTCTTGAACATCGGCACGTCGTTGAACCAATCACCCACCGCCACCATCTGCTCCACGCCAATGCCGAGGTGCTCACCGATCGACTGCAGCGCCGTGCCCTTCGTGCGACCCGGCGCCCGCACTACCATGCCACCCATGCCTTCGAAGCGGCTGAGCGGAAAGGAGATCAGATGCGCATGCGCGCCCAGCTCTGCGCGGATCTCAGTGGCGGTCGCTTCGATGTCGAGCATCTGACCCACGACGATCGCGGCGAGCAGACCGGCGGAGTCTTCCCAGAATGGGTGCGCGTGCAGGTCGTCGGTTTCTTCGAGCTCACCGGTCCAGGTCTGCACGTAGGGCGCGAAGAGTGCGCCCGCTGAATCGTGAATGATGCGGTCACCGGCGACGAAGAAGCGCGCAGCGGCGCGGCGATGGAGCACCTCTCGCAGGTGCAGCGCGTGCGCGCCGTGAATGGCGGTTTGGTGGAACGAGGTGCCGCACTCAGCGGTGTGCATCACGAGCTGACTTCCATCGACGCAACCCAGCGGCCCTTCGAGCCCGAGCTGGAGCGCGACGTGGCGGCTGCCGGAATAGAGGCGGCCTGTGCAGATGGTCACCACCACGCCTGAAGCGCGGAGCCTGGCGATGGCGTCGAGGTCTCGCTGGAGAATGGTGCCGTCGCGTTGGAGCAGCGTGCCGTCGAGGTCGAGCGCGAGGAGCCGGTACGACATGAAGTGGCTCGTAACACGAAGGAGCGCGAACGCCCTCTCCCCGACCCTCTCCCCCTCGGGGAGAGGGAGGCACGTGGCACTTGGTCACTTGGTCAGGTTGGCGAGAGCTCGTTCGTCAGGCTGGGCTCGGTCCGCGAAGTCGGCGTCACCAGGAGGATCCCATGGATATTCAGCCCAACGGTTTCCCAGGACGCTCTTCGCGCTGCGCGTAACGACACGCGTACGCCGTGGGGAGCGAGTGCTGCTTTGAACTCGCAGGAAAACCGTTCCCTTCATGACTCAAAAATCTCGCCGTACCCGCTCGCGCACCGCGAACCGGGATCCGTCCACCCTCTCCCCTGGAGATTCTCCACCTGAAGCAGCGGGCCACAGGCAGGCCCGGCTCGAACACATTCTCATCGATGAACTGCAGTCGTTGATCACCGACGAAGCCACCGACCCATCACTCGATGGAATCAAGGTGCTCGCGGTCCACCTGTCACCCGATGGAGGTCACGCCCGCGTCGCATACGCGGTGATCGCGCTCCTCGATCGCGAACAGGAAGTGAGCCGGGCCAGCAAGGCCGGGCTCTCACGCGCCACGCCGTTCCTTCGCGCACGGATGGCGCAACACCTTCAACTCAAGAAGCTGCCGAAGCTCACCTTCACCTTCGTGGGTGTCGCATGCGAAGAGTGATCGCTCCCCGCATTCAGGCCTGGGGCCGGGAAATCCCCGACGGCGCGCTGGAGCAACTCGAAGCGCTGGCCGCGCAGCCGTACGTGGTGGAGCACGTCGCGGCGATGCCGGATCTCCACGTGGCCCACGGAATCGCCGTGGGCAGCGTATTCGCCACGCTCGACACGGTGGTGCCTTCTGCGTTGGGGGGCGATCTCGGCTGCGGCATGAGTGCCGTTCGTTTCGATTTCCCCGCGGCGCGGTTGGGCACGGCGCAGTTGCAGCGTCTCCTCGAGGCGATGACGAAGGAGATCCCGGTGGGCGATGCCACCCATCGGGGCAAGGGCGTGGCCTTCATTGACGACACGCCACTCTCCACCCATGCGCTCGAGAAAGAGCGTGCGCGGCTGGCGCCGAAACACCTGGGCACGCTCGGCGGCGGCAACCACTTCATCGAGCTCGACCGCGGTGGCGGCGGCGATCTCTGGCTCCTGGTGCATTCAGGTTCCAGAGGCCTGGGCTCGGCGATCGCGGCGCATCATCTCCGCGCGGCGCAAGTCGAAGGTGAGGGCTCACTCCCCGGACTGCGCGTGGAGAGCGCCGCGGGCCAGATGTGCCTCGCCGATCTCGAGTGGGCGTTCTCGTTCGCGCGCGCAAACCGGCGCGAGCTGCTGCGACGAGCGACGGAGTTGGTGGTTGCACTCACCGGACAGGAGCCGGATCCGTCTTCCCACCTCGACGTGCACCACAACTTCGTGCGGGCCGAACACCACTTCGGCCGGCTGCTGCTGGTGCATCGCAAAGGGGCCATCAGCGCGGAAGCCGGTGAACGCGCGTTGATTCCAGGCTCGATGGGCACCGCCTCGTACATCGTGGAAGGGCTGGGCGCGGCAGACTCGTTTCGTTCTGCCTCGCACGGTGCAGGCCGCGTGATGACCCGGAAGGAAGCGCACCAGCAGATTCGAGCCGAGCGGTTCCTGCAGAGCATGCGGCGGGTGGTGTTCGATCAACGGAAGCGTGGGCTGATCGAAGAGGCGCCCGCGGCGTATCGCGACATCGGTGAAGTGCTGGAAGACGAGTCAGACCTGGTGGTGCCTCGGGTCAGGCTCGAGCCGATCGCGGTGTTGAAGGGCTGAACTTCAGAGCACGACCAGCGAGCGTGCAATCGACGACTCACTGATCACCTTCGGCAACCAATCGCCTGCGGTCACGATCTCCATGTGGCCGCAGGCGGCGCGTTCATGCGTCACCTGCTCGCGCACTTCGGGCGGCAAAGAAACGCGCCAGGCTTCCGCCTTCACGAAGGTGTGCTGGCCCACGGCGCGCAGCACCGCTCCCGGCCGCTCCGTGAGCCAGCGCGTCCACGGCGCGGCGTCACCGTAGAAGCCATCGAGCAGCACCACCTCCTCCACGCGCGAGGAGCGAAGCCACGCCTTCAAGGTGCGGTTGCCTCCGCTGTGACCGATGACCAACACGGGCGCGGCGACCGGGGCCCCTACCCACTCGAGCAGCTCGTCGAGATCTCCGAACACCACCGGCTGATCAGCACCACTCGGCGCCGGCACGGCGATGAACAACGCATCCACCTCCGACTTCGCAAATTGCGCGGCGAGCTGGTGATTGGCGAACGCCGAGTCGACGTCGTCGCGATAGCCGTGCACGTACACGACGACCTTTTGCGGCGCGCTGCCCAATCGGCACCAGAGGTGCACAGGACCCCGCCGCGTGGTGAGGCGGACATGCTCACCCCCTTCGATCGACTGACCGGGAGGACACGGCGTGGAAGAGAGCAACGACAAGGTGAGCAGGGCGAGCATCCCCCTGTGCAATGCAGGCCTCGTACGGGCGGCCCCGTGGGAGGAAAGCACCCGCGATCCAGCCGTTTGCACGCCGGGGAACCGGTTGACGCTCGACGGCTGTCGTAACGTCGTGTTGCACGCCGCCACACCGTGTGACGATGCGCCCCGCCTCGTGAATCCTTCGACTCCCCGCCTCGCCGTGTTGTTTGGGCCCCGCCGTGGCGTGACGCGCGACGTCCATCAGCGCCTGGTGGTGGGGCGCGGCGTCGAGGCAGATCTCCAGCTCATCGACGAAAAGGTTTCGCGAGAACACTGCGTGTTCGAACCACGCGACACGACGGTGGTCGTGCGTGATCTCGGCTCGCGCAACGGCACCTGGGTCAACGGCGAACGGCTGACCGGACCTCACGTGCTCGCGCCGAACGATACGGTGGGTATCGGCGAAACGCTCGTCGTGTACTCACCCGACGTCGAAGCGCTGCTCGCACGCGATGGTGACTCGACGTTGATCACCAGCCGGGCCAGCACGCTCGGCCTGACCACTTCGGCCGCGGAGAGCCCGAACGCCGATGCCTGGGCGCAGGCGGGCAAATTGATGCTCGAGTCGGCGCTCGCTGCGAGCCGTGACGATGCGGCGCAGAAGCTCGCGCGCGCCGTGCTCGCCGGGCTGACCTGTGACGAGGTGCTGCTCTGCACGCGCACCGCGGAAGGTGCGTTGCGGCCCTGGGTGGGCATTCCCTCGGGCGTGGTGATGTCGATCAACCCGGCGTTGGCTGAGCTCGCGGTGAAACAACAACGCGCGGTGTCGGTGGAAGAAGCGCAGCCGCGCGCCTTGCGAGATGAGCTCACCACCCGGGTGAGCAGCCGCCGCGCGTTCGTCTTGTGTGCGCCCCTGGTCTCTCCGCTGGGAACCGCTGGAGTGGTCTTCGCCGCACGTTCCACGCCGTTCGACTCGAAGGAGCTCGCGCTCGCCACCGTGCTGGCCACCGCGGTCGCTCCGTCGTTGCGCGCGGTGCCCTCGAGCGTGGCGCCGGTGCGGGAAGAACTGGTCGCGCAAAGCGCCTCGATGAAAGAAGCGGTGCGCATCGCGCGGCAGGTCGCGCCCACCACTTCGACCGTGCTGCTCACCGGAGAAAGTGGCACCGGCAAGGAAGAGCTCGCAGCGCTCATTCATCGCAGCAGCAAACGCGCGCAGGGTCCGTTCGTGGCGCTCAACTGCGGCGCGATTCCGCGTGAGCTGGCCGAGTCGGAGCTGTTCGGTCACGAGAAGGGCGCGTTCACCGGCGCCTCTCAGCAACACGCCGGCGTGTTCGAGCGGGCTGATGGTGGGACGCTGTTCCTCGACGAGGTGGGTGAGCTCCCGCTCGAGCTGCAGGTGAAGTTGTTGCGTGTGCTCGAGGAGAAGCTGGTGTTGCGCGTGGGTGGGCGCGCGCCTTCGACCGTCGATGCGCGCATCGTGTGTGCGACCAATCGTGATCTCGAGAAGGAGATCAGCACCGGACGCTTTCGGGCCGACCTGTACTGGCGGCTCAACGTGGTGCGCATCGCGCTCGAGCCGCTCCGGAAGCGTGCGGACGATGTGCCTGCGCTGGCAGCCCGGCTGCTCGCGCGGCACTCGGCGTCGCTGGGGCGCAGGCCGCCCGAAGTGAGCGCGGAGGCGTTGCAGGCGCTCGCTGGGTATTCGTGGCCCGGGAACGTGCGGCAGCTGGCCAACGCGTTGGAGCGGGCGCTGGTGCTCAAGAGTGATGAGTCGGAGGTGACGCTGGCGGATCTGCCGCCTGAGTTGGTGGCGCCCGGTGAGAGCCGCGCACCGGCGGATGGAAGGCGCACGCTGGGTGAGCTGATTGCGGCGTTGGAGCGTGAGCAGATCGCGCTCGCGATGAAACGAGCGCGTGGCGTGAAGGCGCAAGCGGCGGAGGCGCTCGGCATCTCGCGGCCGACGCTCGATCGCAAGCTCGAGGAGTACAAGATCGACTGGCTCGCGGAGTCCCCCTCTCCCTGCGAAGCGGGGAGAGGGTCGGGGTGAGGGGCCTTCGTGGCACGCAGGTGAGCCCCTCACCCGGCCTGCGGCCGACCTCTCCCCGCTGCGCAGGGCGAGGTGACAAAAGATCATGAACTTCCTCTGCCCTAGCTGCCGCACCCCGCTCCCGCGGAGCAACCCCGAGCACGTCACCTGCTCCGGCTGTGGTGTCTCGGTCGATCTCACCCGCGTCGACACCGCCCCCGGCCAGGCGCGGCTCTGGCCTGAGATCGACCTCAGCCAGGAGACGCTCAGCGGCTACGCGCTGATCAAGCTGCTCGGCAGCGGCGGCATGGGCTCGGTCTACGAAGCGCGTGCCCCCGACGGCTCCATCGTCGCGCTCAAGGTGCTCTCCCCGCTGCTCGCCGCGGAGCCCGCCCTCCGAGAACGTTTTCGCCGCGAAGCCCGCGCGCTCTCGGCCATCTCGCATCACGGCGTCGTGAAGATGCTCGGTGAAGGAGAAGAGAACTCCTTCTGCTGGTACGCGATGGAGCGCGTCACCGGCACCGACCTGCGCGAACGGCTCAAGTCAGGCCCCCTGCCCGTGAACGAAGTCATCGCGCTGGCGAAGGCCCTGTTCGATGCGCTCGAGGTGGTTCACGCCGGGGGCTTCGTCCACCGCGACGTGAAGCCGAGCAACATCCTGCTCTCAGCGGAAGGCCCGAAGCTCTGCGACTTCGGCATCGCGCGCCTCGAAGGCTCGAGCACGTTGACCGAGTCAGCCGCGCTCCTGGGCTCGCTGCGCTACATGGCGCCCGAACAGCGTTGGGGAAAGAGCGATGAACGCAGCGACCTCTACGCGCTCGGCGTGGTGCTGCACGAAACACTCGCGCTGGGCGTGCCGGGCGAAAAGCCGCTCCCTTCGAGCACGCCGGGGTCGTTGACGCGGCTCATCTCCAAACTGACGCAAGCCTCACCCGTGCTGCGGCCCCAATCAGCAGCGCTCGCGCGGCGCATGTTGCTCGGCTCCTCGAGGCGGCCACTCCTGCTGGGTGCCGCGGTGTTGCTGGTCGCGATCGTCGGTGGGGTTGCGCTGTGGCCGCGCGACGAAACGACGCCTCAGCCGCGCGTGGAGAGCTTCATCGATGCGGGCCCAGGCCCCGAGCTGGCGGTTCTCGCTCCCGATGCGGGAGTGGAAGAAGTCGATGCGGGTCTGCTCACCGAACTGCAGCCCGTCGATGCGGGCCTTTTCTTCGACAGCGTGTCGACGCTCGGCACGGGGACCAAGGGCACCTTCCGGGGAACGGTGAAGCCGAAGCCCGTGAAGAAGCCGGTCTCGAAGGTGAAGAGCAAGATGCCGACGCTCAAGCCTGAACCTGACAAATAAACGCCACCCGTCGGGAAGACCGGGTGGCGATGCCAAGGCGAGGCGTCAGTACTTGCTGCCGCCACCGAACGCGTGACGGATGGAATCCTTGAACCGGTCCCACGCGCTGCCGGGATATCGGCTCTCCCAATCGGACCTCAGCTCAGGCTCGACCGCGTCCCAGTCACGGCCCTGGTAGAGCGTGCTGGAAGCGGCGGTCGACCCGTACTCGTAGGCCGGCGCGAAGTCTTCCCAACTGCCGAGCGCTCCGTAGTTCTGCTGCCAGTGCTGACGGTACTGATCATTCCACGCTCCCGTGCGCTCGACGTCGACGTCGGTGCGGCGGGCCGTCTCGCGGATCTTCTCCTTGCGCTGCGTCACCTGTTTGCCGACGCGGACCTCTTCGACCACGCGGGCCTTCTTGGAGACCACGGCCTCTTCAGATCGCTCGCGCAGCTCGGCCGAACCTTCCTTGAAGGCGCCCAGGTCTGCGTCGGTCGCTGGCTTGTCGACGGGGATGCGCTCCACCACGATCTGCTCTTCACGCAGGGTGATGTCTTCTTCGATGGGCACCTCGGAGACGCGCTGGAAGATGCGCACACCGCCCCGCTGCACTTCGCGTTTGCCGATCTTCACCTCCTCTTCGATGACCGGAATCGAACGGCTCTCGTCCGACTCGAAAATGGGCTCCCCCGCAGAGATGCCTCCGCTCTCCTGTGCCTCGCTGCCCAGCCATTCGGAGCTGCGCTCATCGAGGTCCAGCGGGTGGTGATGACTCATCACCTCCGAAGCGATCTCGCTCTTCTCGTCCGTCGCGGCGATGGCGGTGACCACGTAGTTCCCGTGGCGCACCGCCTCGTCGTACAGGCGGATGTCATCGCGATCATCCGTACCGAAGAGCCGGTTGAAGAAGCCTTTCAAGCCTGCTTCGGGTTCACGATCCTGGTTGAGCCTGGCCGCGCTCTCTTCCTCGGCGCTCAACCGCACTTCGCTCTTGTCGAAGCCGGCGACGAGCAACTCGTTCACCGTGCTTTGGGCCTCATTGTATTCGTCGAACACCGCTACCACTGCGTTAGCCATGACGGCCTCCTGGAGTTTTTTCGTCGAACCGCTCAACGGACACTTCTTCTGATTTGAGGCTCACGCGCTGCGGCTGGTGTACCTGCCGCTGCCGCCTGGTGATGCGAACCTCTTCTTTCAACCGGAGCCGCTTCTCGAACACCAACACCTCTTCGAGGACCGGGACGACGAGCGTCTCGCCCTCGTAGTGCTGCTGCGGTTCCGGGCCACTGACGATCCGATCGATCGGGATGCGCTCGACCGTCAGCTCTTCGTGCATCAACGGCGTGTCGACTTCTTCTTCACGTTCGGTGACACGCTTGTCGATGCGAACGCCGCGCCCGGTGTCGACCCAGTGGCGGCCGACCTCGACGGTCTCCTGCACGACCGGCACGGTGAGCTGCTCTGCCTCGTCAGTTGGACGCACGGCGGTCCCCCGTTCATTCGTGTCACTGCGAGTTTGAGTAACTGGTGCGACCTGCGCCCGCAGAGGCCGAACAGGCCCGACCTTCCAGTCAGCGACTCAAGGGCTCGCCCCTCACCCCGCTTCGCAGCGGTACAGGCCCCGGAATCTTCGTGTGGTAACGAAGAAGAGGGGGACGGATGGCGAGCATGCAGGGCGACTCCGACTGCACGCAGAAGCTGGTGCGCGGCCGCACCTTCCGCAAGGCGCTCGAATCCTTCGCAGGGAGAGGGGGCGCAGGATCAGATTCCGGTGCGCGGGCCGTCGGGCCAGTGGATCCACTCGTCGAGAAAGTCGTGCACCGACTCGAGCGCGGTGAGCGATGCGTCGTTGGGCGACTTGCCGCGTGCTGCCTGCTGCGTCGCGCGCTGGAGCACCGGCTCAGGCCCGGGCCAGGTGGTGCGCAACACCTCGAGCCGGCGCTGCGCTTCACGCACGAGCTCGAGGGCTTTGGGGAACTCGACTTCGCCTTGTTCCAGCCGATGGCCCAGATGACAGACGAACTTGCGGCAGCCACCGGGGCGCTCTTTGTAGACGGTGCAGCAGCGGGCCTCGAGCTTCGAGCACGGCAGACGCATGGCGAGCCGGCCTGACTGATTCACGACCGGCAGGTTGAGCGCTTCGTGTTGAGCGACTTCGTGCGGCTCGACCGGGAGAAAACGGAAGAGTGTGCCGTCGCAGCACAGGCCACATTCCACGCAGAGCGCCGAGAGCGTCACATCACCACCCTACTCACTCCGTGCAGCAGTTCGCTCAACCAGCTCAGATGCCCCGGCGCTCCGGGCAGGCCGAGGGGTGCAGCCCGTGCGGCGCGGAGGGGCGGACGGTCGAAAGGTGGAACCAGACGGTCACCCCGTCTTGTGGTTCGCTGCGCCGCGATGAAGAAGAGGCTGCTGGGCTCTTGCTGATCGGGTTGCCAACACGTGAGGCCCTCACCCCGACCCTCTCCCGAAGGGAGAGGGAGCTCATGCGGTATCGCGTGCTCGTGGTGCTCGCGCATGTCGCGACGGTGGTGATCACCTGGCCGCTGTGGACCGCGCATGAGCTGCCACCCATGTTGCCCGCACTGCCGTTGCCTTCGTTCGGCGTCGGCGTGCCCCTGCTGCTCACCATCGTCGCGCAGCTCTGGTTTCCCAAACGCGCCCTCGCCGCCTACGCCGCTGTGCTGCTCTACGCGTGCAGCTGCGACGAGACCCGGCTGCAACCGCAGTTCTTCTCCTTCGCCTTCCTCACCATCGCCACCTGGCCCGAACGGGGCGCGCAGTTTCTCGGCCGCGCGCACGTGGTGATCCTCTGGCTCTGGGCCGGTGCCCTCAAGCTGCTCAGCCCCGCCTTCATCTACCTGCTGGGTCCCCTCTTCGTGCGTCAGGTGTGGCACGACGCACCCGAATGGGTGCTGGCCATCGCCGGCATTCTGCTCGCGCTCGGCGAATACCTGCTCGCGCTGCTGGTGCTCTCCCCCCAGAACCGCCGCTACGCGGGCGCGGCTGCCTTCCTCATGCACGTGGGCATTCTCTCCACGCTCGCGGCGGGCCGAAACGAGAACGCCTCCATCTGGCCGTGGAACTTCGCGCTCGCGCTCTCCGGTGCCGCCCTGTTCATGCCGTGGGAAGGCTCGGCGTGGACCGACTTTCAGAGCCAGTCGCGCTTCGTGAAGGCGCTCACGCTCACCCTGCTGCTCTCGCCCTTCGGCTGGTACTTCGGCCTCGTCGATGCGTACCTGAGCAACCACCTCTACTCCGTCGACGTACCGGTGCCCGACGCGCCGAGCAAACCGTTCCGCGCCACGTGGAAGTACCTGCACGTGCCGATTCCCCCTGAACACCGGCTCTTTCACCGGTTGTTCGACGCCACGTGCCGCCCCGGCGAGGTGCTCACCGTCAGGGAGACCCGCACCTTCCTCGCGGGCACCACCGAGCGGCCTTGCCCCCGCACCGCCCGGGCGCGCTGATCGTCATTTCCAAACGGTTGGCCGGGCAGTAGGCGTGCGCTCCATGAACGCTGCTGTCATCGACGTCCGCCCTGTTCGAACCAAGAAGGAGCAGGAGGTCTTCCTGCACGTGCCGTGGTCCGTCGGCATGGATCAAGAGAAGAACTGGGTGCCGCCGCTGCTGGACGACTACCGCAAGCAGCTCGACCCCAAGAAGAGCGTCTTCCTCGCTCACGGCGAGCTGGAGGCGTGGACCGCTTTCGAGAACGGCAAGCCGGTGGGCCGCATCAGCGCGCAGATCGACTTCGACTTCGACAAGACCTGGCCGGAAGATCCCAAGACCGCGTTCTTCGGCTTCTTCGAGTGCGCCGACAAACCGGAGGTCGCCAAGGCGCTCTTCGCGGTCGCTGAAGAGTGGGCGCGCAAGAAGGGCCGCGTGCGCATGCGGGGGCCGTTCACGCTCGACTCCAAGGGTGAGGCGGGCGTGCTCATCGAAGGGTTCGAGAAGCCCTCGATGATCGGCACCACCTGGAACCGCCCCTTCATGGACGCGCTCATTCTGGGCTCGGGCTACCAGAAGGCGAAGGACCTGCTGGGCTGGTGGTACACGGCCGGCACCCCCATCGACGATCTCACCACGCGCGTGGCGAAGAAGACCCGCGAGCTGCCCAACGTGAAGATCCGCATGATGGACATCAAGGAGATCCGCCGCGACGCGGGCATCATCCAGGAGGTCTACAACGAGGCCTGGAAGAACAACTGGAACTTCACTCCGTTCACCAACATGGAGCTGGAGGTCATCGCCAACGAGTACAAGCTCTTCATCGACACCCAGCTCACGTACGTGGCTGAAGTCGATGGCAAGCCGGCAGCGATCCTCTTCGCGATCCCCGACATCAACGAGCTCATCGGTGACTTCAAGGGCGAGCTGATGCGCAACCCCATCAACCTCGTCAAGTTGCTCTGGCGCCTCAAGTTCAACCGCCCCAAGAACGCCCGGCTCATTCTGCTGGGCATCAAGGACGAGTTCCGCGCCTCGCGAAAGTACGGCGCACTGGCGGCCGTGCTCTACGAAGAGATCAGCAAGCGCGGCTCGGCGGCCGGTTACGGCGCAGGCGAGCTCTCGTGGACGCTCGAAGACAACACGCAGATCAACCGCGGCATCGAGCGCATGAACGCCAAGGTCTACAAGAAGTGGCGCATGTACGAGCGGGCGCTCTGATTTTTTTTGGGTCACTCGACGCGCCGCTTCGCTGTGCGTCGTCTCGCGCAGCCTTCGGCCGCTGGCGGCTCGTTCTGATCAGGCTGGGCTGATCAGAACGTGAACGACTGATGCGCGCCGCCGAACGCGACCTGCAGCCCGAGGTACGCGTCATGCGAGACCCCGTAGATGACGCCCCAGGCACCGGCGTCATCGCGCGTGCGCACGGAGCGGAAGAACAGGTCGTAGGTGGCGGTGAGCGACAGCACCGAGAACAACGGCACCACGAGCCGGGCGCGTAACCGTGCCTGGCTCTGGGCGGGGCCGCCCAGGTCACGAATCCAGAAGTCCAGGTTGCTCTCGGCCTCGAGCCAACGTTGGCCGAGCTTCACGATCCTCCTGGGCCGCAGCTGCCAACCCGCCACCAGCACCGCGGCCGCGGGCGGAACCTGCGGGTTCAGGTCTTCGCTGCGCGCGAACACCTCCCACGTCGCGCCCCCGCCTGCGTAGACGCCGAACTGGGGAAACAGCTCGAAGCGCAGCCCAGCCGTGGGGAGCAACTGCAGGTGGTGGTAGCGCCTGGTCTCGGGGCGGGTGAGCTCTGATTCGGCGAAGACGTCGGCGTAGGGCCGGGGCACGTACCAGGCCGGCGTACCGAACACCTTGCGGGCGAACGCGAGCGTGCGAAAGGTGAGCAGGTCGACGTTGTTGACCGCCCCGCTGGTGCTGCCGTCCAGCGCGGTGGTGTCGACCACGCCGTAACGCAGGCGAACCGTCTGCTCGAGGGAGTAGAGCGGGTTGTCTCCGATGGCCCGGCCTTCGGTCTCGCCCACCAGGCTCAACGACTGGCCGCGCAGCAGCTGGGTGTCTTGAAACACCGACTGGTTCGGGTTCGAGACACCCACGGCGGTGAGGTCGAGCTGCAAGCGGTAGCTGAACCACCAACGCGTGCGCTCGGCGGGGTCGACGGGCTGAGCGAGCAACGGGCCCCGCTTCTCGACGGAGAGCCAATTGCCCAGCACGTCGCGAACGGTCAGCGACCCGAGCGGCTCGGCGCCTTCGAACATGCCGCCGAACCTTTCGGCGACGAAGTCGGTGGTGACGACGCGATAGGCCTGCAGCGGCTCGAGCGCGCGGCCGTTCACCTTCCAGCTGCCGAGCTTCTTCGCGCCTCGAATGAAGGCGCTCTTCGCGTCGGCAGAATCGAGGAACTCGGCCAGCGCGGCCCCCGTGACGGTCGCCACGCGCATGCGGTTGTCGAAAGGCAGCGCCTGAAACAACGCGAGGTGCGTGAGCGGTGTCTCCAGCGGCCACTGCGCGACCGCGCTGATGGCGTGGCCGTTGAGCACGGCGACTTCGGCGTGGGCATGCTCGCGCATCACGTCGAGCACCAGGGCAGCCGCCTCGTCACGGCCGAGCGGCTGGGCGAGCTCGCCGCGGGGAAAGGGCTGCTGGTACAGCTTGCACAACGACCGGTTGAGCGCCTGGGCGTAGAAGGTGACAGGGGCCGCCGCCGGGCCGGGCTCCGCCAGCGCCGCGTGCAGCGTGCCGTCGGGACGCAGCTCGATGACCAGCGCCTCGCCCGGTCGCGTGGCGATGAGCGGAAGGTTCGCCGCGCCCACCGAAGCGCTCCGCACCGGTTCGAGCTGCGCATCGACGATCAACACGTCGGGCAGCGCCTTCGGGTCGAGGGCCCGTACCAGCGCCAGCGTGTCGGCGAGTTCGTCGCCGATGGCGGGGTCGTAGACGGCGATGACGCGCGCGGCGCCGAGTGCACGGGCGCGGCGGGTCGCATCACCCAGGGCCACCGCGGGCGGCTCGAGCTTCACGCCCGCACTCAGCTCGCGCGAGATGTTGAGCAACTGTTGTGGAGCGAGCGCAGCGATGAACGCCACCTTGCCGTGAGGCGAATCGACGAGCAGCGGTGCTTCGGCGCCGTTGACGATCGCGTCGCACACGGGGGCGGCCTCTCCGCTGCAGCTCAGGTTGGTGAGCGTGGTGCGCAGGCCCTTCTTCGCGAGCGCGTGGGTGAACGCGAGCAAACGGGAGCGGGAGGTCGCGAAGTCGCGGTGGCCGATGGCGCGCGCGGCGAGACCGAGTTCGCTCACGGCCAGGGCGAGGGCGTCGGGGTCTCGCTCGACGGCGAAGCGCCCGATGGCCGAGGCGCCCAGCAGGTCTCCCGAGTCGAAGCGCAAGGTGCCTTTGGGCAGCGCGTCGAGGCGCGCGCTCAACTTCTCGAATGGTGAGTCACCGAGCGTTCCACTGCAGGTCGACAGCGAGAAGCGGCCGGCGAGCGCGTGGATGATGGCGAAGGAGAACTTCGGGAGCGCAGGCACCGGGACTTCGACGGCGGGCGGGGGGTCGAGCGCCGGGCCTTCTTCACCCAGCTCGCTGGCGGCGCCCGCGTCGGGCGTGAGCAGGTCGTCACTCGCGGCGGCCTTGACCTTCGCAGGCGCCACGCCGGCGTCGGGGGGCTCACCTGCGCCCACCTCTTCACCCGCGTCGGCCAGCACCTCACCCGCATCGAACGCGGGTGGGTCGACGCCGGCATCCACGTCGGTGACGGCCAGCATGAAGAGAAGGAGCAGGGCACTCACGGCGAGCCGTCATGTACCTTCGTCTTCGCACGCACAGGAGCCATTGTTCGCCTCTGCCGGTTCTCAGCGCGGAAACAAGCGCTCGAGCGCAGCCACATTGAAGCCGGTGAGCAGCTCGGGGCCGGTGTCGATCCACGGCACCCCACCCTGCCGCGGCTTTCCTGCGGCCTTCTTCTTCTCGTTCAGCTCAGCGAGCGCCGCTGGATCCTTCTCGATGTCTTTCGCCTCGAAGGGCACGCCGCGCTCCGTCAGCCACGCCTGGGCCGCATGGCAGTAGCCACACCACTGGGTGCCATAGACGATCACCTTTCGCGCGGCCGCCCGGGCCGGTGGCAGCGAACGAGCGCTGGTGACCGCGGCCTTCAGCTGCGCCTCGAGCTCGATCTCCATCGTCTTCGCCTGGCTGCGCGCGGCGTCTCGTTCTCCGAGTTCCTTCATCGCCGACTGCACGACCACCAGCAGCCGTTGACGATCGGCCTCCGACAACAGGCGCGCGTCGACCTCCCGGGTGAGGGCGATCACCTTCTTCCACTCGCCTTCTTCCAGCGCGATCTCCGCGCGCAACAAGCGCGGCTCGCCCGCTTTGGGCGCCTGCGCGATCCACCGATCCGCATAGTCCTCCGCGGGGTCGAACTGTTTCTGTTCGAGCGACGCGCGAGCACCGGTCTCGAGCGCGAGCGGCTCCTTCTTGTCGAGCCGCAGGGCCATCTGCGCGAACTGGAGCGCGAGCACGAGGTCCTTCTTCTCGAGCCCGGCGCGCGCGGCCGCAGCGAGCACCGACGCGGCGAGCGGCCGCTCGGCTTCCGCGAAGGTCTTTCCATCGAGGTCGAACAAGACGTCGTCGAGTTTGCCGTCAGCCAGGTGTCGTCGGGCGGCATCGAGAGGTGAGCCAGCCAACACCAGCATCATCAGCGCCGTGACCATGCCGCAGCGTACGCCTTCGAACGGTCAATGCGCTGCAGCGACTGCTGGAGCAGATGCCCTGTGCGGCTCTTCGAGCCACGCTTCAGGGTGCTCCGCCGGGTAGATGGTGAGCGACTCTTCGGTGGGGCCGAGACACTGTTCGAAGTGTTGGAGCCCGAGGATCGGCGTCGCGGCCATCAGCCCCGACATCGCCGCGCCCGCCACGCCGTGACTGATGGTGCTGGCGCCGCAGAAGTGCAGCCTCTCCACCGGCCCCTGCTGATCGAACGAGAAGGGGCCGAGCTGCCAGGGCGTCTTGGCCGTGCCGTAGAGCGAGCCACGGTGCGTCTCGCAGTAGTGGTCGTTGGTGAGGGGCGTGCCGACCTCGAGGAAACGCACGTGGCTGCTGAGGCCGGGGATGATCTGATCGGCCGCGCGCATCACGCGTTCACCCAGCTGGTGCTTGAGCGCCTGGTACGCCGTGCCGCGATCACCCAACGGCGTCTTCGCCCACTGCTCGAACATCTCGTACGGGAGGAAGGTGAACATCTCGAGGGTGTGGTGCCCCGGCAAGGTGTGGCCGGGATCCTTGAGCGAGGTGATGGCGAGGAAGAGGGCGTCGATCTCCGGGCCGGGCATCGACTTCTCCATGGTGCGATAGAGCCCGTCGAGGTCCTTGCTGCGGTACCACCAGTAGTTGCCCGAGTCGTAGCCGAGCGCCTTCAAGTCCATCTCCACCGCGCAGAACACGGAGACCGAGCTCACCGAGTACTCCATGCGCCGGGCCTTGCGGACGGCGGCGCGGCAGTACTTCTCGGGCAACAGCTTCCCGTAGACGATCGCCGGGTCGGCGTTGCACACGATGTGCTGCGCTTCGATGCGCTCTCCGCTGGCCGTGCGCACGCCCACCGCGCGGCCGCCTTCGACGAGGATCTCCTCGACGCGCGTGCTGATGCGAAGCTGCCCGCCGTGTTTGCGCAGCGCCTTGATGAACGCTCGCGGAATGCGCTTGGCGCCGCCCCGGGGGTAGTACGCGCCGTCGTAGTAGTGCGCCGACATCGACGCGTGCAGCGGCAACGAGACGCGCGAAGGCGCCAGGCCGTGGTTGCCACACTGCGCCGACAACACCCCGCGCAACATCGGGTCGTGGATGCAGCTCTCCAGCAAGCCTTGCAGGCTTCGAAAGCCCCAGCGCATCAGCCGCGGTGCTTTCCACGGCAGGCTCAACACCTTGGGAAAGCGGAGCAGCTCTTCGGCGCCCTGCAGTTCTTTCACCACGCCCGAGAGGAGGGAGAAGTAGCGCGCAATCCCTTCGCGTTCGTGGGGGAAGGCGGCGGTGAGCCGGGCGATCCACTTCTCGACGCCTTTGGGTTGATCGAACTGCCTTCCTTCGATGAGGAAGTGGTCGAACCCGTCGGGGTTCATCTCGCAGAACTCGAGATCGCCCGCGACGCCGAGGCCCTCGTAGAGCCGGCGCAGGCCACCGCCTTGATGCAAGTTGCCCAGGTAGTGCACGCCCGGGCTGAAGCGGTAGCCCCCGAGCGTGAAGCTGTGCGACCAGCCGCCCGGCAAATAGTGCTGCTCCAGCACCAGCACCTTCTGGCCTGCGCGGGCGAGCGCGACTGCGGCGGAGAGGCCACCGGGTCCCGAGCCGATCACGATGGTGTCCCATTTCATGGAGCGGTCGGGTTGCAACCACGGTGCCGAGCATCATCAGCCTGCCCCATGGCTTAAGGTGTGGGAGAGATGAATCGCGACGCGTGGAAGAAGGCGGGAGAGGCCCATCTGGCGCAGGGTCAGCTGCGGCGTGCGCTCGGCGCGTTCCGTCGTGCACTCGAGGTCGACGTGCGAGGCGAGCAGAGCTTCGAGCTTCACCAACTCGCTTCCGTCACCTCGCAGGTGCTCTCACAGCGCGGTGCCTTCTTCCTGCATCCTTCCGATGACACCGTGCGATCCCGCTGGCTCGAAGGTGGCGCTCCGCCACGAGCCGAGCCCGACTTCGCCGCGCTCGCGCTGAACGCAGAAGGAGAGCTGAAGACGGTGCTCACCGAACGCTCGCTGCCCGCGAAGTTCGCAGGGCAGCTGCTGGCGAAAGACGAAGACAGCCGCGACGCGGTGTTGTGGCTCTACGAGCGGCTGCTCGACTCGGAAGAGAAGGAGTTGGTCACTTCCGGCTGAGCTGGTGCAGCTTGCCGTCGTTCTCGGTGAGCACGAACAGGTCGCCCTTCTCGTTGAACGACAGGCCTTCCACGCGCTGGAGCGGCTTGCCCTTCTCGTCACGCAGCGGGAACGACTGCACCAGCTTGCCGATGACCTTGTCGCCGTCGCGCACCATCTTGATCTGCGCCACGGTGGCCGACTCATCGCTGGAGAGGAACAGGTGGCCCGTCTTCGGGTCGACGGTGACGGCAGAGAAGTCGCGGCACACGGCGAGCACCTCGCGCTCCAGCTTGAGGGGGAGGGGCTTGCCCTTGCCGCCATCACCCATCAAAGACAGCTCACGCGGGCTGCCTTCTTTGGCCAGCAACAGCTGCGGCTCACCCGTGGGCGAGAACTCCCCGGGCACGTACGCGATGCCTTCGAAGCCCTTGTTGCTGGGCCCGGCGTCGTCGAGCGAGATGGTCTTCTCCAGCACCGGGGCGGTCTTCTTGCTGGCGTCCCACTCGTAGCGGAGCAGCTCGCGCGACTCTTCGCGGCAGACGAACAGGTGGTGACGCACCGGGTCGTAGGTCACGCCTTCCAGCTGGCTCTTGCCGTTCTTGAGGCCGGGCAGCTCGAGCTCGCTGCGTTTGCCGTCGGCGTCGACGATGACCGCGGTGTTCTTCTTGTCGCCCACCACGATGAACCGGTTCCCCGGCAGCGCGGCCACGTCGGAGGCCTCGGTCATGCCGGTCTTGAGTGAGCCGGTGAGCTCAAAGCGGGCCGCGCCCATTTCAGGAGCCGAACGGCGGGGAGTTGCGGCGTTCCAACCAGAGACGCGGGGCATGGGAGACTCTCTGAAAGAGGGGTGTTCATCTGACACCATCCCCCCGCCGCCGTCACGGACTGGCTCCCCGGGTCGCGTCACGCCCAGGGCTCACCTGATCAGGGTGGAGGCCTCCCCCGGACCGGTTTGGCAGCGCCGCGGTAGAATGGTTACACTCACCGTCCCATGTCGGAGCTCGTCAACGTATTGCCTGTTCTGGGAGCGATCATCGTCCTCGGTGCCATTGCACTGGGCTCAGCCGTCCGCCCGCAGCCAGAGCCTGTTCGCATCAAACGCCCCAAGCGTTGAACGAGCAGAAAAAATCCACCGACTGACTCAGGGGCAATACGGTCCCCTCGGTCGTGATCTGGATCAAGCGGCTCGAGTGGCTGGCTAAAAACTTCTTCGCCGTGTTCATGGCTGCGCTCTGTTGGCGCCCGGGCCGTCGCTCACGCGCTGCGCTGCGGCTTTCCACGGGAAAGAAGCGGGTGTTGCTGGTGCGCATCGACAATCGGGTCGGTGAAGCGCTGCTCACCACCCCGCTCATCGATCGCCTGGCCGCCGCAGGTCACGAGGTGCACGTGCTCACGCACCCCAAAGTGCGCCGCGTGCTCGAGGGCCACTCGAACGTGACGAAGCTCTGGGACTACCGGCCGCGCTGGGCAGTGCTGGGCCCGCTGCGCGCCGAACGGTTCGACGTGGTCATCAACTGCGGCAACTGGGATCTCGAGTCGGTCACCTCGGCGGTGGTCGCGCGCGTGGTGGGCGGACCTTCGGTGGTGCTCGGCCCCGCGAACTTTCCCTCAGGCTGGTTGATGGATGTGCCGGTGCGCCCGGTGGCGGGCACCCGTTCGGAGGCCGGGCAGCGCACCCATCTGGCTTCGCCGCTCTTCGCTTCCGAGGCGCCGGTGCGCATGTCATTCCGCGCGACGGCTCCGTTCGAGGTGGTGGCGGGGCCGTATGCGGTGGTGAACCCCGGTGGACGGCTCGGGTATCGCCGGGTGGTGCCGGAACGGTTCGCCGATGCGGCGAGCGCCTTGCTCGAGCGGGGCATCACCCCGGTGGTGACGTGGGGCCCGGGTGAAGAAGCGTTGGTGGAGGCGGTGTGCACCGCGTGCCCCGGCGCCGTGCGGGCACCTCCGACCAGCCTCGATCAACTCGCCGCGTTGATGCGCGGGGCACAGGTCACCGTGTGCAACAACACCGGGCCGATGCACTTGTCGGTGGCGGTCGGGTGCCCCACCCTGGCGCTGTTTCTTCACATGGAGGTCGAGCGCTGGGGCCATCCCTACGCGCCGCACCAGATGCTCGATCTCACCGGGCTGGCCGATCAGTCGCTCGCGGTACGTGAAGCGGTGAAGGCGATGCCCGTGTCTCCCTCTCCCTCTGGGCCCTCTGGGAGAGGACCCAGCAAACGTCGCGCGTAGCAGCCGAGGTGGTCGCTCCACCTGCTGGGCCCCGCACCCCGAACCTCTCCCCGCTTCGCAGGGCGAGGGGGAAGGGGGGTGATTAGTGAGGCCGCTATGCCTGAGGGTCACACGCTGCATCGCCTCGCGCTCGATCACCGCAAGTGGTTGGCGGGGGAAGTCATTCACGTCACCTCGCCTCAAGGGCGCTTCCAGGGAGGGGCGTCGGTACTCGACGGCCAACTCCTCACCAGCGTCGAAGCGTGGGGCAAACACCTCTTCTACCGCTTCGAAGGCGGCGAGCTGCTGCACGTGCACCTGGGGTTGTTCGGTCGCTTCCGCCGACACCGTCAGCCTGCGCCGGAACCGCGAGGCCAGCTTCGGCTGCGCATGGAGACGAGCACCGAGTGCGTCGACCTGAGCGGCCCCACGGCGTGTGAGCTGCTCGAACCCGATGAACATGCGGCCTTGCTGGCCCGGCTGGGACCCGACCTGCTGCGCGAAGACGCGAGCCGCCAGCAGGCGTGGAAACGGGTGAAGGCGTCGTCGCGCAGCCTCGGCGCGCTGCTGCTCGATCAATCGGTGCTCAGCGGCGTGGGCAACGTGTACCGCGCGGAGGGCCTCTTCGTGTCGGGCCTGCACCCGGAGCTGCGCGGTGACGAGCTCGAGTCGCGCGACTTCACGCGGCTGTGGAAGACCCTGGTGGGCATGCTGCAAGATGGCGTGCGCGATCGGAAGATCATCACCGTGAAGCACTTCGACCAGGCGGTCGGCCGCAAGCCGCGGCGCGGTGAACGCACCTATGTCTACGGTCGGCGCGAGTGCCGGCGGTGCGGTGATTCGATTCGCGTGTGGGAGCTGGGCAGCCGCACCATGTACGCGTGCGAGACGTGTCAGCGCCGGTGACTTCCGAGCTCCCTCTCCCTGCGACAGCGGGGAGAGGGTTGGGGTGAGGGGCCTCACCGAAGACCGAGATCGCCCCTCACCCCGACCCTCTCCCCGCTTCGCAGGGCGAGGGAGTTCATGACTTCGGCCCACGCCTCTCGGCACGCCAGCGGGCACACCATCAGCAGCCGCACGTCACTCGCGCCGAGCACCGTCTGGTACGCGTGCCACGACAGCTCGTGAGGGCTGGTACCGTCGAGCACGCGCACCGAGCCATGCAGCCCCTGCTCGTCTTCGGTGGCCTCGAGCTCCTCGGGCAAGACCAGCCGCTGTCTTGCGACGAGGGCCAGCCCCGCGGCGCGCTTCAACGAGGCCTCGAACCGGGACTCCGGCCGGCGGCGATCGAGCTCCACCAACAACGTGGGGTTGAGCCCGGTGCGCGCGCGGCGTTGTTGCACCACCACGAAGCGCCGCGAGATGTCGAAGTCGAGCCACTCCCACTCAGCCGGAGGTGCGACCCCGAAGCCCGGCACCCGCAGCAGGTTGCGGCGGCCATCGAAGCTCCACTCGGGAAGCTCGTCCCACGCGCGCAAGAAAGAACGCGTTCCTTCCTCGAGGGCATCGAGCAGCGCGGTCAGCTCTGCGCGGGTGAGCGGATCCCGCGGGGCGATCTCCACGCGCTGCTCCGTCCCCAGCGCGGCGACGTCGACATCGAACACCTTCCCCGCCCGGCTGACCTCCAGTGTGCCCGCCACCCGGTCACTGCGAACGACCACAAACCCCTGCCCGAGCAGCGTGAGCCAGGTGGCGTCGTAGACCTCCTCGGTGGCGCCCGGCCAGGTGCGGGTGGCCAACGCGCTCGCTTCGGTGCGGGTGAGCACGCCCGTCGTGGTGCAGGCCACGAACAGAAAAAAGAGCGCGAACCTCACTCGACGAAGCAGGTCCACCGCTTCACCGGCAGTGGCTCTCTGAGCGCCTTCGACGCGAAGCTCAGCGCCTCGAGCGTCACTGCCTCTTTCTCGAACCAACTGGCCACGCCCGGCGCGCGCAGCACCGACTCACTCATCGCCACCTGCCACGACTCCGCGAGGCTCTGCAGTTTCGCGGCGAGGTTCACCGTCTGGCCAAAATAGTCGACCCCGGTGTTCAGCTTCACCGCGATGCAGGGGCCGCTGTTGAGCGAGATGCGCAGCCGGGTGTCGCTGTCTTTGCGGCCCGGGGGGAAACACGCGTGGATGTCGCGCGAGGCCTTCACCGCGTCGAGTGGATCGCTGAACGCCGCCATCACCGCGTCACCGATGGTCTTCACCACCGCGCCGCGATGCCGGGCCACCACGGGGAAGACCTCACCGAAGTGGTTCTTCACTTCCATGAACGCCGCAGGGTCGCCGCGCTCGGCGTACATGGCGGTGGAGCCCACGATGTCGGTGAAGAGAATGGTCTGCTCGCCGATCGCCAGCTGCACGTCGGTGCTCAGGTAGTCCTCGCTGAAGAGGTCGCGGTACTCCTGCAGGCTGAAGAGCTGGCCGGGGCGCAACGCGTGGTCGCTCCAGCGCGCGGCCTCGAGGATGAAACGTTGAGGGGTGCCGCTGTCGTTGCGCAGGGTGAGCGTCGGCTCGAGCCCCACCGCCTCACGCGAGAGGGTGCTCGCTCTCCACTCGTGCTGGGCGGGTTTGTCGGCGGCGACGTCGATGAAGCCGTACTCGGAGCGCGCGTGCAGCCGCAGCCGGTACGAGCCGGGCGTCAGCTTCGGGCTGACCACGAACTGGGCACCGGGAGCGAGGTCACGCTGCAGGCGAATGTGCTGCTTGGTGGCGGGTTCGGCGCTGCAGAAGGTGCGGTGCGCGATGGCGCGAATCGAGGGGTGCACGTGGAAGGTGATCTCCACCGACTCGGCAGCGTCGGTGCCGAACTCGAGCTCACACACCTCGCAGGCGCCCTTCGCGGTCAGGCCACCCAACGCGCCCACCTCCTCGGTCACGCCGCGGCAGTGGGGGCAGATGATGTCCCACGAGATCTCCAGCACCGCCTCGCGGGTGGCATGCAGCGCGACCCGCAGCAGCTGCTGCTCGTCGAGTTGCCACGCCCGCGCGCGTTCCCGAATCTGGATGCGGTAGAGATCTTCTTCGTCACCGGTGCGAAGCCAACCCAGGAGGCGATCGACGCAGGCGGCCTCGAGCCCGTGCGCCTTCAACCGCTTCTCCGCTTCCTGCAGTTTCGTCTCGGCCTCGCTCGAGAGGGCCTCGGGCGGGGGCAAGAACAGCACCGGCTTCATCGCATTGAACTGCTCGGAGACCTGCGCGAGCACGCGCTTGAAGTCTTTCTCCAGGGAGGGGAAGCCATACGAGAGGGCGATCTTCCCGAGGAGGTGCCGGGGCACGGCGCCGAAGTAGACCGAGAGGCGGGTGCGCTCGGGGGTGAGCGGCTCGAGCATGAAGACGGCGTAGACCACCTTCGAGAAGCCGCGTTCGTAGATGCGGGTCGACTCGATCCATTGGCCGGCGACCCAGTTCCACGGCACCTCGACCCACTCGTGGGCCACGCCGCCGGGCCGCGAGGTACCCCAGCGCACGCCCGCGCGATCCTCGAACTTGATCTCGGCGACGCCCAGCGCCCGGTTCATGCGCGAGCTGTCAGCGATGATGGGCCAGAGCTGATCGACGGAGAGGGCGACCTCGAAGTGCCACAACCAATCCAATCTGGGGGCAGCGCCGTACGCTTCCGGCCAGGGGTGCAGGGCGAGCACTTGTTCGATTGTCTTCGGGGGCCCGCTCATCACGGCCGGGAGTATGCCGTTCGTGCGTGCGGTGCCAACACCAGTTATAGCCAGCGCGTCATGGAACCCTCGCAGTGGCTCGCCTCGTTTCGCGTCATGCATGAGAATGCGCGGCGAGGGTCGCTCAGCGAGATCGACCAGAAGAAGTACACCGGCATGCGCGATGAGCTGGCGCGTTCGCTGATGAGCTCCCAGGGGCAGCCCCTGCCCGAGGGTGTGGCGCCCCGCCGCGCGTTCAGCGTCGCGCACGTCTTCCCCATCGAAATCGGTGGCGTCACGAGGACCACCACGCGCGAAGTGTCGTGCCAGAGCTTCACCGCGCTGGTGTCGGGCACCTTCAAAGAAGGCGAGCGCGTCTCGTTCGTGATGAACCTCTCACGCGCCGCCGACCCGCTCAGCGGCAACGCCCTCGTGCACGCCGTGGTGAGGCAGAACGTGAACGCCAGCCGCATCACCTGCCACTTCGAGGCGCTGGGTGAAGAGCGGCTGGCCCGCCTCGAGACCGCGCTCTTCGACGCGGCGATGTCACGCTTCTGAGACGCGGAACTGCTCGGCCAGCTCGCGCACTTCGCAGTCGAGCGCCGTGCCGTCTTCCCACGCGAGCATGGTGAACTCACCGGGGCTGTCGAGCGCGACCATCGGGTGATGCCAGGTGCCCGGTGCGTACGCCACGCCCTGCCCCGGCTGGCAGAGGAACGCCTTGAGGCCGGCGAGGTCGGGCCCTCCATCGGGCAAGGTGGGCGCGACGCAGACGAGGTAGCGGGAGACCACCATCGGAATGAAGACCTGCGTCGAGCAGGGGTGGCGCTCCAGCAGCACCACGTCGTGCGGCAGGGACTTCGCCACCGAGCGGAAGACGGCCAGGTTCGGCTTCGAGTGCGGCCGGGTGGAGGTCAGCTCGGCGCAGAAGTCGAAGCGCACCGCGGTGCCCTGGTTGGCCGAAGAGCCGGGTTGAAGACCTGCCGACACCACCCGGCCGAACGGCGCGAAGGCCTCGGCGGTGAGCGGCGCGGCGATGAGTGAACGAGGCGTCATCGGGGGAGTGTACCAGTACGAAATCCCCTCTCCCTCTGGGAGAGCGGTGAAATAGCCCGTCGCGGACAGGTCGCGGCGGGTGACGAAGGTAAGTGGATCTGGAGTGGCTCAGGAGGCCATTTCCACGCTGACGGAAAAACCGAAGCACCAAGCGCCGTGGCGAAGGCGGACGGCGTAA
>JAUYRZ010000104.1 GCA_030695565.1 Archangium sp.
GACAACGCCGCCACCACGCAGAAGCCGCAGACGGTCATCGATCGCCTCAAGCGCTTCTACGAGCACGAGAACTCCAACATCCACCGCGCGGCGCACACCCTGGCCGCCCGCGCGAGTGATGCCTACGAGGCCGCCCGCGAGAGCGTGCGCCGCTTCATCAACGCGCCCTCCGTCAAAGACATCGTCTTCGTGCGCGGCGCCACCGAGGGCATCAACCTCGTCGCGCAGAGCTGGGGCCGCCGCAACGTGAACGAGGGTGACGAGATCGTCATCACCTGGCTCGAGCACCACGCGAACATCGTGCCCTGGCAGCAGCTCGCCGCCGAGAAGGGCGCGAAGCTGCGCGTGGCGCCCGTCGATGATCGCGGTCAGATCATCCTCGAAGAGTACGAGAAGCTGCTCGGCCCGAAGACGCGCCTCGTCTCGCTCACCCAGGTCAGCAACGCGCTGGGCACCATCACGCCCCTGCGCGAGATGATCGCGCTCGCCCGCCGTCACGGCGCGAAGGTGCTCGTCGACGGAGCCCAGGCCGTCTCTCACCTGCGCGTCGACGTGCAAGCGCTCGACTGCGACTTCTTCGTCTTCTCCGGCCACAAGGTCTTCGCCCCCACGGGCATCGGTGCGGTCTACGGCAAGAGCGACGTGCTCGAGGCGATGCCTCCCTGGCAGGGCGGCGGCAACATGATCGCCGACGTCACCTTCGAGAAGACGGTCTACCAACCGGCGCCGAACAAGTTCGAAGCGGGCACCGGCAACATCGCCGACGCGGTGGGGCTGGGCGCGGCGCTCGACTGGCTCACCCGGGTGGGCCTGGAGAACGTGTCGACCTACGAACACGAGCTGCTCGTCTACGCGACGCAGAAGCTGCTCCAGGTGCCGGGGTTGAAAATGTACGGCACCGCGGCCGAGAAGGCGGGCGTGTTGTCCTTCACGCTCGAGGGCCAGAAGACCGAAGAGATGAGCGCGCTGCTCGACAAAGAAGGCATCGCGGTGCGTTCGGGTCATCACTGCGCGCAGCCCATTCTCCGGCGGCTCGGGGTGGAGGCCACCGTGCGTGCGTCGCTGGCTCCGTACAACACCTCCGAAGACATCGACGCGCTGGTCGCTGCACTTCATCGGTTGCAGGCCGGCCGATGAAGCACGTCACGCCACGGGAAGCCGAGGCGTTGCTGGCCGCAGGAGGCGTCGAGTTGATCGACGTGCGGGAGCCGCGCGAATGGGCCAATGGCCACCTGCCCGGCGCGCGGCACGTTCCACTCGACACGCTGCGGGTCAACCCGAGCGAGAAGCTCCCCAAAGACCGCCCGGTGATGTTCGTCTGCGCGAAGGGCGGCCGCAGTCAGACCGCCGCCGGGCTCGCTGATCAGCTCGGCCTGGCGCAGACCTACAGCATCGATGGCGGCACAGAGGAGTGGGCCCGATTGGGGCTGCCCATCGAAGTGCCTGCGCGTGCACCGGTCGCCCCCGTGGTGGCCGAGCCGCCGCCCTCCGACATGGAGGCCGTGATGCCCGAGCTCGACGCGGTCATCGGCGCCAACCTGCGCGAGCTGCGCACCCAGCGCAGTCTCTCGCTCGACGCGACCGCGCGGCTCACCGGCTTGAGCCGCGCGACGCTGGGGCAGATCGAGCTGGGCACCAACACGCCGAGCGTGGGCGTGGTGTGGAAGATCGCCCGCGCCTTCGAGGTGCCCTTCGCCGCGCTGCTGGCCGCGCACAGCAAGGTCACCACCGCGGTGCTCCGCAGCGAAAAAGCCAAGCGGCTGATCAGCGCCGACGGCCGCTTCTCGTCACGCGCCCTGTTTCCTTTTGGCGAATCGAACGGTGTGGAGTTCTACGAGCTGTGGCTCAAGGGGCACGGCCGGGAAGAAGCCGAAGCGCACCAGCCGGGCACCCGGGAAAACCTGGTGATCACCTCGGGCAAGCTGGTGGTCGAGTTCAGCGGCACGCGTCACGAGCTGGCCAAGGGCGATGCCATCGTGTTCGGCGCCGACGTGCCGCACGTGTACTTCAACCCCGCCAGCGAAGACTGCTGGATGCACCTGGTGATGACGTACAGCCATGGCTGACGCGCGGTACGTCTTCCCAGCCGCGGTCGAAGGCATGCTCAAGGGCCTGGGCCCTCTGGCGACGGCTGAATTCAAGGCCCATCTCAAGGCGAAGGGGCTCGATGTCGATCACGTGCCCCCCGCCATCCCGATGGCGGTGTGGACTCCGTACCTGCGCGCGGCGGCCACCTTCTGCTGGCCCGAGGTCCCCGAAGAAGAGGCGATGCGCCTGCTCGCGTTGCACTTCATTCGCGGGTGGCAGAACACCGCCATGGGCTCTGCGATGTCGGTGATGCTGCGGCTGCTGGGCCCTGCACGCACCCTCACCCGGCTCGATCGTGCGTTCCGCACCTCCGACAATTTCACCCGGGCGACCACCGAGCTGGTCGGTACCAACGAGGCGCTGGTGACCATCAACGAGGTGCAGGGTTCTCCACCGTATTGGGTGGGCATTCTCCAGGGTGGGCTCGAGGTGCTGGGGCGCACGGGTGAAGTCACGGTTCACTCGGTCGCTTTGCCGAGCGCCACGGTGCGGGTGATCTGGGCTGACTGATGCGCACAAGTGTGGTGGCTTCCGCGCACCATGAAAAACGCGCTGCTGCTCTCCTTGCTCCTCCCGTTGTCTGCTTCGGCTGCGACGTACGAGCTGGCCGACTTGAAGGCCCTCGACAAGGATCAGTCGTGGCGCGAGCTGGTGGAGCACCTCAACGACGTGGTGCCCTCGAAGCGTGACGCGGAGTGGAGGGCCATCGCCGAACGCGCCTGCACCGGCGTGCTCGACCCCTCGGAGCTGAAGGACCCCGCGAGCTCGCAGCGCACGCTCGATCAAATCGACGAGCTGATGAAGCGCTACGGCTGGCTGAAGGACTCGAAGAGCTTCATGAACAAACGCGCCGACGTGGGCTTCAAGGCGTTCGGTTGGACGTTCCAGAACTACCGGCACTCCAGCGGTGATGATCAGTGGATGGACCGGCTCAAGACGTTCGTCGCGGGGGATTCGCTCACGGCCGACCTGAACCTGCGGGCGATCAAGTTGGTGAACAGCCGCCTGGTGGCGGTGGTCTCGTTTCCGTTCGTGAAGTCCGCGCTGGCGAAGGGTGGCAAGGCCGCGTGCAAGGACGCCGAGGTGCAGCAGACGATCCTGGGGGCGCTGGCGGAGGGCTCGTGGACGGCGGAGGCGAACGAGGCCGCCAGCACGTGCTGGGACGAGTTCAAGCCGGTGATCTCCGCCGAGGTGTTGAAGGACGGGACCACGAGGACCGCCGCGCTCAAGCTGTGTCCCACGCTGGTGGAGAAGAAGGCGCTGAGCACCGAGCCGCTCAAGAAGGCTTGTACTTTTAACTGAGCAGCCCCTCACCTCCCTTGAGGTGAGAGGCAGCACTCGTCAGCGCCCCCTCTTGCGTTGCTTCTCGGGCCTCACCTCCTTCAGCTGCTTTAACGGCATCACCTCTTTGAGCGCCGACTTCGCGATGCGTTTTGCGCGCGACTCCTTGCCGACCGTAGGCGTCGATTGAGGTGGGGCAGCGTCGAGTACGACTAAGTCGACAAAGTAGCCGTCGTGGTTGTCCTGAAATGATGCAATGTCCTTCCTCACTAGGCGGAGCGTCGTCTCTTGCGCTCTCTTGCGCGGCCGAGAGTGCCCACACCAAGCAATGACGTAGATGCCGTGGCTGCTCCTGTTTGGCAGGAGATAGCGAGCTCCCAGTTGGTCGGATGCGGTCTTCTCTAGAGGCCTTTTGTCGTCTGACCACTTCAGTTCGATGTGAACAGTGCTCTTGGTACCAATGGTCTTGTTGTTGACGACAGCTGTTGTCACTCGGAGGTCCACTCTTCGATTCAATGGCATCCAAGCCTCGCGATCCACGAATCGGCCCGGAATCAAATCGTCCAAGCGCACTCGAATGTACGCTTGCAATACGTCTTCATTCGCATGCTCCTTCCATCCTGGAGTCTTAAATAAAAGGCGGAGGTCCTGAGCAATTGTGGCGCCTATTCGCCCGAAAACCTCCAACAGGAGTCGTGCCAAGTCGGCATTAGTACGTGCCAAGCGAAAATCCATAGCGTCGAGAATCTTCAGGACGTATGCCAAAGGTATCCTCATCTCGCCCCTTCGCGGCTCGCCGGCCCCCCCGCCATTGCCAGGAGGGGAGGCGGGGGGGGGTCCACTCCCCCCCTTAGACTCAACCGAACCCGGCTTAAGGGACAGGGACTCCAAGGCGGTCTCCGCGCGCTCCTCGGCCTCCTCCTGTACTAATCTGTCAAGCAGCCAAGGCGCGTATTCAGAAAGCCTCTTGATTACTTCGAGGGATGACGCCGTACGCGGCTGAAAGAACGTCCGCAGGAGAGTGCCTCTCAGTTGGCTGAGGGTATCGAATAGCCAATCTCGCTCTGGCTCTGTTTCAGGCGCATGAGCGAATAGAAACACAACAAGCCGCTCTCGAAGCGCCTCGGGCCATTCCTCTACAGATACTCGCAAAGAACTCATCCGGTCGAAGGCATCAGCGACTTGGAGAAGCACCTCCGGTCCCAGCGCGCCAACTGTGGCTTCGAGCAATTTGAGACCGGACTCAGGCGAGCAAGCAAGCAAGACCCGAATCGCCGCGGTACGAAGGCCGGAAGCCGTTTGTTGATTACTCCACTCGACCGCGACTTCAATCGCCAATCCGGGAGCGTGGGCGGCGAGCACGAGGAGTAGCGCTGCTCGGGATTCGACTGGCAGCTCGGCGTTGCCCAAGAGTCGTCTCACGCCCTCAGCTAGACCAAGCCCCCAGAGCTCATTGGGTGCCCGGCCGGCCGAAAAGGCATGTGGCTGCCCCCCTCTGAGTTCCCGCTCCACCGCACCGAGGAAGACTGCGCCTGTCGCTTCTGGAAACCGTTGCAGACAGGTCTGAATGCTCCGAGCGTGGTCGGGGTCCGTGGTGGCTCTAAGCACCGCTGGAAGCCAATTGATCACCAGCAGCCCAGTCAGCCACACATTTCCTCGGTCGGCGACAATGTGCTCAAAGGCATCCGCCTCGAAAATGACCGCACCCGGAATCGTGCTCCCCGATGGAATTTCCGAAGGCGTCGCGGCTTCAAGCAGGTACGCAACCGCATCGGCAATTTTGACTTGGTATTCAGGCGCCAACTCATCAAAGGTACCGACGATATCAGACGGTCGAAACGCATCGCTTAGGCAGAGCCAAGCGAGGCGGTGGAGTTTCGCGATTGGACGTGGAAACTCCGCGGCCAAAGTCTCGTCAACCGCTCGCGACAGCAAGACGTCCGGCTTCGGCCGAGTCGCTCGGTGTTCGGCCATGAGCGACTCAATTCGCTGGTCGTGCTCCGCTTGCCGCTGCTCAATCCCACGCACGAGCTCGGGAGCTTTCGATTCCAATCGACTCCTAAGTCCAGGGCGATCCTGCGCCGGAAGCTGGCGGAGAACGAAAAGGGCATCGACGACGAGTCGCTCCGAAGGCGCGACGGCCGCGTCGATTGTTTGGATTATCCAGTCGGCATCGGTTGCCTGCAGTGCAGTCCGTATCCACAAAACTGCAAGATCGGAATCGTCAAACTCAAGAGATGCGACGTAGGCCTCGCGCCTAAACTGCGTCCTCGTGCGGAGAACCTTGTCGAATAATGACTGATTGTTCCAGTCATGAGCCTTGGCGGCAGAAACCAAGGCAGCCAAAAGAGCTGTCGACTGACTGGCAGTCAGAATAGGTGCTTCCTGGATCAGCTTTCCAGCGGCATCAAAGACCTTGTCAGAAGCGCCGTGGTGAGACTTCCTCGGCCGCAATTCCGACAGGACGACGAAGGCGTCGTCGAGCGTAAGATAGGTCGCAATCTCGAGAAGAAGAAGGTGCGTGTAGTCGAGGACGTCGCTCAATGCCGGTGCCTTCGAGCGTGCTTCAGATGCCGAAATCGCACCTCTTCGGAGCAATTGAATCAAGACCAGTGCGATCAGTGCACGTCCAGTATCCGAGTCCTCGGCAACCAATGACGAGGGGAGCGCAATGAGATCGTCGGCCGAACCCAATGCATCCACAAACTCTACGGCTTGAGTTCTTACATACCGGTTCTCTTTCGTGTCGAGGGAATACCCCTTTGCGGCATCTAGAAGCCCCGGATGACGAACGGCCTGACCGGCTTCTAGAACCAGGATCCGCTGCGCGGTCGACAATGACGACCAACGACTACACTGCAGTTGCAGAAAAGCCTGAAATCCTCGACTAGGCCGAAGAAACTTCAGCCCGTCTAGGTGAGGAGACCTGAGGGCTTGATTGGCGTCCTTTGCCGCGTCAAGCAACTTGCTCATCACGTCGATCGAGTAGTCGGAGAGTTCGTTCTCCAGCCAGTCCTTTGCCTTCCTCGGTCGCGATTCAACCTTCGGCACTTGCATTCAGTATCTCCAAGGTCGCAGCCGCCAACTCGTGGTGGTCGCGAGAGAGCCTACCGTCGCCGCTCGCGAGCAATTCGATCAACTGGCCGGAGTCGCCTCTAGTCACAAGCTGGGCAAGTTGAAAAGCAGTCAGCCATTCACGCACGTGTCTATGGCCCACGCGAAACCCGGTACTGGTTTTCTCAAACAACTCCGTTCGCAGCGCTTGCCGTGCTGCCGGAAGTAACTCGTTAAGGTCGCCGCCAAACAGTTGGCCCAAACTCGGGGTCGTCGCGAAGACCGAATTTTCACCAGTGCAGACCTCAAAACGGTCGCTGAATGTGAGGACAAAGGCTATCCGGCAGGAGGCCTCGAACACTCGGGCGACGCGGACTGGACCAACTTGAGTGACCGTCCGCTCGATTAGTTCTTCAATGACGGTCCGCCACACCCTTGACCGTCCCGCTGATGCGTCGAGGTGCCTATTATGACCCAAGCAGGTCAATACCCCTGGCTGAGCCGCCAAATCCCGCAGGCCGTTGTTGCGAATTAGTTCACAGACGCGCTCAAAGCCAGGACCCACTTGCGCGCGCGCGTCCTCACGGTCTAGAGGCGCGATTCGAACCACAAGGCAGCCACCCATGAATTCCCGGATGGTCGCCACTAACCCCTCCGGCACGTCATTTTGCCTGCAGGTAGCTATGAGTCGCAAACGACTGCGTTGGTCCGCCGTCATTGCTTGAAGGCGATCTTCAAGACCGGTCAGGAATTCTTCCCCGCGCTCGAGGCACTCATCTATTGAATCAATGAACCATACCAACTGATCCGAAGTGAGTTGCCAATCCCGTAGCGAACTGTCCTCAGCCGCCGCCCACTCGGCACTGTGGGCGCGATGGTCGCGATGGATCACTTTGACCCCACTTCCGCCCAATCGAAGCCATCCCTTCGCGGAGCGCAATGCGAAGGACTTTCCAGAATAGGGAGGACCGACGACCAGAACCGCCTGGTGCTTGAGAAGGTCTCCGATGAGAAAGGAGCGACCAGTTGTGCGGAGTTGCACGGCGCTCGCCACGCGGAGAAACCCATCATGGTCGGTGGGCGGCTGTTCTTCGACTGCAAAAAAGTATCTGCTTAGCCGTGGCTCACTGGAGAGGACACCTGCCGCTCCGAGTCCATCGGGTTGAGGCACCAAGTTGGGTATTCGATTCGGCATGTCTGCTCCATCCCTTGCACGACGATCTTCTGCTTGGCGGCGTCGCTGCAGACTGAGAGCATCGTGCATCGAACTTGCTCGATAACTCTAGTGCTGATCTGCTCTCAATTATCGTCCATTCAGCGGCTGGCAGGACGGCACTCCGGTTGGGAGTGCGGCGCACAGCGTCTAACGCCCCCCTGCGTCAGCTCCGCCGTCCAAACCCCCGTCTTTCTCCTCGAAGCCCGCATCCTTTCGATTCACCAAATTTTCAGTTGGACAAGCACACATGGACGGCAGTTTCTCGCGAAAAGACGCCAACGTCTCCTGAAGCACCCCGGCGTAGACAACGCTTCCTCCATCCGGAAGTACGGACAGGGCATAGTCTTCGATGCGAGAAGACGACCGCTCGCTCGTCTTCTTAACGACCAGATCAGCTTTTGCATAGACAGCCAATTCGCCATCAAAAACCAACCGACCCCCATCCGGTCGCACTTTTCTCAACTCACTCTCAAGAACGAAGGCATCACCCACTGCCGGCTTGGTAGCGAGTGGAGCAATGTCGTCCATGAAGGCAATTCGGCCAAGCATGCGGCGATCCATCAGGGAACTCTCAAGTACAAATGAGCCATTGTTGGACGGCTTGCGCACGTACTCCCGTAGCTGGTCGTTCGTTTGCCTCTTCGTCTGAGCAAGGATGTCCAGCATCGTAGATTTCAACAGCAAGATCGCGTCCTCTTGGCGACTCTCGAGCTCGGCGAGCTTGCCGTCGCTCTCGACAACGCGCGCCTCAAGTTCGCGGACGCGTTCAGAAGCCGACGCTACTGCTGCAAACGCCTTTTCCGCCTTTGTTCGCTCTTGCGACCAGACGAGGTAGAAGATGCCTAGCAACAAGCCGAGCGCTCCGTAAATCAGGAGTGCAAGCCGTCGGTTTGCTCGCCTCCTTCGAATCGCCGTCACAACCAACTTGGTAAATTGTCGGTCGTCCTCCTTCTCCCCCGCGCTATCGGACATGGCGCCATCCAGGGGCTTTGAGCAGCTCGGGGTACTCAAGCTGATCGCTGTCCGCCAGCTCTTGGATGCGTCGCCACGCTGCAGCGTGGTGACCTCCGAGCAACTCGGCATCTGCGCGCAGGAATGCTTCTCTATTTACATCCAAGCGCGTCTTTCTTGCGCTGCAGTACATCAAGAACGAGACCATTAGAGTCGCAATGACGCTCGCCCCGACCAAGCCGTTGCCTTCGATGCCGTCACGCGACTGCGCAATCACGCTCTTGGCGATCCAAATAGTTACAAGGGCCAAGGATGCGAATGTTGCATAAAGCTTCGTCCGCAACTGTTCACTTTCGCCGATACAAAGCGCGACAAGATTCCGAAGCACGGTCAAGAGTTCTGCGATTGGATCCGGAATTCGTGGACGAACGTCCGAATAGCAACTTAGATTTTTAGAGTCTAACTCTTGATGAATGAAATCAATTGGAATACCGTAATATAGTTCCTCTTCGTTTCCGGTCCCCGGCGCGCCTGGCCGACCTTCAATGACTCCTGCGATGTATGATTGTTCGCCGAGTTTGACGACGATCGGGGCCCCCGACGTCCCACCCCGGATTTGCGAGTCTTGGTCGACAGAGAGTTCCAATCGGCCATCCTCACCAACCGCCAAGATGAAGCCGGTCACCGGAAGCAAACGCAGTTCTACCCCCTTGCTTGGGAGGTTGACCCAGCGGTAGCCGAAAGAGTGATACCTCAGTCGGCTGTTGCCTTCCGCTAGGCCTCGAATCATCGGCGGATGATGTTCGTGCTTGAACGCCTCAAGCAGTGAAATGTCTACTGCGGGTGGCGTATAGCCTTCCGCGATCCGGATCGTTTGATTAGTCGTACCCCGGTAAACTTGCGCGGATCTGGAGATCCACTCGTTCGTGTCGAGATTGCGAAAGATGTGTAGCGCGGTAAGGAGGCGCCGGCCGTCAACCAACGCTCCGGTTCCAATTTCGGTGCCTGCTCTTACTTGAACGATGAACGGCCAAGCAGCTAGCGCTTCTTGCTCAAGTCTTGTCGGCATTGGCTTGGTTCGTCTGTTTCTTCCAAGTAAATTTGACGCTGTAGTTTGCTTCGGAACTGATTTTCGCCACAGCAAAGACACCTGCTGATCCGGCAAGTTTGAGTCCGAACGACAATTCGAATTCGTCAGGCTTTTCGGGCCCAAGATCGCGCACCCGCGCCATGAAGCCCGTGACGACAGGCACGACTGACGACAGTGAGTCTTTCAGGCTTTTGGCCGCCTTGCTGACGGAGTCAGTGCCCGGAGACGCGTTTCCCTCTTGCTTCCCCTGCTGAACTGCGTCGCCACTCGCAGACATTCGACGGTACCCATTCTCACCTCTGAATTCCTCAACTTCGACCAGCACGACACCTGATTCAGACTCGAATTCGATAAACTGCGCCATTGACGCCCCCGGTTTTATAAAAGGAACTACGACACGTCACTTTGTTGGGGAATAGTGCGCTGCGAGTCTTCGCCTCGCCAAGAGGAAAATTCGCGACGCGGCACTTCTTTTGGGGTTGGGGAACCAAGCGGCGAGACATCGGTCGAAGGGCTTCTCCGTTCCCTTGACTGCCCAGCCAACTTTCGAGCTGTCCTTCGCCCGCTCAGTTTCACGCCGCCTCCCAATTCCTCTTCCTATCACATGAATCAGCGGAGTGCTGAACGCGCTCGCCGGTGAACGAGATCACCGGCTACCATCGACCAAAGGTGCCGAAGCCCGGCCAGCAGCAGAGGGGCGAGGCTGAGACAGTCCTCGGCATTCTGGGGCCGTGGATCCGATCAAAGACACCGCCGCCAAGGCGCTCCACGAACTGACTGCCGCAGGAGTCGAGGTGGTGATGCTCACCGGCAACAGCAAGACGACCGCTGAGGCGGCAACACGGAGACTCGGGATCGGCACCGCCTCGTGGCCCGCCTTATCGAGTTCGGCGTCTCGCTCCCCTCTGGTGCGCTTTCTTCCCGACTGGTTGCTTGACTCAGTTCGCCGCGGCACTGCGGCCCGATTTTCCCAAGTCACTTCAAGCGGGTTCGTGGAACCGGTTTATCGCCGGGTGCACTTGCTTCACGAAAGTCAGGAAGACAGAAGCCAGCCAGAGTCGAGCCTCGCGTGAGCTCGACTGAGAGCCATCCTTTCAGGCCTGCTTGAACACGGGCCAACCGAGCGTGAGCAATTCCGCCACCATGATGATGACGGCGACGTCGGCCACGTTTCGGTGCTCGGAGGGCGGGCCCCCAACCCTCTGCCCTCTCGAGCTCTCGAGGGGAGAGGGGGCCACGTGCCTTTCGGGTGCGGTTGGGGATACGATCTTTTCGCCGCGTCCCCACTGCCCCCGGTCCCCTGATGCGCCCCAGCTCCTGGCTGAACCTCGCGATGACGCTCGCTGTCGTCGCGTCACTCCCTGCTTGTAATTGCCAGCGCCGAGATCCGGCGATCGAGACGCCGATCGCAGAGCTGCAAGGTTGCGAAGAAAACGAACGGTGCGAGACGGGGTTGTGTGACTCCGCCAACGGCAACCCGCGCGTGTGTCTGCGCACCTGCACCCAGGGCTGCCGCGGCTCCGACATCTGCACCCGGCTGGAGAGCGGCAGCTACGCCTGCGTTCCCGAGAAGGCCGGTCTCTGCAAGACCTGCCAGACCGACTCCGACTGCCCCCAGGCAGCCGACAAGTGCCTCATTCTCGGAGACACGCGCTACTGCGGCCGCGACTGCAGCTTCGACGACGCCTGCCCGCCCTCGTTCCGCTGCGGAGAGGCCACCACCGTCGACGGCGCGCTCGCCCCCAAGCAGTGCCAGCCCGCCTCGGGCACCTGCGCGTGCATCGCGGCCAGCGCAGGTCAGCAGGTGCCCTGTGAAGTGACCAACGCTTCGGGCACCTGCTCGGGCATCAGCGTGTGCCGGCCGCCGGTCGGCTACGACGTCTGCTCCGCGCGCACGCCCACCGGCGAGGTGTGCAACGGCATCGACGACGACTGCAACGGCATGACCGACGAGAACCTGGGCGACGCCACCTGCGGCATCGGTGACTGCGTGCGCTCGGTGGCGGCCTGCGCCAACGGCACCACCCAGGTCTGCACGCCCGGCATGCCCAACGCCGAGACCTGCAACAACCGCGACGACAACTGCAACGGCACGGTGGACGACGGCTTCAACACCCAGACCGACGTGGTGAACTGCGGCACCTGCGGCACCGTGTGCGTGCTGACCAACGCCGTGCCGAAGTGTGAGCTGGGCACCTGCGGCGTGGCGCGCTGCATGGCCGGGTGGACCGATCTCGACCGCGTGGCCGCCAACGGCTGCGAGTACCCCTGCGTGTCCGACGGCGGCATGGAGATCTGCGACGGCCTCGACAACGACTGCGACGGCACCATCGACGACGGGTTCGATCTGATCAACGACCCCACCAACTGCGGCCAGTGCAACCTCATCTGCTCGGTCACCGGCACCACCGTCTCCACCTATGCGTGCGTGGCCCGGGTGTGTGGCATCGGCAACTGCGTGCCGGGCCGCGGCAACTGCAACCAGCAATACGGCGACGGCTGCGAAGTCGACCTCGCCACCGAGGTGACTCACTGCGGCGCCTGCGGCCAGGCCTGCACCACCCCCAACGCCACCCCCGCCTGCGGCGGCGGCCTGTGCGGCATCGCCAGCTGCAACACCGGCTTCGGCAACTGCAACGGCCAGGTCGGCGACGGCTGTGAAGTGAACACCCAGACGGCGCTGGCGAACTGCGGCGCGTGCGGCAATGCGTGCAACGCGGCCAACGCCAGCAACACCTGCGTCAACGGCACCTGCGGGTTCACCTGCGCGGCCAACTGGTGGGACGCCGACGGCCTCGCCTCCAACGGCTGCGAGTACGCCTGCATCCGCACCGCGGGCGGCGTGGAGCAGTGCGACAACATCGACAACGACTGCGACAACCGCGTCGACGAAGACTTCGACCTCACCTCGAACGGCTCGCACTGCGGCCAGTGCAACCGCGCCTGCAGCGCGCCGTTCGCCACCACCACCTGCTCGTCATCGGCGTGCGCGGTCACTGCGTGTGACGCGAGCCGGGCCAACTGCAACAACGCCTACGTCGACGGCTGTGAAGTGAACACCGGCACCGACCTCGCCAACTGCGGCGGCTGCAACAACACCTGCGCCACGGCCAACGCCACGCCCCGCTGCCAGGCCGGCAGCTGCGGCATCCAGAGCTGCAACCCGGGCTTCGACAACTGCAACAACCAGGTGAGCGATGGCTGCGAGGTGAACACCAAC
This sequence comes from Archangium sp., assembly GCA_030695565.1. GTDB lineage: Bacteria > Myxococcota > Myxococcia > Myxococcales > Myxococcaceae > Archangium_A. The sequence goes on from JAUYRZ010000104.1 coordinate 12,901, forward strand.
ACCAGCCTCACCCACTGCGGCGCCTGCAACACCGTGTGCACCGCGGCCAATGGGTCGCCCAGCTGTGTGGGCGGCGCGTGTGGCGTGCTCTCGTGCAATCCCAGCTTCGCCAACTGCAACAACCAGGCGTCCGACGGGTGCGAGGTGAACACCGGCACCAACCTGAACAACTGCGGCGCGTGCAACGTGGCGTGCCTGGCGCCCAACGGAACGCCGCGGTGCCAGGCGGGCGCGTGCGGCATTCAGAGCTGCGACCCCGGCTTCACCAACTGCAACGGCACGGTGGCCGATGGGTGTGAGGTGAACACCGGCAGCGATCTGGCCAACTGCGGCGGTTGCGGCACGGCGTGCACCACCGCCAACGCCACGCCCCGCTGCACCACGGGCAGCTGCGGCATTCAGAGCTGCAACGTGGGCTTCGCGAACTGCAACGGCCAGGCGAACGACGGTTGTGAAATCAACATCACCAACAACCTCGCCCACTGCGGCGGCTGCGGGGTGCAGTGTGCTCCGGCGAACGCGGCCCCGGTCTGCGCAGCGGGCACTTGCAGCATCGGGGCGTGTCAGGCCGGGTGGGTGAACTTGAACGGACTGGTGGCCGACGGGTGCGAGTACGCCTGCGTGCCCAGCAACGGGGGCCTCGAGGCGTGTGACGGCCTCGACAACAACTGCAACGGCAGCATCGACGAGGGCTTCACCCTGGCCACCGACGTGAACAACTGCGGCGGCTGCGGCACGGTGTGCAGCGCGCCCAACGTCACGGTGCCTCGCTGCGTGACAGGCTCGTGCGGCGTGTTGACCTGCAGCGCGGGCTTCGCCAACTGCAACGGTGCGTTCGCCGACGGCTGCGAAATCAACATCAACACCAGCCTCTCCAACTGCGGAGCGTGCGGTGACGTGTGCAGCACGCCCAACGCCAACCCGGTGTGCAGCAGCGGTAACTGCCAGGTCGGCAGTTGCATCGGGAGCAACCGCGATTGCAACACGGCTCCCGTCGACGGCTGCGAAGTGAACGTAGCGGGCAACGTCAACGCGTGCGGTCTGTGCGGAAACCTTTGCCCGGATCGCGACAACGCCAGCCGCACCTGTTCCGGCACCACCTGCGGCTACAGCTGCAACTCCGGCTTCGTGGATGAAGATGGCTCGGCGGCCAACGGCTGCGAGTACGCCTGCACCGCCAGCGGCGTGGATGAGCCCGATGACGGCTCGGTCGATCAGGACTGCGACGGCATCGACGGCTCGGAGGTGAAGGGCATCTTCGTTGCCATCGATGGCAACGACCTGAACCCCGGCACCCAGGCCCAGCCCAAGCGCACCGTGCAGGCCGGCATCAACGCGGCCTCGTCCCTCAGGCCGCATGTGTACGTCTCGGAAGGCACGTATGACGAGGCGATCTCGCTCATCAGCGGCGTGTCGGTCTACGGCGGCTACTCGCGGAACAACAACTGGGCGCGCGGCGGTGCGTACGTGGTGACGCTGCGCAACGGCGTGGTGTCCTCGGGGCGCATCGTCGCGGTCTCGGGCGTGGGCATCACCGCGCCCACCACCGTCGCGTACGTCAGCATTCGGGGGCTCGATACCGTCTCGACGGGCGCGAGCGTGTACGGGCTGTACTGCAGCAACTGTACTGCGCTGACGTTGCGCAATTCGATCGTCATCGCGGGCTCGGCGGGCAATGGCGCTGCGGGCGGCGGGGGTTCAGCCGGCGCGAATGGTGGCACGGGCAGCAACGGCTTCAACGGCACCTGCAACAGCAACATCGCCGGCGCGCCGGGAGGACCTGGCGGCAACTCGCCGTGTGGCAACCACGGCGGTGCGGGTGGCCGCGGCGGCAACGACGGCAACAACGATGGCCTCGCAGGCAGCTTTGGAAACTTCGGCACCCCCGGAGGCGTGGGCGGTGCGGGTGGAGACCCCGGACGAATCGGAGGTACGGGCTCGACCGGATCTGCCGGAGCTGCAGGTGGCAACGGCGGCGCCGGCTCGGGCGGCTTCGTCAGCGGCGGGTTCTTCTTCATTCCAGGTGGCAACGCGGGCGTGGGGGGCAACCCGGGTAACGGCGGTGGTGGCGGCGGCGGCGGTGGTGGCCAGGGCTGCTTCTTCTGCAACAACGGAAACGGGAACGGCGGCGGTGGTGGTGGTGGCGGCGGGTGCGCCGGAACGGGCGCGGCGGGCGGCTCGGCGGGTGGCTCGTCGTTCGGCGTGTTCCTGCTCAACTCGACCGGCGCGGTGATGCTGAGCAACAACATCAGCAGCGGCAACGGCGGAACCGGGGGCGCCGGCGGAACGGGTGGGACCGGCGGCACGGGCGGTACGCGTGGCCTCGGCGCCACGAATTGCACCGGAGAAATCGGCGCCGGCGGCAACGGCGGCACCGGTGGTGCGGGCGGCCGCGGAGGCCACGGCGGTGGTGGTGCCGGCGGCTTCTCGTACGGGGTCTACCGTTCCAACTCCGGGGTCAGCCTCACGGGTAATGCGGTCACGGGTGGCAACGCCGGGTTCGGCGGGCCTTCGTCGGGCAACGTGGGCGGCAACGGGTCAGCGGGCGCTTCGTTCTAAAGCGGCCTCACCCCGACCCTCCCGAAGGGCCCGAAGGGAGAGGGAGTGTCTTGGTTGGAGTATGAAGCAGCGGTGATGTTCCGGCCCCTCTTCGTCCTGCTGCTGCTGGTGTTGACCGCCTGTCCCCCCCGGGCTCGTTACCGGGTCCCCGCGCGGATGCGGCCGGTGAGCAGCGCCACCAAAGCCAACATCGGGTTGCCCGGCGCCGACGCCAAACCGCCCGAGGCGCTGCGCATGCACGTCATCGACATCGGGCAGGGCGCGGCCACCTTGTTCGAGTTCCCCTGCGCGGCGGTGCTGGTGGACACCGGCGGCGAGAGCACCGCGGACTTCGACTCGATCCGCAAGCTCAAGGAGTACCTGGAGACCTTCTTCGCCCGCAGGGCCGATCTCAACCGCACCCTCGCCGCGGTGTTCATCACCCACCCGCACATCGACCACACCCGCGGGTTGCCCCTGGTGATGAAGGACTTCACCGTCAGCCAGTTGATCACCAACGGCCAGGCCCGCGGCGTCGACGGCCTGGTGCTCGAGTCGGGCGGCGAGACCCAGGAGCTCGCCGAGCAGGCGATGAAGAAGAAGGGCGCGCTGCGCACCGTGGCCCGCGCCGAAGTCGAAGCGGGCAAAGGCGTGACCGACGCGCAGATCGACCCGGTGAGCTGCGGCGAGGTCGACCCGGTGATCACCGTGTTCTGGGGCGGGCTCAAGCAGAACACCGAAGGCTGGGAGAACAAGGTGTTCTCCAACGCGAACAACCACAGCCTGGTGATCAAGGTCGACGTGGGCGGCCACCCGGTGCTGGTGACCGGCGACCTCGAGACCGAAGCGATTCATTCCCTGCTCGCCGCGCACGGCACCATCCTGAACAGCGACGTCTTCATCGTCGGCCACCACGGCTCGGCCAACGGCACCACCATGGGCCTGATGAAGACGCTCACGCCCTGCATGGCGGTGTTGTCGATGGGCTCGATGACCCGCGAAGAAGACTGGACAGCCTGGGCCTACGGCCATCCCCGGAAGACGGCGGTGCAGACGGTGACCGCGGGCCTGGGCTGCAGCCGGCCGCCGCGAGACGTGCAGGTGGCGCTCGGGCAGCGCCGCTTCGAGGGCTACACCGTGCAGACGGCGCTCTACGGCACCGGCTGGGAGGGCACCATCGTGCTCGAGGAGAGCGCGCACGGCACCTGGAAGGCCTTCACCGAGCGGTGAGGGGCGGCAACGAACCAGGAATCGCGGCGCGCGCGCCTTCACGCAGCGCGCTGAACACCGTCGACTCCAGGTTGCTGATCAACCGCTTGCTGTGATCCGCATCACCATCGCGCAGCATCACGCTGTCTTCGTTCTTCGCGTCGACGACGAAGCCACCCAGCAACGCGCCATCACTCAAGTCGAAGGCCAGCACCTCCGCCTGGTAGCGGCCGCTGACGAACTTCTTCGTCTCCAGTGACAGCTGCGGCGGGACGAACTCGATGAGGCGAATCACCAACACGTACTTCAGCCGCTCGCAGGCGGTGAGATACGACTCGACCACGCTGGGCACGGGCCGGGTGAAGGCATCGACGAAGTAGCGCTGCGTGGCGAGCAACGAGCCACACTGCAGCAACGGGGCGGAGTCGAGGGTGCGCAGGTGCACCGCCTTCGCTTCACCGGGTTGGGGCACGTCCTCCGCGTAGATGAACATCGCGTTCGACTCGGCCTTGCCCGACTGCTCCAGCACGAGCGGGGCGCTCTTCATCTTCGGTGCGGTGCCCGGCTCGACGGCGGCGACCCGGGGTTGAAGCGCCTGAATACGAGCGAAGGTCTTCTCCACCCCGGAGCGGTGTTTGGCGATGACGTCGGGGACCGACTCACAGCCCAACAACAACCACGGCAGCAGGAGCAGGCTTCTCATGTGCGCAAGCATGACAACCCCGCAGAGCGATTGCACGTTCGAGCACTCGTGGGCATGAGGTGGTCATGGCCCGACCTGATCCGCACTCCGTGACCGATGACGCGCAGCCGACCACTCGCCACCTGGAGTGGGACGCGGTGGTGGAGTTCGCCAGCAAGCGCCTGACCGCCACGGCCACGCTGCACTTCAAGGAAGCGACGAAGAGCGCCACGCCGTTCGATCTCGACGCGCGTGCGCTGGAGATCGACACCGTGACGGATCTCTTTGGTGCCGCGCTGAAGTGGGAGGCGTTGCCGATCGATCCGATTCTCGGCTCGCCGCTTCGCCTGCACGTGCCTGCCGGTGTGTTGGGCGTGCGCCTCAGCTACCGCACGGGGCCCGATGCGTCGGCCCTGCAGTGGCTCGAGCCGTCTCAGACGCACGGTGGGAAGCAGCCGTATCTCTTCAGCCAGTGCCAGGCGATCCACGCGCGCTCGCTCATCCCCTGCCAGGACACGCCTGCGCGCCGGGTCTCCTACCGGGCGTCGATGTCGGTGCCCGCGGGTCTGATCGCGGTGATGGCGGCGGCGCCCCTTCGCAGCGAAGTAAAGGCAGACCGCACCACCTTCCACTTCGAGATGCCGCAGGTGATCCCGCCGTACCTGCTCGCGTTCGCGGTGGGCGAGCTCGCCAGCAAAGACCTCTCCCCGCGTTCGCGGGTGTGGAGCGAGCCGGGTCTGCTCGAGGCCGCCGCCTGGGAGTTCGCCGACGTGGAGCGCCACCTCACCGCGGCCGAGTCACTCTTCGGCGCCTACGACTGGGAGCGCTTCGACCTGCTGGTGATGCCGCCCTCCTTCCCCTACGGCGGCATGGAGAACCCGCGCCTCACCTTCCTCACCCCCACGCTGCTCGCGGGAGATCGCAGCATGGTGAACGTGGTCGCGCACGAGCTGGCCCACTCGTGGACGGGCAACCTGGTCACCAACGTGAACGCGGAGCACTTCTGGCTCAACGAGGGCTTCACCGTCTTCGCCGAGCGGCGCATTCTGGAAGCGCTGGAAGGCCGCGAGGTCTCCGAGATGCACGCGGCGCTGGGGCGAAATGATCTCGACGACTCGGTGGCGCGGTTCGAGAAGGCGCGCACGCCCGAGCTGACGAAGCTGCGCACCAACCTGACCGGCATCGACCCCGACGAGGCGTTCAGCGTGGTGCCGTATGAGAAGGGCTACCTGCTGTTGCGCGCGCTGGAGGCGGCGGCCGGGCGCGAGAAGTTCGATGGGCTGCTCAAGTCGTGGCTCACCACGCACCGGTTCGGCTCGGTGAACACCGATGACTTCATCTCGCACTTCGAAACGTCAGCGCCGGGGTTGCTGGCGAAGGTGAACGCGCTCAAGTGGATCGACTCGCCGGGAGTGCCTTCGGATGCACCGCGTGCGACCTCGGCGCGGCTCGACGCGGTGAAGGCGATGGCCGGCAAGGTGCCCGAGGTGAACGAGGTCTCGAAGTGGAGCGCCATCGAGTGGCAGCTCTTCCTCGAGTGGAGCCCGCGCACGTTGACGGCCGACCAGCTGGCGATGCTCGATTCACGGTTCCACTTCTCCACGGCGAAGAACACCGAGGTGCACGTGGCGTGGTTGTTGTTGTCGCTGCAGTGCGGCTCGAAGGTCGTGCTGCCGCAGGTGGAGGCGCTCATCGGGCGGGTGGGCCGCATGAAGTATCTCAAGCCCCTGTTCGCGGCACTGCATGCACAGCCGGCCACGGCGGGATTCGCGAAGCAGTTGTTCGAGAAGAACAACGCGCGGCTGCACCCGATCGCGCGCCAGGTGATCAGCAACATGCTGGGCAAGTAGTGCGCCCTCTCCTTCGGGCCCTTCGGGTGAGGGCCGCCTGATCTCCCAATCAACTTCCCGTGGCCGCGGGAGCCGCGCGGATCGGGGCCCAGGCCGAGAGCATCTGCGCCAGCTCCGCCGCGCGGGTCGGCTTGGGCAGATGATCATCCATGCCGGCGGCCAGACACCGGGCGCGATCTTCGGGCATCACGTTGGCGGTCATGGCGATCACCGGGGTGCGTGAAAGGCCGCGGGCCGACTCGTGCGCGCGAATGCGCTCGGTCGCTTCGTAACCATCGAGCTCGGGCATCTGGCAGTCCATGAAGATGACGTCCCAGCGCTCCTTCAGGAACGCGGTGACTGCTTCGCTGCCGTCGTTCACCACCACCACCTCACAGCCCCTCTTTTCGAGCATCGCGCGCGCGATGTGCTGGTTGACCGCGTTGTCTTCGGCCAGCAGCACCCTGAGCCGCGGCTGATCGGACGAGGGCGGCGGAGACGGCAAGGCCACCAGCCGCGGGCGCGACACCTCGCTGCGAGGGGGCAACCGCGGCTGCCGCGTGGAGCTCAGCGGGACCGTCAGGTCTTCATCGAGTGGAAGGTCGACTTCGAACCGGGTGCCTTCGCCCACCACGCTGTGCAGGGTGACCTGGCCTCCCATGCCTTCGGCGAGGCGACGGGAGATCGCCAGGCCCAGGCCCGTACCGCCGTGGCGACGCGAGGTGGAGACGTCGGACTGGATGAACGGCTGGAAGAGCGCCGACTGCCGCGCGAGGGGGATGCCGGGCCCGGTGTCCACCACGCGAATCACCAGCCGGCCTTCGACTCGATGGAGCTCGAGCCACACGTGCCCGGCCGCGGTGAACTTCACGGCGTTGCTGACGAGGTTGGTGATCACCTGCCGCAGCCGCGACGGATCGCCCCAGACGAACGCAGGCGCGCCCTCGGTGATGTGCACCTCCAACTCCACGGGACGGCCGGCGACCTTTCCGCGGAAGAGCTCCATGCAGTCCTCGAGCAGCTGCCGAACGTCGAAGCTGATGCGCTCGAACTCCAGACGGCCGGCCTCGATCTTCGAGAAGTCGAGGATGTCGTTGAGGATCACCAGCAGGGCCTCTGCCGAGCGATAGACCGTGCGGGCGGCGTGGTCCTGCTCCGGGTTCAGGCCCATGCCCAGCAACAGCTCGGTCATGCCGAGCACGCCGTTCATGGGCGTTCTGATCTCGTGGCTCATGTTGGCGAGGAATGAGCTCTTGGCCATGTTGGCTTCTTCGGCCTGCGCGGCCATCACCACCGCGAGGCCCGACTGCCGCTCCAGCTGCGCTTCGGTGGCCTTGCGCTCGGTGATGTCGGTGCGAATGGAGACGTACTTCGCGACCCGGCCGTCGGCCATGAAGAAGGGCGCGATCAACGCATCGACCCAGTACAACGTACCGTTCTTGGCCCGGTTGCAGATTTCGCCGCGCCAGGGCCGGCCGCTGGCCACGGTCTTCCAGACCTCGCGCCAGAAGTCGCGGGTGTGCGTGCCCGAGCCCAGCACCCGGTGGTCCTTGCCGTAGAGCTCCTCGCGGGTGAAGCCGCTGATGGCGCACATGGCGTCGTTGGCGCCGATGATGCGGCCGTCGGGCCCGGCGACGCTGACGATGAACTGCTCACGAATGAGCAGGTCCATCGCGCGCTGTTCTCGTTGGGCCAGCTCGGCCTGCTGCCGGGCCTCCTCGGCCTCTCGGGTCATCTTCGTCGCGAGTTGGAGAGCGCGCGCGCGCCCCCGGCCGAGCAGCCACACCACGGTGGCCGCGAGCAGGCTCAAGGCGGTCCCTGCGACCAACCGGGTGACGGCGATGCTGAGGTCGATGGTGGCATCGAAGGGCTGCGTGGAGCGGGTGCGCAGCAGGAGCACGCGACCATCGAGCTCGAGCTGCTGCTCCGACACGAAGCGCCGCCCCCCGCCCGACTCGAGCGAATGGGTGAGGTGCCCATCGGGGTCGGGCAGGAGATCTTCGGGCGCGCCGCGCGCGCTGGTGTACACGTCGAAGTCGATCATTCCATCGCTGGCCACGCTCGTGCCTTGAAGGAGCTGCGCGGGGTCGAAGGATGCGAAGACGAGCGCGATGAGGGCCGCGCGCCGCTCCGCCACCGTCGAGACAGGGCCAGGACGGTAGACGGCGAGGAGCAGCCGTGACGGTTCGCTCGAGCCACCACGCTCCAGCCCGTTGGAGGCTGAGAGCGTGACGAGGCCGGTGTCGACCGCGTGCTCGATGGCGGCGCGGCTGAGCGGAGCGGCGGCCAGGTCGAGGCCCCACGCGGCCCGATTGTTCGCCAACGGTTCGATCGTGGTGACCACGTACAGGTCGGGCCCACCGCCGTCTTCCCGCACCTCGAACGAAGGCGCGCCCTGCGTGCGTTGGTGATTGAGGAAGACCTCGAGTTGGCTGCGCTCGACGCGCTCGATGACCCCGAACCCCTGCAGCCCGGGGAACTCGGTATCGAGGTCACGCGCAGCCACGTAGGCCTGAAAGCCGGCGCGCCCCATCTCGGGGCTGGCGGCGAAAGCGGCCCTGGCACCCTTGAGCCCATACCCGGGGAGCATGAGCCGGCGTTTCAGCTCCATCGCGAGCAAGTCATTGGAGCGCTGAAAACGAGCACGGGCCTGGTCGTAGACGCGGGTGCGGGCGGAGGCGGCCATGGCGCCTGTGAGCAACAAACCACCAGCCAGCGTGAGGCCGGCCAGCGCCGACACGCCCCAGGTGGACTTCGGAGTCAGAGTCATCTCGCGGCAGGCCACTGCATGATCAGCGCCGTGTTGAGCGTTCTGATCCCGACGGCTTGTGCTGCAGCCCAGCGGTCAACCCCGACCCCCGAGGGCTCCGCACACCCACCCAAAACGTGGTCTGCTGCCGCCCGTCATGCGTCTCCATTTCACGATGGCCCTCTTGCTTGCGGCCTGCAGCCCCCCGTTGCCTTCAGCCGATGGTGGCACCGACGCAGGGTCCCCCGATGCCGGTGGTCCGACCCACTGCCAGGAGCCCTACCGCCGCTGCGAGACCGAGTTCCGCTTCCGCGCGCTCGACGAACAATCGGTGCACCTGCGCGGTGACTTCAGGCCTGACGGGTGGACCATCGGCGTTCCCATGCGCAAGGAAGGCACCGACTGGGTCGCCCGGGCGCCCGTCGGCTTCGGCAGCGACGTGCAGTACAAGTTCTTGATCAACAACACGCTCTGGGTGAACGACCCGGCGAACCCGAAGACTTCGGCTGCGGGCAACAGCCTGCGCGAGAACGTCACCTGCGAGGTCTTCACCTGCCCTGCTGCCGCACCTGAAGTCGGCGCGTTCGACTGGCGCGACTCGGTGATGGCCTTCGTGTTCGTCGATCGTTTCTTCGATGCTGACACCACGAACAACTGCACCGTGCCGGGTGCGATGCCGGCAGGCCAGTACCAGGGCGGCGACTGGAAGGGCGTCACCCAGAAGCTGAACGCCGGGTTCTTCGATGAGCTCGGGGTCAACACGCTCTGGCTCACGGTGCCGGTGAAGAACGCCACGGTCGCGGGCGCGGGCACCAACGGCATGTACTCCGCCTTTCACGGGTACTGGCCCATCGAGCTCGAGCAATACGAGTCGTGTTTCGGGAGCAAACAAGACCTCATCGACCTGGTCACCGCCGCGCACGCGAAGGGCATTCAGGTGCTGTTCGACTTCGCGATGGTGCACGTGCACTCGCAGTCGACCCTCTACGCGCGACACCCCGAGTGGTTCTGGTCGCTCGACTTCAAAGGCCAGTGCGTGTGCGGCGGCGGCTGCGACTGGAACACCGATGGTCAGCGCTGCTGGTTCACCGACTACCTGCCGCACTGGAACTACACCGTGCAGGCCGCGCGCGATTACACGGTCGCCCAGGCGGTGCGCATTCTCGAGGAGACGAAGGCCGACGGCTTCCGCCTCGACGCCATCAAGCACGTCGACGACTCGTGGTTGCTGCAGCTGCGCACCGAGGTGGAGAAGCTCGCTGCCACGCGCACGCCGCGCCCACGCATGTACTTCGTGGGCGAGACCTACGACTTCGGCAACCGCGACTACCTCAAGTCCTTCGTGGACCCCGCGACGAAGCTCGATGGGCAGTTCGACTTTCCGTTGCGCCTCTCGTTGCTGCAGTCGGTGGTGATGCGCCAGACGCCGATGACCGCGCTGCGAGATCTCGTGGCGAGCAACGACTCGTTCTACGGGCCGAACTCGCTGATGAGCCCGTGGATCGGCAATCACGATCTCGGCCGCGTCATTCACATGGCCGAAGACACCCCGATGTGGGGCGACCCCTACGCCGATGGCAAAGACCGGGCGTTCAACAATCAGCCCACGCTGCCGAACTACCGCCGGCCGTTCGAGCGGCTGGCGAATGCGTTCGCGTTCCTGATGACCAGCCCCGGTGTGCCGTTGATTTACTACGGCGACGAGATCGGCCTGCCCGGCGCAGGCGACCCCGACAACCGGCGCTTCATGCAGTGGAACAACCTGTCGGCTGATCAGCAGTGGCTGCGTTCCCGCGTGGCGGCGTTGGGTCAGCTGCGAAAGAGCCACTCGGCGCTTCGCCGCGGCAAACGCACGAACCTCTCGGCGACGGTCGACACGTACGCGTACTCGATGAGTGACGGCACGGAGACGCTCTACATCGCGATCAATCGCGGCGACTCGGATCAGACCGTGAGCGGGTTGCCTGCGCAGTCGATGCAGGACCTGCTCAATCAGAGCTCGGTGTCGGGGCCCAACGTGCTGGTGCCTGCGCGCAGCACGCGCGTTCTGAAGCCCTGAAGCGTGTCGGTCGCCCATCTCTTCGCTGAGGCACGTGCGCTCACCCGGGATGGCGTGGTGCCCGCGCGGTTGATCAGCGAGCTCCAGCATCGGCTCGAGCAGACGAAGGACGTGCTGCAGGGCTCGACCATCGCGGCGATGGCACTGCTCGCCTCAGCGCGCGGCGAACGCACGCATGCGCGCGAGTTGATGGAGAGCATGGCGTGGCTCGATCAACGTGCGCTCACGGAGGGCACGCGGGAGTACGCGCAGGGTTGGCTGGTGACGGATGCCGCTGCTGAAGGTGATTGGGCGCGGGTTCGTTCGTTGCTTCCCGCGACACTCGAGACGCCGACGCTGCGGCTGTTCGCGCACCTGGCGGGGCGTGCGCTCGACGGTGCGGCGCCGAATCTGGCGAGTGACGATTGGTACCAACTGCCCCTGGATGCGAGGCGCTTCTCCGAGGCGTTCAGCGTGAAGGCGGTGGAGCCGGTGCGTCCGCGTCCCGAGCTGGCGGAGCCGATCGCTTCCATGCTGTGGCAGTTGCTCGAGTTGACGCCGGCCAGGCTCAGCGAGACGGCGAAGGCAGTGGGTGCGTTGCTGAAGTCACCGAAGCTCCGCGACCGGTTGATGGAGCGGGCCACGTTGATTGGTGGTGGCTCTCCCGATGAAGCGTTGGGTGATTTGCGCGAGGTGTTCGATATCTCGCTCGGTGCTGCGTTGAAGGCGCACGTCGATGAGCCTCTCCTGAGCGGCGTGGCTTCTGCTCGCCGGGAGCAGCTGCTCGACACCATGTACACGCGCATCGACCGACTGACGGATCGATGCTCCGAGGGCACGGCGCCTCCGATGACGGAGGTGTGGCGCGAGTTCGTCGCGATTCGCGGGTGCTATTCGCAGGCGGTCGCGTTGAGTGAGCCGGGCGAGCGCGGGTGGCCGCACCATGTGGTGCTGAGGTTGATGCGCTACCTCGGCACGTGGTTGCGGCTCACGAAGAAGCAGCTCCCGTTTGCCCATGCGGTGTTCCGCTTCCTCGATACAGAGGGAACCCTCGCTGGCGATGAGACAGGGGCGCGGTTGGCGCGGGCGAGCGCGGAGCTGTGTCTCCCGTTCGGGCTCACGGCCAATTTCCGTTAACATTTCATTGGTTTACGTCTGGCCTGACTTGGCGCGCGCCGGCCACACGGTGCTCCTCGGTTGTCGCGACATCGCGCGGGGGAGGTGGCCGTGGCCGAGCTGCGCGCCGCCGTGCCCGACGCGAAGGTGTCGGTGCTGGGGTGCGGTGCGTGTCCGGTTCCGCGCGGCTTTTCCGAGAAGGGTGGCAAGGAGCAACGACATGTCGATGCGCGTGGGAATGCTGGTGCTGTGGGTCTGGATGGTCGGTTGCGAAGCCACCCCTGCTGCGGACGGTGGGGCGGGCGGCGGGTCGAGCGGAGGAGGCGGTGGCGCGATGGTGAACGACACCACCCGACCCACCGTTCTCGGCACCACACCCTCCGACGGCGCGTCAGACGTCTCGGCCTCAACGCCGGTGGTCGTCCGCTTCGATGAACCGATGAACGCCGCCAGCCTCGGGGTGGTCGCCAGCCCGCAAGTGTCACTGGGCAACCCGACGTGGAATACCGCCGGCACCGAGGTGCAGTTCAATCCGCCGCAGGCGCTGCCACGGGGCACCGTCTTCTCGGTGACGGTGACGGGCACCGACGTCGTGGGGAACGCGATGTCGAGCCTGGTCTTCAGCTTCACCACGGCCGCCGCGCCCGACACCACGCCGCCCACCGTCGACGCCACGCTGCCCACCGACGGCGCGACGCAGATCGCCGACACCACGCCCCTGGTGCTGCAGTTCAGTGAGGCCATGCAGCGCAGCACCCTCACGGTGGTCGCCTCACCGGCGGTGACCTTCGGCGCGCCCGTCTTCACCAACAACGACGCCAGCGTCTCGTTCGCGCCTGCCACGGCGTGGACGGTCAACACCACGTACACCATCACCGTCGCCGGCACCGACCTCGCCGGCAATGCGGTGAGCCCCGCGCACGTCTTCACCTTCACCACCAGCGGCCCCAGCGACACCACGCCGCCGACCCTCACCACCACCTCGCCCGCCAACGCCGCGACGGGTGTGCCGACCAACACGCGCCTGACGCTGTCCTTCAGCGAGCCGATGGACCCCGCGGCCCTCATCGTGGGCACCACGCCGCCCGTCGCGCTGGGCACGGCCTCGTTCGGCAATGGAGCTGCGCTGGTGAGCTACCCCACGCCTGCCGCTGACTGGGCCCCGTCGACCTCGTACACCGTCACCGTCGAGGGAGCCGACCTGCGCGGCAACCCGCTGACGCCCACCAGCTTCAGCTTCACCACCTCGAGCGCGCCCGACACCGTGCGGCCCTTCGTCCAGTCGACGACCCCGGGCGCCTCGATGACCGCCGTGCCCACCAACGCCAAGTTGGCCCTGGTGTTCTCTGAGCCGATGAACCTCACCGCCACCGAGGCAGCCGTCACCGTCTCGGGCGGCGTCACCTGCGCCTTCAGCTGGCAGGCGTCCGACTCCATCCTCACCTGTACGCCGAGCGCGCCGCTGACACCCTCGACCCTCTTCACCGTCACCGTCGGCACCGGCGCCGCAGACAAGGTCGGCAACACGGTCGCCACCAGCTACGTCTTCACCTTCACCACGGGCACGGGTGCTGACACCGCCCTGCCGACCATCGTCTCGACCACGCCTTCGACCACTGCGGGCGCTGCGAGCCCGGGCACCATCGGCGTGCCGCAGACCACCCGCAGCATCACGGTGCGCTTCAGCGAGGTGATGGACAAGGCGAGCACCCAGGCGGCCTTCGCCCTCACCGCGCCCACCGCCACGAATGGCGCTTTCACGTGGGACGCCAGCGGCACCGAGCTGACCTACACCTTCGACGCCGGCTTCGTGCTGCCCTTCGGCACCCTCTTCGCGTTCTCTCTGGCCGCGACGGCGACCGACCTCGCGGGCAACCCGCTGGCCACGGCCTCCGCGGGCAGCCGCTTCTTCCGCGTGCGGCGCCAGGCGTCACGCGCGCTCTACGCCTGCGGCACCGACCAGAACTGCACCATCACCAGCCCCATGGCGCTGCCGGGTGCGCTGGCCGCCAACGCGCTGTGCACCACGGTGACCCAGGTTTCCCAGGGAGGCGGCGCCGTGACGGTCGGAGACACGACGTCGAACCTCAGCTACCGGGGGTTCCTCAGCTTCGACCTGCGGCCGCTCGACGACGCGACGGCGTACCCCCGCCTGGCGATCGACCGCGCCGTGCTCTCGGTCTACCAGGAGTCCTGCGCCGGCACCCCCTACGCTGCCAACATCACCACCTTCATGGCCCGCCAGGCGGTGGCGTTCTCGGTCAACTATGGGGCAGCGGTCGACGCCAGCGATTGCTCCATCACCGCGACGGGGGCCACCTCGTTCACGCTGCCCTCGAGCACGGCGAGCGGGGTGACGAAGACCAGCAGCATCACCCCTACCTTCACCACCCAATGGAACGAGCGCGTCGCCCGCTCGTTCCGGGCGCAGTACATGCTGCGCGTCAACCTCGAGAGCGACGGTGACAGCATGCTCGACCTCTGCACCTTCGCCTCGCACGGGTCGCCCATCGCGACTCAGCGGCCGTTCATCACGGTCACCTTTCAGTTCGACTGAAGGGCCTCGCGGGCCCGTGCGCGAAGCTCGTCACAACCGGGAGCGCGGGTCGAGCAGGAGCCTGATCAGCAAAGAGCCCCGCGATTCGTGAGGGCGATTCGGCCTGTTCCCTCGACCAGGAACAACGGTTGGGCGATCCGAGCGCGGCTTGGTTAGCGTGCGCCGAATGCACGTCGGCCGTTTCTACACCGTCAAAGAAGTCTTCTTCTGGACCCTGCGCGAGACGACCGTCTTCGTCGTCGCCGCAGCCATTCCCACGCTGGCGTGGGCGTTCTTCGGGCACAAGTGGCTCGCGCTGCCCTGGCAGCCCGTCGCGCTGGTCGGCACGGCCGTCGCGTTCGTGACGGGCTTCAAGAACAACGCCGCCTACGGGCGCTTGTGGGAAGCGCGGCAAATCTACGGCTCGATCGTCAACTTGAGCCGCACCTGGGCCGTGCAGGTGCTCGACCTCGTCACTTCACCGCCCGAGGTGAAGCGTGCGCTCGTCTACCGTCACCTCGCCTGGCTGACGGCGATGCGGTTTCAACTGCGCGAGTCGCGCAACTGGGAACGCGTTCGGGTCAACCCGGCCGACGCGAACTACACGACCTTCTACGACGTCGCTGAATGGAAGACCGAGCTTCCTGCTGAGCTGAAGGGTCTCATCGATGAGGGCGAACTGCAGAAGCTCCTCACCACGAAGAACCGCGCGACCCACCTGCTCGCGGCACAATCGCGCGCCTTGCAGGAACTCTCGGCGCGCGGCGAGACGACCGAGCTGCGCTTCGTCGAGTTGCAAAAATCCATCGCGGGCCTCTACGACGCGCAGGGCCGCGCCGAGCGGATCAAGAACTTCCCCTACCCGCGGCAGTTCTCGACGCTCAACACGTACTTCATCTGGTTGCTGTCGGTCTCGCTGCCCTTCGCGCTCCTGCCGGAGCTCGAGAAGATGGGCAGCGCCTATGCGTGGCTCTGCATTCCACTGGCGGCGACCGTCTCGTGGATCTTCTTCATGATCGACAAGATCGGAGAGGCCTCGGAGAACCCGTTCTGCGGCGGGCCCAACGACATTCCCATCACCGCGCTCTCACGCACCATCGAGATCGATCTCCGCGAGTTGCTCGGAGAGACGCCACCCCCGCCGATTCAGCCGCGCAACTTGATCCTCATGTGACGGTGTCGCCCAGCGACCACGTCACGCCCAGCACGAACTGCCGCACGCCGCGCGAGACGATGCGCACCTCGCCTTCGACTCTCATCGAGACCGATGCGCAGCTGAACTCCCGATTCGAGCGGAGCTGATCAGCCTGGTTCGGCCCTCACCCCGACCCGGTCCCGACGGGAGAGGGAGTTACAGCGTGACCAGGAGGGCTTCGTTGTTGAGGTGGAGATCGGTCTCCGGCGTGGGCTTGAAGGAAGACAGCGTGAGCGACTTGCCGTCGATGTTCACGCGGTCGCCCGCACGCAACACCACGCCGTTGGCCAGCTGGCCGGCGAGCGCACGCACCAGGCCCGCCACGGCGTCCCACTGTTCGCCGGGCACGTCGCGCACCACCAGGTCGGGCCGCCCGAACTTCTGCATGCCGCGGGTGTGAATGGTGGCGCTGGGTGCGGTGGGCTCGGCCTCCACCACGATGTTCACGTCGGAGGAGAGCGCGAAGGGCCGGGTCGCCGGCCAGTCGGCCACCTCGGCGCCTTTCCAGAAGCGGTTGGTCTGCGCATCGAGAATGACGGTCACCCCACGCGCCACCAGCCACTGCGCCACCGCCCACCCGGCCTGCAGATGAGAAAGGTCGGGTGCATCAGCGCGGCTGATCAACACCGCGGTCAACTGGGTGGCCGAGTCGAGCGCCGACACGTCGCCCAGCGCCTGGGTGGCGATCGCGCGCAACGAGCCCGAGCGGAAGCCGTCGAACCAGGCGGAGTCCATCTCGCGGGTCAACTCACGCACCTCGACCTGCTGCATCGCTTCGGGGGAAGGCAGGCCGAAACGCCCCGCAGACATCGGCACGTCGCTCTTGAGGGGACCTGTGGAAAAGCAGAAGAGCTGGAACGCGTTGGGCTGCCCGCCGGGCTGAAAACCGGGCCGCGGCCAGGAAGGGATCGAGGTGCTCATGGCCGCGGAATCTGCCCGGAAAACCCGTAATTTACATTGGTTGAACACGTTTCCGGGCCGGGTTACACCCGACGACTATGGAATTCCGGATCGCGGCCGACGAGTTGAAGAAGGCGCTTCACCGTGCGCAGGGCATCGTCGAGCGGAAGGCGACCATGCCCATCCTCTCGAACGTGCTGGTCAACGCCACGAAGACGGGCGTCACCGTGACGGCCTTCGACCTGGACATCGGCATCGTCAGCGATCACCCGGCCGAGGTCAGCAAGCCCGGGGCGATCACCGTGTCGGCCAAGACGCTCTTCGACATCGTCAGCCTGATCCCCGACGCGCACCTGACCATCAAGAAGCTGCCCAACAACTACGCGGAGATCACCTCCGGCGCGGCGCACTACAAGATCGTGGGCATGGCCCCCGAGGAGTTCCCCAAGCTCCCCAAAGAAGACGCCACCCACCTGGTCAACCTCACCGGCAGCACGCTGCTCGAGATGATCAAGAAGTCCCAGTACGCCATCTCGAACGACGAGACCCGCTACATCCTCAACGGCGTCTTCTTCGAGCCGCGGGAAGGCAACCGGGTGCGCATGGTGGCCACCGATGGTCACCGCCTCGCCCTGGTCGAGCGCGAGATGTCGGGCGACTTCAAGCTCAAGGCCGGGGTGATCATTCCGCGCAAGGGCCTGTTCGAGTTGAAGCGCCTGCTCGACGAGGCGCCCGACGCGCAGTGCCAGCTGGGGTTTGCGGAGAACTCCGCGTTGTTCAAGAAGCCGGGCCTCTCGATGGTGATGCGCCTCATCGACGGGCAGTTCCCCGAGTACCAGCGGGTGATCCCCAAGGAGGGCGAGAAGCAGGTGATGGTCAAGCGCACCGCCTTCTTCGACGCGCTCAAGCGCATCTCGCTGCTGTCGGCCGACAAGTCGAGCGCGGTGAAGCTCTCGTTGTCGGAGAACCTGCTGCGCATCACCGCGAACAACCCCGAGCTCGGCGAAGCGAAGGACGATCTCGAGGTCGCCTACCGTGGCCCGTCGCTCACCATCGGCTTCAACGCCCGCTACATCCTCGACGTGCTCAGCGCGCTGGAGACCGACGAGGTCACCCTCGAGCTGGGCGACGAACACAGCCCCGGCGTGCTGCACGCGCCTGGTGACAAGGCGTACACCGCCGTCGTCATGCCCATGCGCGTGTGAGTCGAAGGAGTGGCCAGCCCTGTCCCCCACCCTCTCCCCCGCGGGGAGAGGGGGCTATGCTCGGCGATTGAATGAACCCCGAACTGATCCGTCAGCAGGCCATGTTTTTCCGCCTGCTCGCAGTGATGGTTGCCGCGCTGAGCGCCCCCGCGTTCGCGCAGTCTGACGAGCCCACGCCGCCGCCGATGGTGCCGGTTGATCAGGCCCCGGTGGATCCCAACGCGCCCCTGCAGCCGGCGCCCTACCCGGGCCAGCCGCAGTACCCCCAACAGCCCCAATATCCGCAACAACAGCCGTACCCGCAGCAGCAATACCCGCAGCAGCAACAGCCGCAGTACCAGCAGCCGTACCCGCAGCAGCAGTACCCCCAGCAGCAGTACCCCCAGCAGCAACAGCCGCAGTACCAGCAGCCCCCGCAACAGCAGCCACCCGCTCAGCGCCCGGTTCAGCCGCCGACGGAGACCACGAACACCGACGCGATGTACTCCTCGCGCACCAAACACTTCGTGGGCCTGCTCTCGGGCGCGTTCGGCATCGCCAGCGACACCGGCGGCCTGGTGGCCAACGTGCGCGCGGAGATCGACATCACCCGCATCGGGCTCCTGCTCGGCTACAGCAACTTCTTCAGCACCACCGGCATCCAGGTGCACCAGTTCAACCTGATGGGCGGCTACGCCTTCTTCTCGAGTGACGAGCTGACCCTGCGCGCGCTGGGCGGGCTGGACATCATGATGCGTGGGGGCACCACCGCGCTCGGCCCGGTGATCGGCACCACCCTGCGTTCGATGTGGAGCCGCATCGGCATCGACGCCGCGTTCATGGTGACGCTCTTCCCGTTCCGCTCGCTCGAGCTGCGCGCTGCTTTCGTCATTCAGTGGTCGGTCTTCGAAGCGCACCTCGGCTGGCGCGTGCAGGTGGTCGACGCGACCTCGGGGGGCACCCTGGGCACGCTGTTCAGCGTGAGCCCCGGCATCAACGGGCCGGTGGCGGGCATCGGCATCACGCTGTGAAGGTCACGGCCTCGCGGCCGCCACGTCGTAGATGACGCTGGTGCAGGCGCCTTCACCGCTGAAGGTGGCCACGCCCACCAGGCGAGTGGCGTCGTCGAGCAGCTCGCCTTCGAACACCATCTCCTGATCGAGCACCTGGCAGGTGACGGTGACCGTGCAGCCGGCCTGCTCGGTGCTGCAGGGAATGAACACGGCCGCGGGCGAGACGAAGCCCTGGTCGTCGAACTCGAAACGATCGCGCGTGTGGGCTTTCGCCCGCGGACAATCACCCGACTTCGAACGCAAGGTGGCTTCGCTCACGTAGATGCCGGTCGCGAGCGCGCAGGAGCTGGTCAAACCTTCCGTGAGCACTGCTCGCGGCTCGGTGCACGCCGACGTCACCAAAAAGACGCCCCACAACGCTTCTCGTATTCGCGACCCCATGACCGGCCTCCCCGTCGACTCAGGGGAGATAACGGGCGCGGAATTGCGGCCTGCCTTCTTGAAGAGGTGAGGTGAGTTGGAAACGTTGGGGGGGCTGCTCCCTCGGGTCAGGCCACCGACATGGGAATCGGCATGAAGGTGAGCCCCGTCATGATCCACGAGATCATCACCACCACCTTGCGCCCCCGGCTCAACGGAACACCCGGGTCTGCGACCGGTGGGTGACCGACGCCGATGACCCGGGTGATCAGCACGAACCAGATCAACCACGACGCGCTGAAGAACAACGCCATCAACAACGCTGCACCCGCGATGCGCGCGCCCAGCGCCTCGGCCTTCTCGCCATACCAGGCGTGGGTGAGGTGGCCTCCGTCGAGCTGACCGACGGGCAGCAGGTTGAGCATGGTCACCACCAACCCGAACCACGCCGCGATGAACACCGGGTGCGCCATCACATCGCTGCCCGGCGGCAACGCACCGTGAATCACCCGCACCGCGAAGAGCGAGAGCAGGTTGTCGCCGAAGATCTGCAGCTGCGGCAGCTCGGGCATCGGCGTGTCATGGATCAGGTGCTTGATGTACAGCCCGCCCATCGACGCGAGGTTGATGAGCGAGAGCGACGGCGGCAGGCCCGCGCTGGAATCCACCGGCGTCTTCGCCACGTGCGAGAGCCACACGCCCACGAACAACATCGGCACGGCGATGAGCAACCCCGCCAGCGGCCCCGCGGCCCCGATGTCCACCAGCGCGTTGCGGTTGGGAATCTTTCCCCGCAGGCGAATCACCGCGCCCAGGGTGCCGAAGCCCAGCGGCACGGGGATGAAGTACGGCAGGCTCGCGTCGACGCCGTGCGCCCGCGCCATGAAGTAGTGGCCCAGCTCGTGGCTGAGCAGAATCAGCATCACCACGCCCGAGTAGAAGGCGCTGCCCCACACCTTGTCCTCCGTCGAGCCGATCACCCCGCCGTCGAAGCCGACGTAGAACATCGAGAAGGTCGACACGCAGGTCGCCAGAAACAGCCCCGCGTGCAGCGGCTTGTTCATCGGGACGGTCGTCGACGGCATGGCACCTCGGGGAAACGCGGGCGGATTCGGAGATTGACTCGACCGACTTGCTACCTATGCTCCCCGCGCCGCATCACCTCAACCCCAAGGAGTACCGAAATGAAGAAGGGTTTTCTGGCTGTCGTCCTGGCCGCTGCCGTGTCGGGTTGCACCTCTGTCGAGTCCGCCACCGTCGCCAGCAATGAAGTGACCGCCACCGGGGGCGAGGCCGTCGCCATCATCCAGGCCACCTCGCTGGGTTGGACGTTGATCTTCCACATCGTCGACATCGTCAGCTCCGACCTCGATCAGGTCGTCAACAAGCTGCTCGTCGGAGAGGCCAAGGCCATGGGCGCGTCGAAGGTCGACCTGAAGAGCGCCTCCACCACCCCGCGCCACGGCATCTTCGCGCTGGCTGGTTTCATCACCGGCTTCACCAGCTCGAGCGCCACGGGCATCGCGGTCAAGTAAGTCGAGCCGTCCGGCTCAGGTCAGGCTCGCTCCGGCAACGGGGCGGGCCTGTTTCGTTTCAGGAGGTCTGCTCGTGAAGAAGCTCGCGCTGCTCTCAATGCTGGTGTGCGGCTGCCCCAAACCCGCCGAAGCACCGCCGCCGCCTTCGCTGGTGGGTGAAGCGAAACGGGCGCTGGCCGAGCGGGAGAAACGGCTCACCTCGTTCAAGCTGGTGGTCGACTCCACCGAAGGCGAGAACCGGGCGCATCACGAGGTCGCCTTTCGCAGCCCCAACAAGAGCCGCGGGCACATGACGGTGCCGCAAGACTTCGAGCTGGCCTTCGACGGCACGCAGCTGGTGCGGCTCATCGCGGCGCAGAAGAAGTACGAGGTGGTCAGCCTCGACCTGCCGGCCGCCGATCGCGCGTTCTTCCTCGCCTCGCAGTTCATGCCCTTCGTGCCCGAGGGGTATCGTTCGCCGCTCCTGCCGCAGACGGGCGTGCAGGCCAAGCAGGTGCCCCGCGGGGTCGAGCTCACGGTGAAGCCGGGGGAAGGCGTGACGGTGACGTACGTGCTGCGGCTCCCCGCGGGGGATTTTCTGGAGAAGCGCACCCTCGCCGAAGGCCAGGAGCGCGTGTTGCGCATGGAGCGCGAGCAGTGTGACGAGGCGCTCGCGCTGTGTGTGCCGACGAAGCTGGTAGAGCGTCTGGGTCAGAACGTGCTGGGCACCACCGAAGTGAGCGGCATCGAGCTCAACCCGGCGCTCCCTCAGGATGTCTTTTCACCGAAGGTTCCCGAAGGGTGGTCGAAGTGAAGCGTCTGGTGCTGCTGATGAGTCTGTTGCCGCTGTCCGTCTTCGCGCGTGACGTGCGCGTCACCACCGAGCCTGAGCTGCGCGCGGCCGTCGGCGCTGCGGTGCCCGGTGACGTGATCATCCTGGCCGATGGCACGTACGCCATCACCTCGAAGCTCTCGTGCAGCCGGCCCGGCACCGCGGCGATGCCCATCGTGGTGCGGGCAGAGAACCGCTTCGGCGCGACGTTGACCTCGAACACCGTCATCGCGATCGGCGTGAGCGCTCCGTTCTGGCGCTTCGAAGACTTCGCCATGCGCGGCGTGTGCGCGAATGACTCGAGCTGCGAACACGCCTTTCAGGTGACCGGGCAGGCGACCGACGTGGTCTTGCGCCGGCTGCGGCTGGTCGACTTCAACGCGCAGCTCAAGGTCAACGCGTCGGCTGCCGGAGACGGCGGCTACGACATGCCTCACCGCGGGCTGGTCGAGGCGTGCGAGCTGTATGACTCGCGGCCGCGCGTCACCTCGAACCCGGTGACCAAGCTGAACATCGACACCGGCGATGACTTCGTGGTGCGCGACAACGTCATCCGCGACTTCTCGAAGAACGGCGGCAACTTCGTCAGCTACGGCAGCTTCATGAAGTCGGGCGGCCGGCGCGGCGTGTACGAACGCAACCTGGTGGTGTGCGCTTCGGGCGGCGCGGCGATGACGGATGCGCGCATCGGGCTGTCTTTCGGAGGCGGCGGAACGGGGCCGCAGTTCTGTTTCCCCGGCTTCAACGTGAACATCCCCTGCAGCGTGGAACATGAAGACGGGGTGATCAGGAACAACATCATCGCCAACTGCAGCGATGTCGGCGTGTACTTGAACCGCGCGCGGAACACGGCCGTGCTGCACAACACGCTCGTCGGCACCAACGGGGTCGATTTCCGCTTCGACACTTCGAGCGGGCAGGCGGTGGGCAACCTGCTGACCTCGAACATTCGCGCTCGCGATACGGGCACGTTCACCGGGACTCAGAATGTGAGCGGGGTGTCGGTGGCCACGTTCGATGCGGCGTATGCGGATCCGCTCGCGGGAGATTTGAGCGTGACCGGGTCGGTGACGCCGTGGCTCGGGGTGGTCAACCCCGCGCCGGCGGCGGTGACGGATGATTTCTGCGGGCGGACCCGGCCGGGGACTGCGTTTACGGTCGGCGCGCTGGAGCACTCGCTGGGGAGCTGTGCGACGGGCAAGCCTCCGGATGGTGGAGGTGGTGGTTCCGCGAGTGGTGGTGGCGGCGGGTCGGCGACTGGTGGCGGGACTGCTGCTGGCGGCGGGTCGGCGACTGGCGGCGGGACTGCTGCTGGCGGCGGGACTGCTGCTGGCGGCGGGACTGCGAGCGGTGGCGGGACCGCGAGCGGCGGCGGCACGGCGGGTGGCGGTGGTGACGCGACGGGTGGCGGGACTGCGACCGGCGGCGGTTCTGCGGCCGATGCTGGCGTCGAGCCTCTGGAGCCCGTGACCGGTTGCTCTTGCGGATCAGTCGAAGGAATCGGTTTCGCGCTGATGCTTTTGTTGGCTCGAAGAAGAGGACGCTAAGCCCTCACCCTGACCCGCTCCCGAACGGAGAGGGAACTTGTTGGTCTTGTTTGTTTCGCTTCAGAACTCGAAGCGGTGCAGCTGCTCGAGCGCTTGAATCCCTTCGCGGAGATTGCGCGTCTTGCAGGTCACGTACGCCTCTCTCCGGCAGGCGTTCACCAACATCAGGTCACAGGTCAGCTCTTCCGCGTCGGCCTTCGCCTTCTTCTCCAGGCGCTCGACGCACCTGGTGAACTCTTTGACGTTCTTCTTCTTCCACGCGGCGATCGCTTCGACTCGCTGCTCCGCCGTCTCGTGACCCAGCAGGTGCTCGGGCGGATCGCAGTCGCTCACCTTCGCTTCGTACGCCGCGCTCCACCACACCCGCAGCGGCTGCACGTCGTGCTCTTCACCGGCCATCAAGAGAGAAAGCGACTCGACGCGCGTCCCTGAAGAGCCGTCATCACCCTCGTGCAAGCGGCACAACTTCGCCTTGTGCTCGCAGCCCGTCTCCTTCACCGCCGGCAGCTCGATGCACTCGGCGATGGCGCGCGCGTCTTTCGACGAGAGCTGCGGCTTCTTCTGCTTCTTCACCCACGTCTGCACCGCGCTCAGCCGCTCGGCGGCATCGTCAGCCGCCAGCGAAGGCGGGGGCGGGGGCGCTGCGCTCAGCACTGCAGCCGTGAGCGCAGCGACGAGCATCACTGGCAGACGCCCGTGGTGGTGTTGCACATCTGGCCGGTCGCGCAGGCCGAGAGCGCTCCGTTGTTGGTGCAGCGCGGCCGGCAGAAGCCCGGGTTGACCGAGCTGGAAGAAGGCGCGCAGACGTAGCCGGTGCGGCAGGTGCTCTGCTGGCCGACCTGCGCGCAGCTCGTACGGCAGGTGCTCTGCGAGGCGCCGAAAAAGCTCTCGGTGACGCACACGCTGCCACCCGTGCAGGAGGTGCCGCCGCCGCACGTCGCGGTGCAGTAACCGCCGGTGTAGCCGGTGGGCTGACCACCGAGGTTCTCCTGCAGGCAGAACGCGGCGAACGGCGGCTGGCACTGCTGCGTGGTGGTGCAGGCGCTGCCCACCGGCACTCCCATGCCTGCGTCAGGCATGGGGAAGCCGCCGTCCATCGGGGCGCCTCCGTCGACGCCACCGGGCAGGCAGATGCCGCTCATGCAGTTCTGGTTCATCGGGCAGCGCATGCACATCTGACCTGCGATGCCGCACGCGAAACGCGACTGGCCGCTCTGGCACTGGCCGTTGGCGCAACACCCCGAGGGGCAGGTGGTCACGTCACACGACGGGGTGCTGCACATGCCGTTCTGGCACGTCTGGCCCATCGGGCACTGCGCGCACGCCTGGCCCTGCGAGCCGCAGGAGAAACGGGACTGCTGGTTGGGCACGACACAGAAGTTGTTGGTGCAGCAGCCGGCGCAGGACTGCGGGCCACAGGCGCCCATGGTGCACGCGCCGTTCACGCACTGCTCACCGATGGTGCACGTGCGGCATTGGTTGCCGCCGGTGCCGCAGGCGAAGACCGAGGTGCCGTCCTGGCAGTTGCCCAGGCCGTCCCGGCAGGCGCAGAGGCCGCCATCGAGGCTGCCACCTCCGCCTCCAATACCACCTCCGATGCCGCCTCCGAGCCCACCGCCGATGCCGCCGCCGACTCCGCCTCCGCTGGCCGTGCCGCCTCCGAGACCGCCGCCTGCGCCGCCTCCGACACCTCCGCCTCCTCCACTGGAGGTGCCTCCGCCGCCGGTTCCACCACCCGCCGTCCCGGCGACACATCTCGTCGCGACGCAGAGGCCTGCGTCGGCGCAGTCGACGTCGCGCAGACACTCCGCCTCGGGCACCGGGGAGAAGCAAGCAGTCAGGGAGATGCTGATCAGCAGCGGCAAGACGTGGCGAAGCATGGGGAACTCCTCTGGGGCGGCCACCCGAAAGCGTGAGTCTTCACACTGCATGAGAGGGATGCGCAAGGGGTTTGCCCTGTCCGCCGCCTCACCCCGACCCCAGGCACTACGTCTTCATCTTCAAGGTGTGCTCGTGCGGCTCGCCCGCTTCACCCGACGCCGCCTGCTTGAGCAACCTCGTCACCTGCGGACCCAATACGTCCAACTCGGTCGAGGTGTACTTCTCGCCGCCGAACAAGCGGATCTGCTGACGCTGCCGCGCGAGCACCACCGCGTCTTGCCCGAAGATGCGCGTGGCCACCGGCGCGACGAACGGCTTCACCAACCAGCCCGGCACCGGCAAGCGCAAGGTCACCACCGCGAACACCAGGCACGCGTCGTCGGACACCGGCGTGAAGGCCGTGGTGGCCACCACGTGACTGCGCTCACCCAGCCGGTACTCCACCTGCGCGATGCAAGGCAGGAGGAACCGGTCGACGTGTTCCACCACGCCCCCTCGAGGCGCGAGCAACCAGCCCACCAGGCCCCGGGGCGCGGGCTCGCCATGAAAGTGCGCTTCGGCCGAACGGGCGTGGCGCTTCACCACCACCTCGATGACGTTCTTCTTCTCTTCGGTGCGGAACAACCCGCCGTGCAGAAAGGCGGTGTGCGGCACGTCGAGCGTGTTCTCCACCGCGGCGTGCAGCGAAGCCTCGACGCGAAACTCACGGCGCACCGTGGTGTACGCCCGGTCGTCGAGGTGCGGAAAACGGAACGGGCCTTCTTTCGGCGCCTCGACCCCGCTGGTCGCGTACACCCAGATGAAGCCATCGAGCTCACGGCAAGCGAACCGCTCGGCGCAGCGGCTCTTGAGTGAGACCTCACCCTCCACCAGGCCCGGCACCGCCACACACTGCCCGGCGCCGTCGAAACGCCACCCGTGGTACGCGCACTCGAGCTCGCCCGAGCGCACCCGGCCCATCGAGAGGGGCACGTTGCGATGAGGGCACCGATCGAGCAGCGCCGTGGCCGCCCCACCCCGCGCGCGGAAGAGCACCAGCGGCTTGTGCTGAATGGTCACCGCGCGGGGCGTGCTCCCCAGCTCGGCGCTGGTGCAGGCGATGAACCAGGCATCGGCTTGAACCAGCCCAGGTGGTGGAACGGCGCTCACGGGGCTGACTGTACAGCGCGCATGGCCGCAGCGCCTCGGGTCGAGATATAGACGGAGCGGTGAAGGTGCTCTGCCCCCAGTGCGAACGGCTGCTCGAGCTCGAGGTCTTCCGCGTCGACGGCGCTGCGTTGATCATCACCTGCACCCGCTGCGCGGTGGAGAGCCGGGTGGAGGTTCCGGCCGCCGCCAGCCAGGCCAGCAGCGGAGGATCGATGCGCGCGCCTTCGCTCCCGCCCCGGGTGTCGCTCGCGTCGACCGAGGGCGGCAGCAACGTGGTGGTGCTGCGCACCGTGCATCACGAGGCCGCCCAGAAGGCAGCGAAGGCCGCCGACGAAGGACCGTTCGAAGTGCCGGCAGGGGTCTGCCCGAAGTGCATCGCCCCCCGCGGCGCGGCGAGCTCATGCCCTCACTGCGGCATCCTCTACGAGAGCTTCGATGACGCCGCGGTGCTGCTCCCCGGGTGGCTGCGGGAGGAGTGGGTGGCGCTGCTGCGCGACTGGGCCAACGAGTCGAAGCACGGCCTGCTCCGGCGCAAGGCCCAGCAGACCGACGCGCTCGCAGCGCTGGGCCGGCTGTATCGAATTCGCCAGGCCTTCGTGCCGGAAGACCCGGTGGCTGAAGAAGGCCGGGCCGACGTGCTCCGCCTCGCTGCGGTGGCCATCTCGTTTCGCCCGGCCCAGGACGATGAGACGGAGCGCCGGAAGCGGGTGGTGTTGATCAGCATCGTCGCGGCGCTCTCCTTCGTGGTGCTGCTGGCGTTGCTGGTTCAGCTCGCTCGCCCGGCCTGAGGTGCAGAGGGGAGGTCGTTCGCATGCGGATCCAGGAAGACCTGCTGCCAGGTCACTCCGGCGCGGTGCTCGAGACGCTGATCAGCTGAAGAGCTTCTTGAGGCTCTCGCGCACCTGCGCGGTGGCGTCGAGGAAGCGCACCCCGAAGCCGGGCACGCCGTTCTTCTCGCCCACCCAGATGACGCGCGCCTTGAGCACCCGGCCACCCCAGAGGCCCAGGAACGGGTTCAACTGAATGGTCAGCTCGGTGTCGCCGCGCACCAGGGGCAGCTCCGCGGCGCCGATGAAAGCGCCGGTGCTGGAGACGTCTTTGACGGCCGCCTTCACCCGCTGGCCCCGAAGATTCACCAGGCACCGCAGGTCGACCTCCCGCCGCGAGTCGAGCGCGGTGCCGTCGGTGGGCGCCCGCCCTGCACAACACGCCACCATCTGGGCGGCCGCGCGTTTTTGCTCTCCCACGAAGTTCACGCCCATGCCCTGCCGCGTACCCGGGGCGTTGTGCAGCAGGCGCACTTCACCCCGCAGGTTGAAGCGCAGCGAAGTGCGCTCCACCGTGATGTCGAGCGTCACCTCGCTGCCCGAGCGCACCTCGTCGTTGCGGGGCACGAAGAGGCTCAAGACGCCTCCTTCAGTGCGGGCGCTGGCGAGCAGGGCGCGGCGGTTGGGGTACTGCACGACGAGGTGAATGGGTGAAGGCATCGGGCGAAGGTACCTGACGCGTTCGGCATTGCTCACCTCCGTTCGGGCGGGCGCATAGAGTGCACCCCCATGCTGACGGCCGTGATGGTGCTGTGCCTTGCGCAAGCTGCGCCGGTGAAGATAGCGGTGCCGGGCCTGAGTCTGTCCGGCATCGAGACGAAGCTGGGTGAGGCCTACGTGGAGCGCTTCGCCACGCTGCTCGGGCGGGATCCCGGTCTCAAGGTCACCACCAAACGCGACATCGAGCAGATGCTGGGCCTCGAGCGGCAGCGGCAGTTGCTGGGGTGTGCGGAGAACAGCCTCTCGTGCATCGCGGAGCTGGCCGGCGGGCTCGGCGTGGAGGCGGTGCTCTCAGGCTCGCTCGCCAAGACGGGCAGCAGCTACACGGTGACCTTGCGCGTGTTGCGGACCAACGATGGCTCGGAGATCGCCTCGGCCAGTGAGCGGCTCAAGAACGAAGACGCGCTGAGCGATTGGTTGGAGGCCGAAGCACCGCGTCTGGCGGAGAAGATCGGCCGCGCGTTCGGCCGCACCACGAAGGTGGCATCGCCTCACGTCGAACGGTGGATCCCCGCGCTGGTGGGTGGCGGGTTGTTGCTGGCCGGTGGTGGCATGCAGCTGGGTGCACGGCTCGACGCGCAGCGCCTGGAAGACGGCGTGGTGCCGCAGGCCCAGACGCGGCAGGTGGTGACCGGTGGCAAGACCCTGGAGACCGCCAGCTGGGTGTTGATGGGCGTGGGCGCTGCGGGCATCGCGGCGAGCGTGACCTGGGCCCTGGTGGGCGGCACTGAACCGCGCGTCGCGGTGGTGCCGATGCAAGGCGGCGCGTTCGTCTCGGTGGGAGGCGTGTTGCCATGAAGAAGCTCCTGGTGATGGCCGTGATCAGCGCTGCGCTCGCGTGCATCGAGTGGCCGGACGAAGAGGTCATTCGGGCGCGCCGGTGCAGTGTTGCGCCCGATGACCTGGGCTGTCCTGATCAGGTGGACAGCGGCGTGGCCGATGCGGGCACGGTCGACGCGGGGGGCGTGGACAGCGGAGTCGATGCGGGACTCGACGCAGGCACCGACGCGGGCACCGACGCGGGCACCGACGCGGGTATGGACCCGCCCCTGCAGACCGGCCCGTGGACCTTGCACTGGAGAGACGTCAGCCAGGACGAAGCGCACTTTCTCGTGGGCGGTGGCGCCGGTGGAACCCTCGTGGGCTACCGGGCGGATGCAGGGCTGATGACACTGCTTTCTCTGAACGGCACGGCACCTGTCACCCAGGCGACCACGATCCCCGGGGCGAGGCCGACTTCGGCGTATGAACGAGACGAGCGATTGGCGATCGGCCTGGCCGACGGCACGATCCGCGTCGAGCTCCACCAACCCCCTGCCTACTCGCCGCTCACCTCGCGTGACGCCGGCTTCGTCACCACTGCGATCGACTTGTTCCCCGACATGGCGTCGCTCTCGGTCGCCGCCTACGGCGAGCTCGATGGTGGCCTGGCGGTGAGGTCGTTCTACGCGTCGGGGACCCAGACCGGAGATCAAGGCGTCGACGTGCCCTGCACCACCACCCTGATGCGTCCCCAGCGCATTCTCCCCATGCCTGATGCAGGGCCGGGCGTGGTGGTGGGCACGGTGGTCGGGAGCTGTGGCTTGCCCCTCTCGTTCACGGGCGCGGCCGGTGGTTTCGTGGGCTTCTTCGGTGCACCCGGGCCGAACTCCGGCTTCACCTTCAACGCACCGGTCGACTCCCCGATGGTGCTGGGACTGATCAATGATCAGATGACGCTCGCTTATCGGCCCGTCAATGGGCAGCTCGCGTTGGCGACCCTGATGAGGAATTCGGCGCCGGGAACACCGCGGACGATTCTGCGAGGCACGCTCATCCCCGTGGACATGGTCGATCTCGGTGCCGGTGGTTTTGCGCTGGTGGGGTGGGGTCGCGGGAACATCTCGATCATCGACGGCGGCAGCCCCTTCGTCGCCGACGGGCAGGACGTCTTCATCGCGCGGCTCGACCAGAATCGTGACGTGACGGAGTTGGTGGTGTTCGGTGGCCGGGGTGATCAGACCGCGGTGGGCGCCGCGGTGCTCGAGGACCGGCTGATCATCGGCGGCAGCTGCGGCGCCGACTCGGCCAGCGGGCTGTGCCTCGATGCGGGCACCGGCTGGTCGTGGGTCGCGGGCTTCAGCCGCTAGAACACGTAATAGATGAAGTCCTGCCGGGCGCTGCCGTAGGCGAGCAGCAGCCACACCATCGCCGCGGCGAGCGCGACTTCCGCCAGCGGCTTCAGCGTGTCGGCCCGCTCCGCGCGCACCAGCGAGAAGAGCGGTTTCTGCAACACGAGGAAGCCCAGCGTCATCACCGCGGTCTGGGTGGGCGTGTTGATGTCCCACGGGGCGGAGACCAGTCGCGAGAGCATGGTGCCCAACGCCGCCAGTGACGGCGCACGGAACGGAATCCACAAGAAGACGACCACGTGGAAGGTGATCACCACGCCCAGCCACTTCGGCCAGCGCGCGCGGAACGTCTGCGTCACCAGCTCGAGCTCCATCCACGCGGCGTGCAGCACGCCCCAGATGACGTAGTTCCAGCCGGCGCCGTGCCACAACCCGCCCAGCGCCATGGTGACCAGGCGATTGAACGCCGCCCGGCCCCTGGAGACGCGGTTTCCACCGAGCGAGATGTAGAGGTAGTCACGCAACCAGACCGACAGCGTGATGTGCCAGCGCGTCCAGAAGTCGCGCAGTGACGACGCGCCGTACGGGTTCTCGAAGTTCACCGGCAAGGTGAGCCCGAAGCAGAGCGCGAGGCCCACCGCCATCGTCGAGTAGCCCCAGAAGTCGGCCAGCAGCTGCGCAGCGTACGCGTAGATGGTGAGCCAGGCGTTGTTGATGCCCAGCGTCTCGGGGAACTTCCACGCGTAGTCGACGTAGTCGCCGAGCACGTCGGCCACTCCGACTTTCAGGAAGAGCCCGCAGAGCACCAGCCACGCCCCGCGGTGAATTCGCGCGAGCTCAAATGGAACAGCCCGGTGGAGTTGAGGGAGGAACTCCTTGCCGCGCACGATGGGCCCAGCGACGAGCTGCGCGAAGAACGACTTGAAGACCGCGAACACCAGCAGGCTGCGTTCAG
This sequence comes from Archangium sp., assembly GCA_030695565.1. GTDB lineage: Bacteria > Myxococcota > Myxococcia > Myxococcales > Myxococcaceae > Archangium_A. The sequence continues at coordinate 43,846 of JAUYRZ010000104.1, forward strand.
CGGGGATCTCTTTCCGGTACACGTCGACCAGGTACGCGATCACCTGAAAGGTGAAGAACGAGATGCCCAGCGGCATCCACGCGTCGGGTTTGGGCACCTCGAGCTCCACGCCCACCAACGCGCCGAGGCTGATCAGCTGATCAACCGCGAAGCGCCCGTACTTGAAGTACGCGAGGAACGAGAGGTTGATGGTCACGCCGAACGCGAGCAACGCCTTGCTCCGGCGCGACTCGAGCAGGCGGCCCAGCGTGTAGTTGACCGCGATGCTGCCGAGCAGCAGGAAGACCGAAGGCCAGTGTCTCCAGCCGTAGAAGACGAGCGACGAGAGGAACAACAGCTGCAACCGCACGCGGTGCCAGGGCGCGAGCCAGTAGAGCGCCACCAGCACCGTGACGCTGACCAGGAAGGTGGCGCTATGGAAGAGCACGCGCGGCGTCTCCCAGGGCCTTCGAGTACTTCGCGCGGCCGGGTGAAGAGAGGTGTTCGCCGTCGACGAACCAGCGGTCATCCACTTCGGCGCAGGTGAAGTCGAGCAGCGGCGTCACGGTGCGCAGCGCGATGGTGTGCCGGAGCCGGTTGCGCTCGGGCGTACATTCTTCAGCGCGTAAGCCCGAGCCGACCGGAGGGCCGACCAGCACCACGCGGGCGCCCTGCGCCTTCAGCGATGCGAGCGCACGTTCGTAGCCGACCAACACGCGTGCACCGTCTTCATCGAGTTCCGGCGGCTCGGGCGGCACTTCGAATCGCTGCGGCCTCCACGCAGCGTCATCGGCCACGCCTTCCGGGGGCGACGGCGGGCGGAAGGTCTCGACCAGCTGACGTGAACGAAACCATTCAGAGCCATCGAGGGAACTGGCGGCGAGCAGGCCCAGCACGCGCGGCAGGTTCTCCAGGGCGAAGGCGCGGCGCACCTGCAGGAGCGCGCTGTGCTGGTGCAACCATTCGCCGATGGGATCTCCGGCCCAGGAGCCGGCGGCGGGCGTGCTGTCCGCATCCATCGCGGTGGGGTCGCCCTGGGGCCGGGAGAGCTCCACGAAGACCCGCTTCTGCGCGCCCAGGTGAGCGGCCTGGAACTCCAGCGTGGGCAGAGAAGAAGAAGGGGTGGCCGCTGAGAAGCCGGTGCCCAGCTGGAGCAGCGAAGGGCTGAGGCCGTCGTTGCTGCGCGAGGTGCCCAGCGCCACGAAGTCGACCGGGCCCTTCTCGTGAAGCAGGGCGAGCTTGAACCGCACCCGGTGCGCCACGGCCGCCAGCCCCTCGGGCTGCACCCGGCACAGCACCTCGAGGGCGAACAGCAGCCCCAGGACGGTGGCAGCCAGGAGCAGCAGACGACGGGACGGCATGGCGCTGTGCCGCCTAGCACATTCCCCCTCTCCCTTCGGGAGGAGGGTCGGGGGTGAGGGCCTCCCTTAAAGAAGTGTTCGATCGGGATGCGGACCCCGGTTGAGCCGTTAGCTTCGGCACCATGCGAGAAGAACGAAGGGTGTCGGGCAAGTTCGTGGAGTGGCTGTTCGCAACTGCCCGTGGCGCCCCGGTCTCCATCCGCCTGCGCGGAGCGGGGCTCGACCTCGACCAGCCTGCTTCCGACTACCCCGCTGAACTGCTCCCCGGTTGGCTGCAGCTGCTCTCATCCGCGCTCCACCCCGACCAACGTTCGGGCGAAGCGTTGCGCCTGACCGGTTTCGCCGCGGCCCAGGGGCGACAGACGAACGGCCGCTCGTTGCAGCAGGTGATGACCGACTTGCCCAGCAAGCTCGAGATGGTGGGCAACTTCTTCGACGTCTCGGTGAACACGCACGGAGAGCACTGCTACGTGGCGCACTTCGACGACGTGAACAGCCTGCCCACCTTCTTCCTCGGGGTGCTGCAGGGTGTGACGTCGGCTTCGACGCAGCAGCCGTACCAAGTGGTGTGGAAACCCGAAGGCCTGTCGGGCGCCCGCTACGAAGTCACGGTGCGCTGACTTCAGACCGTTCCCACTCCAGCGTGACGCTCGTCAAGGACACGCACCGTTCGAGGTGGCTGCCGGGCTGATCACGCTGCCCACCGCAATGCTGCAGCTCGTGGAGGCGTTGATGCGAATGACGCCCACTGCACCGCCGCCACCACCACCGCCTCGATCCGACGTGCTCGCGGGAAAGCCCGCGAGGGGGGGCGAGCCCGCCGCACCACCCGAGCCGCCGTTGCCACCACCCGGAGTGCCCATACCGCCGCCTGCTGCAGGCTGCGCGTCTTGCCGGCCATCACTGCCCGGGCTCGCGCTGCCCAACGAACCCCCTTCGCCCCCGCCGCCCCCATTGGCCACCACCCGCGCTGTGGAGCCGAGGGTCACCGTCTGGCCTTCGAAGAGCAGCGCGCCGCCGCTCCCGCCACCACCACCGCCCGCGGTTTGCGAGAGGGTGGGGCCGCCACCGCCATGGCCATAGGCCGTCACCAGGGCGTTGATGTTCACCAGGCCCACGGCTGAGATCTGCAGCGCCCCGCCACCCTGGCCGCCCGCACCACCGGAGCTGCCGCCGCTGCTGCCGCCCGCACCGCCGGTGCAACCCCCTCGCAGGGGGATGAGCGTCGGTGTTCCGTTGAGCATGCCCGCGGCCCCGCTGCCTGCATTGCCCGAGGTGCCACCCGCCCCACCCGCGGTGCCGAAACCAGCGCCTCCACCGCCGCCGTACCCCTGCCCGCTCGAAGTCCCCTTGAAGCCCTGGCCGCCGTTGCCACACGCGGGCGAGGTCGCCGCGGCGTTGTTCACGACGATTTGCCCCCCGATGGTGGCGTCGCCGAGCACCGCGAAGAGGGCCGGCCGGGCGCCCCGGATCTCGAGCGACGCGCCCAGGCTCACCGTGAAGTTGTTCACCAGGAAGAGCACCACGGGGTCGGCGCCGGCGGCTCCGTTGATCACCGTGAAAGGCGGCAGGCTCGCGCAGGAACCGCCCAGCACGCTGGGCGTGGTGGTGTCGATCACCAGGGCGCAGGTCACCGTGAAGTCGCCCCCGGCCGTGGGCAGCTCGGCTTCGGTGAAGTTGCTCGGCTGGTAGGGGAACCGTTGCGAAGGCACGCAGGTGAAGCTCGAGTTGCAGGTGCCCGCGCCCGAACCCGCATCACAGGTGCCCGCGCGCACGGTGTACTGACACCCACCGCCGGGACCGCAGCTGCCGCTGGTCTGATGACACTGGCTGGGCGGGTTGCAGACCACCGGCGTGCCGCGGCAGCCACCGTCTCCATCGCAGGTGTCGTTGAGGGTGCAGCTCTGCCCGTCATTGCAGGCGCCCGAAGCAAGTGGGGTGTAGCGGCAGGTGCCGGTGGGCTCCTGGCAGGTGCCTGCGCCCAGGCAGACGTTGGTCGAAGCGGGGCACGATCTCGGCATGCCGCTGCACGAACCACTCGACGCGCAGCTGTCGGTGACGGTGCAGGCAAGCCCGTCATCACAGCCGCCCACCTTCGGCCCGTACACGCAGCCGCCCGCATCGGGCATGCACGCACCTGCGGCGTTGAAGCAGAGACCCGGCGGCATGTTGCACGCGAGGTCAGCGAGCTTCTCGCAACCGCCGTCGCTCACGCAGCGTTCACCGGTGGTGCAGAGGTTCTGATCATCACAGCGGGTGCCAGAGGGACAATCGGAGTCTCCGCAGTCGATCTGTCCGTCGAGATCATTGTCGACGCCGTCGGTGCACGACACCTCGGTCTGCGCGCGGCAGACCGCCATCAGACAGCTGCCGCCCCCCACGCAGGCCAGCCCGTCGCAGCCGGGGTCTTCACAGTCGGTGGCGCGATCGCAGTCGTCATCGATGCCGTTGGAGCAGGCCTCGACACTGCCGGGATAGACGGCCGCGTTGCCGTCGTCACAATCGGCTGGCAGCGGCACGCCGTCACCATCTCGATCCACGCCCGCATCCACCCGCCCCGCATCCACGCCGCCATCGCTGGGCGGCACACACTCGACGCCGTTGCACACGAAGCCTGCGCCGCAGTCGTCGGTGGTGACGCAGGCGAAGCGGGTGATGCGGGGGTCGAACGCGCCGCACGTGCAGCCCGCGGCGAAGAACGAAAGGGTGAGCACCCACGTGCGCCACGAGTTCACGGCCGGGGAGCGTACCACCTCATCGCAGCGCCGCTTCGACCACGGCGAGCAACTCCCCGGGGCCGAAGGGTTTCTGGAGCACCGGCAGCTTGCTCACCTCGACCGGCAGCCAGTTCGCGTCGAGCGGGTGGCCGGTGACGAACATCACCCGCTGGCCCTGGTTGAAGAGCCCGACCATTTCTTCCGTGGCATTGCCATCGCCCAGCACCACGTCGGAGACCACGAGGTCGAACGGGCCTTGGCTCGCTCGCAGCTCACGGGCCTGGCCGAGGCTGGAGGCCTCCACGATGGTGTAGCCGCGCGCCGAGAGGATGCGCACCAGCGTGCGGCGCACCAACGGGTCGTCTTCCACCACCAACAACCGCTGACCCCGCGGGCGCACCGTCGGGGGCGGCGTCGGGTTGGTCAGCTGCGACGGGTCGGCCTGGGCCTGGCTCAGGTGAATGCGGAAGGTGGTGCCCGCGCCCGGCACCGAGTGCACGGTGATGCTGCCGCCGTGTTGATGCACGATGCCTTCGACCACCGAGAGGCCCAGACCCGTGCCGCGCCCCGGCCCCTTGGTGGTGAAGAAAGGCTCGAAGATGTGGGGGAGCGTCTCGGCGGAGATGCCGGCGCCGGTGTCAGCGCATTCGATCTCCACCAGGCCCTCGGGCAGCAGCCGGGTGGTGACCTTGAAGAGGCCGCCCTGGGGCATCGCATCGCGTGCGTTGAGCGCGAGGTTGATCATCACCTGGTGCAGCTGGGTGACGTCGGCTTCCACCACGGCGCCGCCCGCGCCGGGCGCCCATTCGAGGCGCACGTGCTCTTGAAAGGTGGCGCGCAGCAGCCGCAAGGCCGAAGCCAGCGCGTCGTCGAGCACCACCCGGCGCCGCGCCAACACCTGGCGCCTGCCGAACGCGAGCAGCGAGCGGGTCAAATCAGCGCAGCGCTCCAGGGTCTGCCGAATGATGTCGACGGCCTCGAGCTGATCAGCGGCGCTCATCGGCGCGCCCTGCAGCTCGCCCACCGCGAAGAGCGCCGGGGTGAGCAGGTTGTTGAAGTCGTGCGCGATGCCCCCGGTGAGGCGGCCGATCGCTTCGATCTTCTGCGCGTGCACCAGCTGCATCTGCGCCTGCTCGAGCGCCTCGACGTTCTTCTCCAGCTCTCGGGTCATTCGCAGCCGGCCGAGGGTGACCCCCAGCAACTGCGCGAACACCGACGCGGTCGACACGTCTTCGGGGGTCAGCTCGTTACCCAGCAGGAACAAGAGCGCCACCACCTGGCCGCGCTCGTCGCGCACCGCCGTGCCGATGCAGCAGCGGATCTTGAGCACGCGCGCCACCGGCCCCGCCAGCCACTTGGCGTTCGCCGGAAAGAGGGCGCTGAGCACGTCGGCCGTGTCGGTGAGCAGCCCCGTTTCGGTCTGCATCACCTTGCCGAAGAAAGGCACGTCGTCGAGCCGGGCCTTGAACTCCTTGATCCGGATCTTCGTGTGGCGCTCGACCACCTTGACGGCTTTGTCGCCGAACGAGCTCTGCACTTGCCGGGCGTATTCGCCTTCGACCGCGTAGATGCTGGCGAAGAAGCCCGCGTCGCGCAGCGACTCGGTGACGGAGTCGTAGATGCCGTCTGGCGACTCGGTTCGCGCTGCTGCCAGACCGGCCCGATTCAAACCCGCCATCACTTCGAGGCGACGCTGCTGCACTTCATCCCCCGCCATGGAGGACAGCCTAGCTCACGAACCCTCGGGAAGGTCAGCGTCGCTCTGCGGTGTGTGCGTGCGCGATGGCGGTGCGTAAAGCCGGACCCAGGCGTGATTCGAGCAAGACCACCTTGCCGTCGTGCACCGATTTGACTGCTTCGGCCCGGATGTCGAAGTCACCCGCGTTCTCCACGTAGATGTGGAGCCCGTGCCGCTGAATGCCTCGAACGGCGCCGAACGCCGACCCGCCTTCCTCGAGGAACACCTGATCACCGACCTGAACTCGAGCCATCACGCACCTCCTGCCGGAATTCATATTCCTGCCGAGGTTGGGGAGAAGAAGGGGCCCCCGCCCACAAAGGCAGTCCGATACCCCGTAAATCGGGCATCATTTCGCGACCATGCAACAACTCGGACCGTTCCTGGCCATCGGTGGAGTGGTGGCCCTCGTCGGCGGCGTCGTCTACCTGGCCTGGCTGATGGAAAAGAAGCGCACCGAGGCGATGACCGCCTTTGCGCAGAACCACGGCTACGTCTTCGAAGGCGTCTCCCCCAACCTCATCAACGAGCTGTCGGGCTTCAAGCTGTTCAATCAGGGGCGCGCCCGCACCGCCAAGAACCTGATGCGCGGCTCGAAAGAACCAGGCGCGGTGCGCATCTGCGACTACCAGTACACCACCGGCTCGGGGAAACATCAGCAGGTGCACCAGCAGACCATCTGCGTGCTCAAGACGCCGGGCCGCAACGCGCCCCACTTCTTCCTGCGCCGGCAGAACAAGCTGTTCGACGCGTTGGGCAAGCTCTTCGGCGGGCAAGACATCAACTTCGATGACGACCCGACGTTCTCGAAGACCTACGTGCTGCAGACCGCCGGCGACGAGAACCAGCTGCGCGGGTTCATGACCGTGGGGCTGCGCGAGACGCTCTCCCGCATGTCGGATCGCAACATCATGATGGAGGTGGTGGGCGACACGCTGGTGCTGCACCACGGCCGAAGGCTCAAGCCCGAGCAGCTCGAGGCGCTGGTGGCCGACGCGGTGAACATTCGCCGTCAGTGGAGCTGAAGAGAAGGCACTCCCCCGGGCATGCGGCACGTCATCTTCTTTCTGGATCGGGATCGGTACGCGCTGCCGCTCGATGCGGTGCGCGAGGTGGTCAACGCGCCGGAAAGTTACAGCCGCGTGCCCCACGCCAAAGACGCGGTGAAGGGCGTGATGACCCTGCGCGGCCGGGTGGTGCCGGTGGTCGACCTGGGCCGGTTGCTGGCGTTGGGCCTCCAACCGCCGGGCAAAGGCAAAGTGGTCTTGTTGGAGCTGGTGCGCCGGGAACTGGGGCTGCTGGTCACCGAAGTCGAGGGCATCGAGAGCATCGAGAAGGTGGGCCCCCAGGGGAGGGCTTCCCGCATGGTGCGCGGGCTCGCCCGGGTCGGTCCGCTGACGGTCACGGTGCTCGATGTCGAGGGCCTCGATGCAGCGGTCACCGCCTCATTTTCCTCGGAGCCGGAGCGGAACCGGTAGCAGCGGAACGACCAGAAAGATCGACTCTCGTTCACGCGACGCATAGGGTGCGGGTCAGGTGACTTCCATGTCCAAGCGGGTGCTGGTCGTCGATGACAGCGTCTTCATGCGCGACATCATCAAGGACATCTTCGCTGCCGGCGGTTTCTCCGTCGTTGGCGAGGCTGGCAATGGCGTCGAAGCAGTCGAGAAGTACAAAGAACTCAAGCCAGATCTCGTCACGATGGATCTCGTGATGCCGTACCGGAATGGCATCGACGCCACCCGGGAGATTCTGCGGGGCGATGCCAAGGCCCTCGTCGTGATGTGCAGTGCGCTCGGTCAGGAGACCATGGTGATGGAGGCCATCGAGGCCGGCGCCGTGGACTTCATCGTCAAGCCGCCCCGCGCGGAAGACGTGCTGGCCGTGGTGAAGAAGGTCCTCGGAGAGAGCTAGCAACCCCGGGGTGAGGCAAACCCCCTCCACCCCGCGAGAGGAGTAGGCTCCCCCCGCCGTGGCCGCTCAATGGGACACCAGCCGGTATCTGAGCCTCTTCGTGAGCGAGGCGACCGAGCACCTCGATGCGCTCGGCAAGGAGCTCGTGCGCCTCGAAGGGGGCGTCACGCCCGAGGCCATCGACTCGCTGTTCCGTCACGCCCACTCGGTCAAGGGCATGGCCGGTTCGATGGGTTACGACCCGACCACCGCGCTGGCCCACTCGGTGGAAGACTTGTTCGAGCGGGTGCGCAGCGCTCCGGCGCGGTTCGATCGTGCGGTGGCCGACCTGGTGTTGCAGGCCGTCGATGCGCTCGGTGGCCACGTGAAGGCGGCCAACGAGCGCAAACCCTTCCCCGACAACACCGCGTTGATTGCGCAGCTCAAGGAGCTGACCCAATCGTTGCGGCCCGGCACCACCCCGCTGCCTTCCGCGCCGCCGGCCAACGCGCCCCTGCTGGAGACCGCGGGAGGTCCCGAATCGGAGTTGCCTCCGCGGTGGTTGGTCACCTTGCGCGTGGCCACCCACTCGGCCCAACCGGGCGTGCGTGGTTTCCTCGCGTACAAACGGCTCGCCTCGTTGGGAAACCTGTTTCGCTGCACGCCGTCGCTCGATGAAGTGAAAGCGGGCCGGCTGCCGGGTGGCACCTTCGCGGTCGAGCTGGAGAGCACCGAGCCGGAAGCCGCCGTCGCCAAGACGGTCAGCCAGGTGGCCGACGTCGAGCTGGTGTCGTTGACGCGCGTGGCCAGCGCGCCGCCGCCCCCCGCGCCGGAAGAAACCAAAGGCACCGAGCCCGAGCCGCGGGTGGTGGGCCAGGAGCCGCCCCGCACCGTGCGGGTGCGCACCGAGCTGCTCGACGAGTTTCTCGATCTCGCGGGCGAGCTGATGCTGGCCACCGCGGGCGTGCGGGAAGTGGGGCGCTCGCTGCAGGAAGAGCTGCGCGGCCGGCTCAACGAGACGACCGATCGCCTGCATGGGCTGGTGCGGGGGCTGCACGACAAGGTGATGAAGGCGCGCATGACGCCGGTCTCGGTGATCACCGATCGCCTGCCGCGCGCCGCCCGCGACATCGCCCGCCGCCGGGGCCGCGAGATCGAACTCATTCTCTCCGGCAGTGAAGTCGAGCTCGATCGCGCCATCGTCGACGAGCTGAGCGACCCGGTGTTGCACCTGCTGCGCAACGCCATCGATCACGGCGTGGAGCCGCCCGAAGAGCGCCGCATGCGAGGCAAACCGCCGCGCGGCACGGTGAAGCTGTCGGTCAAACGCGCTTCGGATCGCGTGCTGCTGGAGGTGGAAGACGACGGCCGCGGCATGGACGTGGAGCGGCTCAAGGCGCTCGCGGTGGAGCGCGGTCTGCTCACCGCCGAGGCCGCGCGTGATTTGCCCGAGCGCGAAGCGTTGATGTTGTCGACCGCTCCGGGTCTGAGCACCGCTGCATCGGTGACGGACATTTCCGGTCGTGGCGTCGGCATGGACGCGGTGAAGAAGGCGGTCGAGGCGGTGGGTGGCACGTTGGAGATCACCAGCCGACGCGGCCTGGGCACCACCTTCCGGCTCTCGTTGCCGCTGACCGTGGCGATGGTCAATCTGCTGCTGGTGGGGCTGGGTGACGACGTCTACGGCCTGCCCATCGCGAAGGTGGCCGGCGTGGTGGAGACCACCCGCGCCAGCCTCGCCCACAGCCGCGACGTACCGGTGTTGCAGTTCGGCGCCTCGGTGGTGCCCGCACGAGAATTGTCTGCGGTGCTCGAAGTTCCGGGGCGTCCGCATGACGTGGCGGCGGTCTCACCGTTCGTGGTGGTGGACACCGATGATGGTCGCGTGGCGCTGGCCGTCGACGCGCTGCTGGGGCAGGAAGAGGTGGTGCTCAAGGCGCTGACCAGGCCTCTCGACCAGGTGCCCGGGCTCGCGGGTGTCACGGTGCTCGGTAACGGGCGGCCGGTGTTCATTCTCGACGTGGCCCGGCTCGAGCGGCCGAACCGATTGCCCGCGGTGGGTGAAGCGTGAGCGCGCTCCTCACCGCCAGGCAAGAAGACGCGCTTCGTGAGGTGGCCAACATGGGCAGCGCGAAAGCGGCCTCGATGTTGGCGCGCCTGGTGGGTGACGTGGGCGTGTTGGTCGACGTGCCGGTGGTGCTCTCGGCCAATCGCTATCAGCTGGGGTGGTTGTTGGGCGGGCGCGACGTGAAGGTGCACGCGGCCACGTTCGGCATCGAAGGTGAGCTGCCCGGGCAACTGTGGTGGGTGCTCAAAGACGAAGACGCCAAGCGGTTGGGCCAGCGTCTGTTGGCGCGCCCGGGTGTGTCGGGCCCGCTCTCGTCATCGGCGAGCGCGGCGCTCTCGGAGGCCGCGAACATCGTGGCCTCGGCCTGCGTGTCGGCGATGGGCACGTTGACGCACGCGAACCTGCTGCCCACCACGCCGCAGGTGCGGGAGAGCACGGTCAGCCAGTTGGTGGGCCCGTCGGAAAACGCAGCGCCGCAGACGGTGCTGGCGGCGAACTTCATGTCGACCAACACGCCCAGTTTCTGTGGATGGTTGGTGGTGATGCTCGACGCAGAGACGACGGCCAGCGCGCTGGTTCGCTTGGGGCTCTAGTGAGCGGAGCCGATCCAGCGGAACGCTGGGCGTGCGCAGATGAAGCGAAGCGGCCCTGAAGACAGGACAGCGCTGCCACACCAGATTTCGGGAAACGACCCCGAAGGTGATTTCGGCTAGAGCGGGTTCGAACCATCACGGGCCGGTGCTGGCCCTGGGAGACCACGTGAAGATCATCTTGAGAAACCTTGTGCTGTGCGCGTTTGCGTTGGCGCCGTTGGCGTTGACCGGTTGCGCCCCTGAGTGCGTCGACGTCGCTGACTGCAACGAGAAGGCGAACAAAGAGAACAAGAGCTACACGTGTCTGTCCGGCGTCTGCACGCCCGGCTCACCCTTCCCTGATGCGGGCGCGGTCGGTGGTGGTTCGGGCGGCGGCACTGCGACTGGCGGCGGCACCGCGACTGGCGGCGGCGCGGGCGGTGGTGGCGATGAGACCGACGGCGGCGCGGGCGGTGGTGGCGGCCAGACCGGCGGCGGCGCGGGTGGTGGTGGTGGCGAAGCGATGGGCGGCGGCGCGGGTGGTGGTGGCGGTGCGAC
>JAUYRZ010000117.1 GCA_030695565.1 Archangium sp.
GCGCTTGGTGCTTCGGTTTTTCCGTCAGCGTGGAAATGGCCTCCTGAGCCACTCCAGATCCACTTACCTTCGTCACCCGCCGCGACCTGTCCGCGACGGGCTATTTCACCGCTCTCTTCGGGAGAGGGTCAGGGTGAGGGCGGTCGCGAAGGCACCGCTCGACTCTGATGAAGCCGCTGAGGTCGCGCTCGAGCAGGCTGCTCGCCTGATGACGTTGAGCTGAGTTCGGCCCGCACCCCGACCCTCTCCCGAGGGAGAGGGAGTCAGTCATCTGGCGAGCTTGTCCTTGATGATCGCGGCCAGCACCTTTGGCTTGAAACCCAACGAAGCCGCCCTGGTGCGCGCTTCCTCCGCGGCGCCCGCGTCACCGCGCATGGCGGCCAGCACCGCGAGATTTCCCCAGGGCACGGCGTAGCCCGCGTCGTGGGCCAGCGCCGCCTTGAAGTGCGTCTCGGCGTCTTCCAGCCGCGCCTGCTCCAGCCGCACCGCGCCCAGCGTGTTGCGCGCGGCCGCCAACGCATTCGACGTGTAGAGCCCCACGGCCATCGCCGCGAGCAGGCGTTTCCACCCGGTCTGGGTGATCGAACTCTCGAACGCCGCCAGCTCCGTCGCCGCCGGCTCGTATTGCTGTTTGCGCAGCAGCGCGCGAGCGCGATGAAACGGCCAGGTCACCCACAATGCGAGCACCACCACGGGAGTGGCCAGCACCGTCGCGCCCCACAACGCGACGTTGCCCAACCGCGGCGCCGCGAAGAACGCCGCGATCACGAACATGACGACCACCAACCTGTTGCGGGTGGGCCGGGTCATCTTCAGAGCGGAATGTTGCCGTGCTTCCGGGGCGGGTTTTCCTGCCGCTTGTCCTTGAGCATCTCCAGCGCCCTGATCAGCTTGAGGCGGGTCTGCTCCGGGCGGATGACCTCGTCGATGTACCCGAGCTCAGCGGCCTTGAAGGGGTTGGCGAACTTCTCGCGGTAGTCGGCGACCAGGCGATCCTTCTCGGCCTTCTGATCAGCCGCGCCTTCGATCTCCTTTCTGAAGATGATGTTCACCGCGCCATCGGGGCCCATCACCGCGATCTCCGCGGTGGGGTAGGCGAAGTTCATGTCCGCGCGGATGTGCTTGCTGGCCATCACGTCGTACGCGCCGCCGTAGGCCTTGCGGGTGATCAAGGTCACCTTGGGCACGGTCGCTTCAGCGTACGCGTAGAGCAGCTTGGCGCCGTGTTTGATGATGCCGCCCCACTCCTGCGTGGTGCCGGGGAGGAACCCGGGCACGTCGACCAGGGTGACCAGCGGAATGTTGAAGCAGTCGCAGAAGCGCACGAAGCGCGCGGCCTTCACCGACGCGTCGATGTCGAGGCAGCCCGCGAGGATCGCCGGGTTGTTGCCCACGATGCCCACCGAGCGGCCGTTGAGGCGCGCGAAGCCGATGACGATGTTCTTCGCGTAGTGCTCCTGCACCTCGAAGAAGTGTTTGTGATCGACCACCAGCTTGATCACGTCGCGGATGTCGTAGGGCTTGTTGGGGTTCGTCGGCACCAGGGTGGCGAGCGCGGTCTCAGCGCGGTCGATGGGATCATCCGTGGGCCCCGTCGGCGCCTCTTCGGCGTTGTTCGACGGCATGTACGAGAACAGCTCGCGGGTCATGGCGATCGCTGCCTGCTCGTTCTCCGCGGCGAAGTGCGCCACGCCCGACTTCTGGTTGTGCGCCGTCGCGCCGCCGAGCGCTTCTTTGGTCACCTCTTCGTGCGTCACCGTCTTGATGACGTCGGGGCCGGTGATGAACATGTACGAGCTGGCCTTGGTCATCACGATGAAGTCGGTGATGGCCGGCGAGTACACCGCGCCGCCTGCGCAGGGCCCGAGGATCAGCGAGAGCTGCGGCACCACGCCGGAAGACAGCGTGTTGCGCAGGAAGATGTCGGCGTAGCCCGCGAGCGACTCGACGCCTTCCTGAATGCGCGCACCGCCCGAGTCGTTGAGGCCGATGATCGGCGCGCCCACCCGGGTGGCCAGATCCATCACCTTGCAGATCTTCTGCGCGTAGGCGCCCGAGAGGCTGCCGCCGAAGACGGTGAAGTCCTGCGCGAAGACGAAGACCTGGCGGCCATCGATGTTGCCGTAGCCGGTGACCACGCCGTCGCCGGGGATCTTCTTGTCGGCCATGCCGAAGTCGGTGGCGCGGTGGGTGAAGAACTTGTCGAGCTCCATGAAGCTGCCCGGGTCGAGCAGCAGGTCGATGCGCTCGCGAGCGGTGAGCTTGCCGTCTTTGTGCTGCTTGGCGATGCGGTCCGCGCCGCCGCCGAGCTCCGCCTGCTCTTCGAGTTTCTTGAGTCGTGCGCGGAGTGGATCGTTGTCGAGGAGGTCAGTCATGGCGCGCGGGACGTACCAGACCCTGCGGCGCTTGGCTCAAGCGATCAACCGGGCCAAACCACCCGCGGTCAGTCCGATCAGCGCGCCCGCCATCACGTCGAGCGGGTAGTGCACGCCGAGGTAGACGCGCGAGAAGCCCACCAGCCCTGCGAAGGCGGAAGCGAGCAGGCCCAGCCCGCTGCCTTCACCGGCCCACGCCACCGCGAGCGCGACCGACGCGGCGGTGTGCCCCGAAGGGAAGGAGAACGCATCGGGGTTCTGCACCAGCGCGGTGAAGCCGAGAATGCCGACGTTGGGCCGGCGGCGTTTCGAGAGCCGCTTCACCAGCTGCGCGATCATCGCCGCACCGCCGGAAGAGAGCAGCAGCAGCAGGCCGAGGTGCCGGGTCTGCGTCGTTCCGGCCAGCACCAGCACGAGCCCGAGGAAGGTGAGGCTCTGCGCATCGCCCAGGTGCGTCACGCCGCGCAGCGCCCGGGTCATCAGGGGGCGTTGCAGCCTGCTGACCGCGACCAACACCGCTTCATCCCACGCCAGCACTCGTCGGAGCTTTTCCACGGTGCACGGTGTCTCGAACTCGGAGGGCAGGGTGATGGAGCTTGCGCAACGATTCAGTGACCTCCGAAGGCTATCGGAGCGGCACGCCGAGCACCGTGGCGAGCGTACTTGCGTGCCCCTTCGCGATGCCGCCGCCGCCCGCCAGGGGGTCCGAAGAGCAGGAGAAGAGCAGCTGGGCGCCCGAGACGTGAAGGTAGGCGTAGTTGGATACGCGGGTCTCCGAGCTGCCTTCACCTCGATCGTAGTTGACGATCTCCGAACGCGTCGAGATCGAGCCGATCGCGTCGAACGGCCAGCTCCGATGACGACCTCGGCCCCGCAAGGTGACGGTGCGAGACGACCAGTCGATCACCAGGCGCCTGCTCGATCGCCATGAATAGATCCACGCGACGAGCCCACCTGTGCCGACGCACGTGAGCGCGAAGACGGGTCCGAACAGCTCTTCGCTCAGCGCGGGGATGTCGAGCAGGCCCAGCTTGCGCAGCACCCCACCGAGCACGAGCACCACCCCCGTGGGGACGAAGAAGGCCCAGGGGTTGGGGGAACTCGCGAGCCTCACCTCGACGAGTCGCCCAGGGGCCCAGGTGTGAACGGCGGCTTGGTCGAGCATTCGCGTTCCTAGCACTGATGGCGGCACCGGAGCCGAAGCGGCGATGTCGGCGCCAACGGTGGCGTCGCAGCTCAGGGCACGCCGGCATCGGCCGTGAACTTCGCCGCGTCGAGTTGCCACACCAACCGCGCGCTGTGCTGCCCACCGGCGGCCGAGTCGATGAAGCCGGTGACCTTGTCGGAAGCGAGCAGGAGCGGACCCAGCTCGGTGCCTGCCGCCACCAGCCCCGCGAGCTCCGGCGCCTGCACGGCCTCGAGCAGCGGCACCTGCTGAAGCCCGCGCGCCACCAGCTTCGGGTCGACCTCGAACTCCACGCCGTGCGCCTGTTTGCCCGCCGCCGTGGCCAACGCTGTCACAGCGCGTTGACGCACCTCGGCGTCATTGGCCACCACCAACATCGAGCCCACCAAGGTCACCGTCAGCGTGCCTTCCCGGAACACCAGCGTCTTCGGATCGAGGCGGATGAGCATCGCCTCCACCGCGACCGGATCCGTCACCTCCGCGATCAACACCGACCGCACCGCGAAGAACCGCGCCTCGCGCGTGCGCAACCCCGTGGTCACCTTCGCGTGACTGATCAGCACCGCCGCGTTGCCCGTGAAATAGCCTGCCGCTTCCCGCGCCAGGGGCAGCAGCGTCGCCGAGCCGGGGAAATTGCGCACCGCCTGCTCCACCATCGAAGGCACCTGCGTCTTCGCCACGCGCGCCCGGAACACCGCCATGCCCGGCACCGAAAACGCGCCCAGGGGAGACACACCCCCACCAGCCAACTTCGCCAGGGGCAGCCCCTTGCTCTTCGCATCGGCCGTGAGCGTCAGGCCCTTCGCGTTGAGCGAGACCACGCCGTGCTGCGCGCCCGACGGGCCGATGATCTGCACCACGCCCGGCAGCTTCGCGGCCAACCCGAACCCCGGCCCTGCAGCGCTCTTCGTGACCAGCTTGCTCAGCAGCGAAAACTGGGTCTCCACCGAACGGCCGTGGCCCGAGATGGCGCACGACTCCTTGCCGTGCAGCACGTAGGCGGCGAGCACGCGCCCGAGTGGATCTCTCGACGCATAGACCGACACGCCGCCTTCCACCTTCTCGAACACCTCACCCAGACGGGCGAGCTTGGCGTCGGCCGCTTTGCGGTATCTGTCGACCTCACTGACCGTCACACAGGCGATCGACGCGTCACCCAGGCGCGACGCGGTGAGGCTCGAGGCCGAGTCGATGCCGACCAGCGCCAGCGCTTCTTTGCTGGTCACATCGACGTCGATCAACGGGTGCGCCGAAGAGCGCCACGCCTCGGGGCGCAGCAGGGGTGAGCGTGACCCGGCCGCCGTGAAGAAGGGCAGCAGCTGGGTCGACTGATCCAACTTCGGCACCAGGACCACCACCTCGGCGTCCGCCGGCGCTCGGGGGGCGGTGAGCACGCTGATCAGCAGCAACGAAAAAATCATGGGGCTGATCAGAGCAGGTCGACCTCGCGCCGGGGCCGATTTTTCGGGCCTTCACGCCATTTTCGAAAAGTGTATGGTGCCCGCCTTCACGTATCGCAACAAGGAGTCACCAATGGCCTTCAAGGCTTCCAAGGCAAAATCAGGGTTGTTCGAAATTCACGGTCTCGAGTCGTTCATCGAGAAGAAGTTTGCCGAACTGAAGAAGGCATTTGGCGTCGAGACCGCCGCGCCGAAGAAGAGCGCTGCTGCTCCCAAGGCCCGCAAGGCCGCGGCGCCCGCGAAGAAGACCGCTTCGGCGAAGGCTGATCCGCTCGCGCAGATCCTCGCCAACCTCGACGCGCACCCCAAGAAGGCCAACCTGATCAAGGCCGGCAAGCAGAAGGATCAGCTCCTCCGCTCGCTCATCCCGCTCTACGTCGCGCGTGGCACCGTCGAAGTGTCGTCGGGCATCACCTCGAAGTTCTGGGCCAAACACGGCATCACCTACGCCGCGCCCAACGTCGCGAAGGCGCTGCGTGAGCACGTCGGTTACGCCCGCCGCACCGCCAAGGGCCCGCAGATCACCCCCAACGGCGTGAAGTACGTCGAGCAGGCGCTGAGCAACAAGACCAACGCCGCCTGAAGCAACCTGGGCGAAGGGGCGCTCCACGTGCGATGGCTCCTTCTCTGTTTCACGCTCGCCTGCGCGCCGACCCCGGGTGCAGGTGAGTTCATCTTCGCCAAGGTGAGCTGGGAGCGCGGCGTCACCGCCCGCTGCTTCGTGGTTCGGGTGACCGCCGAAGGGCAGGCCGCGAGAACCACCCGGCCCATGCTGCGCGGCGAAGGCGACGGGCCGCTCGCCGTGGCCATCTTCCGCGACGGTTCTCCGGGTGAAGTGTCGCTCGAGGCCCTGGGCTTCGGTGACGAGGCCTGCCTCGAACCTTCCGGTGAGAAGAGCGCGCTGCAGCAGGTGGCCTTCGTGCGCAAGCTGCCCGAGACCGGCGTGGCGCTGCGGGTGCTCACGGTGCCCATCTCTTCTTTCGACGATCTCGACGGTGATGGTTCGCCCACGCCCGCCGACTGCGACGACGGCAACCCGCTGGTGCGGCCCGGCGTGCCCGAAGCGTGCGGCGACACCTTCGACAACGACTGCGACGACAGCTTCGATTGTGACGACGCCGACTGCGAAGGGCTCTCCTGCGGGCTCGGGCGAATCTGCGTGGCCACCGGCTGCGTGGAGGGCACCTGCGACAACGGCGTCGACGACGATCTCGATCTCCAGGTCGACTGCGTCGATCCCGACTGCGCGATGAAGACCTGCGGGCCCGGAGGCACCTGCCGGCTCGGGCGCTGCCTCGCGCCCACGGAGGTCCGCTGTGATGACGGCGTCGACGACGACGGCAACGGCGCGGTCGATTGCGCCGATGCTCAATGCGAGACGCGGGCGTGCAGTGACGGCGATGGCTGCTCCACGGGCGAGACCTGTCAGAGCGCGCTGTGCACCGGTGGCTCGGCGCGCGATTGCAGTGCGGGCCTGCCGGCGTGCCTGGTCAACCTCGGCTGCGATGCGGGCATGTGTCTGGCCAGCGCAGCGCCCGCGGGCACCAGCTGCGCCGGACCCTGCCGACCGGCCGGTACCTGCGATGGAGATGGGGGCTGCGCGGGGACATCGGTGGTCTGTGCTCCGCCGCCGGGATCCTGTTTCGCCGCCGGCGTGTGCCAGGCCGCGCTCGATGGTGGCTGCAGCTACGCGGTCACCGTGGGCAGCGCCTGCAGCGACGACGACGGCTGCACCACACAAGACGCCTGCCTCGCTGACGGCGGTTGTGCAGGAACCCGGCTCGCGAACTGCGAGTGGCCGTACGGGCCGTCGAACTTCGACCCTGCGCTGATTCCCGCATCTGACGCAGGCATCGTGATCGACTGCCTCGAGGTGGTGCTCGACACGACGCCGACGCCCGCGACCGTCACACCGATGGGCTGCAGCGCGAACGCCGTGCTCCCTGCTCCCGGCGTGTTGGTGCAGGGAAGTGTGCTGCTCTCGGCGTCTTCACTCTTCATCGACGCGGGCGCGCGCCTCACGCTGGTGGGCAGCCGGCCGGTCATCTTCGCGGTGCGGGGAGACGCGACCATCGCCGGCCAGTTGATCGCCACCTCCGGCGCTGATCTCAACTGCGCGGGAGCCACCGGCGCGAGCGGCACCGGGTCAGGCCCCGGAGGGAGCGGTGGTGCGTTCGGCAGCGCCGGAGGTGCAGGAGGCGCGGGCTCAGGCACCGCGCCGGGTGCGACGACGCAGGTGGGCGGCGCTTCCCTCATCCCGCTCCAGGGCGGGTGTTCCGGCGGTGCAGGGGCCGGCACCGGTGGTGGCCTTCGAGGCCGCGGCGGTGGAGGCCTTCAGCTCTCCTGCACCGGAGCGCTCGACCTCTCCGGGCTCATCGCCGCTCCCGGAGAAGGTGGTGGTGGCGGGGCAGGTGGCGTGTTTGGTGGCGGCGGCGCGGGCAGTGGAGGCGGCGTGCTGATCGAGGCCACCACGCTGCGGCTCTCTTCTTCGGGCCGGGTGCTCGCGCTGGGAGGTGGCGGGGGCGAAGGCTCCGGCACCCTTTCGGGCGCGGCCGGTTTCCCTGGAAGCCGCACCGATGGCCTCGCCGCACCCGGAGGCTCCACCGCGTCTCCTCGCGGCGGCGGTGGAGGCGCCGGGGCCAGCCGCACCGTCGACGCGGGCGTGGGTGGCAACGGCGTGCTGCAAGGCGCGGGCGGCGGTGGCGGCGCAGGTGTCGGCCGGGTGCGCTTCAACGTCACCAACAGCTGCACCTTCGTCAGTGGTTCGGTGGTCAGCCCGCTGCAGACGAGCGCTGATGGTGGCTGCTCGTGAGCGACGTGCACGAGCAGTTGCTGCGCGGCCTTCAGCCGGGCGCGGTGATGTGGCTGCGCGCTTCGGGACAGAGTCTGTGGCCGCTGCTGCGCGACGGCGATTCACTGCGGGTGGAGCGGGTGGAAGGCACGTCGCTGCGCCTGGGGGAGATCGCCGTGGTGAAGTTGCCCAACGGCGTGCTCGCTGCACACCTGGTCGCTTCGCTCGATCCGCTGCAGACCGCCTCGAGCGTGGGCGTGCTCGACCCTCAGCCCGTCGAGGCGCTCGGCCGGGTGGTGGGCTTCCGCCGCGACAGGGAGGTGCACGAGTTGCCCGCGTCAGGCCGGTTGCTGCTTCGGTTTCTCCCCGCGACCTCGCGTGCGCTCAAGCGGTTGCCGCTGTTGCGCCAACTCGTGCGCGTGTTGCGCCGCCTCTGATCATCCGCCGTTGCAGATGGTCTGGCAGTCGGGGTCGACGTCGCAGCACGCGCCACCTTCACAGGTGATGGGTGTACCCGAGGTGCACAGCAGCGCTATCGAAGTCTCGGCCGGCGCCGACCGCACCTGAGGCGCAGCCCACCGCCGTCGCTCGGTTGCGACCGGAGGGGAAAGCGTGCTCCTCGGATGCTTCAAGGTACGTCCTGTGTCATCGCAACGAAGCTCGAAAAGAAAAGTACTTCAGAAGGTCGTGGTGAAACCGCACAGCCGCCCATCCGCAGTACCGACGTACACCCGCTTCAGCCCCGCCGTCGTGTCGAGCGAGGGCATGCTGACGCCACCCACCGTCGAAACACGCACGGACCGTTCGATGACTCCGGTGTCCAGGTTCAGGCGGCGCAGAAACCCGTCAGCGTCGCCCACGAAGAGTTTGCCAGCCACCGCGTCGACGCGCACCGAGGTCGGCAGGCGCATGGCTGCCGGGGCTGCCCAGACGGGGGTGACCACGTTGGTGGCCGTGTTGATGTGAAAACGCTGCACGCCGGTCGCCGTGCTGGCGAAGAAGTCGTCCTGGTAGGCCACCAGTGGGCTGGTCACCAAGCCTCCCACGTTGATCTGCCAGGCCAACGTGCGGGTGTTGATGCCGTAGCCGCGCGCGTTGCCATTGCGATCGACCACCAGCGCCTGGTTGGTGCCGCCCTGGCGGGTGACTCCGGTGGGAATGTCGCCCAGGTCGCTGACCAGCAACAGCGGGGCCGCGGTGGGGTTCACCACGTCGATCACCCTCAACGAAGGGCCCGCGGTGCTCAGGCTGGCGACCCACAAGGTGCCCGCGAGGAAGTCGAACATCGGCGCGCCGGTGATCTGATCGAGATTGCCCGGCTGGTACGCGAAGAGCTGCGCCCCCGTGTCGGCGCGCAGAGCCCTCACGCTGTTGCTGCTGCGCACCGTGCTGTTGCGGGTTGAGAAGAACACCACGTCGGTCGGGTACTTCGCCTGGAACGCCGCGCTGCTGAACGAACGCACCGCTATCACGCTCTGCGCCTGGATCACCTCGCCCAGCGCCACGCCGCCGTTGCCCGTCCACGTCACCGCGCCCGTCGCCCCGCTCAGGCGATAGGCATAGCCGAGCTGATCACCCACGAAGATCGAAGGCTCCGTCGCGCCGTTGAGCTTCTGCGCCGTCGGCCGCGCCTGCACCACGCCGCGCGTGAGGCTGGGGCGCCACTTCTCGTTGCCGTTCACCGGCGCACCGGTGGTGATGAAGTTGCCGGTGAAGTAGCTGCCGTTGGTGGATTGGTAGATGGCTTTGCCCAGGTCGGTGAAGGGCTGCTGCAGCGCAGGCAGGCCCATCGTCGAACACCAGAGCGGGTCGCTGGCCGCGGTGCCCGGGGTGATCACCAGGAGGTGATTGTTGGGGCTGGCGGTCGGCACGTTGCCTGGCGAGTACAGCCCGTACTCATCGCGGTTGTAGAGGCGGTAGTAGTAGACGGTGCCGTTGGTCAGGCCCGTGTCGGCGAAGCTGCTGTTGAAGCTCAGCGCGTCTTCGTAGACGACCGTCGCGTTGCCCAGCGCCGTGCCCGGCGGGTACCTGCGGCCCGGGGCGGGCGCGGTGTTGGGCGGGGCGCCTGCTGAGCGGAGAATCAACACGCCGTCGTGAAGCGCGGGGTTGCTCCAGGTGAAGTGCACTCGCCCCGTGGTCGCCACCGCCACCGGCATCGAGATGTCGGGCACCGGGCGGTTCACCACCACCGTCACCTGGCACTCGGCGCGCGCCGTGGTGGTGTCGCTGAAGATGATGTGCGCCTTGTGCGAGGTGGGCGTGTTCACGGTCACCGTGCCGATTGACGCGTAGCTGATGGTGAGCGTCTGCGTCTGCCCGGGGAGGATGCGCGCCGCCGTGTTGGCGTCGAAGCGCACGCCCCGTGGGGTGCTGGAGGGCGACCAGGTCCACCCGGTGGGCAGCGCGACGACGGTGGGCGTGCGGAAGAGGTTCGCATCGGGTGTCATCAACACCACGCCGGTGATCGGCAGGTCGCTGCCGTTCGCGAGCCGGTAGGTGATCTGGGTGGTGCCCGCGCCCGTCAGCACCGATGACGGCGAAGGCGTGACGGTGAGCTCACGCAGCGTGACGTCGGCGCTGCTGAGGGGATCGCTGGTGACGGTCGCCCCGAGTGCATCGACGGCGCGGGCGCGCGCCTGGAAGGTGATCCGGTCTCCGGGATCGCCGCGAATGTTCCAGGTGGTGGTGAAGGCTGTTGTCGAACGCGACCCGAGCGCATCCACGCTCGAAGGCGTGGGTCCGGTGATCAGGGTCGCCGTCGCGGTGCCGGTGGGTGTCACGGTGGCAGGCAAAGGTGTCACGTTGGTCAGCGGGCTGGCGCCGTTGTTGGTCGGCAGCACCTGGAGCGTGATCACCCCGTTGTTCACGGTGGCGCTGGGCGTGCTGATCAATGCCGCGGGGAAGGCGCCCACGTTCAAGTCGGGCGAGCTGGCCAGCGGCGAGGTGACGGCGGCGTTGCGCGCGCTGCTGGCAAAACGCACCGAGCCGCGCCCGGTCGCCCGGTAGACCCAGCTGAAGCTCGCGGTCGAGTCTTGGGTGAGCGAGTTCACCGACGCAGGCGTGGGGCCGGACACCAGCACGAAGGTGGCCGTGCCGGTGAGCACCGGCGCCGTGGGGGTGATCGCGCTCTGGGTGACAGACGAGGTGTTGGTGATGGTGAGGGTGACCGTCACCTGATCACCCGTGTCCAGCGCGCGCGCACTCGAGGTCATGCGGCTGGACAGGCCCACCAGGGTCCACGTGTGCGTGCCTCCGTAATCGCGGAAGGTGACGTTGCGGTTGCAGATGTCGAGCACCTTGGTCTTCGACTTCTGCAGGGCTTGCCCCGCGGCGTCAGCGCTGAGCGGCACGCCCACCACGCGCGCTTCGAAGAGCGCCGACTGGCCGGGCAGCAGGCCGATGCTGGTGGTGGTGCAGGCGTCGATGGCGCGGAAGGTGAGGGTGCGGTCTTTGCGATCGATGTTGCTGGCGCGCCAGCCCGGGGGCGCGGTCGCCCCGTCGATGTCGTACGGCCCGTTGGGAATGCCGATGGTGAATGAAGAAATCGGGTCTCGGCTGGTGGCGAGGTTGGTGACCCGGAAGGTGAGCGTGCTCACTTCATCCATCACCGCGCTGCCGGCGACGCGATCGATGGTCCAGTTGTTCTGCTGCGCGAAGGCGCTGGTGGCGAGCAACGCGACGAGGGCGAGGACCGTGCGCATCATCGTCACTCCTCCAACGCGAACGTCGCGCTCGCCAACTCGGCGCCATCGTCGAGCGTGGTGATCTGCCAGGTGCCCGACAGCTGCTGGTCTTCGATGAAGGTGGACGCCACCGGCAAGGAGAAGTGGGCCACCTGCTTCTCACCCCGTCGGGCGTCGATCAGGGTGGCCTGGCGCTCCCACACGAGGCCTTGCGGCGAGACGAACACCGCGGAGATCTCGCGCGCGCCGTACGCCCCCCCTTCGACCTCCACCTCGATCTCCACGCTCTGCACGGCGCCCAGCTTGCGTGACTGCGCGGGGGAAGTGGTGGCGATCACCACGTGCCTCGCAGGGAGCGCGATCGGCTCGAGATAGATCAGCTCGGGTGCGAGCAACGCCAGCGGAAGCGGCGCGATCACCGGCTCAGGCGTGAGGTCGACCGGGGGTGCAGTCTCGATCACCTCCACGACGCCCGATGACCCATCCAACTGGTGGCTCGCGTCGACGCAACTCGTGAACACCACGAGCGTGAGCGGGAGCAAAAATGTTCTGCCGGGGATCAGGGACATGGGTCTTTGGGTGAACGGAAGGACCCAGACCTTACCGGCAAATTGAACTTCGGCGAATCTGGGTCAGGGCTGCCCGAGGGTCACATGTACGCCGCCCGCTGACGTGTACCCCCCGAAAGACGACGGGCCGCCTCGAAACCCCGAGGCGGCCCGCACGCTTCACAGCTGTTGAAACTTTACCGGCTCAGTAGCGGTAGTGATCCGGCTTGAAGGGGCCGTCGACCGCGAGGCCCATGTACTTGGCCTGAGCGTCGGTGAGCTTGGTCAGCTTCGCGCCGACCTGGCCGAGGTGCAGACGCGCGACGTGCTCGTCGAGCTTCTTGGGCAGCACGTAGACCTTGCCGGCCTCGAACTTGTGGCCCGTGTCGATCGCGCCCCAGAGCGCCAGCTGCGCCAGCGTCTGGTTGGTGAACGAGTTGCTCATCACGAACGAGGGGTGGCCCGAGGCGCAGCCCAGGTTCACCAGGCGGCCGCGCGCCAGCAGGGTGAGGCGCTTGCCGTTGGGGAAGATGAACTGGTCGACCTGAGGCTTGACGTTCTCCTCGCGGATCTCCGGGTTCTTCTCGAGCCAGCTGACCTGAATCTCGGAATCGAAGTGACCGATGTTCGCGAGGATCACGCCGTCCTTCATCTTGGTCATGTGATCGCCGGTGACCACGTCGACGCAGCCGGTCGCCGTGCAGACGATGTCGGCCAGCGGGGCCGCTTCGTCCATGGTCATGACGTGGAAGCCTTCCATCGAGGCCTGCAGCGCGTTGATGGGGTCGATCTCGGTGATGTACACGCGAGCGCCCATGCCCTTGGCGGCCTGCGCGCAGCCCTTGCCGACATCGCCGTAGCCGGCGACGACGACGATCTTGCCGGCGATCATCACGTCGGTAGCGCGCTTGACGCCATCGAGGAACGACTCACGGCAGCCGTAGAGGTTGTCGAACTTCGACTTGGTGACCGAGTCGTTGACGTTGATCGCGGGGATCTTCAGCTCGCCCTTCTTCGACATCTCGTAGAGGCGGTGCACGCCCGTGGTGGTCTCCTCCGACAGACCGCGGATCGGGTCTGCGCCCTTGAAGAGCTCGGGGTGCTTGTTGTGCACCCACATGGTGAGATCGCCACCGTCGTCGAGGATCATGTTCGGACCCTTGCCGTCCTTGAACGCGAAGAGCTGCGCCTCGAGGCACCAATCCGCCTCCTCCAGCGACTGGCCCTTCCACGCGAAGACCGGCACGCCGCTCTTGGCGATCGCGGCCGCGGCCTGATCCTGGGTCGAGAAGATGTTGCACGAGGTCCAGGTGACTTCAGCGCCGAGCGAGGTCAGCGTCTCGATCAACACGGCCGTCTGGGTGGTCATGTGCAGGCAGCCCGCGACGCGAGCGCCCTTCAGGGGAAACTTGCCCGCCCACTCGGCGCGCACGGCCATCAGGCCCGGCATTTCCTTCTCGGCGATGGCGATTTCCTTGCGGCCCCACTCAGCGAGCTTGGGATCGGCGACTTTGAAGGCGGGGAAAGTGGTCTTGTGTTCCATGGTGGTGTTCCTCTTGCGGTTGGGGGACTGCGGTCACTGCGTTGAAGGTGATGCCGACAGGGGCTTCTGGGCGACCCACGCGTGCCAGGTGACTGAGGCGTCGGGGCCGACCGGGTGAAAGGAGTTGGGAATGCCCACGTCACCCAGGAAGGTGAGCGCGGCTTCTTTGACGAAACGTTTCACGTCTTCTGCGCCGAAGCCGAGCCACACGTCGCCCGCTTCGGTGCGCAACGTGTCGAGCTCGTGGGGCAGGTAGTCCATCACCACGAGGTGACCGCCGCGTTTGAGCAGCCGGGAGAACGCCTGAATCGCCGAGGCCGGGCGCGACGCGTGGTGAAGAATGCGCCCCGCGAAGACCAGATCAGCGCCGCCTGCCGCGTCGACCCGCTGCACCAGGGCCGCGTCGTCGTAGCTGCCGGGGAAGAGGCTGACGTGCGAGAAACCGCGCGCCGCGACGCGTTCCGCCACCCGCGCGAGCTGGGCCTGGCTGCGATCGACCGCGATCACCCGGGCGAACAGCGGCGCGAGCACGTCGAGCGAAAGCCCTTCACCGGTGCCCAGGTCGACCGCCAGCCCGCGGCCCGGCATCAAGAGCGACAGCGCCGACAGGTGCGCGAGGTGCTCCGGAGAAGCAGGCACCGACGCGGTGGAGGTCGAAGCCGGCGGTGACTCGAAGTGCGAGCGGCCCTGCTCTTCACGCGCGGCCACGATGCCGGGTACCCGGGCGAGGCTGCCATCGGCCAGGCTCAACCGACGGCCTTCCGCGAGCGCTTCCGTCAATACCGGGTCGTTGCCGATCGCGGCCAGGTCGGTGCGGAGAAACAGGCGCGTGCCGTCTTTGCGCGCATCGAGCAGCCCCGCTTCACGCAGCGGCGAGACCTTGCGGCTCATCTGCGGCTGGCTGTCTTCCAACAACGTGGCCAGCTCGGAGACCGAGAGCTCTTCGGCTTCACACAGGGCCAGCAGCTGCAGGCGTCCCGGCTCCGCCAACAGGCGGAACAGCTCCACGCGGGGAAGGCGGGGAGGGTGCGGCAGATGGGCCAGCGCTGGAATCACGGAGACATCAATAATGCATCCATGCGCAATGATGCAAGTCTCATTCAACTGCCCGTATTCAGGGGGTGCATTGCCGGATCAGCCCCAGCCCGCCGTCGTGGGCCGCAGTGAACAAGGCCATCTCTTCCCGGCTCGGCGCGGCCGCCGTGATGAGTGGGTTGGCCCGCTGGGCGCCCCGTTCGGAGACCATCCACAGCACGGCACCCGGGTTCTCTCTTCCAAGCATCAGCACGCCGCCGCGGTGCTCGACGGCCTGGAGCTCGCTGAGCGGGGGCACGAAGCCGCTGAAGAGGGGCTGTGCGGGGCGTCCGGTGAGCACGTTGGGCAGAATGGCGGGTGCACCGGTTTGCGCGAGCGGAACGCCGACGAGTGCTGACTCCAATTCGATCAGCGCGCTCAGCGGGCCGACGCTGCCGCTGCGCAGCGTCCCCAGATCCTCGGTGCGCACCACGCCGCCCGACCACGCGAGAAAGCGCCCCGTCTGGCTGAGCTTGAGGGTGCCATCGGTGTCGGAGCCCACGATCACTGGAGCGCCTCCGTCGACCACCGAGATCAGCTCGACCTGGCCATTCACGATGACCGCGACCACCTCGCCTGCGAGCTCCAGCGCGGTGGCATTGCGCCAGGTCGGCACCAGTTGCTCGCGGGCTCGGTCGCGATCGACGGAGGTGATCATCACGCCCGCATCGGTGCGCTGGGTGAGCACCACCGTGTCGCCGTGGGTGGTCGAGGCCAGAGACAGCTGCTCAGGAAAAATGGTGTTGGCTTCGACCTCCAGCGATCGCGACAGCCAGGTCGCCTGCGTCGGGGCGATGAGCACGTAGCCCGTGGTGGTGGGGCTCAGCAGCGCGCCCTGCATGACGGGGATTGAAACGATCGGCCTGACGTCGACGAGGCCATCGCAGTCGTTGTCGCGGCCGTCACAGCGCGTCTCCACGGGTTCGAAGAAGGGTCCGTACGCCGTGTCGTCGCACGCGCGCCATTCACCATCGAGGCATTGCTGCCGGCTGTTCACGCAGACGCCGAGCGTTCGCGCGCACGTGGGCGGCAGCGAAAGCTCTTCGTCGATGAAACCGTCGCAGTCGTCGTCGAGGCCGTTGCACAGCTCAGGGCGCGGGCCGATGGCGTTCTCGCACGCGCCCCATTGGGTCCCTTCACACCGTTGCACGCCGGGCTGGCAGGCGCCTTCGGTGGTTCCACACGCGCGCTCTTCTTCAGCGCGGCATTCACACACCGTGGTGGCGCGGGGCAGCCGGCAGAAACCAGCGCGGCAGAACAGCTCGTCGGGGCACGCCCTGCTGGCGGTGCAGAGAATGCGGCAGTCGATCGGCTGGGGATCGTAGATGCGGCAGCCCGCCAGCAGGAGGTAGCAGAGCCAATGCTTCACCAGCGGGTGCTCCAGGTGAGCAGGCCACCCTGCGGCGTGGGGAGCAGCGCCAGGGTGGGAAAATCCGTACGGTGACCGAAGAGCTGCAGGCCGGTGACCAGCAGCCCTGAGGCGATCACCGCGACGCCTGCGCCGGTAAAAAAGAAGCTCCAGCCCTGGGCGCTCAAGCCCGCTTGTTCGAGCCGCTGCGCGGACGCGTCCCAGGCGCCGCCTCGTTCGAACAAGAGGTGCACCTGCTGGCCTGCTTCCCGCGCAGGGATCTGCAGGAGCAGTCCCACGCCGAAGCTCAGCGCGCCGGCGGCAATGGTGATGAGGCCGGCGACCGGAGCGGGGCGGGGCGGGAGCACGGCGTCGAGAGCGATGCTGAGCTTGCGGGTTTCACCTTCGGCCAGGGAGAGCGTCTGCGAGGTCATTGCGCCGGAGAACTCGGCGGTGACCGTGTGCACTCCGGCGGCGAGTGATTCGGTGCGAGGGGAGAGGCCGACCAGTTGGCCGTCGATGGTGATCGCCGCGCCCGCGGGCGTGGTGGTGATGACCAGCTGCGCGCGTTCTTCGGCCATCACGAAGGTCGAGGCGACGAGGAGGAGTGAAACGCAGCGCACGGCAGGAGAGTACCTCTCCCTGCGCGCGGGGAGAGGTCGGTCCGCAGGACCGGGTGAGGGGCGCAGGTGCTCAGCGTGGCCCCTCACCCCGACCCTCTCCCCGCTGGCGCAGGGAGAGGGAGATAAGGTGTCAGCGTGCTGCTTCCTCTCGTGTGTGCTCTCGCCCTGACGCAGTCACCACCTGAACGTGTCTCCGTGGGCGCGCACCTGCGCAACGTCGAGGTGATCAACCTCGCGGAGAACTCGTACTTCGCCTCGTTCGTGCTCTGGGTGAGCTGGCGTGGCGAGCGTGATCCCAGCAAGAGCCTGCGCTTCGTCAATCTGCTCGAGGCCTGGTCGCTCACCCTCACGCCCGTCTACGACGAGCCGCTCACGTTGCCCGACGGCCGCCGGTATCAACGCTTCGTGGGCGAAGGCCGCTTCTTCCACAAGTTCGAGCTGGCCGCCTTTCCGCTCGACTCGCAGCAGCTCGTGCTCGAGCTCGAAGACGTGCAGCACTCGGAGACCGAGCTCATCCTCGAAGCGGATCCCGCCAGCAGCCTCGCTGCCGACTTGAAGGTCCCCGGGTGGATGGTCAAGACGCCCGTGCTCGACGTCGCGCACGTCAGCTACCCCGGCGCGTTCGGCCTGCCCTCCGAAGGCGCCCACTCGCGCGTGCGGTTCGGCGTCACCCTCGAGCGGCCCTGGAGCGTCTTCTTCATCACCATGTTCCCGCCGATCCTGCTGGTGATGATGTGCTGCTGGTTCATCTTCTTCCTGCGGCCGGTGCACGTCGAAGCGCGCGTCGGCACCGCCGTCACCGCGCTGCTCACCATCGTCTTCCTGCAGCTCGCCTTCACCGACGATCTTCCGTACCTGGGCACCACCGTCTTGCTCGATCAGGTCTTCAACTTCTCCTACGCGATCATCACCGCGGTGCTCGCCGAGTGCGTGGTGGTGATGCGCTGGCACGATCGCGCGGTGGCCATCGAAGCGGCCTTGCCGGCCATGCCCGAATCAGAACGACCCGGTCTCGACGCAGAACGGCGCACCCTGCGCGAGAAGTTCGAACGGTTCGACGCGCGCTCGAAGTGGATTTTTCCGTTGAGCTACGCCGCTGGCTGCGTGGCCATCGTGGGCATGCACCTCTAAAAGAAAGACAAAACCCCCGGCGCCGCGTGGGCACCGAGGGTTTGAAATCTCGAAAGCGCGAGGTTCAGCGGCTGGCGTTGATCTTCGCGGAGATCTGGCCGGCCACCACGTCGACCGACTCGTCGAAGGTGAAGGTGCCTTCGCTGGTGCTGATGGTGCCCTTGAGCACCACCGAGACGCCCGTGCCGTTCGCGCCGAGATCGCCGACCGCCACGCGCTGGGTGACGTCGACGTCGAGGAAGTCGTCATACGCGCCCTGCACCAGCACCTTGCCCTTGAAGCCCTGCTCGACCAACGCGCTGCCGCTGCCGGCCATGATGTTCTGCGAGAACTTCAACTCGCCGTTGTAGATGGCGATGCCGAGGTCGCCCTTGGCGACGCCGCAGCCGTTGTACTTCATGTTGAAGTTGGTCCCGACGCCGGCGGTCCCGCTGCCGATGCCGATGCTGATGCCTGCGCCGTTGATCTCCGCGGTGCCGCCGTGCGGGCAGTTCGCGCTGACGTCGACAGGGGAAGCCGAGGTGTTGTTCTTCGAAGGCTGCGAGGCGGCGAACATGGCCTCAGCGGCGCCCTGCTTGCCGTCGATCTTCGCGCCGGGACCACAAGCCACCATCACCAGGCTGCTGACCACGAGCATCGAGATGCGCTTCACCATGTTGTTGTCTCCAAGGAGGGGTGTACTGCCTGAGTTGCCGGGCGAAGACCGGACGATCCCTCAGAAACAGCCCCCTGTCACTTGAGCTGTACGTCCTTCATTTCCAAGGCCTTTTCGCGCATGGCCTTCATGAGGGCGTCCCACCCACCTTCTTTCAGGATGGGTTGAACCTGGTCGTCGCGGATTCCGATCAGCATGGAGTCGCCCAGCACCAGCACGTCGACCACCTTCCAGGCGCCCCCCTGCTTGACGAGGTTGTACTTCACCTTGAGTTCCTGCTTTTTGAGCGGGTGGTTGATCAAGATGGTCGAAGCGACGGTGGCGGTCGTGCCCGTGATGACGGGCTCGTCGTAGAGCACCGTGTCGAGGTTCTCGAAGTTCTTCCGGATCTTCGGAAAGGCGATCTTCCCGAAGAGTTGCAAAAAAAGGTCCTGGAACTCCTTGCGCTGGGCGTCGGTGCCTTTGGCCCAACTGTCGGCCACCATCAACTTGCCCTGCTCATCGGCGGCGAACTGTTTGAGCGCGGCGAGATCTTTGCCGTAGCGCACCGAGTTGATCACCGTCTTGAGCGGCTTGGTCACCTCATCTCCGGGGCCCCCAAAGACAGGCAGGGAGAGCACCAGGGCCACAGCCAGCATCGTTCGCATTCGCCGTACCTAGCACCAAACATCCAACCCATTGCCGCGATGCGTCTCGCGCGCTATGGGGCCACCCCTCCGCAGCAACCCACACACGAGGAACGCCATGCCGAAGGACTACCTGTTTACGTCGGAGTCGGTCACTGAAGGTCACCCGGACAAGATTTGCGACCAAATCTCCGACGGCGTGGTCGACGCGCTGATCGAGAAAGACCCGCGCGCTCGCATCGCCGTGGAGACCCTCGTCAAGACGGGCATCGCGATCGTCGCCGGTGAAGTCACCACCAACGCGTGGATCGACATCCCCAAGATCGTTCGCAGCACGATCTGCAAGATTGGCTACACCGACTCGGCCATGGGTTACGACGGCAACACCTGCGGCGTGATGGTGGCGATCGAAGGCCAGAGCCAGGACATCGCGCGCGGCGTCGACGAGAAGGGCGCCAAGGAGCAGGGCGCCGGCGACCAGGGCATGATGTTCGGTTACGCCTGCAACGAGACCGCTGAGCTGATGCCTGCGCCGATTCACTACGCGCACGCGCTCGCGAAGAAGCTCGCCGACATCCGTAAGAAGAAGCACTCGTGGCTTCGCCCCGACGGCAAGAGCCAGGTCACCGTCGAGTACGTCGACGGCAAGCCGGTGCGCATCGACGCGGTCGTCGTCTCCACCCAGCACGCGGAAGAAGCGTCCAACAAGAAGATCAAGGACGTCATCATGGAGGAGGTCATCAAGGCCTCGCTCCCCGCCAAGCTGATGGACAAGAAGACCAAGTTCTTCATCAACCCCACGGGCCGTTTCGTGGTCGGTGGCCCCATGGGCGACTCCGGTGTGACCGGCCGCCAGATCCTCGTCGACACCTACGGCGGCATGGGCCGTCACGGCGGCGGCGCGTTCTCCGGCAAGGATCCGTCGAAGGTCGATCGTTCGGCCGCCTACATGGGCCGCTACATCGCGAAGAACGTGGTCGCCGCGGGCTTGGCGACGCGTTGCGAAGTGCAGATCTCCTACGCCATCGGCGTGGCAGAGCCGGTCAGCGTGATGGTCGAGACGTTCGGCACCGCGGCGGTCGACGAAGACCGCATCGCCAAGGCCGTGCGCAACACCTTCGGCCTCAAGCCGGCGGAGATCATCGAGCACCTCGACCTCCTCAAGCCCATCTACCAGCGCACCGCGGCGTACGGTCACTTCGGCCGCAGCGAGTTCAGCTGGGAGCGCACCGACAAGAAGGACGAGCTGCGTGACGCGGCTGGCCTTCGTGGCAAGAGCGCGGCCTGATTCACCCGGGGGAGCGGCATGGCCAGCAAGGCGAAACAAGCGAAGTCCCTGACCTCGCTGGCGAAGTCGCTCGATACCCGTAAACGCGAGCCCCCCGTCCTCCCTCTCCCTCGCGGGGGAGAGGGTCGGGGAGAGGGCTTGAAGTCATCGCTGATCAGGTCGAAGCTCGAGCAGAAGCCGGTCGTTCTGCCGCCGAAACCGGCGCTGCCCCTGAGGCAGCCTGTCGCACCCGTCGCCTCCGTCCCCCGCGCCGGCGCGCTCGCGTCGATGCAGCGTTCGCCCAGCCCGGTGCCGGCGAAGGTGCCGCTCGCCCAGAAGAAGCCCGCGGTCGCCGCTTCCACTGATCCCCGCCGCTCGTACCCGCGCGCTGAGATTCACGTGCGCGCGAAGCTGAGCCTCGCCGACGATCCCTCGCGGTACTTCGAGGCGACGTTGCCCACGCTCAACCTCTCGGTGGGTGGCATGTTTCTCGAGTCGAGCTTCTTCCTGAAGATCGGCACGAAGCTCAACGTGACCTTGCAGCTGCCTGAGAAGGGCCGCGAGGTGAAGGTGAAGGCCGAAGTGGTGCGCGTGGAGTCGAACGTGCTCGGCTCGTCGGGCTTCGCGCTGCGTTTCACCGAGTATCTCGACGGCAGCCAGGTGACCCTGGCCACGCATTTCCTCTCGCCTGTCCTCCGCGAGTTCCTCTCTCAGTACGCGAAGGAGCACCGCTTCCAGGCCAGCGCCGAATACCTCGCTCACACCGCCGACGTGCTGGCCGCGTGGGAGCTCAAGAAGGCCGAGCTGGGCGGCGACGTGTGGGATCTCTTCTCGAGCAAGGCGTAACCGACGCCACTCCCTGATTTGGGTCGTTGCGCCTCTGCGCGCTGTCCGCTTCGCTCCCAGCTGTCTCGCGCAGCGTTCCGCTGCTACCGGCGCAACTCCATGATCTCGGTCGTTGCCCCTCGGCCATCTGTCCGCTTCGCTCCCAGCTGTCTCGCGCAGCGTTCCGCTGCTACCGGCGCAACTCCATGACCCTCTTCGAAGCAATCGTGTTGGGCATCGTGCAGGGACTCACCGAGTTTCTGCCCATCTCATCCACCGCGCACTTGCGCATCGTGCCGGCGTTGCTGGGCTGGGATGATCCGGGCGCGGCCTACTCCGCGGTCATTCAACTGGGCACCGTGGTGGCCGTGCTGGCGTACTTCTGGAAAGACATCATCAAGCTCACCCGGGCCTTCGTGCGCGGCCTGGTCGATCGCAAACCCTTCGGCACGGAAGACTCGCGGCTCGCCTGGTTCGTGGGGCTGGGCACCATTCCCATCTCCATCATGGGGCTGCTCTTCAAGTCGGCGATCAAGACCTCGCTGCGTTCGCTCTACGTGATCTCCGCGTCGCTGATCATCCTGGCCATCGTGTTGTTCGTGGTGGAGCGCTTCGCCTCGCACAAACGCACCATCTCGGACCTCACGCTCAAAGACGGGATCATCGTCGGCCTCTGGCAGGCGCTGGCGCTCATCCCCGGCAGCAGCCGCAGCGGCACCACCATCACCGGCGCTTTGTCCCTGGGCCTGCGGCGCGAAGATGCCGCGCGCTACTCGTTTCTGCTCTCGATCCCCGCCACCACGTTGGCCGGACTGGTCGAGCTGAAAGACCTGCTCGAGGCCACCACGCGCCCCAGCACCTCGGCCATGGTGGTGGGCACGGTGGTGTCGTTTCTGGCGGGCATCGCCGCGATCTCGGGCCTGCTGCGGTTCTTGAAGAACCGCTCGATGCTGGTCTTCGTGATCTACCGGATCGTGCTCGGCGTCGCGTTGCTGGGCCTGCTGAGCGCCGGCGTGCTGCACGCGTGATCGCCCGGCGCGGGGCAGGGCGTTAGATTGGAGCGCGCATGACGGCCCTCCTCCCCGATACCGCAGGCCCGCAGTTCTTCGGCCGGCTCAAGGAACATCTTCACCGCTCGCCTTCGAAGACCTTCGAAGCGCCAGGCCTGGTGCTCAAAGAAGCCGCGGTGCTCGCGCCGCTCTTCTGGCGTGGAGGGGAACCCTGGGCCTACCTGACGCGTCGCCCGATGACGCTGCGCAAGCACCCGGGCCAGATCTCCTTTCCCGGTGGAGGCCGTGAGCCCGCCGACGTGACACCGCTGCACACGGCCTTGCGCGAGACCCACGAAGAGCTGGGCATCGCTCCCGAGCAGGTCGAGGTGCTGGGCCTGCTGGGCGCCATGCCCACCATCACCTCGTTCTGGGTCACCCCTTTCGTGGGGGTCATCGCCGAAGACGTGAAGCTCGACCCCAACCCGGGCGAAATCGACGAGGTCATCGCTGCCCCGCTGTGGCGCTTGCGCAAGGAGAAGCGACACCTCTTCCAGGCCGACCGCGAGGTCTTCGTGTGGGACGACGCTCGGCACGTGGTGTGGGGCGCGACCTGGCGCATGCTCAGCCAGCTGCTCGAACACGTCGAGGCGATCGGTCGCTGACGTTCGCGGGCGCGATGTGGTGAAGTCTGCCGATGCGTCACGCAGTCCTGGTTGCAGAACTCGAGGCCTGCATCGGCGACAACGCGGTGCGGGTGGTGTTGCTCACCGGCTCTCGCGGCTCTGGCATCTCCACCGCGCTCTCCTCGTTCGCCGAAGAGGTGCGCGGGTGGGGGCATCGCGCTGACGTGATCGACGCCGAGCGGGTGGGCGTGCAGCCCGGCGGTGCGGTCGACGCGTTGTTGCGCGCGCGGCTGGGCATCGGCCCTTCGATTCGGGGCAACGAGCTGCTCGAGGCGCTCGACACCGCGGCGCCGGGCCTCGAGCCGCTCGCCCGCGAGTTCCTCTCCTTCGCGATGGGCTTTTCCCGCGACGATTTTCAGACCGCCCGCCTCGATCCGAAGAGCCGCTGGGAAGGGGCGCTCGCCGAGGTCGGCCGCTGGCTGGCCGCGCGCAGCGGCACCTGGGCCTGGGTGCTCGACGATTCGCTCCTGGTCGACGAAGAGTCGCTCTTGCTGGTGGAGCGGCTGGCGCGCGGCGCTCAGACGCCGGGCCTGGTGGTGCTCACCGCGCGTGATGACGAGCGGCAGCTGCTCGAGCAGCGCATCAAGGGCATTCGTGCGAGCGGCAGGCTGCGTGAGCTGGTGCTGCCTTCGTTCACCTCCGACGAGCTGGCCCTCACCTTTCCCACCACGGTCGCCGCGGCGCGTGGGGTCGCGCTCACCGCGAAGCTGCTCCAGCTGCATGGGCGCGAAGGCGGTTTGCCCATCACCACCGACGCGTTGGTGCGTGAGCTCATCGCGATCCTTCCGGCGCCGCAGCTGACGGTCATCTCCCTGCTGGGTGTGGTGGGGGGCCGGCTTCCCTTGATGGCGCTCGACGCCGCGCTCGGCTCGCCGCAGCTGGCCGCCGTGGAGACCCTCGAGGCGAAGATGTTCCTCCGCCGGGGGCCGACGCAGCGGTGCGGCGGGGCTGAAGAAGTGTGGCTGCGGTTTCCAGCGCTCGCACCGAAGGCAGACGACGCTTCTTCGCGTCAGTGGATCGCCGCGGTGGGCGCGTGGGCCGAACGGCAATTGTGGGGCGAGACGCGCAACGACGCGCTCCGGCTGGTGGCCCTTCCGCACGTGATTCGGGCTGCCGACGCGGCGAAAGACTTCACCCGGGCCAGCCTCGCGTGGGAGCTCTCGGCCCGCACCGGCGGTGGTGCGGTGGCGTGGCGCAAAGCAGAACAAGGCGCCAGTGGCGTGCGGCGCCTGGTGCTCGCCCGGCTGCTGGCCGAAGAAGAGCTCTTTCGCGGCGACGTGCAGAAGTCGTCGGCCACTGCCCTCTCGGCCTCTCGCCTCGCGCTCACGCCCGGGGCTGCCATCCCCGAGGTCTGGCACGAAGCGACCCTGCAAGGCGTGGAGGACGAGCTCGAGCGGTGGGACCGGCTGACCTACGAAGAAGCGCAGATCGCCCTCGACCTCGCCCGCGCGGAGGCCATTGCGCAGTTGGGTCAAGCCACCGAGACGAGGCGGGCCTTCGAAGCGGTCGATGCCCGCCTGCAGAAGAGCAAGGCTTCGCCGGTGACCGGCGCGTTGTTCCTGCGCATGGCCAGGACGTGGGTGTGGTTCGCCGCCGAGGTGCTGGCCGACGGGCCGCTCGCGCGCCGCATCTGCGACACCATTCGCGAGCGCGTTCCTCCCGACGTGCTGCAGGCCAGCTTTCACGCGAGCGCGTATCTTCGGGCAGAGCAGGTCGCGCACTCCCGCGGCGGAGATCCGCTGCGCGCGCGGGCGATGGCCGACGAGCTGATCGAGCTGTCGAAGGCGCGTGGTGATCAACGCGAAGAATGCATCGCGTGGAATTCGCGGGCGCTGCTGCACCTGCGCGATGGAGATCTCCGCCTCGCGCGCCTGGGCTTCGAGCGCAGCCTCGACCTCGCCCGGGCCATCGGGTTTCGAAGGCGAGAAGCGGTGGCCTTGCACAACCTGGGGCTCACCCAGGCCTACGCCGGAGAGTTCGGCGCGTCAGTGGCCTGCCAGGAGCGCTACGTGCTGCTCTCGGAGCAGATCGGCAACTTCGTGGCGCGCGCGTACGGCCCGGCGGCGTTGGCGCTCGTCTACGTGCAGCAGCTCGACGTGCAGAAGGCCGAGCTCAACCTCGCCCGGGCGCGGCGCTCGGCGGAGGAGAACGGCTGGCCTGGCCTCATCGCGTGGACGCGGCACCTGTCGGGTGTGCTCAAGCTGCTCAAGCACCTCGAGAAACGCGACACGCTGTTGCTGAGCCTCGCGCGCTCCGACTTCCTCGCGAGCCTCGACCTGCTCGAAGACCGCAAGGGCACCTGGTCGGAAGAGCTCGATCCGGCGGAGGCCGCGGCGTTCCTCGCGTTGACCTGGTTCTGTGCGGGCAACGTGGCGCAGGCCAACGCGGCGCTCCCGCGGGCGGAGAAGTTCGAGCACGGCAGCGCGGCCTCGAAGTACGTGGTCGCCGCCTTGCGCGACGTGCTGGCGGGCCGGCCGCCGGCGGCGAGCGTGGCGTGGTTCGAAGCCAATGGTCACGGACGCTCGATGGAGCTCTGGCAACGAATCGCGATGGCCCTGGGCGTGCCCGTGCTGGCCGACGAGCCCTCCCTCTGAGCGGTCGGGGTGAGGGCCTTTCGAGCTAGTCTCTGCCCCGAAATGAACGACTTCGATCTGGTGGTCATCGGTGGCGGCGCCGCAGGCGAAAAAGGAGCCGTTCAAGCTGCCTTCTTCGGCAAGAAGGTCGCGCTGATCGAAAAGGAGCCGGTGCTCGGCGGGGCGATGGTGAACACGGGCACGCTCCCCTCCAAGACCCTGCGAGAAACCGCGCTCTACCTCTCCGGCTTCCGGCAACGCGGCCTGCACGGCGTGAACATGGCGTTGGGCCGCGCCGCACAGGTCGACGAGTTCCTCTACCGGCTCGATCGCGTGGTGGCCTCCGAACACGAGCGCATGAACGCCAACCTGAAGAAGCACGGCGTGACGGTCTTCCATGGCGCTGCATCCTTCGTCGACCCGCACACGCTGCAGGTGGGCGAACAACGCGTCTCGGGCCGTCACATCCTGATCGCCACGGGCAGCCGCCCGCACCGGCCCTCGGGGTTCCCCTTCGAGCACCCGCACGTCTACGACTCAGACGAGATCGTGCGAGTGCACTCGTTGCCCTCGACGATGGCCGTGGTGGGCGGCGGGGTGATCGGCTGCGAGTACGCGTGTCTCTTCGCGGCGCTGGGTACGAAGGTGACGGTGATCGACTCGAAGCCCACGGTGCTCGGCTTTCTCGACACGGAAGTGGTGGGCTGGTTGCTCGAGCGCATGCGTGGCCTGGGCATCGAGTTCAGGCTCGAGGCGCAGGTGGCCCAGTGCGAGCCGTCGACCGGCAACGTGCGGCTGTGCCTGGATCGCGGCGAACCACTCGAGGTCGACCTCGCGCTCATCTGCGCGGGGAGAAGCGCGAACACCGACGCGCTCGGGCTCGCTCACGCAGGCATCACCCCGGGCAAGCGGGGCGTCATCGAGGTCGACGCGCGGTTCCGAACGCAGGTGCCGCACATCGCTGCGGTGGGTGACGTGATCGGCTTTCCGTCACTCGCCTCGACGTCGATGGAGCAGGCCCGCGTGGCCGTCGTCGACTTCTTCGACCTCAAGTACAAGACGCGCGTCGCGCCGTTGTTTCCCTACGGTATCTACACGATCCCCGAAGTGTCGATGTGCGGTGAGACCGAGGAGTCGCTGCAGAAGAGCGGCGTGGCGTACGTGAAGGGCGTGGCCAACCTCGGCGAGAACGCGCGCGGGTTGATGATCGGCGAGACGGGGCACCTGAAGCTGCTCTACCGCCGGGAAGACATGAAGCTGCTCGGCGTGCACTGCGTCGCGGAAGGCGCGACGGAGCTCATCCACATCGGGCTGACCGCGATGCTCGCGGGCGCCGGGGCCGATCTCTTCATCGAGGCGTGCTTCAACTACCCGACGCTCAGTGAAGCGTACAAGTACGCCACCTACGACGCGCTGGGCCGAAGGAGCCGGTCATGAGCTGGAACCAGGATCTCTTCAAACGCACGCTCGACTTCGCGGCGAAGGCGCACGGCACGCAGCAGGTTCCGGGCAGTGGTTTTCCGTACGTGGTGCACCTGGTGAAGGTGGCCACCGAGGTGCTGCGCGTGGCCGATGGCACCTTCGACCTCGACTTCGCGATGCAGTGCGCGTTGCTGCACGACAGCGTGGAAGACGCCGGCGTGGCGGTGGTCACGCTGCGCCAGGCGTTCGGAGATCGTGTGGCTGAGGGTGTGAGCGCGCTGACCAAGGACGACGCGCTGCCGAAAGCAGAGCGCATGGCGGACAGCTTGAGGCGCGTTCGCGGGCAGCCGAAGGAGGTGTGGTTGGTGAAGCTCGCCGATCGCATCACCAACCTGGAGCCGGCGCCTGCGCACTGGAGCGCTGAGAAGAGGGCAGGGTACCGCGTGGAAGCACAGGCCATTGCCGACGCGCTCGGTGAATCGAACGCCGCGTTGGCCGCGAGAATCCGAGAGAAGATCGCCAGCTACACGTAGAACTGCACAACCCCAGACCACACCAACACCAACGCCAACGTCGGGGAGTGGGCTGTCAGAGCAGTCGAAACCGGTACACGTATTCAAAGCCGCTCTGCACTGCTGCCCCCAGGTGCGTTGCGGGCCTGAACTGCGCGCGCATCAACGCGCTCCGAGCCGCGGCCCCCAGACCCGATCCCGGCTCCTCGAGAACCTCGACGCTGATCACCTGCCCACGCTCATCGAGCTTCACCCACAGCCGCACCACCCCCTCGACATCATCCGCGCGAGCCGTCTCCGGGTAAGTGATGCGAGGCATCACCAGCAACTCCGCCGGAGAATCAGGAGGCGCAGCCGGAGGACCCTCTTCTCCACCAACGTCCGCGTCATCATCCCCCCCAGGCTGACGCCCGACCTGCACTTCACCGACCTCGGCGACGGCGACGGCGACGGCAAGGGCAACCGGAGCCGGAGCCGCAAGCACCACCGGACCACGCCGCCGCGAGCTCGCCTTCCGCTGCTCCACCACCGGAGTCCGCCGCGCCTCCACCGGACGAACGAACGGCCTCAGCTCCATCTCGATCGGCACGCGGACCACCTCCACGCGCTTCACCGGTTCGCCCCACATCGACCACACGAACACCGCATGCACGCCGCCCGAAACGATCAACGCCCCAGCCCGGGTCATCCACATGCCGCCACCCTAATTGCCCTCAAATTGCAAATGCAAGCCGATGCTCATGACGGCTGAGGGCCGCTTGGGCGACGGCTCGGTCTGGGCGTCAGGGCACGGGCAACTTCGAGAAGTTGCAAGCCTTCGTGGCGGCCCATCCAGACTTCGGGGTGCGGGTCGGTCACCAGCACGGACTGACCTTGAAGTAGCTTCCGCTGGCGATGCTCGGCAGTCGAAGGTTCCCCAGATACCCGGTCAATCTCAGGCTCCGCCTGCAGTTCCCCACGGGCGAGCTGGAGACGACGACCGATGAAGTCTCGATGGCCGGCTTCAGTGCGCCGTGCGCCGATCTGCCCGAGGTCGGCACCAGCTTCGGCTTCGTGGTGCACCTGCCCGACGGCACCCTGGTCACCGGCACGGCCTGCGCGATGCGGCTGGCGCCCGAAGGTTCGGCCGGTTTCTCGTGCGAGTTTTCACCGGCGCAGCAGCCCCTCTGGGCCGCCTTCGTCAATCAGGAGAAAGGCAGCGGAGGCGTGTGGCGCATGATCGGCCGCTACGCCACCAGCGCCGGGGAAGATCAAGAAGCCGCGCGTTCGATTCTCGAGAAGGGCCCGCTGGGCATTCTCTTCCGCCGCATCGGGGGCGAGAAGCCGGGCACCGAAGCGCCGGGCGTGATGCGGCTGCACATGGTGGGCGAGAACGGTGAGGCCTACCGCATCGCGTTCGAGAAACACCCGAGCGAGCCGCCGGAGGCTTCCGCCTTCGCGAACGCTGCGCCCAAGGTGCTGGAGTTCGCCAGGAGAGCCGTGTCGCGGGTGCTCACCCAGGAAGTGTTCCTCAAGCGTGCGCCGCACGCCGCGGTCGAATCGTTGCGCCTGGTGGAGATGGTGAAGGGTGGCTTCGGCTACGTCGCGCAGCAGCCCGGTGGAAAGCTGGGCCTGATGGGTTTGCACGGCAGCGAGCTCATCGGTATCGAGGTCGATGGAAAGCGCGTCTTTCCGTTCTTCGAACCCGACGAGCTCGATCGCATCGCGTGCGACACCTTCCGCGTGGCCGACGATGCCGTGAAGGAAGCGCCCGCCGCGCCGGCGTTGCTGAGCGAGGAGCGGTTCTCGGCGCGGTACGAGCACAAGAAGCTCGACAGTCAGAACCGGGCCGGGTGCACGCCCAAGCAGCTGAGTGACGCGATGGACGCGAGCCAGCGGGTGCAGACGCGCACCTACGGCACACGCACGTTGCGGCTCTTCCCTGATCTCTGGCTCGAGGTGCTGCGTGCCGGTTGGCCCGTGCCCGCGCGCGGGTTCGCGATGGAAGATGGCAAAGCGCTCTGCGTGTTCGTGCTGGTCGGCGCCGACGCGCCCCGAGTGGTTCGGCTCGAAGGCGGCGACACCGTCTTCATCATCCGCGATCGTTGACCTCTCTTTCCCTCCCCCGCTGGGAGAGGGGCAGGGTGGGGGCCTCACTTCGACGAAAGATTTGCGCGTGCGCCCGCTTCATCGCGGTCAGATAGTGCCGCCATGGCTGACGAGCTGGCGCCGTACTTTCTGGGGCCCTACGGCGAGAACAACGACTTCTTCGAGAAGACCTTGCTCGAGCTGGTGCGTGACCACGTCTTCTGGCGGCGCAACTTTCACCCCGAAGACACGCCGCCCATCAGCACGCGGGAGCAGCACACCGCCGACTTCCTCGATGGCACCGCGAAGATGCGGCAGGAACTCCACCTGCTCACCGCGCAGCTCAAACGTTCGGTGCCGTTCTTTCACCCGCGGTACCTCGGCCACATGGTGAGCGACCTGTTGATGCCGGGGTTGATCGCCCAGCTGGTCACCACGCTCTACAACCCGAACAACATCGTCGAAGAGTCCGCGCCGGTGACGGTGCAGCTCGAGCTCGAGGTGGGCCGGCAGCTCGCGCGCATGTTGGGCTACTCCCTCGACGTCAAACAGCGGCCGTGTGCGTTAGGTCACCTCACCTCCGGTGGCACGGTGGCCAACGACGAAGGGCTCTGGCTGGCGCGCGCCACCAAGCTGTACCCGCTGGCGGTGCGTGACGCGCGGCTCGATCTCCGACTGTCCACCGACGACTGGGAGCTCCTCAACTGGAGCACTGCGCAGATTCTCGAACTCGCAGAGCAGGTCGAGGCGTTGCCCGGAGGCGTGGCGGCGGTCAAAGCCACCCGGGTGGAGACCGTGGGCCTGGGCCGTTTCTGCGCGAAGCACCCGCTCGTCGCCGAGCTGGCCGTGCTCGCGCCCGGCACCGCGCACTACTCGTGGCAGAAGGCGATGAAGCTGCTCGGGCTGGGCGCAGAGCAACTGGTCGAGGTGCCCACCGCGCAAGCGCGGATCGACGTGCCTTCGCTGCAGGCGTTGCTCGAGCGGCGCGCGGCGGAGCAGAAGCCGGTGCTCGCGGTGATCGGCGTGTACGGCACTACGGAGTTCGGCACGCTCGACCCGCTGCACGAGATCGTCGCGTTGCGCGGCAAGCCGCTGGAGTTCTGGTTGCACGTCGACGCGGCGTGGGGCGGCTATCTGCCCAGCCTCTTTCGCGATGCCTCCGGTGCGCTGCTGCCGCGAGAGTCAGTGGCGGCCGGCTTCAAACACTTCCCCAGCGAGCGGGTGCACCAGTCGACTGCTGCGTTGGCGCAGGCCGACTCCGTCACGGTCGATCCACACAAGCTGGGCTTCGTGCCTTTCGGTGCGGGGGCTTTCCTCGCGCGCGATCGGCGCGTCTTCGATCTCGTGCAGCAGGAGGCGTCGTACGTCTTCGGCGCCTCTGCTTCCCCAGAAGATCGCTATCGCAAGCCGGGGCGCTTCAGCCTCGAAGGCAGCCGGCCGGGCGCAGCGGCAGCGGCCTGCTACGTCAATCACCGGGTGCTCCCGCTCGATGCTGCGCACTTCGGCCGCTTGATGGCCCGTTCGGTACGGGCGTGCGAGGCGCTCTACGATCGACTGCCCAGCCTGACCGCGGAGCTCGCGCCGCAAGTACGCGTGTGCGTGCCCTTCGAGCCCGATTGCAACCTGGTGTGTCTGGCGTTCAACCCGAAGGGCAACCGTTCACTCGCGGCCGCCAACGCCTTCACCCGCGAGGTCTTCGCCGACATGACGGTGCGCGGCGATCTCCCGGTTCAGCTCCGTGACTTCTACGGCTCGAACACCACGGTCACGCTCGCGCACCTGGGCGCCGCCGAGCTGAAGCGCCTGGGCAGCGAGCTCGAGCTCGACCTGGAACACCCCGACGCCGACGGCCTGTTCATGCTGCGCCACACCTTGATGAACCCGTGGCTGCTCTCGCCGGTGAACGCCGACGAGGCCAACTACATCGAGGCGTACTGCCACTACATCGTGGACCTGGTGAAGGCCCTCAGCTCACCTGGGCGAGGTCACGCAGCCCCAGCTGGGCGGTGAGCGGGCCGTCGAAGAGCTTGAGCGGGTTGAGCTCTCTGAACGCGGCGAGGAACGCGGGCAAGCCGGCGGCGTAGTTCCGCTCGAGCTGCGCACGGCTCATGGGGTTCTGCTGGCCCCAGTGCGGCCGGCCGCCGAAGGTGTCCATCATGTAGTTGGTGTACTTGTTGAGCGTCTCCACCGCGTTCGGCGTGCCCTTGAGAATCGGCACCTCGAGCATGATGGTGTCGCGCTGATACTGGGGCGAGAGGTAGTCCTCCGAGGCCTTCACCCAGCGCATGCCGATGGGCGAGGTGATCCAGTTGTTGGTGCTCCGCCAGGAATCGAACTGGGAGACCAGCCCCTTGAGCACCTCGTCAGCGCGGCTCGCGTCGAAGCCCACGCTGGCCGCGTTGACGGCGAGATCGTTGGGCGGGCCGAAGTCGAGCGCCTGGGTGGAGGGCATCAACACGTCGGTCGAGCGGCACGCGTCGAGCGCGAAGTCGAGCTTGGCGGCCACGCCTTTGGGATCAGTCGCGGCCTGGTAGCCGATGAAGTCGGTGATGATCTGTCGGCCACCGAAGAG
This sequence comes from Archangium sp., assembly GCA_030695565.1. Lineage (GTDB taxonomy): Bacteria > Myxococcota > Myxococcia > Myxococcales > Myxococcaceae > Archangium_A. Next base: position 31,957 of record JAUYRZ010000117.1, read on the forward strand.
AATGCCCAGCCCACGCACGCCCCACGGCCAGGGCTGCTGCGTCGCCTTGGTGAGCTTGGTGATCAGCACGGTGGGGCTGGTCTTGCCGGTCGACACGTACGGGTTGATCCACACGTGAATGCCGTGCACCGCGGGGTGCACCAGCAGTTGGTTGATCTGCGGCAGCGCCTCGTCCCAGGTGGAGATGAAGCGGTCTTCCTTGAGGAAGAACTTCGGGCGGGTGCGCAAGGTGACGGCCGAGATGATCCCGAAGTGCCCCTGGCCGCACCGCACTGCGTGGAAGAGCGCGTCGTCTTGCCGGAGCACGTACTTCGCTTCGGGGTGCTTCTTCTTGTACTTCGCCGGATCAGTGAGGCCGTCGGTGCGCTCGATGCGCATCACGCGCACGTTCTTCTGGGCGTCGAAGGTGACCAGCTCGACGGCTTCGATCCACCCGGCGATGCCGTAGAGCTCGAGGCCCGAGCCGTGACCACCGGCCGAAGCGCAACCGACGACGGTGAGGTCGCGGTAGCCGGGCTGCTGGCAGACGGTCTTGCCGATCTGCGCCAGCGCGTCGTTGAGCTTGCCGAAGGTGATGCCCGACTCGACGCGCACCAGGTCGTCGGCGAGCTCCTGCTCCTTCTCTTCGTGGAAGGTATCGGCCTCGAGATCGAGCAGGTCATTCATCTGGAAACACTGCACCAGGCAGTCCGTCGTCCACGCGGCGTTCGCGAAGCCAAACCCTTCCGCCATCGCGCGGAACGAGGTGACCTGGTTCTTCTTCGCCTCCAGCATGTTCACCAGCTCGTCTTCGGAGCGGGGGCGGAGGAAGAGCTTGGGCCACTGCGGCATCGTGGTGTTGTGCCGGTGGTACTGGTTGGGTGCGTTGGGGTTGGTGGGCGTGGGCGCCACCGTGTCTGCCAGCTCGGGTTGCGCCTCGAGCATCTTCTGCAGCTGCAACTGCAGCGCGGGGGAGTTCATCTGGCGCAGCGCATTCACGAGATTCAGGTAGTCGAGTGGGGTGGCCATGGCTGCGGAGCAAGCCATTCTCGCCTTGATTTGTACAGAGATTGGCTTTGCTTCAGTCCCAGTCCTCCTTGCGTGCCACGTCTGGATCTCCGAGGACGATGAGTCCGCGTTCCTTCAAACTCGACACCAGGGCTGGAGCCGCGAAGTGAACGGCGAGCGTGGGGCCCACCTCGGAGAAGAAGAACCTGCGTGCGCTGCCTCTCTCGGCGACGATCACGTTGAGCAACGCGAGCACCACGCGGGCATCGAGAGTCACCTTCTCGCGACGTACGCCCACCGCGTACAGATCGTCGCCGAGCCGGCCTGACAGTCTGACGCCGCCATCCACTTCGGCCTCTTCGATGAAATAGAAGTTCTCGAGCTCAGGAGCCTGACGGGACCACTGGGCCGCAAGCTCGTCGTGGCCGAGCCCATCCTGGCTGTAGAAGTCGACGAAGTTCTCTTCGTCGAGGTCGCCCAGCAGCGCCTCCGGGAGGAAGCCACCGTCGGCGAGCGCGTGGGCGGAGACAGAGCGCGCGAAGGCGTTGAACGCCTCTCGAGTCTCGAACGCACGCAGCGCACTGTTCCATGACGAGTCGCTCTTCAGGCGCAGCGCCACGAGGTGCGCCATGGGCCAGTCGAGGGCCGCGAGGCGATCGATGCAGTAACCGGAGTCGTCGAGTCGAAGGGCGCACGCGGCCAACTCCTCTCTGGGGTCGACGCCGGAATCCGGCTCATCGGGACAGTCGACTCGCGCGCACGCCAACGCCTTCACTCGCGGGGACGCAGCGTCCCTCAGCAAGGCCGCGAAACGGCTGTCCCAGTTCATCAACCGAACGGAGGCGTCGAGCAACTCGGCATGCTCGGAACGCACCATCTTGATCGAGCGAGAGAGCTGCCAGGAACGCAGGGGCTGGGCGCCACCATCACCGAGCACCAGAACCTCATCCACCAGGGCGCCCAGCTCCGGTGACCAGGAGCCCCCGTCGTTGAAGCCTGTCCATGCTTTCAAGCGAAGGTCGAGCGGAAGCCGGAGATCCGTGCGCAGTTCACTGAACGCAGCCCAGTCGCACGCGAGCACGCCCGCCGCGAAGAACGAGAGTTCGTCGACGCTCAGACCTGCATCTTCGGTGAGCGCAGCCGCAGCCCGTGCACAGAAGGGAGCCCCACGCGTACAACGTGAGACCAGTTCGCCGTACGCCGTTCCTTCGCCGGGGCCGAGCAACAGATGGCCCTGCACCTGCGCGAGCATCACCTCGTCGCCCGCGCACAGCTTCGCTGCGACGTAGCTGCGCGGGAGGTTGAAGCGGGTCAGGTCGGGTTGGTTCAGCGAGGGCACGGGCAGCGCCTCGAAGCGGTTGGGCTCGGCGTGCCGGGTGATGCGCACCTCGAAGCCATCTTCTTCACGCGTGCTCGTCTCGGGGCGGGGCGGTTTCGGATGCCACGCAAACGCAGCCACCGTGGCGGCGACCGCGAGGAGCGAGAAGACGTATGGCGGCTTCATCGGCCCTCCCGCCTGGCCAATTCGCGGCGGAGCTCGGTGTACCCGCTCACCGACCCGGTGCCCTTGCGCGCCCCTCGACGCATTCGTTGGAGCACCTCTCGTTCATGGTGTTCGAGCGGCGTCTTCGCTGCTCGCAAGGGATTGGTGAGATCGATGATGGTGAGTTGCGCACCGGCGCCATCCAGGCGGAGCACGAGCGCGATGAGCATCATGAGCGCAGTCGCCCAGGGCAACACTTCAGCGAAGAACGAGCGGCGGGGTGCCTCGGGATCGTCAGCGGGAAGGGCGAGGTCCGAAGGTGCGCTGCGCATCAGGGCCACCACGGCGGGAACGAAGATCAACGCGCCCACGGCCAGCACGGGGATCCAGTCGACCAGCGTCACGGGCTCCGTGGGATCGTGGTCACTGTTGGCGAAGAGGAGCATGCCGCCCACGGCGAACAGGTTGTTGGCGGCGTGTGCGGCGATGCACGCGCCCAGCGACTTCGTGCGCCAGAAGAGCCACGCGAGCAGCAGGCCGATCTGCAGACGCGCGAGGAAGCCGACGGGGTCGAGGTGATACGCGCTGAAGACCACCGCGGTGATGACCGCAGCCCATCGTGGATTCCACTGCGCGAGCCCGCGAAAGAACACCCCGCGAAACAGCAGCTCTTCGATGATCGGGGCCATCAGCACGGCGGCCACGAAGAAGGTGCCCGTCTCCAGGGGCGTGAAGTCCATCCGGCGGAGCAGCTCGCTCATGTCGAACATCTTCACGAGCCACTCGGGGAAGAACTGCCTGGCGAAGACGTGAAGCGGGCCGTTGAAGAGCAGGGTGTTGCCGAGGCCCACCGCGGCGCCGAGCAGGTACGCGCGAGGGCGGCTCCCGGCGAGGCCGGTGAAGCGGGCGATGGAGCGGCGGGAGAGCCGCAACACGATCACCACCACCGCGAGCAGCCCGAGCTGCGCGAGCACCACCGAGAGCGCGAAGTTGATGACCGAGCCGATCATGGACAGCGCCAGGTACGTGGGCATCGCCAGCCCGACGGCGAAGATCGCGACGCCCACCGCGGAGATCCGGCTGTCGACCGGCGGGGCAGGGAGCGGCTCGCTGGCCACCGGTGGCACCACTTCGATCACGCCCTCGCCTTGCCCCTCACTCACAAGCGCGAGCTTCGCACAGGTTCTGCTAGTGCTCAGTCATGCGTATCGTTCTGGTGGTGTTGGCCGTGATGGCTTCTGCATGTGGCTCGAGCGAAGGCGCTGCCTGCCCGACGCCCAACGCGGTCGAGTGTTCGGGGGCGAAGACGTTGCTCGTCTGCGAAGGCGCGACGTGGAGGGGCTACCCGTGCCCGAATTGCACCGGCGGCAAGTGTGATTGGAAAGGCGCGGCGAATGGAGATCTCTGCCCCAGGCTCGCTGAGACCTACGGCACCTGTCCGCTCGATGGCCGGCTGATTGGTTGTTTCTACTCGTCGTCTGCTGACGCGGGCGTGTTCGTCGAGTCGGCGTGCCAGGCGTGCGTCGCGGGTAAGTCGATCGAAGAGCTCGGCAAGTGCACTTCGGGCCGCTGTTCCTGCCAGTGACGCTCCGAAATGAGCACCGCCCTTCGTGGGAGAGGCGTGGGGGTCGTTCTGGCGCGTGTTGTTGTTTGCATCTGCGTGAGTTTGGGCGGGCGCGGTGACGACAACGCGCGGTCCGCTCGGCGCCCACGTCACTCAGCCACGCAAACGCGGAACCGCGCCTGCGGGCGCGTGTCGGGCCGAGGCGTACCGCTCGAACATTGCGTTGTAGTGGGTGCCGAACTGCAGGCGCGTCAGGTCAGCAAGCTGAACCCTCACTGCGCGTTCGCCCCAGGTTCCCGTTGAGCTGACGGCGTGCACATCAGCCGACCGGGGACCCACGCGCACCACGTGCCCGAGCAGAAAATCACCGTCTTCCTCGCACTCGAGCGCAATGAGCCGCGCCGAGCCGAGACTCCTCAAGAGCGCGACCGTATTACCGAGGGCCACTTCAGGCGGCCCGACATCCTTCGGGTGTTCGCTCCGAATGATCTTCTCCGCGAAACGCTCACTGGCCCCGCGCACGACAGCCGTGGTTTCGGCGAGCCGAACGCACTCCCACCCGTCGAGGCGAAGGTCGTCGACGATGCCGAGGAGTACCCACTCGGCGCCCACCGCTTCGATACTTCCCAGCACGTTGCTGGAGCCGGGAAGCGATCGCGCCAAGCCTTTGCCCATGACGCCGACGGTGTTGACCGCGTTCACCATCGCATCCACCTCTGCCGCCAACAGGTCGCCCGAGCCTTGCTCGATCATCCGAGGGCCATCGTGGAGCTCAGCTCGCGGCCGATTGTGCAGACGTGCCTGCACGATTGGTTCGGCATCATGGAGTGCTCGTCACCGGCGGCACCACCGCCATGGCCTTGTTGACGCGGTCCTCAAGGCTCCTGGATTGCTCCAGGATCTTCTCGAACGGCACCGAGTCGTCCAGGAGCAGACCGTCTTCGAGCATCTTGCGATAATCGTCTGCGAGTTCGTCGAGGAGCCTCCCGCGCGGCGGGATCAGTCGCATCTGCCCCCCGACTGCGGAGGCGTACTCAATGACCACACCGCCGGCGTCCTTCGCAGGGAAGAACCATCCTTTGTGGCGAGCGACACGGTCGGCGACGTCGCGCATGGTGAGCGCGGATGCGGCGTGGCCGGCACTGTCCAGGTGGCAGAGGTCGTACCAATGCCGAGAGAATCGTGACCCGGCCAGCCGCCCTCCTTGGCAGTACACATGGACTGCGGTCGCCTTCTCCCAGAAGGTTCGCTCGACACGCATCACGCGCGGCGTACTCGTGGGGAAGGTGAGCGCGGGTACGAACTCCGCCATGTCGCACCGCACGGCGATCGGGTCGCATGGTTCGCCCGTCGAGCGCGCGCCAAACTCGAGAATAACGACCGGCTTGACGTAACCGGTGCCCTCCGCCGTGTGTTCGTACTCGATGCGAAGGACGTGACTGTCTTCGGGGTCGACGGTCGCGGTCGCCGAGAGCCTCTCGTCCTGAAGCGCTCGCTGCAGGAGCGGCAGAACATCCTCGGCGGCCCACTTGGTGAGTCGCTCTCTGATGTCCCTGGTCCACCTTTTCTCTTGGCTCTTGGTGGGCGGGAGCGCCTCCTCGTTGTTCTCGCCCACGAGGTCTGCGGCGATCTTCCGGATGTCGTAGGTGAGGTCGATGTCCTCCGAGAAGCGCTCGATCGCACCGTAGGCCTTGGAGAGCGACGTCCCGCCCTTGAAGACGAGGTGGGGACCGAAGGGCGACTGGAACATCGTGCGAAGCGCCCACACGACCCAGACGTCCTTCTCGAGGAGGTGAGCCGGGCGACGGCTCTGCTCCGCGGCGACGCCCAGTGCGTCGCCGCGGTCCTTCTTGCTCAACTGGAGGAAGATCTCAGACATGAGCGAGCGCGCTTACCTGCTGTGCGACCCACGTTGGAAGCCGACCCTGGACCGCAGTGAGCGACTGGAGCTCAGCACTCGATAGCTTCCCTCGAAGCGTCTGGACCGCCTCTCGTGACCGCTGCTTCCCGAACCAGGCGAGCGCTCGAATCGCCTGCCCGGCGCGGCTTTGGGGAAGTTCAAGCTGCCACGACGGCGCGTGACGCAGCTCGACCGTCTGAGCGCCGACCGAGAGCACGCGGCTAGGTCCTGACGTCCAGTACACGGTCCGAACGGGGACCTGCGTAGTCAGGCCCAATGCGTTCGCGGCCGACGCGCCATTCGAGGCGACGGTCTCTCCCCGCGCCTCGGCCAGCGCTTCGATGACTTTGGGAATCGAAGGCGGCCGAACTCCAAATCGCGTCTCGACCGGACGGACATAAAGGCCGCGGCCGGCGCGGAGGAGCTGGCCGGCCTTGACGAGCCGGGAGAGGGACTGGTCGATGGCTGCCCGGCTACCCAGGTGCAGAAGTTCCTTCGCACGCAGCGGTGCTCCCTCGGGAAGGGTTCGGGCACGCTCCAGAATCTGTTCGGTCATGTTCGGCATTTTGAAGCCTCTGTCAGAAGAATATCCTCGTTTCTGACAGGTAGGCAACGATGCTTGAAAAGCATCCTTATTTCAGTGGCTTGAGCATGTAGTGTCGGTGATGTTCTTGGAATTTCAATTGTTTGACGTAACCAGATGAAATCCCGGCCATCCCCTCGGATGCGCTCGGTCATCCCGCGTAGCGACGGGTTGATGACGTGTCCGGTCATCTCGAGGTCGCTGGAAGCGACCGAAATCACCGGTGAAGCTGAGTGCCCAAGGCCGGAATCGAACCAGCGACACGGGGATCCGTCGTCGAGCCCGTTGTGCCACCGGTGTGCCGATCGTCGGAGGATCCGCGAGGTCAGATCGACGGGGCCGCGATTGCGACTGCGAGGCGCCTGGCAACTACGTCGACCGACTGCGCCCACGCGATTGGCTCCCCGGTAGCCAAGGGCGGAGGCAAAGGACCGACTCCAAGCTCAAGCGCGCGCGCAAAGAGCGCCTTCGTCAGCAAGAGCACCCGATCCCCTGGACGAAGAGCCCATGGAGAGACGGCATCAGCGACCGTGAGCGCGATGATTCCACCACCGCGCAGGTGGATGGCTCCACCGTCCCCGGTGCAGAGGACAGCGACAGAGTCACTGGTTGCGTCCAACACGCAGGCCTCAAGCGGGCGTCCGACCTGATCAAAGAAGCTCGAGAGCAACGCCACCGAGCCTCGAACGGCGCTGAGGTTCACCGGTGACCCCATGACCGCAATGCGCCGCCCGGAGCCGGTCCACCAACTGCCCACGTCACTCGGTAGTCCGACGTTGAGCACGTAGCCGTCGGTCATCTCGAATGCCGAAAGGCGAATGTCGGGCGGCGCGATTGGTTCCGTACCCGTCACAGCGGCGACGTGCGCAGCGAGACGAACATCTGCGCTGAGGTGTTCCCCGAGGCCATTCGCGAACAGGCTCTGCTGCGGCTGTTGATTGAAACGCACGAACCACGTGGGCCTCGTCTCGAGCAGAAAGCGATGAAGGTGCGCGAAGAGCGCGCTGATCGCGACGGCATGATCACCGTTGGATTGCTGGAGAAGATGGCGGGCCCAGCCTCGCTGGGGGAAGGCGTTCGCCTCGTCGCGAAGCCAGGGAAAGAAGCCGTCACTGGATGCGATGGCGGCTTGGTACCCTGTGACGAAGGAAGCCAGCGTCCCAACGTTCAGGTACGGCGGCTCGGTCTCGAGGCCCGGCCCCATGACCATCCACCAGCGGCCCGGCGCTTCGAGGCTCATCTGGTACAGAAGCTGGCTCAGCGGGGTTGGCACTGGCGTGCTCACCGCGTGACCCTTGACCGAGCGGGAGGACGTCTCTTTCGCACAACCGGTGGTCGCCCGAGCGGCTTGGGGCCGAAGTCGTGAAACGCGTGCGAGATGAGAACGAATGCGTTCATGGTCGAGTCCACGGGCCCGACACCATAGATCGGTCGCCAACCGTGCATCTCGGACCACCCACGGGGCAAGCCCTCCATCAGCACCGGACAGTACCAGTCGCGTCCTGAGGGATCCGGTGCCGCGCGACCGACGGCGATGTGCGCGACGAATCGCTTCCCTCGGTGGCGCACCTCCCACCAATCCTCGGCGATCACGTCGTCGACGGTCGTAATCGTCACCATCTTCCACTTTGTCTTCGCCATCGCCGCCTCCGTGATCTCGACGGTTACTTTAGCTCGCGCAACCTCGCCGCTGACGTCGAGAGTGGCCAGCAGCTCGTGGACCTCGTGAACAAGATCAGCGCCGCATGCACCTCGCAGACGACGTCCCGCGCTCTTCAGGGATCAGTCAGAACTTGTCTCAATGTGCCGACTTGCTCACGCGCACAAGCCGCAGAATCGGGCGCGTCGTTCAGTGGCTTGGCGCAAGCAGGCATTGATCATTCCCAGCTCCAGCGTTCGGGGTGCCACGCACCGTCCGCGAGGAGCTGCCGCTTGCGCGCGAAGAGGGACCCTGTGTTCGCCGACGTACGGAGCCGGTGCTCGAGGGCCTGTTTGAAGGCTTCCGGGGAGGACTACGTGCGCACGGTCATGCGGCGAGGCCTCCGAACGGGGCGAGTGCCTTCTTGACGGCGGCGAGCTCGGCCTTCCTGACGAGGCCACGGCGAAGCGCTTGCTGTGCGGCTTGCCTCATGAACTCCGGCGAGAGCCCTGCGCGGGCACAGTCGTTCAGCGTCCGCCTGGGGTTGGTGGTGGGCACTGCCCCGAACCAGGAGCGATCCGCGGGCGGCACGTCCTCGTGGTGGAGCACGACGTCCGCCGGCACCCTGAATCGTCGCCGCCGCCATGCGCTGGGGAGCGTGAGATGCGCGTGCGCTTGCAGGGCATCCGACAGCCCATGGAGCGCGAGCGCAGTCTGGTGAGACACGACTCCTTGCTGCTCCGACCAGAGCCAGGCGACGACCAGTTCCTCGTGCTCGCCCGCGGGGAAGTGCACGAGCCGGTAGATGCCACGGTGGACTCGCAGCGCCTTTCCGGCGTGGACGTAGTGCACGAGGAGCTGAGGCGAGTACCCTGCCTCGGCCGCCTGCTGAGTCGTGAACAGACCGGACTGACCTGCCGCCGTCTCGTAGAGGCGGTCCCATTCGGGGCGATTAGACAGGACCTTGGCCATGCACGGAACGTAAGCCAAATTTTAGTTTCGTGCATCAGGCCGATGGCTGGACCGGGGACCGGATTGCTTCGAAGGCTGCCTCGATGGCGCCCTACAGGCCCAGAGCGCGGAGGAGCTCGAGTACTGCGCCTGCCCGGTCCGCTCTGTACTCCTCGTCGTCAGAGCGACTGAGGAACTCGGCGGCTCTGGCTGGCCCTGCGTGTTTCGATGACGAGAAGTCAGCCTTCAGGATGGCGATCGCTTCTTGTGCGGGGTCGCTGTCCAGGAGTGGTCGAAGGGCAGCGGCGACGTCGGTGACGTAGTTCTCGCCGAAGTGCTCCAGTACGTAGAAGAGGTCGTACGCGTCCTTGTTCTCACCACGGCCGCGGAATGCGAGCGCCTTCAGGACCATGAAGGCGCCGGCGCCGCAAACCCACAGGTCGCGAGTCATCTCTTCTCCGCGCAGGGTCTTGCCGGAGAGCGTGACCTTCTTCCTGTCGCGAAATGCCAGCGGCAAGCCGCTCGCCAGGACCGCCGAGAGGTTGTCGGTGATGACCTTCACCTTCGCGTCGCTGGTCGGCACATCCGCAGGGGCCGGGGCGATCAGGAAGTCGACGGTGACGCGGACATCCCAGCGATGATACCCGCTGCGTGGAAGCGCTCGCGCGCCACGCCCTGACCGCAGATCGCCGTCAACCCGCCCGCGCATGCGCTCGGGCGGACGGACACCAGGGTCCCGTGCCGAACGGCTTGAGCTGATCGTCGTCACCGGAGTATCCGCAGCCATGCGCTGCTTCATGAAGGTCGGCCCCATCGAGTTCGAGGACGCGGAGACGACGACTGCCTACCTCGCGATCGGCGACGAAGGCGTCGACACCGTGTTCGCCGACTCAGACCGGTCGGGCCTCGAGCAACTCCTCGCGAAGCGCCGCGAGGAAGCAGTGTGCGAGCCAGCGCTGAAGTCCGCGGCGCGCAAGCTGGGGCTTCGGGTCGAGCGCCCGTCGCCGCCAGCCCTCGCCTTCAAGGCTGGCTTCGCCATCGTGATCGCACACGGCACGATGTTGGAACTCGACAACCTCCCGTTGGTCATCGACCTCGCCGAGGCGTTCGTCGCCTTTCTGCGCGCGGAACCCTGGATGGTGTTCGAGGCCGATGAAGTCCTGGGCGTCGACCTCCAGAAGCCCGCGCGGTCGTACGAGGGGTGCGTGATGGGCCAGCTTGGGGAGGCGTTCGGCCTCGCGCTCTATCACCAGCAAGGCAGCGTTCAGGCGATCCGCGACCTCACCGAGGCAGAGCGAGGCGCGGAGGAGGTGATGTTCCCCTGCACGAGTGTCCTCGTCGAGCACGAGCCCGCCTTCGTCTTGGAAGCGATGAAGGACTTCGTCGGGCTCGCCGTCGCCCCGGGGCTCCTCCACTTTCGACATGGAGAGCCGACGCCGATGGAGGAGGGCGACGTCGCCGCGGTGGTGGCGTCGCTCAAGGCGGTCACGGCGCTTTCCATGGGGCAGCCGGGCTCGGGCAGCGCGGAGATGTCGAAGGGCCGGCTCACGGCGCGAGTGTCGAAGGAGGTGTCGCCCCAGGTGCCAGTCGTCGACCAAGCCGGCGTGGGGCGCAACGATCCGTGCCCGTGCGGGAGCGGCAAGAAGTACAAACGTTGTCACATGGGCGCAGCGGCGGAGGCCCCGAGCGGCCCCGGCCAAACCTGGCATGAGCGAGACCACCGGCTCATCGAGACCCTGGTCGCCTTCACGAAGCGGCGCTTCTCGGCCGCGGCGATGAAGCGCATGGGCCCGGAGACCTTCGGCGCCAGAGAGCCCCAGATCGGCCTCGTCGGGCCGCTCGCCTCGTACGAGTGGCCCGTCGAGGGGCGCCCCGTCGTGGCCCACTTCCTCGACGAACAGGGCGCCTCGCTCGACGCAGCCGACCGGCAATGGCTCGAGGCGCAGACGTCGTCACGCCTGGGCGTTTGGGAGGTGCTCCGCGTCGACCCGGGAGAGGGACTCGAAGTCCTGAACCTCCTGACGAGTGAGCGAAAGTACGTGCGGGAGAAGAAGGGCTCGCTGACGCTGGCTCCTCGCGACGTGATGCTCGCGCGCGTCGTCGATGCTCCCGACATGTCCCTTCTCGGAGGGTCGCACCTCTCCCCGTTGCCCCCGCGTGAGGCGGACGCTGTCGTGCGCGGCGTGAAGGCCGAGGCGCTCGAGCCCGGGTGGCCGACGACGCTGCGACTGCTGGAATTGTGGGACGAGGCCGTCAGTCAGCGGGCGCTCGAGTTGGCGTCGCCAACGCGTGTTCGGAATACGGACGGGCACGACGCGGCGATGCTCGAGGACGAGTTTGCGCTCAAGCGAGGGTCGCTCGCTTCGGCGCTCTCGCGAATCACTGCGCTGGAAGGCGCCGAGCTCTCGGGCGAGGACGCACGCGGCGCTCATGTCACCTTCACGCGCACGGGCAACTCGAAGTACGACGCCTGGAAGAACACCGTGCTCGGCTCAGTTCGGTTGACGAAGACGAAGCTCATCATCTCAACCAACTCCCGCGAGCGCGCCGACGCACTGAGGGAGCGCGTGATGGGGGCCCTCCAGGAAATCGCGACGCACCGGGGACGGACCGAGCAGCCGTTGCCGACGATGCGCGGTGGGCGGGACCTCATGATCGACAGCCAGTCGGTGGCCTCGACGTCGACGGTGGAGGTCTACCGGGGCTGGCTCGACACAGAGATTCCCATGCTCGATGGTCGCACGCCCCGCGCGGCCATCTCCGATCCCGCGGCGGTGCCCACGATTCACCTGATGCTCAAGGAGATGGAGAACATGGCGGCGCGGAGCCCGAACCCGGAGGGCTACGACTTCAAACAGTTTCGTCGCGAGCTCGGGCTGGACGAATACGGCGCGCGCGGAGGCGACCACGACCTGGATCGTGCGCTGGGCCACGGACGGAAGATCTCCGAGACGCTCCTCGACTTCGCACGTCCGCTCATCGACGAGAGCGGGTCGAGCGAGAGGGACTTCGAGGCTGCGCTCCGCTTCGCCACCGTGGTGTGGAACATCGCGGTCGCGCAAGAGCGGGGGTGGGCGGTAGGCCAGGTCGACAAGATGCGCGCCGAACTCACCACGAAGGCGTTCGCCGCGAGGCTCCTGAAGGCATACGACGCACTCGTCGGGGACAAGGGCGCCCGGTTCTCGGGAGATCTGAGAATGGTGGGGAAGTGGCAGGTCAAGCGGTCCAGGGGCCGGGTCGGCGTCGAGATGGTGGCGCTGCTTCCACCAGAGTTGATCGCGCGCGCGACCGCTGCCGGGCTCAGGCCGTGAGCGTGCCGACACAGGCATTGCCGCTCCCTCCCAAAGGAAGTGGGGGAGGAGTGGGGGTAGCGACCGGTTGATGTCGTGTCCGGCTGTCTCGAGGTCGCTGGAAGCGACCGAAATCACCGGTGAAGCTGAGTGCCCAAGGCCGGAATCGAACCAGCGACACGGGGATTTTCAATCCCTCCGGGGTTCCCGATTCCGCTCGGAGAATCGTCGGAGGTCGACCGCTTTGTGCCACAGGTGTGCCGGTCGTCGGTGGGCGGGTTCAGGATCCGCGAGGTCAGATGGGTGGAGCCGCGCAGTTGGCCCCGGTGAGTGTCAACGCGTGGTCCCTGGCCGAGGGGAAGGACTCTTCTTCCGCGCACGCGGTGCTCTGCCAAGGGGCTTGGGGCCGAAGTCGTGGAACGCACGCGAGATGAGAACGAATGCGTTCATGGTCGAGTCGACAGGGCCGACGCCGTAGATTGGACGCCAACCGTTCATCTCCGACCAACCACGGGGCAACCCCTCCATCAGTACCGGGCAGTACCAGTCCCGTCCTGAGGGGTCCGGTGCCGCCCGACCTACCGCGATGTGCGCGACGAAAAGCTTCCCGTAACGGCGGAACTCCCACCAATCCTCGGCGATCACGTCGTCGACGGTCGTAATGGTCACCATCTTCCACTTCTTCTTTGCCATGGCCGCCCCTGCCTGATGTCGATGGCCAGATTAGCTCGGCGACGTCAGGACGCGGCCAACGCCGTGCGCTTCTCGAACTTGTGGCAGACCCAGTCTCTCCATTCCCGCTTCAGGACCACGGAGGGAAAGCCTCGCAGTACAGACCCAGAACGCGAAGGATCGAGCACTGCCGTCGAAGGCGAGTTCGCGATCACCTCAGCACGCCAACCCGACACGGCTGCTCAGCTCGAGTGGATTATCGACTTCGCCATCCAGGTGGAGCCTCCCGTGGTGGGGTGCCCCGCGACTCTCTGACTCAAAACGGAGGCGCGCCTGGGCAACCCAGTGCGGTGCGGCCAAGCGAGCCGGTCATAGCGTGGAGGAGGCCACAGGTGGTGGAGTGACCCCGGTGAGCAAGCTCGACGAACTGCTGAAGGAGATCGAGTCGAACCCGCGAGACCAGCGGCTGCACCAAAAGCTCGGCGAGCTGCACCAGAAGCGCGGCGATTCAGGGCAGGCCGCGCGGGCGTTCAAGCGAGTGGCGGAGCTGTATGCCGATGACGGCTTCTTTCTGAGGGCCGTCGCGCTCGCGAAGCAGGTGCTCAAGCTCGACCCGAAACTGATCGAGGCCGAGGTGTTGCTCGCGGAGTGGCACCACGCGCTCCAGCTCACCGGCGAAGCGAGGGAGCACCTCATTCTCGCCCTCCGAGCCCTGAATGCAGAAGGCCGCACCGCAGAGGCCCGCGTACTCGAGGCCCGCTTCGCCGCGGCGGGGCTCTCGCGGCTGCCATCGACCGACGAGGTGTTCCTGGCGTCGCCGAAGGCTCGCGCATGAACGGACTCACTGCCCGAGAACGGGTTGCAGTGCGGGCACGTCCCTCGACTCGGCGAAGCCGCGCCCCGGAGCGCGCCTCCAATTGTCGCCCCACTGCGGCGACAATCTGAGCGCCGTACTCTGCGCGCTGTTCTCGAGGACCTCCGCAACGCAGCGACGATTTGGCTCGGCGCTCGGCACGCATGGCCTCACTGCTCGCCTGCGTCGACTGCCCTTCGAACTGCGAGCCCGTCGTTGAGACAAGCCAGCATCGAGTTGTAAACGTCACCGGTCCACGTGGACACGAACCCGTCCTCGATCCGGCGGATTGGGTCTCGTTCCTTGAGCCGGGTTCCGGGCGCGACCCGAATGCAGCCCTCACGCATGAAGATCGCGACGCCGTAACCAAGGTTCTCGTCGGAGCCGTCAACGACGACTGACGCCCCGGAGGTACCGATACCGATGATATTGATTTCGAGGCGCTCGACCGAGAACGAGCACTCTCGAAGATTGGAATCGGGCACGTCCTGACAACGCTTCCCCTGTTCGAGGAGCCGAACTACGGCACCTCCAGGGCCGTAGTCGCAGACTGCTGAATCAGTGTTCCATTTTCCGTTGCTCGCGACACAGTCAGTCTTCGCGCTCGCCCGCTCCATCAGGTGCTTACCGAGTAAGAACGCGACTGCGATCAGTGCGACGAACGCGCCAAGCAGCCCGAACCGCTTCTGCCAACTGCGTTCAGACATGTTGCTCCCAGGTCCAGTGTCGGGGATGCCACGACGCGTCCAGACCGCCAGCGAGCACGGGGTCGAGGAACGCTTGGGCAACCCTGGTGACGTCGTCGAGGGTCGGCCACTTGAGTTCGTCTTCGCGAGCCATTACCGCGTAGGGGAGTTCCCAGGCGTCCAGCGGGCGCGGGAGCTTCGAGGGAAGCGGGTGGGTCTTGCGGAAAGCGAAGGTCTGTTCGAGGGCTTCTCTCAGACGCTTCGCATCGAGCGGCTGCGCCGTCGCGAGGAGCGCGATGTCGGGCAGGTCCTTCACTCGCGTGTTGGGGCGCGTGCGAGGCATCGTGTACGCGTGGAGCTTCTCTGCGAGGTGCGTCTCGATCGGATAAAGCCGCAGCGTCGGAGGCGCGATGCCCGCGAAGGAAAGTACGTCTTCGGCCACCACGATGTCGGGTTCGCCGATGATCGGATCGCCAAACGCAACGTCGACGCCAAACGGCTGGCCGTAGAGCTTTCCCGCAAGCTTGCACTCGGCGCGGAAGCGGAGCCCCTCATACTGCATGCCGTCGTTCTGAATCTCGGGATGGTCCGCGTCTCGGCTCACCTCGAAGGTCATGAAGTCGGCGAGGTCGCGACGGCCAGCCTCCTGCAGCTTGGAGAGGACATCCTTCGGTGACCCCATCATCCGCAGGTCGACGTCCTTCGTCGTGCGGGCGCGCTCGAGTCGGAGCTCGAGTACCAGCCCGCCCTTGAGTGTCGCGGCATCGCCGAGCACGGCAGCGATGCGGGCCAGAAAGCGGTCGAACACGAGGAGCTGCCGCTTTCGGGCGAAAAGTGCCCCTGTCTTCGCCGACGCACGGAGTCGTTGCTCCAGTGCCTGCTTGAAGGACTCCGGCGAGGGGTACGTGCGAACGGTCATGCGGCGAGGCCTCCGAACGGCGCGAGCGCCTTCTTGACGGCGACGAGCTCGGACTTTTTGACGAGGCCCCGGCGGAGCGCTTGCTGTGCGGCCTGCTTCAGGAGCTCCGGCGAGAGTCCGGCGCGGGCACAGTCGTTGAGCGTCCGCCGCGGGTTGGTGGTGGGCACCGCGCCGAACCAGGATCGATCCTCTGGTGGCACGTCGTCATGGTGGAGCACGACGTCCGCCGGCACCCGGAATCGTCGGCGACGCCACTCACTGGGCAGCGTGAGGTGCACGTGCGCGGGCAGGGCGTCCGACAGCCCATGGAGCGCGAGTGCAGTTTGGTGAGAGACGACTCCCCGTTGTTCCGACCAGAGCCAGGTGCCGACCAGTTCTTCGTGCTCGCCCGCCGGGAAGTGAACGAGGCGGTAGATGCCACGGCGTACGCGAAGGGCCTTCCCGCTGTGGACGTAGTGCACGAGGAGCTGGGGCGAGTACCCTGCCTCGGCCGCCTGTTGGGTCGTGAACAGGCCAGCCTGACCCGCCGCCGTCTCGTAGAGGCGGTCCCATTCGGGGCGTTGCGGCAGGACCGTGGCCATGTACGAAACTTAAGCCACATTTTATGTTCGTGCACCACGGCCGATCGGGCATGACCGTTCTCAAATATTCGGTGGTCGCGTTGATCTCGCCGTCGAAACGACCTTGCCTCATCGAAGCGTGAAAGCCGGAGGAGCAACTTGAAGAAGATTCGAGCAAAGAAGATCACTGGCGATTCATTCACGCCAAATCCCGAGCGAGACCGGGAGCGACGCCACAAACATCGGGGCGTCACGGCGTGGATCCTCCAATGGGTCGAACCCGAAATTGCCGACACGCCGCTGGCGCTTGCTCTGCCGACGTCTCGGGCGAGGGTCGTTTCGATCCTTTCATCCCGATTCTCCGACGGTGAGGTGCTGAAGGCTGCACGGGCGATCTACATCGCTCACCGCGCGACGCCCACAGGTGTCCTTGCCATCTTCCATCTTGAGCAGGAGCTGAGGCGGACTCCAGAGAGATGGCCGCTCGCTCCAAAGTACGCGCGAATCTCCCGTCAGTTTGGAGACGAAATCATCACGGCAGAGTCGCGTGACCGGTTTCGGATCGGTCGGAGCCCCTGTCTCTACGCGCGCAAGGTCACAAGACTGAGAGAGCGCCCCGGTGGGGTACTGGCGTGGGACGAGATTCCCCTTTCTCCCGATGTGCGTCCCGCGTGACCCCACTCAGTTACGGCGTCGCCGACTTGAGCGACTGCTTCATTCGCTCGGCGAGGACCTCGGGCGCGAGTCGGCCGTAGACGCGCTCGACCATCCGCGTGTCGCGGTGGCCGAGCACCGCGGCGATCAGGTCCGGCTGAAGGCCCATGCCGCGCAGCCAGGTCGCGCAGGTGCGGCGCAGGTCGTTGGGCGAGCAGCGCTCGATGCCGACCCGCTTGCACGCAACGAGGATGTCACGGTTCATGTTGCCCCACGGTTTAAACAGGGCATCCCCTTCGCCGGCCGCGTGCTCGAGCGCGAAGTCGAGGTAGCGGCGAAGCAGCGGCACCACCATCGGCACTCTCCGCGAGCGCCACGCCGTCTTGGTCCCATGGATCTCGACGAAGTCGCGCGCCGGGCTCACGTCACCTCGAAGCGCGAGGTTCGTCTCGTTCCGGTTCGCCGACGTCGCGACGATGTACGCCACGCGCGCAGCTCGATCGCCGCCCAGAGCGCCGAGCAGCTTGTCGACCTCGTCCTGCGTCAACCAGCGGGTCCGCGGCCGGTAGTCGCTGAGCGACTCCGCAGGAAGAACCGCGAGCAGGCTCCCGTCCCAAAGCCCCGCGCGGGCCGCGAGCTTGAGACCCCCGCGAAGCGTGACGATCTCTTTGGTGATCGTGTTCCCCGCCGCTCCCTCTTCGCGCCGCGTGCGGATGTACGCATCGACATGGCTCGCGCTCAGCTCGCCAATCAGGAAGGGCCGGTACTCGCTGCCCTCCTGCCCAAGGAGTCGCATCAGGTGGCCGCTCTTCTTCCGGTACATCTTCGCGGTCTCCGGGCTCCGCTTTCCGAGCTCGGCTTGCTGCTCCCGCTTGGAGATGAGCAGGGTGAGCGCCTGCTCGAGCGTGGCCGACCTGACCGCCGTCCCGGCCGGGTCCGCGTGTTCCTGCTCGATGCGGCGCGCGACGATCTCCGCGGCCTTCTTGTCCTGGCAGCCCGTGCTCAGTCGCTGGCGCTTCCCGCCCCGAAGGTTGATGTCGACGAACCAAGTCTTCCCGCGCTTGTAGAGCCTCATCAGAGGCCGCCCTTCTTCGCCTTGGTGCGCGGCTGCGTGAACTTGATCGACCCCGGAAGGTTCGAGGCCTGGGCGTTTCGCGCAGCCTGCTTCAGTGCTCCGAGTTCCGACTGGGTTAGTGGTCGCTCGATCGCGGCGCTGCGCGTCGGAAGGGCGGGCCTTCCGAGCTGGCGGAGGGTCCAGTCTCTCAGCTGAGAGGGCAGGATGAAGGCGAGCGTCGAACCGATCAGCTCGCCTCTGCACTCACGGATCACCTGGTAGGCGTGCGACCGCGAACAGCGGAGCGCGGTCACGACGTCCTTCACTCGAAGGACCGCGATGACCATCGAGCCCCGCGAGTTCATCCGGTAGTCGAGTTCAGGATCCGGCTTCAGCGTCCCCGTCATGTTGCCTCCGCGTGATTGTGCGGAGACGACAATAGGATTCCAATCGGAATCCAGTCAACCGGTCACTTCTTGCTGTGGGGCGCGCCATGCGAACGCGTCACCGGGCCTTCGGGTTCATCGGGAGTCTTATGTCCCGGTACCAGAAGGTCAGCCCCGGCTGCCGGTAGCTTCATCGCGGCTTCCAGCAGAATGTCCGCGACGAGGACCGAAAGCGGCACCCGGCGCTCGTTCGCTCGGGCCTGCAGTCGCTGGTGAACGCTCAGGGGTAGCTGGAAAAGGAACAACCGTTCCTCGAAGAACTCGCGGATGAGGTCCGACTGAGGGATCTGCCGCTGCTTCGCGAGAAACCGCACCCACGAGGTCGCGCGACTCGAGAGCTTGACCTGGAACTTGTCGCCGTCTGCCATGGCGACGATCTATCAGATTCCAGATTCCACCAGCCTTGAGTGGCGATTCGGAATCTATATAGACTCCATGCAGCAACCCCTGACGTGGAGGCACGCAATGAAGTTGACCACCGTGGAAGTGGACCTCGCCGCACTGAACCCCAACCCCTGGCAGCCGCGCCGCAACATGGATGCGGACGAGCTCGCGACGCTGGCCGCGTCGATCCGCGAGCAGAGCCTGCTGCAGCCGATCGTCGTTCAGCCGCTCGAGGGCGGCCGCTACGTGATCGTCGCGGGCCACCGACGCGTCGCCGCCTACGAAAAGCTGCATGAAACAGATGGCTCGAAGTGGGCGCGAATCCCGGCTCTGGTCCGCACAGGGCTGACCGAGGCGCAGCTCGCTTCCCTCGCCTACACGGAGAACGTGGCGCGATCGGCGCTGACGCCTGTGGAAGAGGGCAGGGCGCTCCAGTCGATGGTGGACGCGGGGCTCGCCCAGACCAACGAGGACCTCGCCGCGCTGGTGCAGCAGCCGGTTGCTCGCATCAAGCGCCTGCGCCGCCTCGCCTCCGGTCCGCGCGTCATTCGCGATGCGGTCGACGCCGGCTTCATGGTGACGCTGGGCACCGACGCTGACGGCACCGAGCGACGCGAGCTCCGCAAGCTGGAGCTGAACTCCGCGCTCTGCTTCGTGCGGCTCCACGAGGCCTTCAAGCTGGCCGCCCCGAAGAAGGCCGACGAACGCATTGATCGCGTCATCCGCAAGGCGCTCGCCGCCAACTGGTCCGTCCGCCGCTGCGAGACCTTCGTCGAAGCCACGATCGCCGGGCGCGAGCCGGAGCCCGTCACGGACTCGGCTCCCGTCCTGGCGGCGCTCTTCACCGAGACGAAGCGACGGTTCGTGGTCGACCTCTTCCTGGCGGCCTCAGCCTCCGCGGAGCAGCTCGCAGAAGTCCGCGCGGCCTTCGAGCGGGCGCTCGCCTCGGAGCCGGGCCAACGTTGACCCCGGGCCTTCATCACTCCCTGATTCCTTCCCTTGTTCGCCGCCTTCCCGGTGCAGGCAGCAACGTAGGCAGGGCAGCAGGGTGTGCGTAGGCAGCATTCCCCTCGGAAGAGGGCGGCGACGCTCCCTGCTCTGGCCCCTTGATCGTCGGGGCGTTCGATTCCCGACCCCACTCCCACAACGACTGAAAATACAGAGAAGGGAGTGGGGTCTGGAATCTCACTGAAAACTGAGGGGCCAGAGCAGGGAGAAGGAAGAGGAGAGTGTCTTCAGAAGGAGTGAATGAAATTCAAAGGAGAGATTGAGAATGGCAACCATCATTACTGAGAGAGATAGGAATCTGTGTGGGGTGTTGGGGGAAATGAAATGGATAGACGGCGCGCGGGCTGAGCGGTTGTTGCCGGGGCGAGCGGCTGCGGAGGTGCGGAGCGCGTTGGACCGGCTCACGAAGGGGCAACGGCAGCTGTTCCGGAAGGAGCGGTGGATGTCGCGGCGGGGAATGGAGCCGGCGTACTGCCTGACGGACGCCGGGCATCAGGAGGCGTGTCAGCTGCTGGAGCGGGAGCTGGAGCCGCCACCGCGGGAGTTCAACGCGCAGGGAATGGAGCACCACTTCGGCGTGGTGGACATCTACCTGGGGCTGCTCACGCACGCGCTGCCGGCCGAGCTGGCACGTCGACGGTTGCACGCAGGGATGGATCCATCGATGCGGCGAAAGCTGCTGCAGGACGTGTTCGCCCGCGCCGCGCACCCCACGTGGCGGTGGACGATGGCCGCCAACGAGTCGAGGCTGCCGTGGCGGCAGTTGGTGGCGGTGGGCAGTCCACTGCAGGAGCGCTACCTCCAGCCCGACGCGGTGGTCGAGGTGCCTCGGTATTCGATGCGGTCGTTCATCGAGTACGAAAGCGGCGCTCACACCATCCAGCCGGTCGGGCCGAACAAGCCCAACGCAACGGTCGCTAAGCTGAAGCGCTACGCCGACTTCATCACCGGCCTGGCGAGGGTCGAGCCGCGCACCACCTGGTACGCGGAGAAGTACCCCGACGGACTCAAGCCCGAGCTCGTGCTGGTGGAGCCGACTGATCGCCGCGTCGCTCACGTTCAGCAGGCCGTCAACCTGTGGGCGAAGGAGCGGTACCTGGGCAAGGAGCCCTTCAAGGTCAGAGTGCTGACGCCGGAGAAGACGGTGGCCCGCTACCTCACGTACCTCGACGTCGCCCCTGCACCGCGGCCGAGAGCCACGGCCCTCAGCGAGCGTGAGGCCGCGGCTCTCGTCGAGTACCTGGAGGGCGTGAAGCACCTCGCTGCGCAACGAGCACTCCCCCGCCAGCCCCTGCCACGGGAGCAGTCAGTGGCCGGCTTGATGAAGCGACTGATGAACGGATGAAGGAGAGCGTCATGGACGAGGGAATGAGGAACGCCATTGGTCGCATCTTCGTGCGCCAGTGCGACGTACTGGAATTGTGGGGGCCCGATGGCCCGCTCCCCCAGCTGCGAGACGACGTCGGCGAAGGCCGCGATGGGCCGCTCAGCACACCGCAGAAGGCGCTCATGCGCGTGGCCCTCGACCTCTACGACGGAAACGGCCGCATCACCGTGCGCGATGCGCTTGCGCAGATGGGCGGCGACATCGACATCATCAGCACCTTCGCCGACTTCGTGATGGGGCACATGGCGCCCGGGATGCTGGAGGAGTGGGCGAAGACGCACCAGCTGTTCAACGAATCATCGACGCACTGAGGGAGGCCCGAATGCTGAACGCGGTGAAGGACCGGAACGCCATCATCATCGGCGTGCTGGAGGTGCCGAAGCTGCAACACCTGTGGACGGCGAACGGGCCCACTCCCGAGGCGCTGCGGATCCGCGACTCCGGCGGAGCGATCGTCGAGCCAGCCGTGTTGACCTGGATGCTGCTGGCGTTCGACCTGTTCAACGCGACGGGCGAACTCACCCTCAATCGGATGTTCGACTCCCTGGAGCGAGATCACCTCGCCATCGCGTTCACGCTGCTGATCCGCGTGGCGTACGGAGAGGAGGGACTGAACAGCATCATCGAGAACGGCGGCGGCGAGCCGAGCGGTGGCGCGCCGGTTCATTGAGAGGCCGTCTGCGGCATCCTCGCGGGCGACTGCGACGGGTAGGTCGTGGGGACTGACGGTCGGGCCACGGACTATCTCATGAGGCTTGGGTGCGGCACCTCTCCCTCCCCACGACAAAGCAGGCGAGGGAGGCGGAGCTGGGGATGAGTGGAGTCGAAAAGTTCACTCGACACTGTCACACCAGCCTCGAACCAGGCCGCTGCTGCTGCGACGACCCGCTGGTCCAAAGCGCCGTCAGGGTAAGCGATGGTCCGCGGTTTCCGTTGCCCCAGCTCGACGAGCATTTGGGACGAAGCTGAGAGCTCGGCAGCAAGGGTAGTGGGGTGCAGGTCGGTCAGCCGATCGTGATGAGCGCCGTGACCGCCGATCTCCCATCCGACGGACATCAACGATGAAAGGTCCTGGCGGTCGAGGTATCCGATTGAAGCTGAGGGGACGGAACTCACTCCGAGTGCCGCCTCCAATCGTTCGAGCAGCCTGCCCCTCGCGTCTCGAGCCAGCCCCGCCAGCCTCGCCTTGAGCGGTCCCCGCACCCACCAACGCAGACTGGAGTCTGGAGGCCGCTCGTTGCATTCGGTGGCGAGGATGTCTCGAACTGCGGTGGCCTCAAACCCGGCCTGGAGTTGAGGGACCATCGCGTAATAGCGGTCGAACCAAAGCGGATCAGCTCCCGGAGGGAGGGTCGAGGTGCAGACGTACACGGTCGCGACAGCGCCCAGTTCGCGGCAGACAGGAAACACGTGCTCGACGACATCGCGATAGCCGTCGTCGAACGTGAGGGCGACAGTGGGATGCTCGTTGCGCTCTCCGAAGACGAGGTCTCGGACCGTGCGGAAGACATACCGCTCAGCGAGCCATCTGAGCTGCGCGCGGAAGGCCTCGGGCGTCACTGCAGTCCCGCGTTCGAAGTAGCACGCGGTGTCCTCGGTACGCGCGCAGACGCGGTGGTACATCAGAATGGCCTTGGTCACGTTGGACCGATGGGGCACGAGGTGGACATGATCGCGAACAGCTTGGCGTGTCGCTCTCCGCCAAACGCAACGCGACCGAGAAGCCGCCCGGAGCCACGCTCGAGCCACAGGACCGATGTCTCAGTCGCTTCGACGCTCTCCTCGCGCCACGCGTATTGCGGGCGTCCATGCATCTGGGTGAGCGCCACGGCAACGCCCTCCTCGGAGGCAAGTATTCCACGGCACCAGCCAAGGTGACCGGTGGCTGCACTGTCGTAGCGCTCAGCCAGCTTCCACACTGGCCCGCGCGGGTCCCAGCCTTGGATGAAGCCGTCGGTGGTGGTCGTCCAGACGAGCCCATCGAATGATTCCGCGTCGTGTGGATGTCCCTCGAATCTCGCAATGGTCTCGAACGTCCTCAGACAGCGCACCTCCTTTGCAGCGAGCAAGGTGACTGCCAATCGCCCGTTGATGATGCTCACGTGGTTCGGGTGCGCGTAGTCGCGAACGAGCCTCCGATGAAACTCAGGTCGAGGGCCGTCCCCTCCGTAGTTTTCGCCCTTCGCGCGGACGAACTCGGGCGCAGCGCTCCGGGACCAGCCGCTGGCCAGAAGGTTTGCGAACTGGTGACGCTCTACGGCCCATCCGTCCTGGCGGCGCGCGTCGAACCAGGTTGGGCTCAGAGAGTGACGCCCAAGGAAGCGTCCGTTGAGGTCGAACGACTCGATGCCATCGAGCCCGGTATTGCAGACGAAGAGCCGTCCCTCGTCGTGGGCGACGTGTACGTCGTGCAGATCGTTGAAGTCCGGTTGGTGAAGGATTCCCGTGCACGCCCACGTCGGTACGTCGAACCGCCAGACGGCAGAGAAGCTCGCGACCAGGAGCGTCCGGGGATCCAGCCATCTCGCGCCGGTGAAACCCTTCGTCGGCACGAGGAACTCCGCCGGAGGGATGAGCGTGACGAGCCGCTCTCGCGTACCGGTCGCCAGATCGACCTCCTCGACGAAGCACTCGCCGCTCTGATCGAAGAAGCCCCCAGTGACCCAAACTCTCATCTCGCCCCTCGTTTCAGCGACCGTGACGCCAGCCCGCGCCGATGTCGCCAGCAGTGGCGGGCCGTGCGGCCAATTCGCGGCAACGTCGGACCGCATCTGCGACGTCACTCGCCGTATGGATCGGCTCGGTGCTCCGCGCATCAATGACCTCGCCAGCAAGCCGTCCCCCCCAGCCTCGACGGCCGAACGCCACGATCGGCCTCCCGAGCTGCCACGCGATGGCGATTTCGCTCAGGGTCCCTGCGCCACCACCGATGGCCAGCACCACGTCCGCTGAAGAGACGACGAGCACGTTGCGCCCCATCTGCATCCCGCTCGGGATGACCACGTCACACCAGGGGTTCGCATCGCTCGCCCGATAGGAAGGGACGATGCCGATGATGCGGCCATCGCACCAGGCTGACGAACTCCGCGCGCCCCGGCTCACTTCCTCCATCACTCCGCCGAGGCCACCTGTGATGATTCGGAAACCCGCATCGATGAGTGCGGCTCCGAGTTCGCGCGTCTGGGTGATTTCGGTCTGGTCCTCGAGCCGCGCATCCCCAATCACGCTCACCACGGGGAGCCGCTTGACGGCTTCACTCAGCATCTGGGCTCTCCGCAAGGCGCCGGGCGAAGGCCTCGAGCGCTTTGGCGCCGTCGATGCTGGCGAGCACGTCGCGCCACGGAGCGGCGAGGCGCCCTTCGCAAACACCGGGTACCGTAT
This sequence comes from Archangium sp., assembly GCA_030695565.1. Lineage (GTDB taxonomy): Bacteria > Myxococcota > Myxococcia > Myxococcales > Myxococcaceae > Archangium_A. The sequence goes on from JAUYRZ010000117.1 coordinate 56,358, forward strand.
CGAGCACCCATTGCAGCCTTTCGTCGACGCGTTGCCACAAGGCTCGCGGTCCCTTCGCCCAGGGAGCAATCGCTGCGGCGAGCCTCCTCGCGTCGCCGATCGCCACTGCAGTGCGGCTCAGCGCTCCGTCGATCCTGTCGAGCCGTTGCTGGAGGAAGCTCATCACCGTCCGGCCGTCGTCACCGAGCGCGCGAGTCAGCGCGGCCCCCCACGTATCGGCAATGAGATTGCGGGCGAGCTCCTCGCTGGTCGGAAGCGCACTCTCATGGCGTGGCCGTGAGTGGAGGACCGCAAAGCCCGACTTGCGGAGACGCTCGGGGCATGCGCGCGCGAAGAGAGTGCTCGCCAATGTGTCGCTCCGTCGTGTCTCGATGCCCTCGATCGTCAGAGAGGCATATCGCTGCGAGAGAAATGCTTCGGAGGAGAAGAACACCGCGTGCGCCCCACGAATCGTCTCGTTCCGAAGTCGGCCGAACTCGAGTGCGTTCGCAAGGATCGGGCGCGAAAACGCGATGCCGAAGGGGATGTCGCACGCGTCGCACAACATTTCTTCGAGTGCCTCCGCGACCTTCAAGCCTCGCCTGCTTGCTGTCCAGAGACGGGCCTCGGTCGCGCCCTCCGAGAAGTCGTAATAGTCGTCCCCGGAGGAGCCAGAAGCCCCCGCCGGCTCGCCCTCCCAGAGTGCGTGGGGCGCCATCCCTCCCATTCGGCGAAGCGAAACCGCGAAGTCTTCTAACCTCGACGCGAACGTCGCAACCGCTGGGATGGGTGGATCGCCGCTGACTTCTCCGAGCAGAACCTCGAGCTCAGGGTGCTTCGCCTTCACATCGAGGAGAAACCCCAGGTGGTTGTGGAGCCGTCGTGTGCGCCGCGTGCCGCCCTCGACGACCTGGTGCTCGAGGCGCACGTCATCGTCGAGCATCCAGATGAAAGCCGGTGGGGACGCCGAGGCGCGAGCGCGGCCCACCTGATTCCGCTGATCCCTCCGACTGCGAGCGATCGACCCGCCAGGTATCGTCGCCTGCTCGACCCGCACCGAGCTGGCAACACTTCTGAGCACTGCGAGGGCATCCTCAGTGGATCTGCGTGCAGCGGCCGTTTTGCTGTTGTCGATGACCAAGACGCTCAGGGCACAGGGGAACTCTTTGGCCAGCTCTACCAGGTCACCCGCGAGCCGTCGGAGCGATGCGGGGCGATCCGTTACTGCAATTGAGATCCAGACTTCTGAAGTCGAGCTCACGACGTCTCCCGTCGCGCTCGCAGCCAGGCTTCGACCGCCTCGTCTACTGGGAGGCACCCCAAGCCGAGCCGGTCGCGCAGAATTGCACCGACGTTGTCCTCGGCCAGTTCGATGCGATGCCACGTCTTCTCGCGGTAAACCGTCAGGGTCGTATCTCGGAGCACGATCATCTCGTCCGTGCTCATCCTCACGGCGCGCAGGCCCCGCAGGAACGGCCCGAATCCCTCTTGGTGGTGATGGCGATCGATCGTGCCGGAAAAGTCTGCCCACACCTTCGGCTTCAACGCAGCTCGGTAGACGACCCGCGATTCCGGCTGATCGGGCGATGCTCGCCGCAGCTCCACGGCGCCTGAGAGAGGGCGGGTCTCGAAGCACCAGCCAAGGTGTGCGAACCGAAGCGGAGCGTCTGCTGGGAACGGTTCGACGTAAGGCTGGCCGTTGCCCACGTCGCACAACCACACCCGTCCGCTCGCGAGCACACGCACGAGCAGATGGTCGTCGGGGTGGGTGATGGTCGCCGCGGCGAGATCGGCCTCGAACCCGAGCGACGTCACCAATTGAAGAAACCCCGCGGCCTGTACGTGGCAGGGCCCGCCAAGCCCAGTGGTGCAGCGGTCGAGGGCTTCCTCTCGGGTCAACGTTCGACCTCCACGAAGCGAGCTCGCGAGCAGGTCGAGGTTGTGGAAAGGCTGAGTGAAGAGCCACTCGCGCACGAGCTGGCGCAGCGCGTGAACGCTCTGTCCGTCTGAATCGAGTTGCTCCGCGGATGGGCGCATCAGCTTGGGACACGCTGAAGGACTTCGATGGCTGAACCGGCAACCTCCCACCAGCGCGACACCGCGCGAAGGTAGACGTCGCGTGCCACAGACACACGACGGACGAGTTCCTGTTGCCGGAGCTCGACGAGCAGCTCGAGAACGGCGCCTTGCTGGTTGGGCTTGATGACGGCGCACTCGACCAACCGCGAGATGATCGAAGCCAGCTGCTCCGTGGTTCCGAGCTGCTCGGAAAGTGGCGATGGGGCTCCGGTCGATCCGCGCAACCACGCAATCTGCGCGGCGATGTCTTTGCTGGCGGTGAACATGCTCGGCCCATTTGCTCTCATGGGCGCCGGGAACGAGACGAGGCGCCCGCTACTCTCCTCGTCGCCGATGGCGTCGCCGAACAGGGGGAAGTACTCCCCCTCGAGACGCTCCCCCGGCGCGACGTGAATGTGCGCGGACGAGGGGTGCCAGTTCGCATGGGCTGGAACGAAGCGAGCCGCAGCGGGCACCCAGAGTGTCAGGTACGCGAGGCGATCCTCTACGGCGCCATTCGGGTCGCTCGCGTGCCAGGTCAGTCCGTCGAGGATCACCGATTGGCCCCGCCGCGTCGGCAACAACACCAGCCGGGCGTCGCAGTCGCGCGCAACGCCTCTGTTCGCGAGGAAGTCCTGCGGGGGAGCGGGTCCGTCGCGGTGTGACCCATCGATGACCTTCAGGCAGCCGCCGGTCGTCGGGACATCCGCCGTCGGCGTCCACACCGAGAGGCCTACTCGATCAAGCGGCCAGTACGCCGAGTCTTGATGCCACGGGATGGCCCCAGAGCGGCCCGGCGGTTTGCAGATCGCCTGGTCGTGGAACAATCGCACGGCCTTGGCCCCGAGAAATCGGCGTACGACCGCGCTTTGCTCGGTGTCGAAGAGCAGCGTCCGGAACTGCTCGTTCTTTCGCCAGAGGTCACGGTTCTGTGGAAATCGTTCAACGAACGAAGTGGGCGACAGCCCAGCGAGTACCGCGCTGTCGTGCACGACCTCGTTCCACCCTCGGTTGATCTGGTCGAGGGAATCGTCGGTCAGAACGCGGTCGACCACGGCGTAGCCATGAGCATCGAAGAACGCCTTGGCTTCGGCGGAGTGCCATGGAAACGACCGGGACTCTACGCGGGGTGGCATCAATCGATCTCCGAAGCCGCAGTGAGTACCGCGCGGAACTGGCGAACGGACAGTTCGAGGTTCTGCTCTGGGAGCGACTCATCGGGCCGATGGATCGCAGATGCCGGGTCGTTGGGCCCGATGGCCAGATAGGGGCGGTCTCGAACGAGGTGAGTGAGAAAGGGACACTGCGCTGGCCCTAGGGCCTTGTTGAGAAAGCGGTCGTGGCGCCGCGACGCTCGCCCGTCGCCAGCCGCGACCCGCTCCACTGCTGCGACGATCGGCGCCGTCGCCTCATCGTGGTTTCGCGCGAGGATCCGTTGCGAGCCGTCGAGCTCGAAATAGCCGGTCTCCTCGAGCCAGAGATCCACTCGGGGCCACTGGAGTTTGGGAAACGTTTGGTGCGCCTCGGGCGAGCCGATCTCCTCCTCCCCTTGAAGCACGAGGAGCAGCGACGGTGTCGAGTCACTCGCGTGTTCGTCGATCGCGGCCAGACGGAGCCAGAGGGGCCCGAGGTTGTCAGCCAGGCCACGACCGAAGATGCGGCCACCAGCGCGCGTCGCCTCGTGCGACGGGTAGGTCCAGCCGCTCCCCGCATCCTCAACGTCGTAGTGACCGATGAGCCCGAGCCGCAGGCGGCCCGTTCCTGCACGTGACGCACGCACGATACCTCCGGAGGGACCGCAACGCTCCACGTGGAAACCGAGGCGCTCGAGCCAGGCCACCACCGATCCGCACACGTGCTCGCGCCCAGCGATGTTTGCTTCAGTGGGCCGCGCCGCGACCCAGGGCGACACGCCAACATGAAGCGCCTCTCCCCAGTCGCCCACCTCGCCGCCCGACGTCTTCATCCGTTAGCCTCCTGGGCCGCGAGTATAGGGCTTGGGAAACGAGTTTGATCCAACGAGCGGGGTGAACCGTGAAGCGTCTGACCTGGCTCGTTGGCCCGCCCGCTGCGGGAAAGACCACGTGGGTGAAGACGCTCGACTGCGCAGTGGTCGAGTTCAACGAGATGCTCGCTCCGCTCATTGAACCCCAGCGGCTGCGGAAGGGCGTCCTCTCCGCGAACGGGCATCTGGTCGGGGCAGTCCGTGCGGTGCTTCTGCACGCAGAGAACGTCGCGCTTCCGCCCACTCTCGTGGTGGCCGGAATGGTTGCTGAGACGATTCTCTTCCCAGTCTCCGAAGACGAGGATGTTTGGTTGCTCCTCCCAGAGCGAGCGCGATGGGAGCGACAACTCCTGGCGCGACCAGTGAACGGAGGTGCCACTGGGCAGTACGACGACTACGAGTACGCTCGGCTTTGGTACGAGCGGTTCTCGAGTTGGCCGGGCCGCCTGCCGGTCGTGACTATCGATGCGCCGTACCGCCAGGAACTGATTGGAGGGATCGCGGACCGATGAGCGCACCCTGACCCAGGCTGTCACACCAGTCGGCGATGTTCTCTAGGTGCACCCAACTTGGGTGAGACGCTGCTCACGGAGACTCGTACGATGCGTGCCGGAGGGTTCTTGGTGGTCAAACGAGCCGGGCGGGTTGGTGCGAAGTCGTCAGATGTTCTGCGCAACGAGCAGGTCGTACGCATCTTACGAATCCTGAGAGACCTGGACCGCGTCGGCGGAAGCGATCTCTACGAACTGGCCGAACGCTACGGCACCACGACGCGAACGGTGCGCCGTGACCTCGACGCGATCGCGGAATCTGGCATTCCACTCACTCAGGAAGCGGGGGAGGGCAGCCGCAAGCGCTGGCGACTCGACACCGAGGCGGCCGCCCGACTCGCGAATCTGATCGAGGCCTCGCACTTTCTGGCGCTCCGCCTGGCGATGGAGGAATCCACCATCCTCCGCCGCAACGAGAGCCTCTTCGCTGTCATGGAAGATCTCGCCGGCCGAATCGAGAAGGCGCTCGGCCGCAAAGGCCGCGAGGAACTGCGTGAACTCGACCGCTGCTTCTTCAGCTGGGAAAAGTTCGCCTGGCGCGAAGCCCCGCGCGAGCTGATGTGGCCGCTGGTCGGGGCGATCACCAAGCGACGGGCCTGCGTGGTGACGTACCGCGCACCCAGCAGCGGCAACACTGACCGGCGCTTCCGTGTGCTTCCGCTCCGACTCATCGTGCACAACGGCGCTCTCTACCTCCACGCGTGGCAAGCGCACTTCAAGACCGTACTGCTGCTGAACCTCCAACGTCTGCACAAGCTCGAGGTCCTCGACGAGTCGGAGGCGCTGCCGCCCGAATACGACCCTGAGAAGCTCGAGCACTCCGCGTTCGGGATCTTCATCGGCAAAACCACCGAGAACTATATTTTGAAGTTCGACGCCTTCGCGCGCCCCTACATCGAGGAGCGCAAGTGGCACCCATCGGAGAAGCTCGAGCCACAGCCCGACGGCGGGGTGATTCTCAGCTTCCAGTGCACGCCCTCCTACGAGGTGACCAACTGGGTTGCCTCGTGGCGGGAACATGTCGAGGTGCTCGAGCCGAAGAAGCTGACCCACGAGCTGCGGGCGTATGGGCAGTGGTTGGTCGGCAAGTACGGTGGCCCAACGTGAGCGCTCGAAAGATGTTCTTCGACGAAGCCTTCGATGGTGGCGTCTATGCAGGGCCCCGCACTGGTGGAAGCGCTGGCGAGTCGTGGTTGGGACCGCAGGGCGCTCTCGGTTCCTTCGAGTCGCTGCTTGGGCTGACGCAGCGCTCAGTGGGCGCGGGCGTTCGTGTGGGAGAAGCCCTTCGAGGCCTGACCGAGGCGCCCGCGGCGTTCTGGACCAACTCTCTGGGCGCCGATGGATTGGCGACTGCTCGCGACCTCTTGCGCTGGAACGACACCCTTCGCCTTCACGGGTGGAAGGGCGAGGGAGGTCAGCGGCTCGAAGCGCTGGCAGCCGCCTTGAGCAACGTCTCACCTGGCACCGCGGAGCGCCTGGAGCGAGTCAAAGAACGCCTCGCCCTGCTGACCGATGTGCGCTTCTCACTGGGCCTCTTCGCAGATCCGCAGTCGCTCCCGCGCCGCTGGCGAGAAGTGATCGAAGCGGGCTCTTCGGTCATGAAAATGGTCTCCCTCTCCCCCGCGGGAGAGGGGGTTGGGGAGCGGGCCGTCAACCCGTCATCCGACGACCCGGCGCTCCAACTCATCCGCCCGTATGGGCCTCTCGTCGCCGCCGAATCGATCGCCGCCGCCCTCGCGGCTTCTCCGACGGTCCCCACCGTCATCATCGGCAGCGATCCCGTTCTCGACGCAGCGCTGCGCCGCTACGGGCTGCCCACGACCGGCGCACCGCAATCAGCCCACGACAACGTGCTGGGGGAATTGCTGCCCCTCGTCATCGAGCTCGGCCTGCTCCCCGCGGATCCCCATCGAGCGCTCGAGCTGCTCACGATTCCGAATGGGCCGGTGCGCGCCAAGGTTGCGCGGCGGCTCCAGCGCGCCCTTCAACAGTGGCCTGCCGTCGGGAGCCCCGCATGGCGCCAAGCCATCGAAGAGGTCTTGCCGGAGCTCGAAGACGACGCCGCGCGGAAGTCCGTGAAGGAACGGCTCAGCGATGTGTTCGAAGGGAAGGTGGCGAATGGCCACGCCTACCCGACCGCTGTGCTTCTCGATCGCGCGGCCTGGATGCAGCAATGGCTCCACGGCCGACTCGCGCATGAGACTTCGCTCGAGGGCCAGCTGCGGCTTCAAGCTGTCATGGGTCAGGTCGCCCTGTTCTCAAACCTCGTCGACCGGACCTCGGCCCCTGAGTTGACGATGATTCAGGTGCGGCGCTTCCTCGAGGAAGCGCATCACGGCATGTCCACCCCGGCCGCCTTCCCCCGACAAGCGGGTCTGCACTCCGTCGCTGCGCCAGGAGGCGTGGTGGCACCGGTCGAGCGCATCGTCTGGTGGAACTACACGCGGTCGAGCAGTGGGGTGCCGCGCGCGCTGGGGCTTTCGAAAGGCGAACTGGAGCAGTTGGCCTCGGCTGGAGTCGTGCTTCCGACCACTGCTGATCTTTCACGTCGACGCTCGGCGAGTGCGCAGCGGCCTTTTCTGATGGCAACCCAGTCGCTGTGGTTGGTGTGCCCCCGGCACGAGCTCAACGGAGATGAGGCGACGCCCCACTCGAGCTGGGACGAGATCGCCGCACGCGTGAAAGAACCCCGTTTGGTGAGCCGCCTCGTGCGCGACGAGCCGCTCCTCGAGAAACCCGTGACGAAGACGCGGCGGACCTCGTTGCCACTTCCCGCCCCAGTCCTCGAGTGGAAGACCAACGTGAAGATCCTTGCGCGCGAGAAGGAGTCCCCCTCGAGCGTCGAGGCAGTTCTCGGCTGCAGCCTTCAATGGTCGCTCAATTACGTCGCGAGGCTGAAGAGCGGTGCCACCGCAACGCTCCCCACGGGCGACACCGTGTTGGGGAAGCTCGCGCATTTCGTTCTGCTCGAAAGGACTCTGCGGGTGCAGCACGCATCCGCGGTCGACGCCGCCGACTTCGCGATCAACACTCTGAGGGAGGAGGGCCCAGCGCTCTCCGCTCGCTTGTTTCTGGCCGGGGCCACTGCGGAGTTGGGGCAGGTGGAGCAGGTGCTTCGAGGCGCCGCGCAGGTGCTCCACGAGCTCGTCGCCGCGGGTTGGAGGGTGGTGGAGACCGAAGCGGAGCTCGTCGGGTCGGCGTTCGGAACCTCGTTCGGCGGCGTGCTCGATCTCGTCGTCGAGCGCCAGGGCCGGCGCGCGGTGATTGATTTGAAGTGGGGCAGCCAGAAGTACCGGCGGGCGTCGCTCGAAGAGGGGACTGCACTGCAGCTCTCTGCGTACGCGGCGCTCCTCGAAAAGGGCGGCTTCCCGAGCGCGCCGGTGGCGTATTTCATTCTCACCTCACAGGCGATGCTCTCGGCCGACCCAACGTTGGCGCTCGGTGGCACGGCGGTGAAGACGGACTGGACGCCGGAGCGCACGTGGAAGCTGTTGCAGAAGACCCACGAGGCGGCGTGGAAGCCGGTGAGCCAGGGCGTGTTGATGGCTCCCGGGGTCGTCGCCCACAAGCACGTCCCCGTGACGGAGATCACCCAAGAGGGAGCGCTGGTGATGCAGCCGCCTTGTCACTTCTGCGACTTCGAGGGTCTGTGCGGGCGCCGGTACGGGCGAGTGGAGGTGAGCGATGAAGAAGATTGAGGTCGTGTCGGCGAGCGCGGGGAGTGGCAAGACCTCTCGCGTCGCTCGAGAGCTGCGAGAGCGCATTCAGCGCGGTGACGCACGCCCTGAAGCGGTGCTGGCCACCACGTTCACCAACAAGGCCGCGGCCGAGCTGAAGGAGCGCGCTCGGGCCGAGCTGTTCCGGGCTGGCCTTCATGACGAGGCGCTGCGGCTCGAGGGGGCGCGCATCGGCACCGTCAATTCAGTCTGTGGCCGGCTGGTGAGCGACTTCGCTTTCGAGCTGGGCCTCTCACCTGAGCTGCGCGTGCTCGATGAAGACCAGGCAGCGGTCGCACTTCGCCGCGTCATCACGCGGGTCATTACAGACATTGAGCGAGAGCAGCTCTCGGTGCTTGCCGGTCGCATGGACGACTTCGACTGGCAGAAGGCGGTCGAGCGGTTGCTGGTCTTCGCGCGAACCAACCTGCTGACGGATGAAGACCTGCAGGTCTCCGCGGCTCGAAGCGAGAAGGAACTCCTCGCGTTCTTGCCGGCATCGGAAGGAATTTCCCACCAGCGCGATCAGGCATTCCGCATGGTCATCGAGGAGTCGCTCGGGAAGATCGACCCGAAGGACGAAACCCAGAAGACGAGCGAGGCGCGAGCCAAGGTCCAGGAGGCGCTCAGCGCTCTTCAGGTTGGGGCGGCCCCTTGGAAGCTGTGGGCGAAGGCAAAGGGGGCGACGGCCGGGAAGAAGTCGGACAAGGCGGCGTTCGATCCGATTCGCGCTGTGGCAGCGCAGGTGGACACCCATCCCCGGCTTCGGGAGGATCTCGCGAACGTCATCACCCTCGTCTTCGCGTTGACCAGACGAACGTTGCGCGAATGGCAGAACGAGAAGCGCGAGCTCGGGGTGTTGGACTTCGTGGATCAGGAGACGCTGGCCCTCGACCTGTTGAAACGGCCCGATTTCGCGGCCCGCATCTCAGAGGAACTCGACCTGGTGCTCGTCGATGAATTCCAGGACACCAGCCCGCTGCAGCTCGAGCTGTTCACGAGGCTCGCTGAGCTCGCGAAGGACTCCCTCTGGGTGGGCGACCAGAAGCAGGCCATCTTTGGTTTTCGCGGGACAGATCCGGCGCTGATGGATGCAGCGCTCGATTCGGTGCTCGCAGGCCGTGAGCCGGAGACGCTTTCGTATTCGTATCGAAGCCGCGCGCCGCTGGTCGAGTTCACCTCCAGCGTCTTTGCGAAGGCCTTCGCCCCGCATGGTCTGCCGGAGAAGCGGGTTCGGCTGGTCCCGGCTCATGTTGATGATCCGAAACTGGGGTCCTGCCTCGAGTCGTGGGCCATCGGAGGGAAGAACCGGGGCGAGCGACTCGCGAGCCTCGCGGACGGGGTCGTCCGGTTGCTGGAAGATCCGACGACGCTGATTCGGGATCGAGCCGATGGCTCGTTGTGCCGTCCGACCGCGGCCGACGTCGCCGTGCTTTTCCGGAAGAATGCAGACTGTGAGCTCTTCGCACGCGCGCTCGCTGCTCGAGGGCTCTCGGCCACGGTTCGACAAGCCGCGCTTCTATCGACCCCCGAAGCGCGAGCGGCCGTGCTGGCACTTCGACTCTTCATCGACGCGCGAGATCGCCTCGCGGCTGCCGAGCTGGCGAGACTGCTGTTGCACCCGCATGACCCTGATGGGTGGCTGGACGTTGCTCTCGAGAACGCGGGAGAGGTGCCGTTCGAGGCTGCGCCCTTTCACGCAGCGATCAACCAGGCGCGCGAGCAGTTCCCGGCAGCAGGGCCGTTGGCGGCACTTGCTGCCGCAGTGGATGGGCTGGGCTTGCGCGAGGTCCTGCCACGTTGGGGCGACTCTGCGAGACGGCACGCCAATCTCGACGCGTTGAGAGGCCACGCGGTCGACTACGTCGCGCGCGCCGACGCTGATGGGAGCGCGGCCACGCCGGCCGGCCTGGTTGCGTACTTCGATTTCATCGAGGCGCAGGCCCTCGATTCCCAGGCCACGCTCCCGGGTGCCGACTCGGTGGTGGTCTCCACGTGGCACGCGGCGAAGGGTCTTGAATGGCCGGTCACCGTGCTCGGGCTGGTCGGCTCGGAGCCGACGCCGCCTCGCTTCGGGTTCTCGGTGCGCTCGACGAAGGCTCAATTCTCGCTCGCGAAACCGCTCGAAGGGAGATGGGTTCGGTATTGGCCCAATCCTTTCCATCCATCACAGAAGACCGAGCTGAGAATTGCACTCGAGGCTGCGCCGGAAGCTGCCGCCGAGAAGGCCGAGGCCGAGAAGCAGGAGCTGCGACTGCTCTACGTCGGTTGGACTCGTGCGCGAGATCGGCTGGTGCTCGCGCGCGGAGACGGCGGGTGGATGTTGGAATCTCTCGCACCTCCGGTGATGCCAGTGACGAGCGGGGCGATCGAGTGGGCCGGCCTGCGGGTCGACGTGCAGGTGCGCGACTGCGAGGGGTTGGAAGACGACGCGTCTCTGCCCGAGCCGGATGATGCGCCGGTGCCGAGAGGTCCATTGACTCACCCTGCGGCGTTCATCTCGCCCTCCACACTCGAGGGAGTCGCGATGAACGTGGAGGTCAGCTCGGTCGGTGAGCGGTTGCTGGTGATGGGCGACCCGGACATGAACGAGCTCGGCCAGGCCTTGCACGGCTTCCTCGCGGTCGACCGCGCGTCATTCACCACTGCCGAACGGGTTCGCCTTGCGGCGGAGAGCCTGAGCCAGTGGGGGCAGAGTGGGGTGCTGAGGCCAGAGCGCATGGTGGCCGGCTCGGACGCGCTCATCGCGTGGGCTCAGCAAGTTGCCCCCGAGGCCTCATGGCACCGTGAGTTCCCTGTGGATCATTTGCTCACCAACGGAAGCCGTCTTCGCGGCATCGCGGATCTGGTGTTGGAGACGGCCGATGGGTTCTGGCTGATCGACCACAAGTCCTTTCCGGGTGGCGAAGCGCACGGTGCAGAGAAAGCGAAGACCTACGCAGGCCAGTTGAAGGGGTATTCGGAGGCGCTGGCTGCGGCTTGGGTCAAGCCATGTCGCGGGATGTTCGTTCACCTTGCCGTTCTCGGGCGGATCGTTCAGCTCGCCGCAGCTTGATTTGATGTCGCGCGTTCGCTGGTGTCACTCTTCTGTTCGTCCAGCCCGGCTGGTCCAGATGACCAGAAGCGAGCACCATGGCTCTTCTCCTGCAGCCTGACCAACTTCGACATCCACTGTTCCTTCAGACAGCTTGTATGTCTCCTTCTTCCTCGATCAGGCGCAGTCGATACTCTGCCGCGGACACCTCGATGGCCCCGGCTTGCTTGAGCTTCAGCAATTGGGCTCCCGAATACCGCAGCAGATTTCCATTTCCATCCGGCACGAGCAGGAAGAAGGCGTCCGGCTCGCTTTCAAGAATCATCCACACCTCGCCCGGAAGCAGGACGCCTTTGTAGAGGGGGCTTGCGCCGACCCAGTAGCGGCCGAGATGTCGCCCGTCGGGCGCTAAGTTGTCCCAGCCGAAGGCTCCGTTGCGCTCCAGACAGGCACCGTCCGCTCGGATGTACCGTTTGTCCTTCAGCTCATAGCCCTCAGTGCGCGCGTAGGCATCAAGCCCGGAAACCGAAGCGCTAGGCGTGCGAGCCCGGCCATCCGGGGGCCCCGCGGGTTCGTCTGGTTCCTCGGAGGCAGTCGCGAACTCGGTCTCGGGGGCGTCACTCGCTGGCGCTACCACCCTGACAACCTCGGGCCCGATATCCTCAGCCGCCGTAGACGAGGCACTCAGCGCGCTTGCGTCAGCGACCGACGCAGGCGTGGTCTCTGGAGCCCTACGAAACTCCTCGGGCTCAAGTTCGAACGTTGCGCCGAAATGCTCGGCCACGAATGCTGCGTCTCGCGCCACACAGTGCTTGATGGCCTCCGAGATTGGCTCTCTCGCGAACGGCCTCGCAAGCTCCGCCGCAAGCTCGCCGACCAGTACCGCCACCGGTTTGTCCGCGATGTAGAGAGTCTGTCCGGACCAGAGAACCGCTGGAGAGAAGGGCAACCCGGCCTGCACTCCTTCAATCATGGGCGTCACAGAGAGCCGCCGGAAAGAAACGCATCGGGTCGAGCGGAGCCGCTCAGCAGCACTCCGGACCCGTCGCTGAACTTCTTCGTCAGGCTCCTTCACTCGGACCAGGCCAGCTGCCAGGGCCACCAGCCATTCCATCCGCTTCTCGCCGCCGTCCGACTCGACGACATCTGTTACCTGTGCCGAAAGGCCGGCACCGAGTTCCTTCAGCTGAAGAAAGGGACTCCAAGCAAGCATCTCCTGCGACAGCATCCTCATGTCCGCCGTCGAGAGCTTCACTCCATGAAACAGCCCTGACCAGCTAACGAGCCCATGCATGCTGTGGCGGTACTTCAACGAATCGCACGCGGCCCACGAGCCGTCCAACGCGAGCCAGTGCTGACACCGATTCCAGATCGCCAGGGGACTGGCCTGAATGGCCGACCTGACACGCCGGAGGTCACCTGGGTCCAGTCTCGTGCCGGAGGGCAGTTCTGCAAGCCACGCCAGAATGAACTCCTCGCTGGGCCTGTCGGCCACACCCAGCCCCGTCCAGAGCGGGAGTCCGCGGACAATGGGGTGAAGAACCGAAAGGGCCTCCACGTGGAAATCACCGCGATTCTGAACGACCTCGGATGATCGCTTCCACTCCATATCCTCAGTCAGAAGGAGTGCCTCGGACGCGAAGAGCGCCGCCAGGTGTTGCCGCTGCCTCGGCTCCAGCCGTGAAAAAAGGGAATCTAGCTGCGCGTATCGGCGGAGCACCTCCTGAAGCGCGCTGTCCGGCGACTGCGCCGCGACTGCACGAATCCGGTCGACTAGTTTCGCGGGGTCCGACGGAACATCCCGCGCACCGAGCGCAAGCAGAAGTGGGCGGTTCGCAGGCGAGTCCGCCTCGAACTCCACGAAGTGTTCCAGGTCGTTCATCGGGGCAGTCTGCGCAGAGCGAACGAGCATTTCGCAGGGCACGCGCGCTTTGCCGTGCGTATCAAACAGGCAAGGCTGCCCGCGGAGTACTGTAAGCCAAGACTGTGGCAAGTCATCGAGGCCCACCGGAAATGAGTTGCCATAGCCAGTCACCTGCCTTGCCGACGCAACCAGACGCTCAATCCAGTACTCAGGCGGCGAATCGAGCATTCGTCGGACAAGGTGGGCCCAGATGGTGTCATCCTGTTTCGCCGTCTCCTCGAGGTGCGCCACTACCCCGCTTCTGAATTGGGTCTCCTTGACGCGGAAGTCGCGCGTCTGTCTCTGCAGCGTGAGGGAAGCGGCAACGCCGCGCTCGCGAGCAAGCTGAGTGAGCGCGCTTTGGCCGTTGAGTTGTCTTTCGGTCGCTTCCAGAATGGGGAGAGCGACTAGGCGACTCTTTGCCGACCGCACCCATTCCCAAGCCTTCTGCTGACCGCCTTCCAGCAGCACGTCGTAGTCCTCGTGCAAGACGTGCTGGTCCACGAACGTTGAAGGCAGGAGGTGGGACAGCCAGCCATCCGGATCAAACGCCAGGCCCTGCTCTACGCTCCTAAGCTCGCCATCGCGCGTCGCATATTGGAAGTTGGGAGGAACCGTCGCACCCAGCGTCGCGATGAGCCGAGTCAACCGCAGCAAGTCTTTGGCGGTTGGGTTCGTGATCAGGTGATCGTACGCACGCTGCGCGAGGAGATCGCCGGGAGTCGCACGCTCAAGCCCGAGCACACGCAACAGGTCCCGCTCTGCAGGCGTAACCTGCGAACTGTCCTCGTTGAGAAATGCCAACCAGCTGCGATCAGCCGACCTGATCATCGACAGAAGAAAGTCCCACTCTACGGGCCCGACCGCAGCAGCCTCGAGCGGAAGGCGGACGACCGAACTTGCGGAACTCAAGGAAACCGCGCCCGCCACCGGGACGATTCGCAGCGCGCGCCTCTTTTCTCCGCTGTAGTCCGCGGCGATTGCGCTCTGAACCCATCGCCAGAGGGCCGCAAGGTCCCTCCAAGTGCGCGGCTTCGCAATGTCGTTCCTCCCCAGCGCCACGAGGGCATCCTCGTTGCTGAGCAGTTTCACCGCACCCCATTGCGCGAGACGCCTTCGCGCAACGGCAGAGACCTCTGGCGCGAGACCAAGACACGATTCAGCCCCCATTGCCTTGAGGAGATCTTCGGCCGTCCAGATCTCTTGCAGCGCCTGCGGTGGCGCGACGCATTCACTCCCCGACACCAGGCTCCCATCGGAGGCGAGCGCAATAGACGCATTCTCGAGGCTGACGAGGCCAGCGCGAACACTTGCGTCGCATTCCGCCGCCGCACCTTCTGCCTTTTGCGCAACATCCGGGAGAATCTCATAGGCGGAAGCGCGGCCGTCGAGGCCCAGCTCTGTGTTCGCGAGCCACGTCTTCAGGGTTTCCGCGATGAGTTTGCCGGCCCGCTGAAGGAGCCATCGATTGGTGGGGGATTGGCTCGTCGACTTGAGCCCGGTTCGCGCGGGGTCCTGGACGAAGGGGCCGTTAAGTGAAACCGGGAGCCGCAACTGGACGTCCGTTGGGAGCACAACGAAGACGCGCCCGGGGTCCGGACTGCGAAGAACGAGGTCTACCGTGCACGGAGGAAGCTCGAGCGACATCTCACCGCGCTCTTCCTGAATCTCAGCGACGGCTTCCGGGGGAAACGGCTCCTCAAGGGAATGGAGCACCAACAACTCGGCACTGGCTTCAGCTCCCCGGAGTTCGATGCGCTCGGAACGGGGGACGGGCCCATCACCCAGCCGCTTCCGCTCAATCGTGTGCTCCTGAACATGCAGGCGCATGACACTGCTGAAGAACAGCAGAGACTCCGGGCTCCGCGTCCACTGCTCCATGCTCGCGACGAGCGCGCGGTGCCGTTCGGCGTCAGCCAACGGCACAATGATCAGCGTCGTATCGACATCGTTGGCTGTATCCAGCCAACACGGGTCACTAAAGCGACGAGCGTTGAATTCAACCGCGAGGGTCGGAGTAATGACGCGAACCACTTTGCCGAGACTGAAAGTCGATTTGAACCCAACGCCACGAAAGCCAATCGTGTGCAGCCGCCGCTTGTTTGAACTTCCGAACCTGCACAGCGCCTGGAACTGCTCTTTCGTGAAGTCCTTTCCATCGTGAGAGAAGTGAAGGGAGTCCTCGAAGATCCGCGCGGTGACGGTGTGGGCGCCCGCGTCGTCAGCGTTCTGCAACAACTCCGACAGAACGTGCCGTGGGCTCTGTACCTGCCGGAAGAGCTGGAGCCACGGCGCCGCCAGAATGGGATCGGCTTCCAGCATGTCCCAGCGCGCGTGCGCCTCCTGTTGCACCTCCTGGAAGTACGCTGGCTTGACCCGCCGCTTCGAGTTCAACTGGCCGCCCCTTCATGATGGCGTGTCTAATCTGTCGCTCCGCGACCCGTTCCGTTGACGCACTACTCCGTCTCAAACTCCGCCGTCTTGAACTTCAGAGTCGTGGCATTTTCTCGCACTGTGCGGACGAGTTTGGCGTCGAAGCCGTCTGGGCTGCGAGCCTCAACGTCGACGGTGATCGTCACCGTCGTTCCGTACTTCGCGGTGAAGTGCTGGATGACGTTCTCGACAATCTCCGTGAAGGAGCCAATCGGGTCGCTGTCAGCGACATCGACCGTCGCGTGAAACCTGAGCGGAAGGGGTTCCTTACCAGCGAGGCCCGCGGCTCCGACAACGCCTGTGGCGACCGTCTTCTTGGCGGATGCCGTCCCGCGCGCAGGGGTTCCCGCAGGACTGCCGGCTGAGGCGGGTGTCTCCCCCGCGGCCTTGGCCGCGAGTTCCGGGTGAACGAGCAGTGCGCTGTCATCCAGGTAGACACCGCCCGTCTTGCCGAACAACAAGCCGGCATACCGGTTTGCGTCCTTCTCGGTTCCGACAGCGTAGGCAAAGAAGTCCCTGTGGGCGATGCCGTCGCGAATGGTTTGGATGAAGACCTCCTGCGTTCCGATCCTCGGCATGTAGAGGTATCGGCAACTGTCCAACCAGACCTTCTGGGCGACGACAGCGAGTGCGGTTGGCTTCCAGAACCACCGGGTGAGCAGGCTGGCAAGGTGAGTTGGTGCCCACGCCGAGATCACCCACTCCTTCTCCTTCACTGCCGACGTGATCGCCTTGTCGTAGTTGGCGCCTGACAGGCTCAGAGCCTCGTCCTCCCAACTGACCGTGGCGAGTCCGCCAGCGGCCTCTGGGTCCTGCATGGGGGCAAGGAGAAGGCGGTACGCCTCCTTGATGCTGCCATCGACGCGATCGGACGCGTCGGAGCGACTCTTTTCCACCTCCTTTTCGTGGTGCTTGTCGAGATTGAGCTCGTCGCGGGCATCCCAAATCTCCTCCCACGCCAGGTAGCGACGTACGTGGTCACGTAGGCCCTGCGTGGCAGCGGCGTCAGGCACGAGAAACAGGAGGCGGTTCTGGAACTCACGCGGCTTGTCTCCGTGCTTCGCGAGGATTGCCTCCGCGGCCTTCACTGCCTTGCTCTCAGGGTCCTTACGCTTGTGGCTGTTGTCGGGGTCGAGGACGACGAGTCGCAGGTCCACCTTGTCCGGGATGTCCCTGCTGTCGGCGAAGACGTGGACGGCGTGAATGACGCTCGCCTTCACCAGCTTCTGCAGACGCTTCTGGACCTCTGGGTACAGATCCCCATTCACGTCGTAGCGTTGCGCTCGATCCTCCATCTCACGGCGGAGGTTGGTTCGCTGGTCGAACCAGAAACGCTCCTTGCCGGTGTAGAGGTAGTGCAGTTGATCAGAGAGGCGCCGTAGGGCGTCGTCATACCGACCAGGCGACTGGCCCGGTTGCGCACAGCCCAGGCGAACACGCTCGACACCGATACCGCGCACGTTCTCGCCCGAAGTCGACGGCGCCGAACCGAGGAAGATGGTGCGTGCGGATCGTCGACACGCCTGCAGGCTTCCGAGCGTCGGTGTTTCATTGTCAATCCTGCGAGGCTCGCTGTGGTCGCCGTCGATATCCTTGTCGACGATGGGGTCCCATCCCGACGGAAGGTATTTGATGAGCTCGTTACGAACGGCACCGTCGTAGAGCGGAATCGAGCCCGGCATCACCATGAAGTCGCGATCGTTGTCCCGCCACAACGTGTGGACAATGCGCGCCATCAGGCGAAGCACGCCACGGGTGCGCTGAAACTTGGGCAAGGTCGACCAGTCTTCGTAGAGCCGCTCGAAGATCTCCGGATGGATCGGATAGCTGGCTGTCAAACGCCGGAGATAGCCGCCGTCTTTGGTGTCGGACGGGAACTTATCGCCGTGCTCGATGTACAGGTCGGCGAAGGCACGACAGACTTCGTCACGCGCGCTCTCGTTCTGCACGGCTTTGAAGAGCCGACGGCGAACGATCTCAAACGCCTCATCAGTTGCAACCGGTTTCCACACGGCTTCGATGCGCCCAAAGATCTTTTGGCACGAGTCGAGCGTCTGCTGACCGTGCGCATCGCCAACCTCCATCATGCTCTCAGGCAATGAAGCCAAGAGCATTGCATTGGGGACGCGAGCCACCGCTTCTGTTAATGCCTGAAGGAACGAGAGGTTCGAGTTGTAGCTACCGCCCGTGTAGCTCTTTCCAGACTCAAACTGCCGCAGGTAGGCGACAGTTTCATCCATCAGAATGACGGCTGGTCCGAACTGCTCAAGCAGTCGTCCGAGAACGTCCTTTCCAGGCGACGTGCCATCCTTGTCGGCGGCGGCGACGAGCGCGTAACCGGCCTCCTTCCCAAGCTGCCAGGCGAGCTCGCCCCACATGGTGTTCGCCGTGACCTTGCCGTGCTTCTGGGGGTGCGACGGGGCCAGCTCGTTGCCATCGAGGACGGCGACATGAGCCTTCACCAGCTCCTTGACCTTGGCCTTGTCGAGGATGTCAGACACGCCCTGCATCTTCTTGGCTGGCACAGCACCGGACGCGACGTGCATCACGGCCATCATGGTGTGCGTCTTGCCGCCGCCGAAGGCAGTCTGGAGTTGGACCACAGGGTCGCCGCCTCTTCCACCAAGTCGCTTGACCACGGACTGGAGCAGCATCCCCATGCCTTCAGTAATGACCGTGCGCTCAAAGAAGAGCGTGGGGTCCTGGTACTCGGGCTTGGCCACACCACGCACGACCTTGGTCAAGTCGGCGGCAAACTCGGACTCGTCGAAGTTGCCTTCAAGTACGTCCCTATGTGGCTCAATCACTTCACGCCACGACTTTAATGTCATTGGGCTGTTCCTTTGGAGTTGTCGCAGAATGCACGACTCACACGAGGTCCATCTGAGTTCCTACATGACCGACGCCATGACTGGCTTCGACTATGGCTGGCCAAGACGTTATTAATTCATTGTATGGTCGCGCCTGCTCAGCCCAATTCTTGCGATCGCAAAGCGTATAGAGGCGGTAGGCAAGGAGGCGGATGGCCTCCTGTTTCTCGGGCATCTGGGCAAGAAGTGCGCCTGCGTCGCCTTCGCTCTCGCCGAGGGCGCGGCACATGTGGTGGCAAGCCTCCCAGACTGGAATGCGATCGTCTCCCACTGGGTCCCATCCTTTCGAATACTCCCGCAGTTCGTAGAGACGTACCTTTCCCTTGCCCGTCTCGATAACCCCCGCTTCCTTTACTCCGTCAACCGACGTCCCCTTGGCTCGCGCGAGCACATCGGCTACGCCGAAGGCACCGGTCTCGAAGCCGAATTGCTCGAACCAGCCAATGCAGAAACGAGTGTCCGCATCGAGGTCTCCCTCCACATGAGCGAAGTAGTCATCGATCGCTTTGTTGATGTGAACCAGTGCGTTGTGCACGGTCATAGCCGTGCCGTCGGCCTCAAGAACCGCCTTGTGCTTTGAGAAGATTGCCATGCCGGGACCAATGCACGCCTGGGCAAGGTCGACTGGAGCGATAGAGGCAATAGGGTCTGCGATCATGTCAGCAATTGCCGACGGAAGCACCCGATCTAACTCTCTAGCAAAATCCTTGCGGCTTACGTTCGCCGCATCCACAACACGCACTCGACAAACGAGAACGATGCTGGAGGCAAGTGAGTTCGTGCCGATACCGATCGCCCGACCTTCTCGCTCAGTACGCACGGGCCAAGTTCCGACGACCGCCAATCCCGCCCGGAGAACAGCCGCAAGAAACGTCTCCCACCCGGCCGATCCTGTGCCGTCACTGGCGGTCTCAGACTGTTTGAATGCGTAGTAGATTGTTATAGGGGCCGAAGCATTCGTATCCGCGAGTCGGCCAATCGCCTTAGTCATCCCCTCCAGAAAGAACGCTTCAGCCTGCTCCTTCCCCCCATGTCGATATGGGGTCGCGACGAGTTCCTCGGCCTTTGGGACTGCAATGGTCGCGAGAAGATCGGGAAAAACCTTCTTCAGTGTCCGACGAATCCAAACGTAGAAGAACTCCGAGAGCTCGGCGTACCCAATGTTGTCATAATAGGGTGGATCCGTTGAAACGACCAACGTTGATGAGGCAGGGATGACACGCGAAGAGCTCACTGCATCAGCCTGACTCGCGACACCCGTCATAAGTCGTGACGACCAAACTGGTGGCGTGCCTTCCACGCTCTCTGCAGTCCACTTCAACGACTCAGTCCAGCTTCGAGTGCAGTCCGCCAAAACATTGATTTCCGCGAAATCCCAGACCATGGGAAATGCTTGCTTTGCAAACGTATTGAACAGTGAGTCTCGCTGCGACATCCAACGACACAAAATGCTTCCTCCGTCGGCGACCTTGCTCAACACAAATGTAAGATAGACAGCAATCGCGTCGGCATAGGCCACCGCCCCAGTCCCACCGGCCTCGAGCGACCGCTCGTCACTAGGCAGATTAGCGGAACGCGCGTCGCGGAGAACGCGCTCTCGCGCTTCTCCCACGAGGTCAGAAAAGGTCGTGAGTGCTGTGACCTGGCGATCAGTGAACAGGTCCCCGAACGTTTTGATCCCGTATAGCGGAGTATTGAAGTTTCGCGTGTTGTCGGGCAGTGGCGTGGTCGGCCGCCACGGAGGACTAGCCATTAACGCAACCGCTTCCATCTCGGGCGTTGGTGCGATGTACGCTCGGCTGCGTACGCCCTCCAGAACAAGAGCCATGAGCCGGCTGCCCATGCGCCCAGCCTGCCCCTCGGCACGAATGTAGTCGTACGTGAGCGGAACGCCGGACATCAGGCATTTGAAGGCCGCGCGCTTGCCCGCAGAAGTTCCCTCACCTGCCGCCTTAGTCGGTTTCCCGACCTTCACGGAAAATCGGTATGTCTTACCTTTGATGATCGGCTCCACCCAAGACTCTTTGCCTGACTTCGTGGAGAGTACGAATGTTGATGCTAGGGGGACGCGGACCCCGGCGAAGGCTGGGTTTGGGCTATCCACAGTGTGGGCCCAAAGCCATGCGATAACTGTCAGGTCTTGCCCCTCGAATTGAGAAAGATCGGGGCGTTGCTTGACCATCTCCTTGGTGATTCGCACCTTGGGATAGAGAGACCCGATTCGCGTCTCCGCCTCGTCGCGCATCCAAAGGCCATAGCGCCGTACATCCTCGGCGAGCCCTGCAGCACCAAGCCATTCCTCAGTTGCGGTCGCCTTCGTCTGTTTGTTGCTTTTTGGTTCCGGACCGACAGGTGCTCTCCCAATAAACTTGGGTGGTATCTCGATCATCGCCTTGTTGATCAATACGGCGACGGGGTTCAAGTCGGTGGCGTGGGCAACCAAACCCAACCTCTGTGCTTCAAGCGGGATGGTGCCCCCGCCAGCGAAGGGGTCGTGGAACACGGGCAGCTTGTTGGGGTCGAACAGGGTATTCGCGTCTGGGTGGTCCTTGTTGCGCTCGCAAGTCTCTCGCCACGAGGAGCGGATTTCGGCGCGAGCGCGCTCGAGCACGTTCTCGTTAGTGGTGTTCTCCCACTGCACAAGTTCGCTGACAAGTTTGAAGAGTTCGTTGCGTTTCTTTGTGATGGACCCCTTGATGGCCGGCTTCTTCAGTTCTTCGTCGGTGTACTTCCATGAAGGATCGTTGACGAGCTGTGCAAACAATACCGCACGCGCAGCGGCAAGCGGACGACGCGCCCACCACAGGTGCAGTGTCGATGGGTGACCGTGACGAATCGACTTCTCGCGAGCGCACGCCTTGTTGATGTCGTCGAGCGGAAGCGCGACTTCGATGAGCTTCTTGGGCGCAATAATCCTCGGCGTCGTCATGATTGCCTTTGCGTTCATGCTAGGTGAGCCGGCTTCGCCCGGCTCTTGAGTTCAGTGATTGTGTAGTTCACCGATGCCGCGCCGGCGTCGGGCTCCTTTGTAAAAGGCGAGCGTACGTAGTGCGGTCCATCTACGACAGGACCATTCACGAGCACCATCGCGAGAAAGAACCGGTCGCCCTTATTCATTCCCATGAGCACCTCGTTGGTGGTCACTGTGATGGTCTCCGCGTCGTGACGGCGACCCTTCACCTCGATGAAGCGGTCCTTTCCGTCGGCAGTGACGGACCAGATGTCCCAGCCGCACTTCTCGGCGCTGACGTCCTTCACCTTGTGGCCGAGCTTCTCCTCGGCCGCGATCACGGCACGCATAGCGATGAGTTCTACCTCTCGGCGAACATCCGGGTCGTCCGTATGAGCCGGTTTCTTCTCTCGGAACTCATCGACCATTCCCTGGGGAAGAATCAGGGCGCAGCCAGCGATGACCGGCGGGTTGCTCGCAACGTTGAGCATCGCCTCCAACTCTTCGGTGCGGGCGCGAAGACGGCCCTTGAGCTCCTCGACCCGCTTCTTCGCATTGTCCGGCTGCAACTTCGGCTGCTTCCCCGCCCTCACCTCTGCTGCCAGTTCGTTTGCCCGCTTGGACCAGTGGTTGATTTCCTTGGTCAGCCGCTCATGCACAGCAGCGAGGGTCTTGGTGACCATCTTTTGGCGTGTGGCCCTCACCTCGCCGAGGTGGTCACCCACGAGATGCTGCGTCGCCCAGGTAAGCGCAAGTTGCGAAAGGTCCTGCTGCAACCACACTTCCGCGAGTGCCTTGTCGGTGAGCTTCTGGTCCTCCGCCGTTGGTGCGCTGTAGCTGAGATAGGGCGCAGGACCGCCATCACGCGCCAGACCTGTCGGGTCGATTTCGATGAAGCTCATGCGGCGCGACGCCAATCGCGTCATCGTCGTTCCCTCGCGGATCCCATGGTCGATCAGGAACATTAGGCGCGCCGTGGTTCCTGGATCGACGGGGTCGATGAGCACCGTACCCGCGTGAAGTGACGACTCCCGTTCCTTGAGGATCAAGCCAATCAGAGACGCCATCAAAGGGTGGGCTGGATGCACCAAGTCTGCAGGGGGCTTCCCAAGCGGAGTGCGCACGCGCCCGCGGTCAAAAGTGATGCGGTCGTAGCGCTCAAGCACGGGTCGGCGATTGCCCTGCGCTCTATTATGATTTCTGACGACCGCGGGGACGTGCTTGACCTCGTAGCGGCCCGTCTCGCGCTCAGTAAGCCCGCCCCCTTGTGACTCCAGTGCCTCGATGAGAAAGCGCCGCAGAAAAAACGGCTGCAACTTCTTCGCTTCCGCCTTCTCCATCTGGTCCTTCACCACTGCCAGACGATCTGCGTTGAACGCGTCGGCGGTGAGGGCGTTGCGCTTGTAGAGTCCCTCGATGTGCTTCAGGTCCATCGCGACGTCGACGACCTGAAAGAGTTGGGCCTGCACCTTCGGGTCCTCACCATGAAGGATGGCTTCCATCAAAAGGTCTTTGAGCGGTTTGTTCTCGAAGGTCTGGCCCAGGACGTCGAAGACCTTGCCCTTCAGAGTCAAGCGGGCCTCCTCGAGCTTCAGGAACAGGCGTGCGAAGACTTCACCTTCCCGTGTGCCCTTGGCGACGAGATTCCACAGGCGACAGACCTCGGTCTGACCGATTCTGTGAATGCGGCCGAAGCGCTGCTCAATGCGGTTCGGGTTCCACGGCAAGTCGTAGTTCACCATCAGGTTGGCCACCTGGAGGTTCACGCCTTCGCCGGCGGCATCGGTGGCGACCAGGATGGTGACATCCGGGCTCTGTCGGAACTCCTCCTGGGCCCTGATTCGATCCTCACGACGCGTCCCACCGTGGATCTCGATGACAGCGTTCGGGTTTCCGAGGACGGCGCTGATCCTTTTCCGCAAGTAGTCCAGCGTGTCTTTGTGCTCCGTGAAGATGATCATCTTCCGCCGCTTGCCGTCCGGCCGGAGCATCCTCGGGTCATCGCTCTGCAGGATCGTCGACAGTTCGTCCCACTTCTTGTCGATGCCGCTGTTGAGAACGGCGGCCGCCTGCTTCTCCAGCAGCTTGAGTTCCTCGATTTCCTTCTGCAGCTCGGGGATTGTCTTTGCGGCTGTCGCCTCATCAACGGCGACCTCCTCGATCTCTTCGAGTTCCTCTGCCGACATCTGTTCGTCGACGTCGTCGAGACTGAAGTCGAATGTCTCCTCCCAACTCTCCTTCTGCGCCGCCGCCCTCGGGCTCTTCAAATCCTTCAACTTTTCTTCCATCTTGAGCCGGCGCCGCTTGAGCGACTGCGAGATGGCATAGGGCGACGAGGCCAACCGGCGCTGGAGGATGGTGAGCGCGAACCCTACGACAGCCTTCTTCTTGCCGTCGGCGATGGCCTCCGCGCGGCCCATCTGCTCTCGGACGTAGGAGGTGACGTCCTCGTAGAGCTTCATCTCGGCATTGGACAGCTCGTACTGGGCCGTCTGAGCGATCCGCTCCGGGAACAAGGGGGTGCCGTCGAACTTGACCAACTCCTCCTTCACCATGCGCCGCATCAGGTCAGAGACGTCCGCCCTCGCGGCTCCGTCGCGCGCCTTGCCGAGAAAACGGTCCTCGTCGATGAGGGCCATCCACGCCTGAAAGTCATCTTCCTTGCCGTTGTGCGGCGTCGCCGTCATCAACAGGAAGTTGCGCGTGAGGTTGTGGCGACCGAGCAGTTTGCCGAGGTCGTACCGCTTGGTGGTTTTGAGCTCTTTCCCGAAGTAGTGAGCCGCGAGCTTGTGTGCTTCGTCGACGATGACGAGGTCCCAATGGGCCCCGTCAGCCTTCAGTTTTTCCTGCCAATCCTCTTTCCGCGAGAGCTGGTCGAGGCGAGCAATCAGCAGATCGCGCTCCCGGAACGGGTTTCCGGTCTGGGTCGACTCAACCATGGCCGCCGTCAAGATCTCGAAGGGCAAGCCGAACTTGTTGGTGAGTTCCCCCTGCCACTGCTCCACGAGGCTGCCAGGTGCGACGATCAGGCAACGTTGAAGATCCCCGCGAAGCATCAGCTCTCGGATCAGCAGTCCAGCCATGATGGTTTTGCCCGCGCCAGGGTCGTCGGCGAGAACGAAGCGCAGGGGCTGCTTCGGGAGCATCGTCTCGTACACTGCGGCAATCTGATGAGGGAGCGGATCAACGTCTGACGTGTGGATCGCCATCATCGGGTCGAAGAGGTGGGCGAGCCTTATCCGGGTAGCCTCCGCGGCGAGCTTGAAGTCCTCAGGCTTCGCTCGGAACGAGAACTGTGACGTCGTGGCCGACAACTCGAGCTGAGCCTCGTCTTCACGAAAGAGAGTCTTCTGAAGAAGCTGGCCGCTCGGAAGTTTGTAGCTGACGTTGACCGCGTCAGGGCCCGCGGGCTCAACGTCGAGGACGCGCACTGCCATGTCTGGCTCGATGCCGCGGACGTGGGTCTTGGTCTCGATGTCTTCAAGTTTCATGTTCGCTCGCCTTCAGTACCTGATCGGGCCTTGCGGGCCCATGCAATTGGGCCGGGAGCAACTGGGGCCGCCTTCCCCGACGTAGACGAACTTGCGAAGGCGGCCTCGTACTTGAGCCCTCAGATCGAACACTCGTATCCCCTGTTCGGCCGCCTTCGGATTTCACGCCGCTCCTCTGGGGGCAAGTGAGATGCGCGTCGCGAGTAGAAGCGTCTCGAGGTCTGCCTCAGCGAGTCGGCCTCCTTGAGTTTCTCGATTGCGTCGAGCACTCGGCGCCGGTCGTCGGTCGAGCTGTCAATCCAGGCGAAGAAACTCATGCGCGCACTTCCGTGGATCGTGCGTTCTCCCAGCGTCGAAGGCCGCGCTCATCGTCTTGTCGCCCCTTCAATCGCTGGCGCACTGCGGCCAGAACCTCGAGGCGGAAGGTCGGGTGGATTGCGATCGGGTAGAGCTGAGCCCAAGGATAGCGATCGAGCTGAACGAGCGCCGCATCAAGGGTGGCGACCCAGTCGAAATCGCGTTGGATCTCAGGCCCGGCGCCGTCATCCTCGTTCAGGAACGTCGGCGTCTGATCGCGCAACTGGCCCGAGAACTCCCAGGCCTTCCCGCGCTTTCGGCGGAAGACCTTCAGCCCGCCGCCCTCTGCCCCGATTTCAAGAACCAGCTCTGTCTCGCTCATGCCCACTCCGACGCCTCGCCGTGATGATTGGATACTGCGTGCTGTTCTTCGCTTCTACCCGCCGCTCAACGTGAGGAAGATGAACGTCTGAACGTCGAGCAGGTCGCGAGCGCCAAGCGGCCCGAGCCGCTCCATCAGGTTGGCCGCGAGTTTCAACACCGCCTGATACGTCTTCCAGTTCGGCGCGGGCTTGTACCCAAGCGAGACACCAACGAGCGACGCCGCCTTGCCCGTCTGCGTGGGACGGAAGAACAAGAACCTGTCTGGACGCAGTAGCGCAAGGAACACAGTGGTTGCCGGCCAACGCGCGATGGGGCCCATTTCTGACTTCATTGTCTCGACGGCGAGGGCGAGCGCGTCGAACAGCGGCGGCGTGACGGTCTTGGCGTCCGCAAGTTGGAAGACAGCTTCGAAGTAGGCATTCGCGACCTGGAGATCACGCAGCGCCTCGGCAATCCGTGGCTTCTCCCAACGGGGGTGCGCGAGGTTCGTGGTCTCCAGCGTGAGAGCCCGAGCGACGACCTCTTCGACGCGCCCTTCCTTCAGCAGGGCAAGCCCTCGGCCATTGCCAAACGCGTTCACCAGCGCATCGCTGGCCGCGACCTTGTAGTCGCGCTCTTCCGAGACGTAGTCATCGCCCGAAAAGCCAGCAGGGAAGAGCTTGCGGAAGCTGGCGAGTGCATCAGGGAAGGTGCGACTGATCTTCTCGATGCGGTAGCTGCCATCGATCTTCACGAAGCGCGGCAGCAGGTCGAGCTCCTCGTGGGTCTGCAACTGCGGTCGGTCGAAGTTCGCAGCGGCGAAAGTGAGCTTGAACTGGGTTGCCTCGTCGGTCTCGTCCTGGTCCAGGAAATAGACGTACACATAGCCGCGCTCCGTCGCGACGACCTTGCCCAACCCTCTCGTTCGATTTTCGACGAGTAGTCCGACCTTCAGATCAGTCTCAGGAATCGGCATGTGCATTCCCCTCTCCGCGAGCATGATGACGCAGCCTCGGCTCTAACGGGGACGGAAGTTCAGTCGCGCTTGGTGGTCTGACCTCAGATGTCACGTGTGAAGCCTTTTGATCGAGATCACCCGACGAGGAGCGCGGCCTCCCCTGTGGTTGATAGAGTCTCCCCCCGGTTCAATGCGAGAGGCGGGACAAATGCCGACACGAACGACGGAATGGAGATTTCGAAGGGGTTTGAGCCCTGAGTTCATCAACGCACTCAACGAGTGCTGGGAGCGCGGGGGCTGGTGGCAACAAGTCGTCGAGGACAAGGATTTGATCCTTGGCATCCGAGATGAGTCGCTGAACGTCTACTACGGCGGCGCAAGCCTGATTCGGGTCGACTTTCGCGGCGGCCGCATTCGCGCGCAGACACACTACAAGTACCTCGTGACGAGCCCAGAGGCCGGCGACTACGTCTCCTTTCTGGTTGGTACGTCCGGGCAACTCGAGCCCGTTGCCGGCGGCGGTGGTGCTCAGATTTCGCCCAACGAACTCCGTGAACTCAAGAGCAACGCCAGGGCGCATTCTGGAGAGGAAAAGAGCGGGGTACACAAGATCGCTCTGAGCAACCGCGTGGGCGTTCTCGATCTTGAGGTTGCGTTTGTCGCAGTGGGCGGCGATGCGTCTCAGGCGTCGAGTGAGGAACACTCGGACGACGGAGGCACGCTCGATCGGATCGATCTCGCCGTGCTTGAAGCGAAGACCGAGCACCCGCGACTGATCTTTTTCGAGGCAAAGCACTTCACGAACAAGGAACTGCGCAGCAGCAGGCCCGCCCCACCAGTCTTCGAACAACTCGAACGCTACGAGGAAGATCTCGTCCACTACAGCGGGCAGATCAAGGAGACGTATCAGCGGGTGGCCTCCAATCTTCTGGCGCTGACGGGGAAAATCCAGACCAACGATGAGCGGCGAGGACTGCTCGAAAAGACCGTAGAGAAGCTCGAGATCGACACCCGGCCTCAGCTTCTGGTCTTCGGGTTCGATGACGATCAGAAGAAGGGGGATGCGTGGGCGCGCCACAGCGCAAAGCTCGAGGCGCACTTCAAGGGGCGCTACCACGTACGCGGGGACCCGAGCGGCTTTCGCCTCTGAAGTGCGGCTGGGCTGGGCATGACCTCGGCCGTCAGAGGCCTCGGAGACACTCTGAGGAGCATGGAGAAAACGCCGTACCAGATCGCCCAACGCCGCCGGCATGCGCGCTGGAAGGAGACGACTGTCGAGCTTCCGATCGACGCCCGCCGGCCAGGTCGCTGGCGTGAAGCCCGCGACGTTCCTTTCATCCTCCCGATCGAGCGGGCTGACCACAACCTCTGGGACCGCATTCGGCCCGATGTGCTCTCGTACTTCGCGGAGTTCGACATCGAGTTCCACGACGGGCGCAGCGAGGACTACGACGTGCGGCCGGCGCCGGGCCCTTCGCCGCATCTCCTCGACTCACAGATTTACGCCCTCAACTTTTGGTGGCCCCTGCAGGAGAACGCCGCTGTTCTGGCGGGTCTCCTCCGGACCGTGTTCCCCAGTGTCGTTCGCATGGTCCCGCCGGTCGCAGCCCAGAGGCTCGTGGAGTTCGAGTGGATCGGGGCGAAGAACCATCTGGGCGAGAAGGAGCGAGATCGTCGACGGGGCAGGTTCGCGACGAGCGCCGATGCGCTGCTGGCTTACGAGGACCCGTCCGGCCAGCGGCATGGTGTGCTGCTCGAGTCGAAGTACACCGAAGCCTATCCAGCCGAGCGTTGGACCCACCGCAGTCGCTGGGGGACCGATCGCGTCGCCATCTACCGGCCCTCCTTCGAACTTCCCGATGGCCCGTTCGAGGCGAGCGTCGAGTTGGACCAGTTGTTCGTTGAGCCGTTCGATCAGCATCTCCGCCAACAACTGCTCGCCGCCGCGATGGAGAGAAGCCACGAACTCGAGTTCACCACGGTGTCGTGTCTCCACGTTGCACCGCGAGAGAACGTCGACTTCCACCGCGGCATCACCTCTCCAGGGCTCAGGACGCGCGGCGCGAGCGTCGGCGAGGTGTGGAAATCGCTGCTCAAGGATCCAACTCGATACGCGAGCCTCGCCTACGAGGACGCGTTCGATTTCGTCGCAGCGTCTGCGACAATGCCCTTCTGGGCTGCCTACCAGCGCGATCGCTTCGGCCACCGATGCACTTGAGGCATTGGGGCGTGACCTTGGGTGTCACAGCCGCTCGTCATGCTTTCGGTCGAGCACAGTCCGGAGGTGACCATGGTCGAGGCAACCCGTTACATGCGAGTCCAAGCATCGGTCAAACCCATGAGGAGCGATGGCGCCACCCGCATATCGCCCCTCCGAAGCCGGGCCAGGACGAGCGTCGAGGACCTTTTTCGCGAGCGCCAACGCATGATGGCTTCGGCCCTGCACGAAGAAAGGAGACCAGGGCTCTTCGTCTTCGCTGCTCACCTCGAGTACGGGCATGTCGCTCGAATGTGGCTCGAGGCCACCCCTCACCCGCGCGCCGGGCTGATCGGAAGACACGACGAAGTGGACCTCGCTCTCCCGCTGGATGACTCGCTCTCCCTGCGGCACCTGATGTTCGTCGTCCGCCAACGTGAAGGGGCGGTGCATTTCGTGGCGATCGACCTCGAGTCCAACAATGGCCTTCAACTCGAGTCGGGTGCTCCGATTCGGCTGGCCGAAGCCTCGGGTCCCCTCATCGTCTGTGCGTCGGACTTCGTCTTCTTCTGCTTCCCCACGGGGAAGCCTGCGCCCTGGAACTCCGAGAGCGGAAATGTCTGGGGCACGCTCGCAGCTCGCCACGCTTCGCGCGTGGAGCCGCGGCTGCTCTCCTGTTCAAGCGAGCCACCCGCCGGACGGATCGAATTGGTCAGCAACTTCAGCGTCGCCGCCATCGGGCTCAGCACTGCCGCTCTTCGGAGGGGTGTCCTCATGGGTCGTGCGGAGCGCTGCGAGGTCTCGGCGCCCGTGATGACGGTGTCGCGCGTGCACGCGGTGCTGCTCTCCCTCGATGACGAACTGTTGGTCATCGACGCCGGGAGCACCAATGGAACCTGGCGACTGGACCAAGAGGTGCGGATCGCGAGGCTTCGGGATGGCGACGTCCTGGCGCTCGGTGAGGAAGTGACCGTCGCCTGGCGCGACGCCCATTGATCGGATCGATCAACTCAGGCGCGCGTCCGCCTGAGCACTCTGCCGATCGGCGATCACGATGGCCTGCACCGTCGCTCTCGTGAGCGCGATGTGCATGCGCGTGTCGTAGTGGGTCACGTGCTTGCCGCCGAGCTCGGTGATGATCACGAACGGCCGCTCCAGGCCCTTGAAGCGCAGGAAGGTCTCCACCACCACGCGGTGGCCCGCCTCGGGCGAGTCAGCGTGTACCACCGGCGTCGAGCCCAGCATCGAGAGCCCGAAGAGTTTGCTGCGGCTCTGGCCGCTCAGGCTCACCACGACGATCTGGTTCGGCCGAGCTCCTTGCTTCAAAAGTGACTCCACTTCGTGCCGCACCTTCTCGCCGACTTCGTCTTCGTCGCAGACCACTCGCTTGAGGACCTCAGCCGCAGGCAGTGCCCTGGACGCAGTTGGATCGACATAGCTCTCGGCGAACACCGCCAGACCCGAGGGGCATCGGTAGCTCTGGCCAAGGGTGAAGCGGCCGCCGAGCGTGGCGTCGAGTGACTCGGGCAAGGCCCGATCGGTCCAGAAGGCCTGGCGTCGGTCTCTGAACACCCAAAGCCCGCGCGGCCCTGCCAGCTGCTCTGCGAGCATCCAATCTCCGGGGTCGAAATCCTGGCCTTCGTCGACCACCACCAGGTCGGGTCGCGCAGATTCGATGGGCAGCGCCTCGCAGGTCGCGTTGAGCGAGACCTCGTCCCAGAACTTCTTGTCCGGTGGAGGGATGTTCGCCCCAGAGCCCTTCAGCAGATCGACCGCGAGCTGCCGAACCGAGGTGGCACGCAGCCGCGGCGTTCCCTCGAACTGCGCCTGTACCGCCCGGGCGAGCGCGTCGGTGAAGCAGAGATAGAGCGTGGTCTGGCCGGCTGCGGCTCGTCGGCGGCAGAGTTCGGTAGCAACCAGAGTCTTTCCGCTCCCTGCGGGGCCCTCGACGAGTGCGCGAGCCGTGCCGCCAGCGAGCTCGAGGAGCTGGTACTGCTTCGTGTCGAGCGCGACCGAGCGCTCCACCGATTCGTCGACGCGATCACCGAGGTTCACCGACGGGACCCATGAGTCGCCCCAGAGGGACTTCAGCTGCTCGAGCCACTTCCGGCTCTGCGGCACGCGCATCGCAGGCACTGCCAGGCGGAAGACTTCAGGGAGCACGGACTCGAGATGCGGCAGCTCGCGTCGTCCCAGCACCAGCCCGCGCAGATCGCCGTTCGACGGCGCAGCGGAGAAGTCGCAATCGGGGAACACACAGGCGACGCCAAATGGGGGCGTTTCGCAACCGGCGCGTTTGAGTTCCTCGATGAGGTGCTTCACGAAGCCCAGCGCCTGGTCGCGCGGGGCCTGGCTCATTGGCTTCCCGTTCTGTGACCAGCGGCCATCGCGCAGCTCGATGTTCCCGCCCTTCACCTCGAGCACCAGCAGGCCCGCCGATGGATCAGCGATGACGAAGTCGCCTTCTCCCTCCCACCCCTCTTTCGAGCGGAGGCGCAGAGAATGGAAGGCGGTCCACGAGAGCGCCGCCTTCGACAGCGCCGCGTAGAGAGTGAGTTCGGCGTGGCTGTGCGTCGGCCGGGGCTGTGCTTGCGGGAAGAGTCGCATCGAACAGCCCGAATGTCGCACAGGCGCGACCGCCTACTGACGTCTCATCGCGACCGTCATCGTCTGGAGTCCTCCGCTGGGTTGAAGGGTGAAGCTTCCGGCAGCGAAGTCGGCTTCGGTCAGGGTCACCCGGAGCGAGCCGGTGATTGAGTCATCGCTGACGGCATCGATGTCGAAGACCTGGAAGGTCCAACCGGCACGGAGAAGATCCTTCGCCTTGGCGGAGCACCCTCCGGTGCTCCAGGTGGGTTGGTAGGTGTTTGACGCTTCCGGAGTACTCGTCGCGGCCGTCATGTCACCACAGGTCATGAAGACCCGAGGGTCGGGCGCTGACCCGTCTCCGTCCCAGCTGGTGCCGTTGTTATTCGCAGCGAGCCGCGCAGAGGTCGGCTGCACGACCCACGTCGACTCGGGATCGACGCCGCAGCTTTGATCGACGCGGCAGATTTGGTTGGCCGTGCAAGAGGCGCAGCTGGCGCCTGACTTGCCGCAGCCCGCAGCGGTGGAGCCCGGCTGGCAGCTTCCGTTAAAGCAGCAGCCCGAGCAGTTCTGCGGGCCACAGCTGGCGGCGGCTCCCCCTCCTCCTCCTCCGCCACCCGTACCAGCGAAGCCGCCCCCGGCTCCTCCTCCTGTTCCCGTCGACAGCCCCTCACCACACGCCATCAACACCCCAGCCATCATCGCCACCGTTGCCAACCGATTCATGTTGCCTCCTTGAGAGAGACCCCAGCATCGAGTCTCGCTGTGACGTCTGGGGTCAGTGCGAACCGAGGACCAAGGCGAGCGCCATCGTGACCTGAAGTGTCAGAGCGTCGTGCGTTCATGGCCTCCAACGATCGGAGACGACCATGAGATGGATCCTGATGTTTGCGATGGGGCTGGTGGTGCTGGCGGGCTGCGGGGGGGAGTCCCGGTGCAATGGGGTCACCTGCTCCGGTCACGGCGTGTGCGCGGTAAGTGCGGGGGCACCGCTGTGCGCCTGCAATGCGGGCTTCACCGCGAGCGGATTGAGCTGCGTCGCGGAGGCCTCGCGCTGCGTGGGCGTCGGTGCAACGTGCAACTCCAACGGTGACTGCTGCACCTTCGAGCAAGGCACCGGTTTCTGTGTGAGCGGTCGCTGCGCTGACTCCTGCACGAGCAACGGTCAATGCAACAGCGGCTGCTGCGCGCCCCTCGTCAGCGGTGAGCGTGCGTGCTCCTCGCCCAGTCAGTGCTCCTCGAGTTGCCGCGCCGTCAACTCGAGCTGCACCAGCAACGGCAATTGCTGCAATTTCCTCTCTGGGTCGGGTTTCTGCGTCAATGGTTTCTGTGCTGACACGTGTGCTCGCAACAGCGAGTGCGCCAGCAATTGCTGCGCGCCGTTGGTCGGCGGCGGCTCGACCTGTGCGAACAGGAGTTCCTGCCCATGAGGTGGCTCGTCGCTGCGTGCTTCGTCTCCGTCGCGGTGGCCGGGCTCACCCGAGATTCGGCTTCGCCGCCCTCGTCGACCGAGGCAACCCGCCGAGAGGTCGTGCTCGCTCCAGCGCCTGAGAATGACCTCTCAGAGACCCACGTCGCGCCAGACGAACCCGCGGGTCAGCGCACCCGCGTCTTTTCTGTCCTCTCGATCGCAAAGGCGACAGGGTCCACGGCGCAACAGCACTTCGAGCGCGAACTGGATCCTGACGCAGGCGCCGAGGAGTTCACGGCCACGGGCTCACCTCCGTGACTGCTGTGACCCTCGTTGTCAGAGGCCGGTTGGAGACTTCATCCCTCGGGCGCTTCGCCCGCCGCAAGGGAGGGCGTGATGGTGCTTTCGATGGTGGTGAGTATCTGGCTTTGTCAGGTGCCTGGCTGCGCGAAGGATACCGACTGCAAAGGCGATCGGATCTGCGAGGCCGGTGGCTGTGTCGCCCCGTCGGCAGGTGCGCTCCCGCAGGCTCCGCCGCCAGTTGCGCCTGCGACGGACGCCGCAGTCCCTCCTCCGATGCCCCCTTCCGCCGACTCGTACCCTCGTGTCATTCGGCATGACGGCCTCACCTGTGTACAGACGCTCGAAGCCGATGGTCACGTTGAGGAGTCCTGTCGACGCGCGGGTCCGGCGCCGCGACCTCGCCCCCTGCCAGCGCGTGAGGTTGAAGACAGCCCACCGGCGCGGCCCGACGAGCCGGTTTCCCGATTCGTCGCGTCGTTTCTGCTGCGCGGAGGAATGCTGGCGGGCTTGGCGAGCCGTGCGAGCATTGTGCTGCCTGAGGTGGGCGGGTCCATCGCCCTGGGTGCGCGATTCCGGTCGGGTGTGGGAGTGACCGGACTCGGAAGCTTGAGCGTCGGCGTCTTCCCGAACGGAGCCTTCGTCATCGGCACGCTCGCGCCCGCGCTCCGCTTCGGAGATCGCTCACACTTCCTGCTGGGACTCGGACCTTCCGTCGTGGCCTTCAGCGTGACTGGAGGCGGAAGCGGGAGCGGCGTCGCTGGCTCCTTGATCGCGGAGGGGGTGTTCGCAGTGGCCCGGGCCTTTGCCCTCACCATTTACTCGGCCATCCACGTCGACGCGAGCGGGGTGGTCTTTTCGCTCGGCGCGGGGTTCGGCTTCGGAGCATTCTGATGGAGCCCACGCGTCCAGTTCGCCGCGGGCGCAACGATCAACTGGTGCGAGTTCTGCAGTTACTCAGCGACCTCGCCCGTCCCGGTGGGCGTGACCTCTACGAATTGGCGTCACGTCATCAGACGACCACCCGCACCATTCGCCGCGATCTCGATGCACTCTCGTGTGCCGGGATTGCCCTCAAGCGAGAGGCAGGGGAGGGGAGTCGGCTGCGGTGGTCTCTCGACCTGGAATCTCCTCGTGCCAGAGAGCTTGCGCGCATCGCCCGGATCACTTGTGGCGACTGAGCACCGCGGTCATCGCGCGAGCATGCCCAAGCCGCCGAAGAGCGCCGCGAGGGCCAGCCCGACACCGAAGAAAATGAACGACAGAATGAAGGTGGCAGGAATTGATGCGAGGGCGAGCTTGATGAGCAGGCCCACCAGATCCATGAAGGGGATATCGACACCAGACACGACGACCGGATTCTCGTTTTCGTTCATGGTTGCCACTTGAGCTCAGCACTGTGACGTCGAAGGTCACGCAGGTCGCGACTCGGCCAAGACGATCCAATCTCGCGAGCAGGAAGGTCAAATGATCGAAGATCCCCGGCCGACGTTGTCGAACACGTCCGACGCCCTCACGCTCGAGTTCCGCTGGCTCAGCGAACTGACGAAGGAGACCTCTCAGCTCAGGGCAACGCAGCACTACCGGGATTGGCTCAACGCCACCGCGGACCACTGGGAGTACACGCCCTTCAATCGCGCCCTCATCGCCGTTCAGAAGCGCGATGCCGTGCGTGTCGCGGGACGGAAGGCGTGGGAGGCGCGAGGACGCACGGTCCGTGCGAACGCGAAGCCCATCACAATCCTCGCGCCCAGTACTGGTCGACGCTTCGTCGGGGTCGTTGTCTACGACCTTGCGGACACCGACGGCCCTTCGCTCAAGATCGACGAGTGGGCGGCGAAGGGGCCGAGTAGCCACCTTGCTGCTGCCCGTGCGGCCGCGGGGAAGCTTCGCATCGAGCTCAAGCACGTTGCTCCTCGGCGCGGATCCACAGGCGCTGCTCGGCCTGGTCGCGTCGTCGAGATCAATCGAGGGCTTCCAGCGGCAGAGGAGGTCGCGACCCTTTCCCATGAGTACGGGCACGTCCTCCTCGATCATCTCGAGGAACGGAAGGAAGTCCCCCACGATCTCAGAGAAGGAGAGGCCGAAGCCGTCGCCTACATCGTGCTCCGTTCACTTGGCGTGCGTTCGAAGGCGCCCGAGTACCTCCTCTTTCACGGCGTCACTCCGATGAAGCTCCGCAGTACGTTCAAGCTCATCGGAGACGTCGCGCATCGGATTTCCGGCGCGATCCTCGGGCGGAAGAAGCGCCGCGAGGCGGCCGAGACGACACGGTGACGACTGAGGACACTGAACCAAAGGTCCCGTCGCATCGATGTGATGGGCAGTAGGCTCACGAAGCGAACAGCCGAGGGGACAAAATATGCGAGTGGCGTTGGTTGTTGTGATGGTGGTGTTGACCTCGTGTCAAAGCCCCAAAGGCGACACTGGACCGCAAGGCCCGAAGGGCGACCAGGGGCCGGCCGGATCCACGGGCCCGCAGGGACAGACAGGCGCCCAAGGCCTCGCGGGAAATCAAGGGTCGACCGGGCCACAAGGATCTGACGGCACTCAAGGGGCCGCGGGAGCCCAGGGGACCCCGGGCGCGAAGGGGCTCGTCTGGCGTGGAGCTTGGGCCCCGGCCGCTACCTACTTCGAGGACAACGCGGTCGAGCATGGAGGCTCCGCCTTCATCGCTCTGGCGACCTCCACTGGAAGCGCGCCGCCGAGTTCCGCGTGGCAGCTGCTGGCGGCTGCGGGCGCACCCGGCGCTGCGGGTTCTGCAGGTCCAGCAGGTGCGATCGGTCTGCAGGGGCCGCAAGGACCGAACGGTTCCTCCGTCTTGACCACGGCCCTGCCGACGGGCCACTCAACGTGCCTTTATGGGGGCGCCGAGTTCAGCGCCGCCAACGCGACGAGCTACGCATGCAACGGCGGCCCCGGAGTCTCAGTTTCAGCCCTCCAACTTGCGCCGGGATCCGATGCCGCCTGCCCCGCAGGTGGGACGAAGTTCACAACCGGAAGCACCGTGACGTACGCCTGCAATGCACCGCCGACGGGCCCATGCGGGGTCAATCAGATGCTGTGCGGAACCACCTGCCGCAGTCTCCTCGCAGACCCTTCGAACTGCGGCGCCTGCGGCAATGCGTGCGCCTCGAGAACGTGCATGAACGGCCTTTGCGCGAAGCTCGTTTTTGCGACCAAGCAGACGTACTCCGGCGCGCTTGGGGGCGTGGCTGGTGGCAATGCAAAGTGTCAGGCCGCCGCAGCAACAGCAGGTTTGAGCGGCACCTATCTCGCGTGGCTCTCGGACGCGCAGGGTAACTCACCCGCCGCAAACTTCACTCGCTCGCAAACGCCCTACGTTCTCTCGAACGGCTCGATCATCGCTGCCAACTGGAGCGCGCTGCTCGCCTCTGCCACGGTGCCACACACTTCTGACCTTGGGCTCGACGAGTACGGGTTTTGGCCGTCGGGGCTTCGCGTGTGGACGGGAACGAATTCGGGAGGACTCCCCCAGAACCTCATCGCCTTCAACTGCGACAACTGGAGCAGCACCAGCGGCAACGGGTACACCGGCGAGTGGGGCTCGATAAACGCATCGTGGACGCAGGCCGGAGGGATGCCGTGCTCGTCATTGCTTCCACTCTATTGCTTCGAACAGTGACGCCCTTCGTCGCGGCGGGCTGTGCCACAGGTGTGCCAGACGGGAGCGAAACGGGCTTCAAACAGTGGACTCAGTGGACACTACCCACGAGCTATCTGCTTGAAACGAGTGCCCAAGGCCGGAATCGAACCAGCGACACGGGGATTTTCAATCCCCTGCTCTACCAACTGAGCTACTTGGGCGTGACGAACGTGAAGCGGCGCGGGTTGTGCCCCACGTGTCCCACGTCGTCAAGAATGATCGAGACCTGACACCCCTTGAACCTCGGCTTTCGCGGCCGCCGTACCGTCCACCAGCTTGCCGTCTGCCATCAGCACCACCCGTCTGGCCCTCTTCATGATCCGGGGATCATGGGTGGAGAACAGGAAGGTCACCCCGCGGGACGCGTTCAGGCGCTCCATCAGCTGGAGGATCTGCTCGCTGGTCCCCGAGTCCAGGTTGGCCGTCGGTTCGTCGGCCAGCACGATCTCCGGCTGCGTCACCAGGGCCCTCGCGATGGCCACCCGCTGCCGTTGCCCCCCCGACAGCTCGTCGGGCCGGTGTTTGAGCACGCTGGTCAGGCCGACCTCCTCCGCCAGCAGCTCGACTCGCTTGCGCAGGGCCGTCCGGTCTTCCTTCCGCAACAGGCAGGGGAACTCGATGTTCTCCCGCACGTCGAGCACGGGGATCAAATTGAAGGACTGAAAGATGAACCCGATCTTCCGGTTCCTCAGCGCGGCCATGTCGTTGAAGTCGCGCCCCGCGAGTTCCTCGCCGTCGAGCTTGAAGCTGCCCGCGTCGGCCCGGTCCAGCAGACCGATGATGTTCAGCAGCGTGGTCTTGCCGCTCCCTGATGGACCCATCACCACCGTGAACTCTCCGGCCTCGACGTCGAGCTCCACTCCCCGGAGCGCAGGCACCGAGGTCCTCCCCAACTGGTACGACTTGGTGATGCCCTTCAAGCTGATCAACGCCATGTGATCCTCCAGTCAGAAAAATGCCCGCGCCTGCACCAGCACGCGGGTCTTGAACGGCGACAGGCTGAACTGCCCGTAGGTCTCATCGCCGACCTTCACGCCCAACTCCGGCACGCCCGCGAACGGCACGTAGAGCGCCACCGTCAGCTGCAGCCATTCCTTCGGCATCCACTGCACCTGCGGCACCAGCTGCATCGACAGATCCTCGAGCCCGATCAGCGCCGTCGCCGAGATCGTCCAGTCGTCCCAGAGCTGCGGCTTCGAGAACTGCAGCACCAGGTAGTGCCGCCGCAAGGCCTCGAGCGTGAACTTCTGCGGCGTGCCGGGGTCGGTCGTGCCTCCGAGGATCGCTTGCTGGGCCAGCGCTGGGTTCTGCAGAGACAAGCGCGCCAGCCGCTCGAAGCCCTTCGCGTCCTGGCCTTCGCCGTTGAAGTAGTACTCGGCGGCGAAGACCGCGTTGTCGTCGAACTGGTATCGCCCTCCGAAGAGCGCCCGCGCGTTGAGGAAGTCCGAGTCGAGGTACGGCCGGCTGATGATCGGCGTTCCCTGGAAGAGGCAGAGCGCAGGGGCGTTCACGCAGTCGGCGTTCGCGCTGACCCGCGCGGAGCCTGAGTACAGCAGCGCTTCTCCGTGCAGTTCGAGGTTGCCGAACACCCGCGACAACGAGAGGCCCGCTCGCGACTTGTTGCGGAACGCGTCGGCGTACAGGTTCGAGTAGCCGTAGATGAGGTTGATATCGATGTCCTTCACCAGCAGGTACAGCCGGCCGGTGAACACGAAGTGCGCTTCGTCATCTCGATCGTCGGCTGCGATGCCTCGCACCACTTCGGCGGACGGCAGGTCGGGGTAGACGACGAGCGCAGTGGGCAGACCGGCGTACTGGCGGGTCGCTTTGCCTGCCACCACTGCAGAGAGCGCCACCTTCTCGAAACCCCACTCGGCTTCGGCCAACCATGCACCCGCGCGTTGAAAGGTGGGATCGGTCGGATCCTTCGCCGGGTTCAGCAGGTCCGTCGGGTTGAAGGAGAGCCCTGCTCCCCAGACGATTCGCTTCTTGCCCACCAGCAGACGGAAGTGATCGGCCAACGGCAGGTCTGCGTAGAGCTCGGACAACACGACTTGCGGGCGGTACTGCGCGAGGTCTTTCTGCTCGCCTTGCAGCAGCCAGGCGCCTTGCCAGAAGAGAGAGGCGTCCGCGAAGAAGGTGACCTTCTCATGCGGGGTGAGTTTGACTTGAACGTTCGCTTCGGCGAGCTCGGTGAGCGCGGGCGTGCCGTCGAACTGCGTCCAGGCTCCCGTGGTGCGGGAGTCGACGTAGCCGGTCGTCGTCACCAGTGGGGATTGGGTCAGCAGGAGTAGCAGGACGGCGTTCATGGACAGCCCTCTCCCCAACCCTCTCCCCCTCGGGGAGAGGGAGCTTCCTGGGGTTCTTTCTTTTGAGTTGTTGTCAGTGACCCAGATCAGACAGCCCGAACTTGCCGTCACCCGCCGGCGCGGTGATGTCGACCGAGTCCCACACCATCTCGGAGAACCGCTGCGTCGCGATCTCGTTGCGCATGGTGATCTTCGCGGGCCGCTTGAGCCCGTTGCCGAAGTCCTTCATCTCGGTGAAGTCAGCCGAGCGCAACATCTTGCCGCTCGAGGTGAAGTACTCGCCGTGCACCGGAAGGCCGAGCGGCTCCTTCGTCACCCAGAGCTTGATCGAGTCGTACGCGCTGTCGGCTGACTTCGCCTTCAACTCCACCAGCCACTGGTCGGGCTTCTTCGGGTCTTCCTTCACCGTGCCCTCGTAGTCGCGCGCGTAGTTCGCTCGCAGCACGTCGGCGTTGTTGAAGTCACCGCCCTGAAAGTTGTCGCGACTCGCCAACCGCAGCGCGCGTTTCAGGTTCGGCATGTAGACCCAGAAGTTCTCCCCGTTGCGCAGCATCTCCTGGCCACGCACGGCCGCGGGCTCGTGAAACCAGACGCGCGACTTGTCGTCGGACCCTTTGAGGAACGTCATCTTGTACGCGCGCGTGGTGCCGTCATCCCGATGCGCGGTCATCTGCGCCACGCCCTTGAAGGTGGCCGGCGCCATCGCGGCGTCGTACTTCGCGAGCACCTCCTGCGTGGTGGGGGGCTCGGCGCTGAGCAACAAGGCGAGAACGAGTGACGTCATGACTGTTTCCTTTCAAGGAGAAGAGAGCGCTTCGACCGGCCGCATGCGCGCCGCGCGCAGGGCAGGGGAGACCGCGGCCAGCACACTGCCCAGGCACGCAGATCCGACGACGAGAAACGGCACCGCGGGCAGCAGCGTGGGCATCATGCGGAAGTACCCCTGGCCCGAACCCATCGAGACCATGATGCCGCCCCCGTTGCGCGCGAACTCCAGCACCACCAGCGCGACACCGAGCCCGAGCAACGCACCCAGCGCCGCCTGGAGCAGCGCCTCCAGCACGAACAGCCGCGCCACCATGCTGCGCGTCATGCCCACCGCGAGCAGCGTGCCGATCTCCCTCGTGCGCTCGAGCACCGTCATCAGCAACGTGTTGGCCACGCCGAACAACGCGATGATCAAGAAGATGAACGCGAGCCCACCCAGAATCGCGCGCTGCAGCAGCCGCGCATCACGCAGCGAAGGGCGCAGCTGCTCCCAGGTCTGCACTTCGCAGTCAG
The DNA here is from genome assembly GCA_030695565.1 of Archangium sp. Taxonomy (GTDB): domain Bacteria; phylum Myxococcota; class Myxococcia; order Myxococcales; family Myxococcaceae; genus Archangium_A. The sequence continues at coordinate 96,717 of JAUYRZ010000117.1, forward strand.
GGCCCAGCGCCGACCCAATCGCAGCGGCCGTCTCATCGAGGCGGGTGACGTCGTCGATCGCGATGACGTACTCGGTGACCTTCTTGTCCATGCCCAGCAGCGACTGCGCGAAGGCGAGCGTCACGGTGACGGCCCGCTTTCCTTCGAGCGGATTCTGGCCTGCCAGCACCCCGCGCGGCTCGAGGTCGAGCGCGTTGTCGCGGCCGCCCAGCCCCTGCGCCTGGAGCATCAACGGAACGCCCGGCTTCAAGTCGAGCGCGCGGTTGAGCTCCTGGCCCACGTGAGCGCCGTTGCGGTCGTTCTGCTCGAGCGCCTTTCCTTCCAGGTACAGGTCGACCTTCGGCAGCGCGCTCTGCACGGTGGCGGGATCGATGGCGGTGATCACCGCGATCGCTCCGCGGCTCCCGTTGGTCAACATTCCGTTGAACGAGATGCGTGGCGTGAAGGCCTTCACGTTCGCAACTGACCTGAGCTTCGTTTCCAGCTCCGGGCTCTGCTCCAAATAGAACGCGAGCGGCTGGCGATCGCGCTTCTCGAAGTAGCCCGCCTTGTGCACCTGAATGGCGCCCACGCGGGACTCGATCGTCTCGGCGACGAGCGACTCGCCCACGCCCATCACGAAGGCGGAGAGGAGCAGCGTCATCAGCACGCCGAAGAAGAGCGCGCCGATGGTGATGGCCGAGCGGGCTTTGGCTCGGAAGACGTTTCTGGCTGCGAGTCTGAGAAGCATTTTGTGGGTCCCTCACCCCGACCCTCTCCCGAAGGGAGCGGGAGACACGTCAACGACCTGCCAGCGCCTGCACCGGGCGCAGCCGGCTCGCCCGAAACGCCGGATACAGCGCGAAGAGCACCGCCCCGCCCATCGCGATGAACAGCACCACCACCGTGAACCCCGGCGTGAGGAACGGGATGACCTCGATGGCCATCGTCGCGCTCGGCGGGGTGAAGTGAATGCCCTTCGAAGCGAGCCCCAAGGTGATCACGCTCATCAAGAGGAAGCCGCCGCCCGCCCCCATCGCACCGAGCACCAGCGCCTCCAGCAAGAAGAGCCAGAGCACGCTGCCGCGCGTGAGCCCCACCGCCATCATGGTGCCCACTTCACGGGTGCGCTCGAGCACGCTCATCAACATCGTGTTCGCCACGCCCAGCAGCATCAGCATCATGAAGACACCCGAGACCACCGCCGACACACCGTTCTGAATGCCCATGATGGTCTTGCGCTCGGGGGCCAGCTCTTCCCAGGTGTGCACTTCGTAGGCGGGCCCCAGCACCACCCGGAGTTGCTCGGCGATCGCCACCACCTGGGTCAGGTCGTCGACGGCGATGGCCAGCTCGGTGACCCGGCCGTCCATGCGGAGCAGCCGCTGCGCCAGGCTCAGCGGCACCACGGCGATCTTCATTTCGCCCGGCATGATCGCGCGCATCGCTCCCCCGACGAAGGCCAGCTCACCGTTCAGCGAGCCGTCACGATCCGGGGCGAGCAGAATGGCTTCCGCGCCGTTCTTCGCTCCGAAGGCGGCAGCGAGCGCGTCGCCCAGCACCACGTGCGTGTCGTCGAGCACCGTGCCGTCGGTGAAGAAGGTGCTGCGTTGAGGGCAGACCTTCGGCTCGAGCAGCGGGTCGACCGCCAACGCGCCGAAGAAGAGCGCCTCGGGAGCGTCGTTGCCTTCGGTGGCGGACAAGGTGAGCGAGCCGGCGAACTGAATGCGGGGCGCGATGGCCTTCACGCCCTTCACGCTGCGCACTTTGCCGAGCAGCGCTTCGTCGGCCTCGAAGTCGAGTGACAACGGCGTCGACAACACGTTGGCCAGGTAGCCCGTGCGATGCACCTGGATCGCGCCCAGGGTGCCTTCGATGCTGCCCCGCACGATGCTCTGCTGCAGCCCGTTCAGCACGCCGCGAATGGTGCCCACCGCGGCCACGCCGATGGTCACGGCCGCCAGGGTGATCAACGTTCGCCGCCGATTGCGCAGCACGTTGCGCAAGGCCATCGAGAGCAGGGGATTCATGACGGAGGCCACCAGGAGCAGGCGCAGTGCCAAGGCGCTCCCGCTCGGAAGCACGGCCGAAACCGTCGGAGCTCCGACAAGGCGGTGTCGGCTTTCCGACAGGTGACGGGCCGCGCCGAGCGGTGCACTCTTGCTGCGTGAACACCGTTCAGCGGCTCAGCCTCGAGGAAGTCGAAGACGCTGCCCTCGACGCCCTGTTCCAGCGCGGCGTGAAGCTGCGGCTCTACCTGGCCCCGTTCCTCTTTCTGGCCATCGTCTCGGTGCTCGCCTGGGATCCCGCCCGGTGGCGGTTGTGGCTCGTCGGGACCGCCATCTCGCTCGCCGTCACCCGCCTCGCCTGGGAGTTCCTGCGCGCTCGCCGCGTGGGGCTGCAGCGCACGCGGCTCACCTCGTTGATGCCGGTACCCGCGACCCTCTTGTTGATCGTGGTCAGCACCTCGGGCGGCGTGGAGAGCCCTGTCTTCGTGTTGCTCCCGCTGGTCGCCGTGTTCCTCTGTCTCTTCTTGCGGCCCGCTTACGGCATCGCCTTCGCGGCCCTCGCCACCGTGCTGGTGTGGGTGCTCACCCTCATCGCGTGGAAGGCGTGGGTGCCCACGTTGATCCCTTCGTTCTTCGGAGGAGGGCCTCGGTTTCCCGGCAACGATGCGCTGCTGTTGACTCGCGCGACCCTTCTTTCCATCGCCCTGGGCTGGGGGGCGTTGCTCGGCTGGGTGATGCGCCGTGCGTTTCAGTCGGCCATTCAGCGGGCGCTCAATGCACGCGATGAGCTGCTGGTTAGTCACGACGAGTCGACGCGCACGCTCACCACCCTGGTCGCGGAGATCGCGCACGAGCTCAAGAACCCGCTCGCTTCGGTCAAGGGGCTCGCGGCGCTGGTCGATCGAGAAGCCTCGGGCAAAGAGAAGGAGCGCCTCACCGTGCTGCGTCGCGAGGTCGATCGCATGCAGGAGATCCTCGAGTCGTTCTTGAACTTCAGCCGGCCGCTGGTGCCTCTCGACGTCGCGCCCGTGAAGGTGTCGGAGGTGGTCGAGCAGGTGGCGGCGCTCTACGAAGGGGTGGCCCGGGAACGTGGCGTGGCGCTGCGCCTCGACGTTCGGCCCGAGATCACGGTGAAGGCCGATGCGCGGAAGTTGAAGCAGGTGATCATCAACTTGCTGCAAAACGCGATCGACGTGACGGGGCAGGGTGGGGCGGTGGATCTCGTGGTCGGCCCCGAGGGTTCGGGCGCGAAGGTGTCGGTGCTCGATCGCGGGCCGGGCGTGAAGGATGTCGAGCGGGTGTTCGAGCCGGGGGTGACTTCGAAGGCGCAGGGCCATGGGTTGGGGTTGACCATCGCGCGGCTGCTCGCCCGGCAGCATGGTGGTGAGGTGCGGTTGGTGGGGCGCGAGGGCGGCGGGACTTCGGGTGAGCTGAGTCTTCCGGCGAGCCCTCTCCCCCTCGGGGAGAGGGAGGGCGGGCGCGAGCATGGGATGGCTGTGTCATGAAGGTGCTGGTCGTCGATGACGATTCGGGCGTGCGGTTCACGCTCAAGGGTCTGCTCGAAGATGAAGGTCTCGAGGTCATTGAGGCCGCTGATGGCGAGCAGGGTGTGGCGGCCGTCGAGCGGGGTGGCATCAGTCTCGTGCTCAGCGACGTGCGCATGCCGAAGCTCGACGGGCTGGGCTTGCTCGAGCGAATCCAGAAGCTGCCGGAGCCTCGGCCCCAGGTGATCCTGATCACCGCTCACGGCAACGAGCGCCTCGCCGTGGAAGCGATCAAACGCGGCGCCTCCGACTACTTCAAGAAGCCCTTCGAGCTCGATGACGTGCTCAACGTGGTGCGCAGGGCGCTGGGCACCGTTCGCCTCGCCCGCGAAAACTCGCGGCTGCAGAGCGACGTCAGCTTGTTGCGCAGCCTCATCTTCGTCAGCCCCGCGATGTCGCGCCTCGCCGAGCTGGTCACCCGCGTCGCCCCGCGAGACGTGACGGTGTTGATCACCGGAGAGAGCGGCACCGGCAAGGAGCGGGTCGCCGACGCGCTGGTGGCCGCCTCCGCGCGCGCCGACAAGCCCTTCGTTCGTTTCAACGCCGCCTCACTCACCGAAGAGCTCGCCGAGGCTGAACTCTTCGGGCACAGCAAGGGCGCCTTCACCGGCGCGACGCGGGCCCGGCTGGGGCTCTTTCGCGAAGCCGACGGCGGCACCTTGTTGCTCGACGAAGTGGGCGAGCTCGGCGCGACCGTGCAGGCCCGGCTGCTGCGCGTGCTGCAGGAGAATGAGGTGCGGCCGGTCGGTGAAGACAAGCCGGTGAAGATCGACGTGCGGCTGATCGCCGCCACCCATCGGGATCTCGCCGCCGACGTGAAGGCCGGCCGCTTCCGCGAAGACCTCTACTACCGCCTCAAGGTGGTGCACCTCCACGTGCCCTCGCTGCGTGAACGCCCCGAAGACATTCCTGCGCTCGCCCGCCACTTCCTGACCCGTGCGGCCCGATCCTTCGGCATGCCCGCGGCCCCGCTCACGCCCGCGTTGTTGGAAAAGCTCACCGCGTGGTCGTGGCCCGGCAACGTGCGCGAGCTGGAGAACGCGTTGGAGAGCGCCGTCGCCTTGAGCCCCGATGGCGCGCTCGATCTCACGCTGCTTCCTTCAGAGGCGAGCAGCGTCGAGCTGCACCCCGGCGCAGGCCTCAAGGAGAAGCTGGAAGCCACCGAACGCGGGCTGATCGTCGCCGCGCTCGATGCAGCCCGGGGCAACGTCTCGGAAGCGGCGCGCCAGTTACGAATCGGCCGCGCCACGCTTCACGACAAGCTCAAGAAGTACGGCCTGGGCGTCACGGAGCCTTGAGCGCGTAGTCGAGCTTCCCGAAGATGACTTCGCCTTCACCCTTGAAGGTCATCGGGTTCTGCGTGGAGTTCGCGGCAGACACGATCTTCCCCGACTCATCCAGGCCGTACACGCAGGCGTGACCCACGGTGCCTTGCGGAATGTAGAACTCAGCAAACAGCGGGCCCGGCCTGGTGAGCGTCTCTTCGCCAAAGCGCGTGGCCTTCTCGGGCGCGGGCGTGCACGGTTCGGCCTGGGCCACGAACACGTACTTCGCAGCCTTCACCTCGCCTTCGCTCCAGGTGCCGAAGAACTCCACCTCGGCCTTGCCGGCGGTGTCGGCCTTCACCTTCTTCGCCTCAGGAACAGGGGCGGTGGCCGGAACAGGCGCGGTCTTCGACTTCTCACACGACATGGCGGCGACGGCGAGCAGGGCGCACACGAGTGTTCTCATGCGGCGCCTTCTAGCCCTTGGCGGCTTTTCGCGCGTGTTTCATCACCGCGTCCATCGGCGGATGATCGCCGGCGGTCTGCGACACGTAACCGAACTGGATCTCGCCCCCACGCCGCACCACCAACACCCCGCCCTGCTGAAAGGGATCACCCTGCGTGGCGGTCTGTCGAAAGCCTGCGCGGAAGGCACGAATTGCGTGCGCCCAGACCCGCGGGCCCAGCGTGCTGGCCAGTGAGTTTTGGAAGCCGAGGTGTGTGTAGGTGACCCGCTTCGGGTCGACCCACACCGGCACTTCCAGCGCGAGCTGTTCGCGAAAGTCGCTGGCCATGAGCGTGTTTCCGCTCCCGATGAAGACCAGGTTGAGGCCCAGCTGCTCGATCTCTTGATGTCGCAACCGGAACCCGGTCGCCTGCTCGCGGCAGAGCAGTCAGCCAAAGTGCCGCAGCCACACCAGGATTGCCGGGCGTTCGGCCCACGCACTGCCAACCAGGGCAGGTCGGCCGGTCCAATCTTTCAGGGAGATGGCCCCCAGCTGGGTGGTCTCGAGGGTCATTTGCGACACGTGAATCATCCGTTGCCCCGGCAACTGCAAGCTTTTCCGTCAGGACCCTGACGCGCCGTCCCGCAAGCGGCTGATCCATCCATGACGCGTCAGGCTTCACGCGATGGCAAGGCAGTTGCTCTAGGGACCTGCGTGCCGAACAGGGTCGCCAGCGTCGTCGAGTTCACCAAGCGCCGCGAGCTGCTGCGCATGCGCGCTGAGATCGACCGCCTTCGTGAAGAGAACGAACGCCTCGCTTCGCTGGCCTACCGCGACGGGCTGACCGGCCTGCGCAATCGCCGCTGCTTCGATGAGCGCCTCAAGGAAGAGGTGTGCCGCCTCAAGCGCAACCCTGCGGGCGGCCTGTCGGTCATCTGCATCGACATGAACGGCTTCAAGCAGCTCAACGACACGCAGGGCCACGCGGCGGGCGATGCAGCGCTCGCTTCGGTGGCCCAGTTGCTCGAGACGTTGGTGCGCGCAGAAGACCTGGTCTGCCGGTTGGGGGGCGACGAGTTCGGGGTGCTGCTGCCGGATACGCAGCGGGATCAGGCGGAGCGCGTGCTGGAGCGAATCAAGTCGCACGCTCCAGCGCTGGAGGGGGTGGGCCTGGGAGTGAGGGGGCTGGCCGTGGGTCTGGCCAGCTGGGTGCAAGGTGAAGAAGAGCGCAGTCTGCTCTCCAGAGCCGATGCAGAGATGTACGCAGACAAACGGAACTCCCGGGACGACGTGGCTCCGCTACGTGCCTGTGAGCCGTTGGTCAGTGCGGCGTGAGGGGAAGCCCCGGATCGAGGGCATCGCAGGTGCGTTTCGGGTTGGGGAACCTGAAACAGCGGCCGTGGTGATGATCCGGGGTGGGGCGTGGCAGTGGAGCGGGACGAGTCGTGGGGACGGCTCGTCCCGCTCATTTTTTTTCTCAGGTATGAACGGGGCCCATGCCGCCGTACCCCACCAGCCAGTGCCACCAGTGCGTGCACAAACGCGACGTGCAGACCGCCCGTTCGCACTTCCTGATGTGTCAGCAGGGCACACCGCCGAAATATCCGCCCCAGCCCGTGTCGGGCTGCGCGTCTTTTCAGGCGGTGACGCCTAGCCCTTGAGGGCTTCGGCGCCGGAGACGATCTCCACCAGCTCCTTGGTGATCTGCGCCTGGCGGCTGCGGTTGTAGAAGAGCGTGAGCGAGCCGATCATGTCGCCGGCGTTGCGCGTGGCGTTCTCCATCGCGGTCATGCGCGCGGCGTGTTCGGCGGCGTAGCTCTCGAGCAGCGCGCGGTAGATCTTCACCGCGACCGCCTTGGGCACCAGCTCGGCCAACACGTCCTGCGGGTTCGGCTCGTACTTGTAGTCGACCGACGCGCCAGTGCTCTTGGCGTCAGCGGCGCCCGCTTCGAACGGCAGCAGCTGCACCTGGTTGGGCACCTGCGCGATGGCCGAGGCGAACTCGTTGAAGAGAATGAACACCGCGTCGACCTCGCCATCGAGGAAGCGCTTGCTGAGCTCCTTGGCGATGCCTTCGGCGACGGCGTACGACAACTTGGGGAGGATGCCCGGGTTGTCCTTGCGGATGGGCGTGTTGCCGCGGCCGCGGAGGAAGTCGTGGCCCTTGCGGCCGACGGTGGTGACGAACACCTCGACGCCCGCTGCCTGCTGCTCGGCGATGAACTTGAGGGCGCGGCGGTTGATGTTGGCGTTGAAGCCGCCGGCCAGGCCGCGGTCTGAGGTCACCACCAGCAGCTCGATCTTCTTCACCACACGCCGCGTGAGCAGCGGGTGCGAGAGCGAGCCGGGCTCGGACTTCGAGATCAGCGTCGACATCACCGCGTCGAGCGTCTTGGCGAAGGGGCGGGCGGCGATCACGTTGTCTTGTGCGCGGCGCAGCTTGGCAGCCGAAACCATCTTCATGGCCTTCGTGATCTGCCGGGTATTCTTGACCGAGCGGATGCGCTTCCGGATGTCGCGAAGAGATGCCATGGCGGCCGCGCCATAGAGGGCGTAGGAAACCAAGTCAATGAGGAAGGTCCTTCAGGCTTAAGTCTCTGAAGTAGCAAGACTTCTGCAGCACTCGGACAGGTGCGCACCTTGCTATACCCACATGGCTTTGCGGACCCCTCTCCTCTCCCTTCTGGTTCTGGTCACCGTCGCGGGCTGTGAATGCCGGCCGCCGGGCCTGGTGAACACGCTTCCGCCCGACGTGCGGGTCGACACCTACACGCAGCAGGCGGCGTCGAAGATCGACGTGCTCTGGGTGGTGGACAACTCCGGTTCGATGGCCGCCCGCCAGGAGAACCTCGCGCGGAACTTCGGGTCGTTCATCAACGAGTTCACCCGGAACTCCATCGACTACCGCATCGCCGTCACCACCACTGACATCTTCAAAGAAGCGGGCCGCTTCGTGGGTACGCCGAAGATCCTCACCCCCACGACGCCCAACGTGGCCGCGGCGTTCTCGAACAACATCAAGGTGGGCATCAACGGCAGCCCCTTCGAAGTGGGCCTCGAGGCCGCGCGCCTCTCGCTCGACCTGCAGGTGCAGGCGAACGCAGCCTCGGTGATGCAGTGCCAGGCGGCGTGCCCCACCATGGGCCAGGCCGCGTGCAGGGCGAACTGCCCGACCACCGCCGTCTTCCAGTTCCTGCGGCGCGACGCGTACCTGTACCTCATCTTCGTGACCGACGAAGAAGACCGCTCCAGCCAGGACGTGCGGTTCTTCTACCGGTACTTCGAGACGGTGAAGGGCGTGGGCAACGACGGCACGGTGACCACCGCGGCCATCATGGGTGACACGCCTTCGAACGGCTGCGGCGCGACGCCGGGCACCCGCTACAAGGCGTTGTCGGATCTCACCGGCGGTGAGGTGGGCAGCATCTGCGACACCAACTTCTCCACCACGCTGGGCAAGCTCGCTCGCAACGCGGTGGGGCTCAAGCGCAAGTTCGCGCTGCAGGCCAGGCCCAACATCTCCACCATTCAGGTGCGGCTGCGCTACCCGTGCAACGTGCCCACCGATCAAATCGCCTCGTGCGCTTCGGTCGATCGCGCGGCGTGCATGGGCAACCCGGCCGACTCGATGAACCTGGTCTGTACGCCCAGGCAGGGCGCGCCCGACGGCTGGGCGTACGAAGAGGGCGGCAACGTCGTCTTCTTCGCCGGTGAATCGGTGCCCGGCCTCTCGGGACAAATCGAGCTGCAGTACTACGAAGAAGGGAAGGGCCCGTGAGCCGCACACTCTGCCTGGGGCTGCTTCTCCTCGTCGGTTGCGACACCAACAACCTCCAGCAGGTCAGGCCGCGGCTCTCGCCTCCGGGCTCGCCGGTGGAGTTCGGGTTGTTGCCGGTGCTCAATCAGAAGCGCATCGAGATCCCGCTGACCAACGTGGGCCGCGCAAAGATGACGGTGTCGAACGTCGCGCTCACCAAGGACGACGGCATCTTCCGCATCGAGAGCAAGCCGGAGCTCGTGGAGAGCGGGCTGACCGAGAACATCGTGGTGGTCTTCACCCCGCTGGCCGAGCAGAGCTACGACGACACGCTGGTCTTCGAGACCGACGACGAAGAGAACCTGCGGCTCGAGCTGGCGCTCACCGGCACCGGCAGCACCCGCGCGATCATCGAAGTGCAGCCGCCCATGCTCGATTTCGGCCGGGTGGCTGAGTGCGCCTCCACCGTGCAGTTGGTCACCATTCTCTCGAAGGGCACGGCGGACCTGGTGATCGAAGAGATCGCCTTCACCGAAGGCACCTCGAGCGCGTTCAGCTTCGTGGGTTCGGTGCGACCGGCCACGGTGAAGACCGTCGATGACAACGGCCTGCCGGGGCAGATTCAGATCACCGTGCGCGTGTCGGCGGCGGCCACCAGCGAAGGCACGTTGACCGGCGGCATCCGCATCCGCTCCACCGACCCGGAGCAGCGGGAGGTGATCATACCGCTCACGGCGACGGTGAACCGAGCGCCCGTGCCCAACATCGCCATGCTCGGCAACGGCGCGCCGGGGCAGCGCATCACGCTCGATGGTTCGGCCTCGATGGATCCCGACGGTGATGCGCCCATCACGTACAAGTGGACGATTCGCAGCAAGCCGCTCGCGTCGTCGACGACCATTGCGATGCCTGACGCGGCCATCACCGAGATGACGCTCGATGCGATGGTGCCCGGTGCGTACGAAGTGCAGCTCGACGTGACCGACTCGACGGGCGCGAAGTCGTGTCAGCCCGCGCGCGCGACCGTGGTGGCTTCACCTGCCCAGAAGCTGCTGGTGGAGATGTTCTGGGACAACCCGGGCACCGACCTCGACTTGCACGTGCTGCGCAACACGATGGCGTTGCTGAACACCACGCCCGACGACTGCTACTACCAAAACCGCACCCCTGACTGGGGCATGGTGGGCGACACCACTGATGACCCGCTGTTCGTGCGCGATGCGCTCACCGGCTACGGACCCGAGGTCTTCGGCTACGTGAACCCGGTCGACGGCGTCTACCGCGTGGCGGTGATGTTCGAGAACGAGCTGCTCAGCCCGATGCCCTCCAGCCGGGTGACGGTGCGGGTGTACCTGTTCGGCATCTTGAAGGCCGAAGCGAGCAAGACGCTCGAGCGCAAAGGCAACGTCTGGGAGGTGGTCGACGTGACCTGGCCCAGCGGCGATGTGACGGTGCTGCCGTGATGAACTCGAACAAGTGTCTCCCTCTCCCTGAGGGGGAGAGGGTCGGGGAGAGGGCGTTCGCCTTACTCTTCGCGCTCCTCCTCACCGCCTGCCCGCCCGCCAAACCCGAAGTCGACGCCGGCAAAGAACCGCAGTGCATGACGCGCGCGGAGTGCGACGCGGGCCTGGTCTGCACCTCTGATCAGTTCTGCTCGACCTGCAGCACCTCAGGCCAGTGCAGCGTCAAAGAAGAGTGCAACACCGACTCCCGCCTCTGCGCTCTGCGAGCCGGCTGGGGAACGCAGTGCGCGGTCAACGACGACTGCCAGGCGGGCTCGTGGTGCAAGCAGGGCCTCTGTCAGGCGCGCTCCGAAGTCTCGCTGTGCGTGGGCGGGCTCAGCAGCGAATGCCCGCAGGGCGAACGCTGCAACCGCATCACGCTGACCTGCGAAGAAGATCTCGGTTGCTCGATCACCGAAGACTGCTCCGCCGGAGAAATCTGCAACACCGGCTCGCGCCAGTGCCAGCCGAAGTGCACCGCCGAAACGCAGGTCGACATCTGCGCCGCGGGGCAACGTTGCATCGCCGAGAAGTGCGTGCAGTGCGCGCTCGACGCCGAGTGTGGCCCGGGGCTCTCCTGCGACTCTGCCGGCAACTGCTCCGCGGGCACGCGTTGCTACACCAACCGCGACTGCTCCGTGCCGCTCGTCTGCCTGGTTCAAACAGGAGCCTGTCTCCCCAAGGCGCCCGCCTGCACCAGCGACGACAACTGCGCGGCGAACCAACGCTGCGACGTGGCGAGCGGCCGCTGCATCGCGCGCGACTGCCAGCCTGATCGCTACGAGCCCAACAACGACGACACCCGCGCTTTCGGGGTCGCGCCCGGGCCGTACCGCAACCTCACGCTCTGCGCGGCAGACACCGACTGGTTCTCCATCGCGCTGTCTCGCGGAGACCTGCTCGGCGTGAACGTCGACGCCGACCCGTTCGCGGAGAACAACTTCACCACCGTGGTCAAAGACGCCACCGGCCGCACGCTGGCAGGTGGACGCTTGCTGGTGAGCTACGTGGCGCCGGTGCCCGCGACCTACTTCGTGGTGATCAACACCATCGATCCCTTCCAGACCTACGACGTCACCTTCCTCAAGTCGCGCGGCACGCCGTGTGATGACGACGGGCTCGAGCCGAACGACTCCGCCACGCAGCCGACGTTGCTGAACACCAGCACGCAGGCCGAAGGCCGCATCTGCCCGCAGGATCAAGACTGGTTCCGTTCGACGGTGCCGGCAGGCAAGGGCGTGCGCGCGCAGTTGATCAACTACAACTCAGGCAACGGCTTGCTGCGCCTGTGTCTCTTTCAGGCAGACGGCACCAGCCTCATCGGCTGCTCGGCTGACTTGATGCCGTCGGTCACCGTGCCGGCTGCGGGGCTGTTGTCCAACCAGGTTCTGGTGCGCGTGGTCGGCGACACAGAACGGATCGCCAATTCGTTCACGCTGTCACTGGAGTTCCCATGAGAACCCAATTCCCGTTGCTCTTCGTTGCGGCGTTCGTGTTCGCGGCCTGCAACTGCGATCCGAAAGCGAGACCCGACGCGGGCGAGCCGGATGCTTCGGTCGAAGAAGATGCGGGCATCGACGCGGGCTTCGAAGAAGTCGACGCGGGTGAAGAAGACGCGGGTCTTCCGCCCGAGCTCAAGGTGACGCGCGTCTTACCGCCGCGGGGCGCTTCGGCTGGCGGCACCTCGGTGTTGATCGAAGGTTCGGGCTTCTTGCGTGACTTCGCGGGCACGGGCTCGCAGGCCAAGGGCGTCACCACGCTGCGCATCGGTGGCAACCAGGTGCAGGATTTCCAGATCATCGACGACCAGACCATCGAGCTGCGCACGCCGCCGGGAGTCTCCGGCCCGGCTTCGGTCTCGATGCGGAACCCGAACGGGAACTTCGTCTGCAACAACTGCTTCACGTACTTCGATGAGCTGGTGGTCACGTCTTTCACGCCGCGCACGGGCCCGTTGGCCGGTGGCACTGAAGTGACCATCGCGGGGCAGGGCTTCACGGCCGACACGCAGGTGTTGTTCGGCACGCTCTCGAGCCCGCTGATCACCTTCGTTTCTGCGACGCAGCTCAAGGCCGTGGCACCGCGCGGGTTGCTCGCCGACGTGGTGGATCTCGTCGTCTACAACAAGAACGGCGTGTCGACGCAGCGGCGCGGCTACACGTATCAGCCCGAGGTGCGCATCACGGGGATCTCCCCGGTGACCGGCGCGATCGCAGGCGGCACCGTGGTGACGCTCACCGGTACGGGTTTTGCGGGCGCGACCGCGGTGCGTTTCGGAGCGACTGACGGAACCAGCGTGACGGTGGTCTCGCCCACGCAGGTGACCGCGGTGACGCCGGCTGCTGCTGTAGGCGCGGTCGACGTGACCATCACGGCGCCTGCGGGCACGTGGACTTCACGCAAGGCGTTCACTTACTTCGATCCCGCGGGGCCGTTTGCGGTGCTGGGTCTCTCGCCGCGCCTCATTCGCGCGGGTGACACGGTTCAGCTCACCGGCCAGGCGCTCGATCAGGGCGCGCTCACGGTGACCATCGGCGGGGTGACGGCGATCGTCGGTGCACGCACCTTCTCGACCGCCGAGCTCACGGTTCCGGTGCGGGGTGCAGCGCCGCGCATCTCCGACGTGGTCGCCACGGGTGGTTCGACCCTCACGCTGGCCAATGCCGCGACCTGGCGCATCGCGCTCACCTCGGCCACGCCGAACAGTGGGCCTGCCGCGGGTGGCACCGTGGTGGCGCTCGCCGGCTCTGCGATCCCCGCGGGCGTCGACTTGAACGTGGGCACCTTCGCGGCGACCGCGGTCACGGTGACGAACGAAAATACCCTGCAGCTCACCACGCCCACGGGCAGTGGCGGCGCGCCCAGCGACGTGTGGATTCGGGAGACCGCCGACGTGGAGAACGAGACCGTGCTGGCAGGCGGCTTCACGTTCTTCGAGCCGCTCTCCATCGGCCGCGTGCAGCCGGAGCGGGGCGCCATCGCGGGCAACACGCTGGTGACCGTGCTCGGCTCGGGCTTCGGCGACTCGACGATCGTGAAGTTCGGCCCGAACAACGCGAAGGACCTCAAGTTCGTCGACAGCCACACCATCACCTGCCGCACGCCCAAGGGCTCGGTCGGCGTGGTGGACGTGCGCATCGAGCGGCTCACCGAGAACGACACCTTGCCTGGTGGCTTCTCGTACTTCGATCCGCGCAGCATCTCGGGTGGGCTCTCCGGCGGCCCGTTGGTCGGCACGCTCAACATCACCGTGCTCGACTCGACGCGGGGCGCGTACGGAACTCCGGTGCCGGGTGCGACGGTGCTGCTCGGCCTCGACCCCACCACGCCTTTCCAGGGCACGACTGATCAGCGTGGGCAGATCACCTTCTCTGATCCTTCGCTGGTGAAGGCCGAGACCATCACGGTGGTGAAAGACTTCTACGAGTCGTCGACGGTGACCGGCGTCAATGCCGAGAACCTCACCGTCTTCATCGCGCGGACTGGTGGTGGTGAGCCGAGCTCAGGCATGCCGCCTCCGGGTGTGCCTCCTTCGACGATCGCCGGGCGCGTCACGGGCTTCAAGTCACCGCGGCCGCTGGTGAGTGGAGAGACGCTCGAGGCGCGCGTGTTCGTCGCGCAGACGTCGCTCTATTCAGGCCCGCCGTTCATCAATCAGCTCCCCGACAAGTCGCGCGAGAAGTGGCGCATCATCACTGACGGAGCGGACTACCTCGTCTACACCGGCGCGGGTCTGCGCGCGGTCTATGCGGTGCTGGGCATCGCCAAGGCGAGCAATCAGTCGTTCACGCCGATCGCCATGGGCATCAAGCGCGGCGTCACGACCTCGCCGGACAATCCGGCCACGGGCAAAGACATCATCATCGACATCCAGCTCGACGTGGCGGTGCCGGTCACCATCGATTCGCCGCTGACGTTCCAGGGGCCGCTGGGCCCGGAGCCCGGCTTCAACAGCCTCTACTCGTGGCTCGAGCTCGGAGCGGAAGGCTTCGTGCCCAACCCCAACAACTGGAACACGGGCACCTCGCTGAGGACGACTGTTTCCTCGGCCAGCGCGAACCTCACCTTCCCCAGCTTCCCGCGCCTCGATGGAACCAACTTCATCTTCCTCAACGAGTCAGCGGGCTCGGGTCAGTACCCGGTCAGCTATTACTTCCGTCGTCAGCCAGGTGATCTCACCCAAGGGGTGACCATCGGGCCGATGCTCCCGGCGCCCAACATCGTTCAGCCGTCCCTGACCTTCACGGGCACGATCTCGTGGACGACCGCGCCCGGGGCCGTTCCGAACGTGCACAACATTCAGATCCTCCGGCCGACGCCGTTTGCCAACGTGGTGGTGTGGAGCATGGTGCTGCCCGGTACGGAGACTCAGGTGGTGGTGCCGCAGATCGCCGTCGACAAGCTGAACCGTGAGGAGGCAGGCAACCCGCTCTTCGTGGTCATCTTCTCGAGCCGTGCGCCGAAGTTTGCGTACAACCAGTGGACGTACGACACGCTCTCTGGAGTCAGCTGGTCGAGCTACACGATTGCCTTGAGCGACTCCTTCATCCCATGACGCTTCGATTCTTCGCGCCGCTGGTGCTGGGCGCTTCCTTGGTGGCGTTGGTGGGGTGCCGCGACACGCGGCTGGCTGGACAGGGCTGTCAGGAAGACAGGGACTGCGGGTCGCCCAGCTCGGCGTTCCGCTGCGAGACGCAGACGGGCGTTTGTTACTGCCGCACCGACGCCGCCTGTCCCGGGGCGCAGTTCTGCAACATCGCCGGCTTCTGCCAGGACCGTTCGGGGTGTGAGAACAACCAGGACTGTCTCGACACGTCGACGTTCTGCGACACCTCGAGCGGGCAGTGTCTGCCGCGGGGCCGCTGCGCGTCGGATCTGCAGTGTCTGCTGGGGGAAGTGTGCGACCTCACGCGTTCGACCTGCGTGATGGGTTGCCGCACGAATGGTGACTGCAATGGCACCAGCTGCCGTTGTGCCGACGTCGCCTGCAGCTGCACGGGGACGACGCCGGAAGAACTCGCGCGGTGCCAGATCGGCGTGTGCGACCCTGAGTTCTGCGCCGACGCCACCTTCTGCCGCTTCGGTGAGAGCTGCGGCGTATTGCCAGATGCGGGCTCTCCACGAGCGCGCTGTTACGACGACTA
Organism: Archangium sp.; assembly: GCA_030695565.1. Lineage (GTDB taxonomy): Bacteria > Myxococcota > Myxococcia > Myxococcales > Myxococcaceae > Archangium_A. The sequence continues at coordinate 112,363 of JAUYRZ010000117.1, forward strand.
CGACACCCGGCTGCGCCCGTACTGCGACAACTGCAGCTTCGGCGGCGGCGTCAGCATCTGCGGCACGGGCCCGAACTACTGCCTCATCGACACGCGCAATCCCGGTAACTACTTCTGCGGCGCCGATTGTTCTTCGGGTCAGTCGTGCCCGCGCGGGTACGCCTGTCAGGACGTGATCGTGGTGGTCAGCCAGTGGGCCTGCACGCGCAGCAACCCGTCATGTCCGGCGAACGCGGCGCTGCCCTGCATGAACGACGTGGACTGCCGGCGCGGCGGGACGTGCGCCAAGCAGGCGGGGCAGACCAGCGGCTTTTGCGCGGGCAAGTGCGCGGTGGATGAGGGCGACGAGAATGGGTTCTGTACCTGCCAGGTCGACGACGACTGCGCGCAAGAGACGTGTAGCGCTGGCGAGTGCAGCGTCAGCCGGAGATCGTGCGTGGTCGACAACGACTGCCGTTCCATTCGCTGCGTCGACTTTCAGGGCGGCGGTGGATGTTTCATCGGGAGCAACTGCGCTCCGGCGAACGGGCTGAGCTGCAACGAAGTGAAGCAGTGAGGTGGTGGGTCTTCATTCTGCTCAGCGCTTGTACGAAGTCGGGCGCTGAAGGAGGGACTCGCTCGACCACGCTCGCGACGGCGAAGGAGCGGGTCGCGTATCTCTGCGACTACGCCATCTGCCCCACGCAGCCGGAAGACGCGGCGTTTCACATCTATCCGGGTGATGACGGCACCATCGTTCACGCGGTGGTGAAGATCGATCCGAACGACGTGCATCGTTGGTCGATGGGCTGCGACAACCTCACCGTCGAGACGCGCCCGAAGTGGCTGACCGAGGTGATGGGCCCGACGGGATGGAAGCTGAAGACGATCCCCGACACCTGGCGATGCGCTGGTGAGAAGCGCGTCATTCACGTGAAGGAAGCCATCGTGGTTCGCTCCGTCTTGCGTGCGGACTGACTGTGCTGCGGCCCCGCAGAGCAGCTGGCCCACATCATCGCCGCAGCGGCGAAGAAGCTCGGCGCATCACTCGTGGTTCTGGGGCAAGCCCGTGAAGGGCCTCTGGGCGCGTTTTCAGGCCCGGCGATTTGCTGCCCGCTCGGTACAAGGTGGTGTGCTGCCCGAGCACTGATACCTTGCGCGAAATGAACGCATCGCGCGCTGAACTTCTGTCGTTGGCTCTGGGCGAGGTGGATCTCGAGACGTTCGCAGCGCGGAACGGAGTGAGCCCCGGGGAAGCCGCGGCGATGCGAGACCTCTTCGTCGAAGGGCTGAAGGCCGGCGCCGGCCGCGCGCCCCGCACGTCGAGGTGGGCGCGCTGGGGTCTGGTCTCCGCGCTGGTGGCATCGGCAGCCTTCGCGCAGCTCGTCGTCTTTCAGCCTGACACCCCGGCGTTGGCCTCTGCGGTGAACGCCAACTTCACGCAGCTCAAGACCTGGCTCGAGACGAAGGTCGGCCCGGTGTCGAGCGCGGGCGTGACGGCGAGCAGCGTCACGACGCCCTCTTTGACGGCGACCACGGCGACGGTGAACGGCACCCTCAGCGCCACCAACTACCTGCCCCCCTACGGCGACTGGAGCGCCTTGTCGGGCTTCGGCGCGGGTGGCGCGGGCATCGTCAATGACAACAACGTGTACAAGCGCCTCATGCTCGTCGGCAACACGGCCGCGGGCCTCGGCGCGCGCCAGGTGCAGGTCTACGACGACCTGACGGTGTCGGGAAAACTCAGGGTGGTGGGCTCGGGCGGCAACACGTTGCACAACTGCCGCGTCCACGGCGCGAGCAACTCGTACAACGCAGTGTGCAGCAGCAGCGAAGTCGCCATCAGCGGTGGAGGGACGTGCCCCTTCAACGGCGACTCGAACACCTTCGCCGTGAGCGTGCCGTGGAACAGCGGCGCCAACGCTCCGGCCAGCGAAAACACCATGCCCGACTCGTGGCGCACGGAGTGTCTGATTTGGGGCAGCAACGGCTCTCGCCCGGCCCCGACCACGTCCTACGCGGTGTGCTGTCAGCAGTGAGCTGAGTTCGCAACGCAGGTGACCGCTGCTCAGTCGCGGAAGATGAGCCGGCACACCGTGGTGTTGTCGGGGTAGCTGCCGCCCTTGACGTTCAACAGCCCGAAGCCTGGCCCGGTGTCGATGCGGCCGTTGTTGGTGTCAGACGAGAAGTTGAAGTCGCCGAAGTAGCAGTCCCAGGCGCTGATCTCGCTGACCGCGCCGTTGCTGTCCGTACCTTGCGCATCACTGTTGGTGCGCCATTCGGAGGTGAACTCCGACAGGAAGAGGTGGCCGGTTCGCGACGCGACGGCGCCGCTGTTGTCGAAGTTCAACATCGTGATGTCGTACTCGCAGCCGTCGTCGTCGCGGCACATCGCGTTGAGCGACGCCACGTCGATGGGCACCGCCACCCCCACGGTCGCGGGCGTCGACTCGACGATGAGGCGCTGCAGCTCATACGGCTTCGGGCTCAGCGTGGTGCTGTCGCTTTGCTTGAGGCCGCGCACCGCGAGCGCGCCATTGGCCGTCAGGCGCATCGCCTCGACACCACCGCCCGGGTCGAACTCGGCGTTCGAGTGCACGCCGCCGACGTACCAGGCGAAGTTGCCGCCGCTGCGCAGGTAGAGCGTGTTGGTCTGAACGCCCACGCCGTAGGTGCTGCTCCAGAGGTTCAGCATCTGCCGCGTGGTGTTGCCGAAGCTGACGTTGCTCGCGCTGCCGACGGTGACGTTGCCGGTGAGGGTCGAGGCGCCGTTCACCACGGCCGAGCTGGTGGTGATGCCCGCAGTGGCCACGCCTGCGTCGGCTGCGCCCCAGCCGGTGCCGAGCTTTTGCTGCATGAGGTTCACCAGCTGCGCGGTGTTGTTGTTCACCTCTGAGGCGATGGCGGGATCGTTGGGGCAGAAATAGTTGAGCCCCAGGCTCGTGAACGAGGCCGGCGCTGCGCACGTTGCTGCGAGGGCTTCTCTCGAGACCAGCCCCAGCAGGGCTGCGCCCATCACGGCGCCCACCATGAGCAGGCGACGGCTCGCGACGCGCGGCTGGGCCGCAGCACGCGCCCCGGCCAGCCAGGTGTCACGCCACGCCAGCAGCTCCTGCTCGTCGATGCCGTGGCGCGCGGCGAGCTCTGCCGCGGTGGCCTTGCCGTCCAGCAACTCCAGAATCAGCTGCACGCGTTCGGTTGCGTTCATGAGTCAGACCTCGCCTGCGGTTGGCATTTCACAGCCCGCCATCGGGCGGCGGGCGCGGACCCAAGACGCTGGTGTTGGCGTTGGCGCCCCAGCGCAACGTCGAGCGGCCCGCGAGGTTGGTGCCACCATCGGGCAGCGGCCCCGCCCACATGAAGTTCGACCCATATTTGTAACAGCTGTAGCGACCGAACTGCGCGTCAGCCAGCGCGCGCTGGAGCACGAATTCCGGGTACGGGCAGAGGAACGTGTCCCACGCGTCGTCTTCGTTGATGCAGCCACCGCGGTAGCTGCGCTCCCCGAGGCTGTAGGTGTTGCCCGGGTAGAACGTGTCGGCGAAGCGGTACGGCCGGTAGTTCACCGCCGCGAAGCCGACGTTGCCGACCAGGGCAGTACCAGCGCGGGCCGTGCAGTCGAGCACCGGCTGGCGGGTCTGCGGCTCGGCCGTCGTACCCTGCGGGCTCGAGCACCCGAGATCGCCCGGCGCCACGCAGGGGCGCGCCACGCAGGTCTCGAAGGTGAGCTGACCATTGCCCTGGCCGAACTCGATGTTCTGTCGATCGAACGGGTTGGGCAGCGCGCCGCTCACCACGTTCACGCACTTGAACTGGCTGTGGTGGTTCATGCCACGCCACAGGCGATCGGCCGGCAACACGCCCGCAGTGCGGCACAGGCCGAAGTCTCGAAAGAGCGTCACCGAGGGGTCGACCGGCGCGATGGCGGTGGGGTGCGCCGGGGGCACCAGGGGGCACGACAGCGAGGTGGTGTCGCAGCCGTAGTTGGCGAAGTCGTAACCCGGGCGCGGGTTGTTCAAGGCGTATGACGGGTCGCGGTTGCGGGCGCAGGCGCGCCAGTACGGCTTGTCGTTGGCGAAGAGGTAGCCATCGTCGGGCACCGGTGAGCCGGCGTCGGGCGCGTAGTGGAAGGGGAACGTCGCGTCGCAGCGCGAACGCTCGCGAATGCTCAACACATTGCCTTCGGCCGCCGCGCTGTCGAGCTCGACGAAGTAAGCGAACGACTCCAGGCGCGCGCGATCAGCCGCCGGGGTGGGGCGCACGTTGGTCGGCGCGACCGTGCCTTGCACCTCGGCGATGTCGTCGAGCTTGTTGTCGTTGTAGTCGCCCGAGAGCGAGGTGCAGGCCTTGGTGAGCGAATTGAGCTCGTTGGCCGCGAGCAGGCGGCCACTCGAGCCGCCGTACGCGGGGGCCTTGTTGCTGCTGCTCGGGTTGCCGGGAATGTCGTTGCGCGAGGTCTCGAGCAGCCGCAGCGGCACCGTCGCGCTGCACGGGTTGCCGCCGTCGGCGCTGCGCATCAGGCCACCGTCTGACAGCACGCCCACGCCACCGTTGGGCACGCCGCCGTCGGGCAGGGCCGCCGAGGCCTTCACCAGACCTTCGACACACGACAACACGTCGATTGACACGCCGTACTCGTCGAAGAGCCGCACGCGGTCGACGGTCTTGATGGTGCAGCGGGCGTTGGCGCCGAGGGCGCGGTCACCGGTGACGCTGGGGTCGCCCGCTTCTTCGCGCACCCAGCCGTCGCCGTCGAGATCGCACGCCGTGGCGCTGGCGCTGCCGCCGCCGATGAGGAACGAGTTGTCGAGCGTCTCGCACACGCAGACGTCGGCCGCGGTCATGAAGGGCCAGATGCGGCCTGAGAAGCCCGGGCCGGTGCAGGTGGGCACCGGCGCGCAGGCCGCACAGGTGTTGGCGCTGTTCGTCGCCTGACCCACGCCGCAGGGCGGGTTGTTGGTGCAGGTGGGTGTGCCGCTCGAGCGATCGCAGTACTGCGTGAAGGTGCACGTGGCGCTGCCACAGCGGGGCACCGCGATGCACTGCCCCCCGGGGTTCGCGGTGAAGCCCGGCAGGCACGCTCCACAGGTCGCCGACAGCTGGTCGCAGGTGCGGTTCAGCCCGGTGCAGCTCGCGCCGAGGCCGCCGTCGAGATCGTTGCACGAGGGCTCGTTGGTGCAGCCCGCGCTCACGCACGCGACGCAGGTCACGCCGTTCCACCTGAAGTCGGGGTTGCACGTGTTGGGCACACACTGGGCATCGGCGCCGTTGATCTGCGCGCAGGCCTGGTTCGCCGCGCACATGCCGTCGGCGACGAGCTGCGCGCAGGTGACGGCGGCGCGGCAGGTCTGAGTCGGGCCGTTGCAGGTCGTCATGCCGGCGCACTGGCCGTTGCCGTCACAGGGGCAACCGACGATGTCGTTGCTGCACGCGCGGCACAGCGTGCTGTCGCAGTAGAGCGCGCCGTCGCACTCCGGCATGCCGGTGCGGCACGGGCAGTTGGCCGAGCCCGCGACGCACGTATCGGTGACGCACACCGCGTTGCTGCACGAAAGCCCCGTGCCGCAGGCGTCGCCGGTACCGCAGGCGCAGCCGAGCTCACCGGCGGGGCAGCTCTCGCAGCGGTTGCCGGTGCAGCGCAGCCCCGCGTTGCAGGTGGTGTTGCCACGACAGATGCAGGCGGCTTCACCGCGACGACAGTCCACGCAGGTGCCGGCGACACACTCGCCGGTGGTGCAAGCGCCGGCGACGCACTGACAGCCGATGAGGCCGTCACAGCCCGCATCGACCTCAGGCTGACCCGAGTCGTTGGTGGTGTTCAGCGGTGGGCAACCTGCGAGCAGCAGCGCGAGCGCGGCTCCGAGAGCGAGGCGCGTCGAGAGAGACTGGGTCATGGGCGTGGCCTTAGAAGGACGTGAAGTCGGAGTAGTAGAGGAGGACGCGGACGTCGGAGATGGTGCCCAGATCGATGTCCTTGTTGACGGTCTCGTCGCGGCGGTTCACCACCAGCTCCCAGAGCGTGTTGACGAGCGGGCGATCGCGGAACCGGTAGTTCCGGTACACCTCGGCGTCGAACACCTTGGCGCCGCCGACCGATGCGTTGATGACGCCGAGGCGTTCCGGGAAGACGTAGTAGTCGAGCTCGTCGTTGACGTTGCGCACCACGCCCGTGCCCGCCGAGCGCAGGTACACCCGCGCCAACGCGTCGCCCATGCGCACGCCCTGCAGGTCGATCTCGACGTGGTGAATCTTGTGGTTGCGGGTGACGGGCGAGAGGTCGCCCACGGTGGTCGAGAAGGGCAGCGTCAGGTAGCCGCGCGCGTCGAGGCGCTTGGGGTCTTTGAGCTTCTGGCGCAGCACGTTGATGCGCACGTCTTCGGTGAGCGCCTGCCCGTCGGTGCCCACGCGGGGAATGTTCATGATGTCGTCGCGCAGCGACAGCACCAGCACCCGCAGGTCGGGGTTGCCGAACTGCTCACCGAACAGCAGGTATTCGTTCTCGAGCTGCAGCAGGTAGTTCTCGAGGTTGTACTGGCCCGACGAGACCATGCGAATGAGGAAGAGCTGCTCTTTCCGCGCGTAGCTCTGGCTCGTGTAGTACTCGTACACGCGCGTCAGCCGGTACGCGGTGGCCAGCGCGTCGTTGAACGAGACGTCGGCGTTGATGATGGCGTCGTTCTGGTAGATGCGAACGTTGGGGTCGTTCTGCGCCTGCTGAATGTCGATGGCCAGCGACGCGGCCTCTTCGAACTGGTTCTGCAGCCGCTGCGCGTTGTTGTACATGCGCTGCACCTCGGCCACCGCGCCGCGCAGGGCGTAGTCGGCGCGCAGCGCTTCGATCTGCACCTCGAGCGTGTCGTTGAGCATGCTCGCCACGCGCGCGTTGCTCTCGATTTGAATGATGCCCAGGCCCTCGGCGCCGATGCCTCCGTCGTTGGCCGCCGAGAGGTTGCACTGGAAGGTGCCCGAGAACTTCACGCTGTTGGCCTCGAGCGTGCGCAGCTCTTCTTCTTTGCGCGCGATCTTGGTGTCGCTCGAGAACTGCGTGCCCGCAGACGCGATGCCCATCGCACCCACCGCGACGCCGGTGATGGCCGCCTTCACGCAGCCGATGGCCTCGCACGAGGTGGCCTGCAGACCTGCGATCGCCGCGCCGATGCTGCCGGTGATGAAGGCGGTCTCGGCCTTTTGATCGGCCATGGCGCGCTGCAGGGTGCTGGTGATGCCCGCCTGCTTGAAGGTGTAGTCCACCTGCGCCGCGTTCACGCCGCAGACCGCGGCCATGCGCATCTGCTCGTTGCTGACGTCCTGCAGGATGTTGGCGTGGCGCTGCAGAATGCCCGAGACCTTGAGCGCGCTGTCCTGCGCGGCGAGCGAGGCGTTGTGAATGTCGCCGTTGCCCATGCGACCGCAGGGGTCACCGAGTTGGAGAGCGATCGCGTTCTGCGGCGAGTACTTCACGATCGCCGGGTAGATGAGCCCATCGTCACCCTTGAAGGTGCCGCAGGCCGTCGCGAGCTGGTTCTCGTAGGTGTTGCGCAGGCTCACCAGGTCAGCCTGGAACTGCGCGGCGTCGACGCGGCCTTGCCGGCCAGCCGCGAGCGCGATCACCTCACGCTGCTTGGCGAGATCCAGGCGCTGCTTCGAAATCGCGAGCAGTGACTCGAACGCGCCGCCAGACTGACCCGTCGCCGAATCGAGCGCCGGGAAGGGAATGTAGTCGGCCGGGAAGCCGAAGTAGTTCAGCTGGTCAGACAGCTGCGCATAGATCTCGCGCATGTCGAGCAGCGACATGCGGTAGCTGCGCTGCGTCTTCTCGATGACCAGGCGCATCTGCGGCTGGTTCGGAGCGCCCGAGCCCGCGGCGATGTCTTGCATCAGCCGGCTGATGAGCGCGCTCTCGACATAGGTGCCCACGTAGGCGCGCTCGATGACCGCGCGCGAGAGATCGGGCCGGTTGAAGTTCTGGTAGCGGCGGGCGATCTCACCCCACGCGCGTGACTTCTGCGCCGCGGCGCGCACCAGGCGCTCGAGGTAGCTGGTGACGGTCTCGGCGCTGATGAAGTCGTTGGTGCTGCCCACGTCGCCGAGGCTGAGCGCGATGCCCATGTTCTTGCCCAGCAGGTACAGGCGGTCGAGCGCCAGCTGGTAGTACTGCACCGACTGGTAGAGCTGAAACAGCTCGGCGCCGGCGACACCCGTGAGGTCGATGCCGTTGGCCTCGAAGGCGCTGCCCTTGAAGGTGGCGCCGCCCGTGGCTGCGAGATCGAAGCGCGACGCGTAGGCCGCAGTGAGGGCCTCGTCGCCCTGCATGATCAACAGCTCGGCGTAGAGCCGCTCGAAGGCGTCGTGCGGAATTTGCGTCACGCCGCCAGGCCCCGGCGTGCTGGGGAAGGCGCTGAAGTTCGAGCGCAAGAACGCCAACAACTGCGTGCGCTGCGGGTCGGCCAGCGTGCCCTGGGTGTTGCCCGGGCCCGACACCACGCCCGGCCGCGAGTAGAGGTCGACCAGGCAGTCGACGCGATCGCGCGCTTCCTGAATTTCGGCGGGGTCGTAGCAATACGGCACCGAGTCGGAGTTGGGGATGCACTGCCGCGGCGCGAAGCCCAGCGAGCCACCCGTCGTCGAGCGGAAGCGCGTCTTGTAGCGGAAGGCGCGATCGATGAGCGCGTTGATGCCCAGCATCGGCGGAGAGGTCGCCGTGGTGCGCCGGTAGAACGTCTTGCCCAGGCGCAAATCGGTGCGGGTGTCGTCGCAGTAGTTGTTGTTGCCGCCCGTGAGGGTGTTGGTGCAGCGGTAGAACGGCTCGTACTCGGTGACCACCGTGGGCCCGTTCTTCCAGGCCTGCAGCGTTTCCCAGCACGTGAGGCTGCCGCCGTTCATGCAGGGATCGTTGGCGAGCTGCTGAGGCGTCTTGTTGGTGCCGGGGCCGGGAAGCAGGCCGACGTTGAAGTAGACGACCTTGGCGCCGGGCGGGCAGGCCTTCTTGATGCCCAGCGTGAACTCGTCTTTGCCGCCGTTGAAGAACCCGGTGTCTCCGCCGCCCGTGCCCTCGCAGTAGTAGGCGATGTTGTCGTTGGTGGGCAGCGCCGCGTAGCCCGCGGTCGACTGGCCTCCCAGAATCAGCGTGTCGACCAGCGTCGCCATCTGCGCGGGGCTCACCGGCGTGCTGGTGGTGAAGCTGGTGCCCAGCACCTGGTTCACCAGCGCAGGCGCGCAGGTCGCCCCCGGCGTGACTGCACTGCGCGCGACGGTGGCGGTGGGCCGACCCACGTAGTCAGCGGCGGCGAGGTTCGCCGGCGCGCGCTTGAGCGTCATGAAGCCGTACGCGGTGGTCGGCGCCTGGTTGGGGATGAAGCTCTCGTAGCTCTCTTCGAAGATGAGGAAGAGCTCGGTCTGGTTCACCAACGCGCCGTCGATGAACTTGAGGGTGCGCTTGCGCGGGCTGCCGTCAGGCACCGGGTTGCCACCGGCGAGCTCTCGGTTGCGCACCAGGTTCTGGGTGTCGGCCACCCCGTCGAAGGGCATCAACGTCTCACGACACTCGGTGCGCGAGCGCACCCCGGCGCCGTTGAGGTTGGTCAGCGCCGTGAAGCCTGGCACCAGCCAGGGCACCTGCACGGCGGCGTAGTCTGCGGGGCACGTTCCATCGCTCGAGACCAGTCGACCACCGATGGTCGAGACCAGCCGGTTGGTGTCGGTGGCCACCGACTCGATGCCCTTGAGCAGCACCACGCGGTCGTTGCCCATCATCATGCCCAGCGAGGCGTTGGTGGGGTCCGAGGCGAACTCGAGCTTGAGCTGCGGGTTGCCGGGGTAGTGCATCGCGAGGGCCGACTCGACACGGCCCTGGAAGCGCGTCGGCGCATTGTTGGGGTCGGGGATCTGCAGGTTGAAGCCGATGGGCAGCTCGACCACACCAGAGGGAATGGCGGCCACGTCTGCGTTGCCGACGTAGAGCCGCACGCCCGCGGTGTTGGTGTACGGGTAGCACGCCGCGGTCGGTGAGCCGTTGGTGATGGTCGCGCAGCGGCGGCGCACCTCGGCGAAGTCCCACGAGCCCTGACGGGTCGACGCGAGCACGCCCTTGAATTCCTGCCAGCCCGCGAGCTGGTTGCCGCGGAACGCGCCCCAGCGCTGAATGAAGGCGTTGTCGACGTCGATGGTGGTGGCCTTGTCGGCGCGGCCAATCCACGCGGGGAGCCCGGCCGTCTTGAAGGTGCCGAAGTAGTACATCGAGCCAGTCCACTGGCCGTCGGGGCGCTGCACGTACGAGAGGTGCACGGTGATGGTGGCGCCCTGGCCCGAGCTGACCTCGAGCTCGCCTTCCCAGCTCGTCGCCGCTGCGTCGCCGGCCTTGCCGATGGTCACGTGGGGGCAGGCCTGCTGCGCGCCGGCATCGAGGCCGGTGGTGTCGTCGACACAGTTGGGCGCCAGCCGGTAGGTGATCGACGGGTCGAGCGTGGGCGCGACGCCGTTCACGTTCAGGGTCAGCCACGACAGCGGGCACTCACCCGCGGCCGCGTTGCACGGCGCGTACGTCACGCCATCGGCCATCAACGGCGCGTCGACGCGCTCGCCCGGAGGCGCGTTGGCGTAGTTCACCTTGTGCCACTTCTTTCGAACCACCACGTCCTGGGTGATGTCGCTGCGCGGCAACACGAGGAAGTCGGCCGAGGCGCGCACGTTCGAGAGCTCGACGATCGACGTCGACACCTTGAGGCCGCCCGTCGGGTTGGGGCTGGTGCCCGCGGTCGACGTGCCTGAGGGCGTGCAGAAGCCGTTCTGCCCATCGTTCGAGGTGCACGAGGTGCCGCCAGGGCAGGTGGGCTGCAGGCTCGACACGCTGCAGGTCGGCCGGCACGCGTGCTTGAAGCACCCGAGGCCCGACGCGCAGTCGGCGTTCACGTCACAGTTCGAGTAGCAGCCACCGGCCAGGCACACCTGAAAGAAGGGGCAGCCGAGATCGTTCGCGCAGCTCGCCTTTGCGGCGCCCGGCGGCAGACACGAGCCGTTGGTGCACACGAGGCCATCGAAGCAGCCGGCGATGAGGCCGTCGGGCGAGCACGTCGCGCCCGCCGGCATCAGCTGCGGGCAGGGCGTGAAGCACTTCGGGTTGGCAGGGGGCAGGGCGGTGGCGGCGACGCAGGCACCGGCGGCGCACACCAGGCCCTCGCTGCAGCCGTTGCTCGCCGTGCACTGGCAGCCGGGCGTGCCAGGGCTGCAGAAGACACAGGTGTTGGTGCTGGCCGCGCACCGGCTGCCTCGGTGGCACGAGCCGTTGGCCAGACACGCGCCGCCCTCGTAGCCCGTGCTGTCGACGCACACCGTCGAGTCGATGCAGGTCAACCCCACGTCGCACGTGCCGGCGATGCAGGCGCAGTTGGTGCTGCCCGGGCCGCAGCTCGACGACACGCAGAAGCCGTTGGTGCAGCTCGAGCCGGGCACGTCACACGCCGTGCCGCCGCGACACACGCAGCCGTCGGAGCCGGCGGGGCACGCCATGCTCTCGCAGACGTCGCCCATGCACAGCAGGCTCTCGCCGTTGGCGCTCTTGCCACAGCGCCCCGCGGCGCACGGGCAGCCCTGGGTACCGGCCTCACAGGCCGTGGTGACCGTGCCGCCGTCTGAGCCAGACGGGGGCGAGCAGCTGGCGAGAACGAACAGCAGCCCGAAGAAAGAGAGTCGAAGACTCGTGCGCATGAAGGGGTTCTCCGGGGCGGCGTTTTTCAACGAATGGAAAGCGTGGTGGCCAGGCGCTGGCCCTTCACATCGACGCAGCTGGCCTTGCTCAAGGTGAGGCTCGAGGCCGCGCCCGTCAGACCCAACTGCACGGCGTCGGCGAGCGCCGCGTCACTGCCCGCGAGCACGGTGACGGCGACCCGCGGTGACTGACGAATCCACGTGCCCTTCGCGCCGTTCTTGAAGGTCACCGAGACCACCTCGGTGCCCGGCGCTTCGGTGAGCACGAACTCGCAGCCGCGCGCGGCGACGTCGGCGATCTGCACGCCCGCGGCGACCGCGGGGGCGCACTTCAGGTCGCTGCCGCACGCGAGGCCGTCGGTGCAGGCCCCGCCCTCGAGACACGCGCACGCCTGCGTTCCCGCCGTGCAGACGGGGGGCGTGCACTGACAGCCAGCCAACGAGAGGACCACGATGAGGCTGAAGTTGAAGCGGTTCATGGTGCGGGGCCTCTTCACGGGGAAACCGACGAGCTGCGGCGAGGCGCCGAAGAAGAAGGAACAGCCTTCCACTTTTCGCCGTTGGCCAGGCCGCTCTTCACCCCCGCCGCGCGCTTGAGCGCAGGGAGCTTGTTCGCGAGACCGGCCACGCCGCTGGTGCCACTGAGCACGCTGGAGGTCAACTGGAGCCCCTCGGACTTGCCCGACTCTTCGTCGGTCTTGCCCTGCAGGTTCTGGATCATGTTCACCAGGGTCGCGACCACGCTGGCCGCGGTGAGAAGGCCGTGCCCGATGGTGGCTGCCTTCTCGAACTTCGACGGCGTGTGGTTGAACTCGTTGGCCTTGATCGCTTCGTTGTGCGCGACCCGGGCATCGTTCTTCTTGTTGGCCCAGGCAGCGGCGTCTCGGGCCGCCCCGGCGATGGCGGTGCCGGCCTTCGAGAGCTTCGCGCCGGCGCGGTTGTAGAGCGACTTCGCTCCATTGACCGCACGACCGATGAGCCGCGCGCGCGAGGCGGCGCCCGAGCGCTGCGGGAAGCTCGCGCGATCCAGGCGCAGACCCGTGGGGTCGTGGGCGCTCGAGAACTGGTTGGCGACGTACGCGTAGCCGCTGTTGAACTCGCCGGCCTTGGTCAGCTCCTCTTCAGAGAGGATCATGAAAGAAGGGTCCGGGCGGTCCCACCGGCCGCTGCGCGCGTCGAAGTCGCGGTACTTGAAGTGAGTCAGGCCGGTGGCCTCGTCGAGCTCCTGGTCGGTGAAGCCGCGTGAATCGATGAAGCCCTGGTCTTCGCGCACGATGCCCGTCGGGTAGTAGCTGCGCTCGCCGCGTACGGCGCCGTTCGCGTCGGTGGCGACCAGCGCGGTGTTCATGTTGTCGCGGTGCAGCCAGACGGCGTCTTCCATCAACAGCCGCCGCGCGGCCGAGCGCAGCAGCTTGTTCGGCGCGCTCGGCGTGGGCCCACCGCTGAGCTGCACGAGGTTCAGGCTGGCCGCCTGGGCAAGCCACGCGTCGGCGATGTCGATCTTCGAGTCGCCGGCCACGGTGAGCGGGCCGCTGCCCGAGGCGGGCGCGAGGTCAGACAGCAGGCTCGCCGCGAGGCTGTCGTTCTCACCGCGCATCACGCGCATGCCGTCGAAGAACGAATAGACCACCGAGATGCCGTCACGCACTTCGAAGCCCTGCGCGACGTACCAGGTGGTGGCGTCGCCCTCTTCCTTCGCGACGCGTTCGAGATCGTCCCAGGTGTAGGTCGCCTCGAGCTGCGGCGACGAGGCCGCCCCCAGACGACCACGGTGGTCGCGGGTGAGCGTGGCGTCGGCGCGGTTCGTCATCGCGCCCGCGGCGTCGTAGCCGAGCGTCATGCCGCCTGCGCTGGTGACCGCGTTGGGCTTGCCGTAGGTGAAGTCGCCCACGTGCGCGCGGCTCGCGGCGCCGAGGCTCGAGACCGCCTTGGTGACGTTGTCGATGTCATCGAAGCCGTAGTCGATGGTCTCTTCGCCCGCGCTCGTGGTGAGCGTGGTGCGCGTCATGCGGCCCCAGCCGTCGATGGTGTGCTGGCCGGCGCGACGCAGGCGACCGGCGAGCTGGCCGTCGCTCATCGCGGTGATGTCACCCGACTTACTCAGCGTGAAGCCGAGGTCGAGCAGGGTGCCGCCGGGCGCGGTGGTCTTCAGCGACGTGAGGCGCAGCCGGCTGTCGTAGCCGTAGGCCGAGGTGGTGCCGTTGGTGAAGGTGAGCTTCGAGGGCTCGCCGCGCGCGTCGTATTCGGCCGAGGTGACGGCGCCGCTCACGGCGATGGGGCGACCCGCGCCGTCGAGCGTGGTGTCGATGGCCGTGCCGTCAGGGTGGGTGACGCCGATCTCGCGCAGCGCCGCGTCGAAGCGGTGGCGCGTGGTGAAGCTGTGGCCGGCGATGAGGCGCTGCTCGTAGACGGGGTTGCCGCGCGCGTCGAAGCCGAAGCGTTGTTCGCCGCCCGCCGTCGCGCCGGGCCACGTCATCTGAACGATCTGCGTGGCCGCGTTCGTACACTCGGTGCAGCCGGGCAGGCTGTCGTAGCGGTAGGTGACGCGCGTCGCGGCGTCGGCTGCGGCGTCGAAGCGGGCGACGAGGCGATTGGCGCCGTCGTATTCCTGGCGCACCGCCGTGCCGCGCGCATCGGTGGTGGTCAGCAGGTTGCTCTGCGCGTCGAATTCGAGGGTCGAGAGGCCCGCGTTGGTGTCGTCGATGCGCACCACGCGCCCGAACCTGTCGGAGGTCTGCGTGCGCACGTGGCCCGCAGGGTCCCTCACCGTCGAGAGCATCCCCAGCGTGTCGTAGCCGAAGGTGTTGACGCTCAGCGGGCCGCCGGTCGTCAGTTGGCGCGCCGTCGAGGTGAGCCGGCCCAGGCCGTCGTAGGTGCGCACGTCGGGCGTGTTGGTCTGCGGATCGGCGGGGTCGTTGTCGTCTTCGTCGAAGAAGCGGGTCACCAGCGGCCCGTATTCCGTGCTGCGGAACGAGCCGTCGGGCTCGGTCTCGCGCAGCATGCGCCCGGCGGGATCGAACACGAAGCGGGTGAAGGGCACGTTCGCCGGGGGCGAAGTCTCACACGCGCCCGTCGCCGACAGGTACGGCTGGTACCGACGCACCGTCTTGCCGCGCGAATCGAACTCGACGAAGCCATCGACCTGCCAGCTCGTCGCCGACAGGCGCTGACGGCGCTGGAACTCACGGCCGCGCCCATCGAGACATTTGGCTTCGACCACGTCGTCGTTCGCAGACGAGCTCGAGCGCTGGGTGATGAGAATGCGCGAGCTGGGGTCGGCGAGCTCGAACTCGACCGTGGTGCTGGGCGTGGTGTCGACGTCGCCGGGCAGCAGCACCTTCGAGAGGCGCCCGTGCTCGTCGTAGCGGTAGCGCGTGAGCTGCGCCGAGGTCAGCGGGTTGCCTGCCTTCACCGCATACCAATTGCTGCTCTGGCTCTCGAACTCCCATGCGGTGTCGGTGACGACGTCCATGCGCAGCGAGTCGACGTCGGCGCTGCCGACCAGCACCTCGACCCGGCTGAGCCGCAGGCCGGCGGGCTCGTAGGTATACAGACGGCGGTGGCTGGTGGTGTTGGCCACGCTGCCCACCGCGTCGATGGTCTCGATCGGGTTGCCGTGCGCGTCGATGCGCGAGCGGGCGACGGTGACGAAAGCGTCGCCCAGCTTGCGCTCGGCGCGGGTCACGTTGCCCAGCGTGAGTTCGCCCAGCGTGCGACCGACGAAGTCGGCCCCGTCGTAATAGGTGCGGGCCACCTGTTCCCAGGCCCCGGCGACCGCGGCGGAGCGCTCTTCTTTGGGCTGCCCCGAGAGCCACAGGTTGGCGCTGGCAGTGGTGCCGGGGTCGATGAAGTCGGTCTCGCTGAAGGCCTCGTCACCCAGGCACTGATCGCCACAGGCGTCGCCAAAGGTGCCGGAGGCCACGCACGGCGCGCAGCCGCGCGGCTGCTCAGGCGTGCCGAGGTTCACCACCCCGAGCTCCCGGCTGGCGGTGACGTTGCCGTACCCGTCGTAGTCGCGCTCTTCTTTCGTGGTCACCGCGTGGGCAGCGTCGCGCTCCGTGACGATGGTGGTGGTGGCGCGTTCGCACGCGAAGAAGGTGTTGCTCGACTGGGCGACCATGCAGGCCTGCCACAGGCTGCGCGTCTCGGTCAGCAGCGCGCGGTTCGGCGCAGCGCCGGCCCACATCTGAGAGATGAGGGGGCGGCCGGCGAGCAGCGGATCGGTCTTGCCGACGTCGTAGCTCTCGACCGTGAGGCCGGGCTCCTGCGCGTCGCGCGACATGTCCGAGTCCATCTGGCGCTCGACGCCCTCGTAGCCGCGGAACTGCTTCTCGACGCCGTCGTAGAAGCCCGAGTGGTAGCGGAAGAGCGTGCGCTCGCGCAGGCCGGTGGGGTTCATCGTGCCGCCCATGTCGTTGCCGGTGAGGGTGACGAAGCTTTCCATCGCGGTCACCAGCGTCATCGGGTTGGGCACCTTGTTGAGCCACGGCTGCGTCGCCAGCTCGTCGCGCGCCTGCTCGACGATCGAGGTGCCGTAGCTGAAGCGCTGCACGGCCCCGAGGCCGTTGTCGATGCGCGAGAGCAGGTTGGGGCGCACGGGGAAGAGCTCGAGGTACGAGATCGCGCCGCCCGCCTCGATCCACACGATGTCTGACGAGCCATTGCCGTTCATGTCGGCGAACGAGACGATGGTGCTGCCGGTGCGCGACGGAATCGTGCCCGCGCCGAGGTCTGCGGTGGCGATGGTGCGCACCGCGTCGAAGCGATCGGAGTTGCGGTTGAGCGAGAGCTTGATCTCGTTGCCCACCACCGCGACGAGATCGGTCAGCTCGTCACCGTTGATGTCTTGCAGCTCGAGCACCGCGAGCTGCGAGGGGTCGAAGCCGCTGACGGTGACGTCGTGCCACGCGCTCCAGACGCCGAAGCCGAAGTTGAGCTTGTAGCTGAGCTGAATCGCGTTGCCGCTGACGCGCAGAATCACCGGGTCCTGCAGCCCGTCGCCGTTCATGTCGGCCAGCTGCAGCGCCGTGTCGTCGAAGACCTCGCCGATGGTGTCGGCCGTCGCCGCCACGTAGCCCGCGCTCGTGTTGGCGAGAATCGACGTGGTGCCGCCCGGGTCGGTCTTGAGGAAGTCGATGCGCTTGTCGTTGTCGAAGTCGAAGAAGCGAATGTGCAACGGGTCGGCCTGGAGCGGGTCGCCGACGTCTTCGTCGAGCGGGTAGCCGGCCGACACCGTGCTCGCGGTCGGCTTGCAGTCGGTGGCCGCCGCGGTCCAATCGCCCACGCCCTTGTTGCAGAGCACCTCACCCGTGCGCGGGTTGGTGATGTCGACGAAGCCGTCGCCGTTGAGGTCGATGACCTGCACGGTGGCGTTACCGAGAATGAGCGAGCTCGAGCCCACGGTGCGCGCGCTCGGCACGGGCGTGGTGGCGAAGCTGACCTGGCCCTCGGCGTCGAGCCTGGCGAGGTAGAAGCTGTGCAGGCCACTGGCCGAGGCCGAGAGCACGTCGGGCAACGCGTCGCCGTTGATGTCGAGCAGGGTGGCGCGGCCCTGCGAGAAGTCGACGCCCAGCGAGCCCATGTTCTTGACGAAGGGCTTGGCGCAATCGGCGCCGGCGCACGTGCCACTGAGCGTCTTCGAGTAACCGAAGGTGAACGCCACGGGGTAGCTGCCAGCGCTGCGGCCTGCACGGGTGACGCGGCTGAGCCGGCTCGCGCCCCCCGCGACGGCGTCGCCTTCGAAGGTGAGCGCATAGCCACGAATGAGCTCGGCGCCCGAGAAGATGCGAACTTCCTTCAGGCGCTGCGTGAGCTTGAGCTCGAAGCCCGGCTTGGCGTCCGAGATGACGTCGGGGCGGGTTTCATAGACGAAGCGCACCGAGTGCCGCGGCTGCCCTGCGTCGTAGAGGTAGTCGAGGCGATCGAGCAACGAGGCGCCGCCGGGGTCCTTGGTCCACGAGGCCTGCATGCGGTGACCGAAGCGGTCGACCATCAGCACGAGGTGCCAGCGGAAGACCCTGGTCGTGGTCGGCACGCGCACCTGCGCGCTGGTGACGGCCACGCCTGCGTCGTCTGCGCCGAAGTAGCCCACGCGGCCGTCGGGGTATTCGGCCTTCCACGACCCGGCGTCGCCGGTGCCGCGGTTGAGCCACGTGTAGCGCACGAAGCCCGACTCGAAACGGCTGCGGTAGACGGCGGTGCTGCCGGCTTGAGAGACGCGCACCAACTCATCGCTGCCTTCGACCACGAAGCGATCGTCGACGTCGTAGCGCTGCAGGCCCTTGGAGGTCATGCGCTCGATGGCGAAGCTCGGCATCGACCAGCCCATGCCCAGCACATCGGAGCCACCGGCCGACGAGTAGCTGAAGGCGAGGTCAGGCGTGACGCCGGGGAAGCCCTGGGGCACCTCGACCTTCACCGAGTAGTTCATCGCGCCCTGGTTGCCCGAGACGGTCGCGTTCTCGCCCACGCCGGCGACCGAGCCAGGCGCGTTCGGCAGATTGACGCGTTCGTCAGAGACGCCAGCGGCCGCTTGCCCCCACGCAGTGCCAACACCAAACACAAAGCACATCATCGTCGTCAGGCGACTCATCTTGAAGCTCCGAGGGGGGATGCGAAGGGTGCAACACATGCGCACCCAAAGTGCCCGTAATGAACCACCTCTGGGGTGCAACGACAACGTTTCTCAGGGCATGGACGAGCGTGGCCGCGACCGGAATCAGGCGTGAGTCACGTGCGACCGCTCGGCGCGGGTACGGAGGATGGCCATCATCGCGGTGGTGCGCACCGCTCCGCGTTGCGTGATGGCCATCAACAAGTCGTATCAACCGGCCCTCAACAAGCGCGCTTCGCAACCCGCGACCTCGTGCACGAGGGCCGAGAGTTGGTGCGCATCGTGCGCATGCTCCATCTCAAGGAGCGGGTGTCGCTCGAGGACATCCTGGTGGTCTGCCGGGTGCGGCCGTACCGCTGGGCCGAGGTGCTGACGCGCGCGGGATTCAAGAGGCGCATCCAGCGACGCGGTCTGACCTCTCTGTCGACGACCGCCGCGATCCTCAGGTCGAGCTCAAGCACCGGTCCGTGCATCGATTACTGTACCGGCGCTCCTCGATTGGCGTGCGGCGAGGCCTGTCGGCATTTTGCGCCGAATCAGGATCAGAAGCACCGCCCACCGTTCGAGCCCGCACTTCTGAGCGAGTGCAGTTAAGAGCGCCTGATGCTGCCGGAAGAACTGCTGGCCGCGCTCGAAGCAGAGCAGGCGCAATATCGTTCGATCGCGATCCAGGCGGTGGCGGCGCTGCGTTTCGAGGGTGCGCTCGTGGCCCTGCAGACCGTGCCCGCAGCGGAGCAAGACTGGGCGGGCGGGTTCTTCTCGGCCTTCGACAACAGCGAAGGCGTCTGGTCTGGCGAGGTGGTTCATGTCGACCCGACCACCGGCGATCTCTTCCTCAAGGTCTCCGGCACCATCCCGACCTCCGACGAGCTCGCGCGCGCCACCGAGTGGTTCTTCAAACCCTTCGACTTCTCTCAGGCGATCTCCTCGGCGACGAAGGGCACCTCGAGCGTGCGGCTCGATCAGGCGGTGCGTTGGGTGCACGACGGAGCACCTGAACTGTCCACGGGGCCAGCCGCGCGCGACCTCGAAGGACCGTGGGCCAGTGCATGGGGCCTGGTGTGGGGCCCGCCGGGTACAGGCAAGACGCAGGCGCTGGCGGGCCGCATCGCCGACGCGGTACAGGCCGCTCCTGATCAGCGGATGCTCGTGGTTGCGCCCACCAACGGCGCGGTCGACGAACTGACCCATCGCCTCTGCGGAGTGCTCGAAGGGCGGGGTGCGCTGCTCGATGCGGAGGGGCGATCGCGCGTCTTCCGCGGTGGCGTGGGCGCCCGGCTGCGGCTCGCGCGCGACTTTCCCCCGGTGCTGCACGACCCCGACGCCGCGGCGCGCACCCAGCATCGAGAGGCGCTGCAGCAAGAACTCACCCGGCTGGAAGCGAAGGCCGCACCTGCGACGGAGATCGCGCAGAAGCGTGCAGAGCTCAAAGCCGCCGAGCGTCTCGAAGACGCCACCTTGCAGGCCATCGAATCGGGCCATGCCACGGTCATCGCGCTCACCGTGCATCGCGCGTTGCGCCTGGTGCAGGAGCTCATCGAAGGCCCGCACTTCCACAAGCTCATCCTCGACGAGGGGGGAATGATCTCCCGCGCGTCGGCGGCACTCTTGGCGCCCCTGGCAAAGTCCGTGTTGATCGCCGGAGACCCGCGGCAACTCGGGCCCGTCTCCCGCGCCCCACAAGGAGCGCTCTCGCACGTGCAGCGCTGGCTGCGCGAGTCGCCGCTCTCGGTCTTGCGGCACGCGTCGCGCGACGTGGAGCGGTCGAACGTGTTCCTGCTCCGCACGCAGCACCGCATGCACCCCGCCATCGCGAAGGTGGTCAGCGAGTTTCAGTACCAGGGCCAGCTCGAGAACGGTGAGCGGCCTCGGCGGTTGTCGACCGAGCGCGGGCTCGCCAGGTTTCCGGAGGAGCGCGCCGTCTGGGTGGTGCTCGACGAGTGCACCCGCTCTGCGCGGCAACTGAGCCATGATCGCCCGCAGACCGGGCGCGGCTACGTGCGGCGCTTCTCGGCTGAGCTGCTGGTCGCGCTCTCGTCAGCCGCGCTGGAGGAGGGCGCCTCGGTGCTGGCCGCCACACCGTACCGGGCGCAAGCTCAGCTGATCGGTGCGTTGGCCAGCGAAGACGAAGCGACGCAGGACCTGGTGTCTTCCACCATTCATCGCCAGCAAGGCTCCGAGTTCGACGTGGTGTTGATCGACACCGTGGCCGGTGGCCGTCCATTTCAGGCGCTCGACTTGTGCGCGATGTTGAACGTGGCCGCCAGTCGCGCACGCAAACACCTGGTGGTGCTCGCTTCGCGCGCGGAAGCCGAGGCGGTCATTCCCGCCCGGTTCCTCGAGCAGTTTCACCGGGTGCGCCTGATGGAAGGGCGGCTGGAGTCAGTCGACGTGACGCTGCGCCGCGCGCCCGAGATGCCCTTGCCCGCTGCGACGCTCGGCGCGGCCATCACCAACGCAAAGGCGGTGGCCCCGCTCTTCACCGACGAACAACTCGCGCTCATGGAGCGCCACTTCGGCGACGGCCACTACCTCGTGCGTGGCGTGGCAGGGAGCGGCAAGACCTTCGTGCTCGCCAACTGGGCGATGCGCGTGTTGCTCGAACATCCCGGGCATCGGGTGCTGGTCTCGTATTTCACGAAGTCGCTGCACTCGCTCGAGACGCATCACCTGCGGTCCGCGGCGATTCGCGCGGGCCTCGACCCGAACGTCGCGCTGCAACGGGTTCGCATCGCGCACGTCGACGAGGTGAGCTCTTCAGCCAACCGCGACGAAGCCTTTGATGCAGTGTTCGTCGACGAAGCGCAGGACATGGGGCCCAAGCGTCTCCAGTTCCTCTTCCTGCGGGCGCGCGAGCAACTGGGCCACGACGGGAAGCGACGGCGGCGCTTCTTCCTCTTCATGGACGACTCGCAGAACATCTACGCGCAGAAGCCCCTCGAGGAATTCCGGGAGCAGCTCGACAAGAGCATCAACTTCGCGGGGCGCACGCGGGTGATGAAGGAGGCCTTTCGTTCTCCGCGCGAGATCCTCGACCTCGCCTTCAACGTGGTGCTCGACCCCCAGCATCTTCACGGCGTCGCGCAGCCGGGCCTCAAGGAGTTCCTCAAGGAGAACGAGCTCGTCAAAGCCGGCCTGTTGCGACGCCCGGCGGAGGGCTCGACCGGGCTGTACCACGTGGGCTTCACCGAGCAGTCCGGCAGCGTGCCGAAGGTGTTGGCTGCGCGCGACCTCGAACACGAAGGCCGCGAACTGGTGCGCATCGTGCGCATGCTCCATCTCAAGGAGCAGGTGGCGCTCGAGGACATCCTGGTGGTTTGCCCGGTGCGTCCGTACCGCTGGGCCGAGGTGCTGACGCGCGCGGGCTTCAAGAGCGTGGCTTTCGGTGGTGCACAAGGCGCCGACCCAGCCGGATTCCCCGTGGGGAAGACCGACTTCGTCCGCGTCACCACCATCTACTCGTGCAAGGGCCACGAGAGCCCAGTGGTCATCTTATGCGGGCTGGAGGATCTCGATGCGTTGGAAGATTCAATCGAGAGCCTGAAGACGGCTGACCCACGGGTGGTGGAGCGCCAGAAGCGGTGTCTGTTCTACGTCGGGGCCACCCGCGCGACATTGCGGCAGTACGTGCTGGGCTTGGGCAGCTCGCGGTTTCTCGAAGTCGCCCGCGAGTACGCTCAGCGACTGGCGTTGTGAGGTCGACGATGGTGACAAAGCTGTTCGCTTCATTCCTCGATGACCCGACCGCGTACAGCGAGTGCGAACGCTTCTGGGCGGCGCAGGTGAGGGACGTTGAGAAATCTCTTGGGCAGTCCGAGGAATGGAAGCGCTGGATTCCGCAAGTGCATCCGAACGGACAGCCTGTGGAGCGTGACGGAAATCCGATCTTTGACGGTCGGTCCGAGCGCCTCGACCGCTCCTTTCGGATCATTCAACAACCAGCCGTCAGTGATGAAGTTGAGCTCGCAGCTTGGGTTGCCGTCTACGAACCGGAGTTCGACGAGATGCCGCGCGCTGAACTGTTTCTGAATCTCAGTCTGTCCGAAGAATCGGTAGCTCTCGCGAAGGAAGCCTTGAGGAAGTGGATGACTCCTTCGACGAGCGTCGCGGAGATGAACGACTTCATTCGAGCGGTGACTGCGGTCGACTGACTGTTTTTTTGACGTGGGCGCTCAGGCGCGTTGGATCAGGGTCGTAGCCACCTGTTTCACACGGAGATCGCCATGAACGAACGCAATCAGCCCATTCAGCTCGAGAACACCGACCGCCGCCGCGGGTCCACCGCCAGCATGTGGGGCGAGCTCGTCGTCGAGTCGATGTGGCGGCCGAGCGACAAGCCGCGGGTTGAGTCTGAGGGTTGGCTGCGCTCGCACGGGTATCTGCCGGAGCGTCGTCAGTCTCGCTAAGTACAGCCCCTCACCCCGACCCTCTCCCCGCGTTCGCAGGGAGAGGGAGACCAAGGGTCAGCGGATTCCGAGCTTGCCGGCCAGTGAGTCAATCGTCTTGCCGGTCTTCTGGTACAGCTCGGCATCACGCAGCCGCGCGTTGAGCTTCGCGCGCTCGGGCTTCTTCGAGTTGTCCTTGAACATGCGCTTGTCGAGCTCGTACGCCTCTTCGATGTAGTCGCCGTAGAGCTTCTGCAGATCGCTGCTCTTCGCCAGCACCGTCGGATCGTTCTCGAACAGCTTCTCGATCGCGTCGCGCCGCTTGGCGAACATGGTGTACCCGCCGCTCGGAGCCGCGACCGCGTCGTCCTTCACCGGCGCAGGCGGCGTGTCCTTCACCACCGGCGTGGGCTCCTTCGCTGCCACGGGCTCGGGCTTCGGCTCCGGCTTGGCTGCTTCCGCCTTCACCGGCTTCTCCGCAGGCGCGTCTTCCTTCGCATCCTCAGCCGCGCCTTCCGCCTTGGCAGTCGCATCTTCAGCGGCGGCCATCGCCTTCTTGGTGTCTGCTTCTGCCTTGGCCTGCAGCTGCGCCGCGCGCTTCTTGGACCACTCGACCGCCTCAGCCGGATCGGTCGGCATCTCACCGAGCTCGACGGCGTCGCCGGTATCACCCGTGGCCGCGACCGCTGAACTGCCGCCGCTCCCCAGGCCGCTGATCGTCGCGATGAGGCCGCTCACGAAGCCCCAGCCCGCACCCAGCAGGCTGAGCACCGCGACGACCTTGAGCACCATCAGCACCCACTTCACGACGTCGAAGTGCACCATCCACTGGTACGTCACGTAGACGCTGACCAGCGAGCCGACCACCATCAGCAACGGCCCGAGCAGGTTGATGAACGGAATGGGCAACGCCGCGAGCAGAATCCCCAGCGCCTGCGGCACCGCGAGGATGATCGCCAGCGTCATCGTCTGCAGGAAGTAGTTGCTGCGCGAGCGCGCGTCGGACTTTCCCTTGAGCTTGTTGATGATCCACTCGACCACCGGGTGGAACACGAAGCCCGTCACCACCGCGCCGATCACCGCGCCGATGGCAGGGCCGATGGGCAGGAACGAGCCCAGCATGAACACGTGGCCGGGGCCGATGAGCGCCGCCAGACCCGCCGCGAACGCCGGCAGCGCCGCGCTGATGAACAACGAGGGCAGCGCGTAGCCAATGAGCTCGATCTTCGCCATCGGCTCGGAGGGCTGCTCCTCGATGGTGGTGCGCACCGTGCCGAACGGGTTCACCAGCAGCTTGGGCACGTTCACCAGGTAGTACGCGATGCCCTTGGGCACGCCGACGAACATGGCGCCGATGCCTTTGCCAGCGGGAGCCTCCTCAGCGGGGGCAGCGGCCGAAGCCGCCGCAACAGGGCGTTTCTGCGCGGGGGAAGGCATGGTCTTCGCGTTCGCGGGGGGCGGGTTGGGCTTCTTCGCCGCAGCAGACGCGGGAGCGGGACCCGGCTTGCCCCTGCCAGGCGCGATGGTCGGCGCCGCGGGCTCTTCTTCTTCCTCTTCGATCTGCACCACCTCGAACTCGCTCTGGCCGACCGTGAAGCTGGCGCCTTCCTGGAGCTGAACCGGCCGGGGCGCCTTCGCACCCTGCGGCACGGCCAGCGTCTCGAGCAGCCACATTCCACCCTTCTGAGACACTCGCGCCTGGCGCCGGGAGATCGAGTTGTCCTCGATCTGGATGTCGGCATCCCCGCCCACCCGACCAAAGATGAAGCCCTCGGGGGGAACGACGATGTCTTCGTTGGTCGAAAGATCGCGGAGTGTGACCTGGCCCATTTGGAAACGTCCCGTGTGAAGTGAAGAAAAGCAGCGCGGGTTTTAGCAGGATCGCTTCGCCGTAAGCGACTTCAGTCCTGGCGGTTGAGGGCATCGAGGTACGAGCCCTCGCGGGGCTTGAGCTCTTCACCCTCCACGAAGATGCGCGCGCGAATTCGCCCCGGTCCCGAGACGACCACGTCGGTCCCTTGCGGCATGGCAAAGAACTGCGTCAGGGGCGGCACCTTCACGGCGATTTCAATCAAAGGCACCACACTGAGCGCTTCAGGTGACTGGTGATCGTGGGCATCGTCCATACATCCGACGAACCAGCCCGAATCGGTGGGCGCGCTCGGTTCGGTGCGCCCCATCATGAACGCCGGCGCATCCCAGGTGCGGCTGCACACCACCGCCTGCAGCGCCTGGCGGGGGTAGTCGGCCTTCTCCAGCAACCCCAGGCTGGCGAGCACTTCTTTCTGACGCCAGGTCTCCAGCAGCGACTGATCGACCGACTCGATCCACTTGAGCTCGTGTTTCAGATCAGGCTCGAGCACTCCGAGCGTGCCGTCGTCGCGTTGGGTGAGGCGCAGGGTGGCCCAGCCCAGCTGCACCGTCTGGCCCGGCTTGAAGCGGGTGCCGGTGGCGACCGCGTTTTCGAAGTAGCCGATCAGCATCTTCTCGAGGTCGGGGACTGGCACGTCTCGCAGGAAGCGGAGCGTGAACTCGGCGTGATCGAAGGCGGCGCATTGGGTGGTGCGGAATTCTTTCACGGCGCGACTGCCCTCTCCCCGACCCTCTCACCCGCGGGGAGAGGGAGACACAGGGCGTGATCAGCGGGCGTCCGCACGTCGACGTTGCGCTCGATCACCCGCCCGAGCCGGAACAGCAGGTGCTCTTCGTACGGCCGCGCCATCAGGTGCACGCCCACCGGCATGCCTTCGCGATCGAACCCGGCCGGCACGCTGATCGCCGGAAAACCCGTCAGGTTCGCCACCCGGATGAAGCGCATCAACGCATCGACCACCGGCAGGTTCGACTCACCATCCGGCAGCGAAGACTCTGGAATGTACGGAGCGGTGATCGCCGTCGACGGCGTGATCACCACGTCGCAGGTCTGCATGAGGGCCAGCCACTCGCGCGTCATCGCGTGCCGGTGGCGGAGCGCGTGCACGTACTCGGTCCCCGTGAAGTGGTTGCCGATGGCCAGGTTGGTGCGGGAGTCGAGACCGAACTGCGTCACGTCGCGCTCGATCTGCCCGCGCATCGCCTGACACATCTCGCTCAAGATGAGGGTGCTGTGCGTCCACAACACGGTGTTGAGGTTGGGGCCTTCGATCTCCACCACGGTCGCGCCCGCATCGGTGAGCGACTTCACCGCCTCGCGGCACTTCGCCACCACGTCGGTCGCCGCGTCTTCAAACCACGGCCAGCAGATGCCCAGGCGCACGCCTGCGAGCGAGCCCTTTTCGTAGTCAGCCAGGTGCGCCGCGGGCTGCAGCTTCGAGATGACGTCGTGATCATCAGGCCCCGCCAGCACCGCGTACATCGCCGCCACGTCGTCGACGGTGAGCCCCATCGGCCCCACGTGCCCCACGTTCCAGCAAAGCGGGGGCACTCCGGTTTCGGGGATGCGGCCCCAGGTCGCCTTGAGCCCCACGATGCCGCACAGCGCCGCGGGAATGCGAATGGAGCCACCCCCATCAGCGCCGATGCTCAGCGGGCACACGCCTGCAGCCACCACCGCGGCCGACGCGCTCGAGCTGCCGCCCGTGATGCGCTTCCGGTCGTACGGGTTGCGCGCGGCGCCGTGCCAGGGATTCAGGCCGATCGGGTTGATGCCGATCTCGTTCATGTTCAGCTTGCCGAGGATCACCGCGCCCGCCGCCTTGAGCCGCGCTGCGACCGCAGAGTCTTTCGTCGCCACGTCTTTGCGAAAGCGCGTGCCGAGGGTCGTCACGTGGCCCGCGAGATCGACTTCATCCTTCAGCGCGACAGGCACCCCATCGAGCACCGACAGCGGCGTTCCCGCACGCAGCCGCCTGGACGACGCCTCTGCCGCGGCCAACACCTCCTCCTGCTTGCGAGAGATGAACAGACCCAGCCGCTCGTCGCGGCCATCGAGCCGCTCGATGCTCTCGTGCACACGCCTGATCACCGCGGTCGGATCGAGGCCCTCGCGGTACGCGGCCGCGAAACGCGCGACCGTCTCCCGGTTCGACGCGGGTGCAGCGGCCACGGCGCGGGCGGCTTGCTCCACCGGGCTGTGCCGATCAGCAGGCGCGGGAGGATGGGGCAGGGGGCACTGCACCGGCGGCGCGTCGCCTGAGCTCGAGCTGCGCCATGCGTCAATGCCGCTGTCCTTGACCAGCTTCTCGAGGAGCACCGGGCCGACCCCGCTCTCCAGCGCTCTCACGAAGGCCTTCAGGGCGAGTCCTGCGACCCGGGGGGCTCGAACCTCATCACGGTGGTAGCTCATGGGCGCGGCACACTACACGGGCGGGTGCTGAATATCGGGGGCGGCGGCGCCGTAGAAGGCCGCATGAACCGAACACTCCTTGGGCTCGCAGTGATGGTGGCGGTGATGGGCGCGACGGTGGCTCGTGCCGATGATTGTGGTCCTCGCCCGACCTACGCCCCGAGCGGAGCGGACTGGAACCAGGGCCAGTACCAACTGCAGACCACGCAGGTCTGGGTGCCCGGTCAGCTGCAGCAAGTCTACGTGCCCGGCCCGTGTCACCAGTGGGGTCATGTTCAGGTCTGCACCCCGGGCTCGTACGAGACGGTCGGGACCGCGGGCCGCTACGAGACCCGGCAGGATTGGGTCTGGGTCGCCAACGTCCATCAGCGCCCTCCCCAGCAGTACGGGCGGCAGTACGGCCGGGGCCATGGCCGTGGCTACGGGCGCGACTTCGGCCGGAACCAGCGCTGGGGCCGTCACGGCGCAGCGCCCATCGGTTACTGATTCCACCCCTCGGGTTCACGACGTTGGGTGGGGACACGGCGGCAATTCGGGCTAAAACGATCGCCGGTGTCGCCCCCCACGTCCAGACCCGTCGCGGTGCTTCCGATCGACGGCGCTCGGTATGGCCAGCTCAAGGCCCTCCTCGAGGGCTCGGGTGTTCCTGTCGCAGACGGCCTGGGCCCTGAGATTGATGTGGCGGTGGTCGACCTCGGCGCTCCTGGCGTCGAGCAGGTTCGGCGGGTGCTGGCAGAGAAAGCACCGCGGGCCGCGATTCTGGGCATCACCACGCCCAAGCCCGACGTCGACGCCGGTGTCTTCGAGGTGATCGCTCCGGAGTCGGTCGTCAAGGAGCTGGTCCCCCGCCTCGCTCATCTCCGTGCGCGGCTGGCGATGTTTCAGGAGGCGCAGCAGCGGCAGCGGGATCTCCAGGTGCTGCTCGAGCTGACCGCGCGCTACGCCGAAGCGACCGACATCAACGAGCTGCTGCACGACGTCACCCGCAGGCTCGCCGACGAGCTGCAGATCGATCGCGTGGCGTTCGTGGTGGTCGACGGTGAACGCGGTGAAGGCACCATCATCGCCGCCAGCGACGACCCCACGCTCAAAGATCACCGCATCGACCTCGCCCGCTACCCCGAGGTGCGCGAGGTGGTGCGCACCGGCAAGCCGGTGATCGTGGAAGACGCGCCTTCGCACCCGCTGCTGGAAGACGTGAAGGCCTCGGTCGCCGCGCGGGGCATTCGCAACCTCGCCGCCATGCCGCTGGCCGTCAGAGGCCAGGTGCAGGGGGTGTTGTTGCTGCGCCGCTCCACGGGCCCGTTCAACCCGCGCGAGGTCGAGTTCCTCACCACCGTCGCCCAGGCCACCGCGGTCGCCTTCCGCAACGTGCGCCAGCTCGAGCGCATCCGCGGGCAGCGCGAAAAAGAGAAGTCGGCTCGCATCGCCGCCGAAGAGCGCGTGGCGGAGATGAAGCGCTACGCCGCGTACTTCGATCACCTCTCCGATGGCGTGGCGATCCTCGATGGGCGCGCGTGCGTGCTCTCGCTCAACCCCGCGGGCCAGGCCCTGCTCGATCTCAAGCAGGCCGACGCCGAAGGGCGGCACGTCAACACGCTCACCAACCCCAGCGACGAGGCGTTGCTGCTCGACGTGTTGTTCGCGGTCTCCAAGGGCCAGGTGAAGAACGACGTCGATCTGCACGCGCGTACCGGTACGGGCCGGCGGTTGACGCTCTCGGTGTCTGCCGCACCCCTGCGCGGTGATGCGGGTGACGGCGTGGCGATTCTCACGTTGCGCGACGTCACGTTGCAGCGCCACATGGCCGAGGAGCTGCGCCAGACCAGCGACTTCCTCGAGCGGCTGATCGACAGCTCGGTCGACGCGATCATCGCCGCCGACATGAAGGGGAAGATCATCATCTTCAACAAGGCCGCCGAAGCCATCTGTGGCTACAAGGCCGACGACGTGATCGGCAAGCTGCACGTCGCGCAGCTCTACGGCGAAGGCGTGGCGCTCGAGCTGATGAAGAAGCTGCGCAGCCCCGAGTTCGGCGGCGTGGGTCGCCTCTCGTCGAGCCGGGCAGAGATCATGGCCCGCACCGGAGAACGCATTCCGGTGAACCTCTCGGCCTCCATCATCTACGAAGGCGCGCGCGAGACGGCGACGGTGGGGCTGTTCACCGACCTGAGAGATCGCATCTCGCTGGAGCGCAAGCTGACCGACGCCGAAGCGCGCTTGTTGGAGAGTGAGAAGAACGCCGTGATCGTGGCCCTCGCCGGTACCGCCGCGCACGAGCTCAACCAGCCGCTGACTTCGGTGATGGGTTACGCCGAGCTGCTCAAGCGGAAGATCAAAGAGACCGAGCCCACCTGGCGCCCGGTGGACATCATCCACCGTGAGGCCGAGCGCATGGCCGAGATCGTCAAGAAGATCGGCAAGATCACCCGCTACGAAACCAAGGCGTACGTGGGCACTGCGAAGATCGTCGACCTCGACAAGGCGGTTGCGCATGAAGACTGAGACCGGCGTGCTGGCGCTGGGCGTGAGCGGGCCTGCCGCCGACGCCTTCCGGGCTTTCTTCGACATGGTCGACGCGCCCGCGGCGCTGTGCGATCTCGAGCTGGGCATCGTGACCTCCAACGGGCCCTTCGAAGTGCTCTGTGGTGCGAAGGCGATCGCGGGCCGTTCGCTGCACGACTTCATGGACACCGGAGCCCTGGTGGTGCCCGAAGACGGCCGCGGTGTGGAGGTCGAGGTCGCGTGCCGCACGGGCCAGGTGGTCACCTTGTCCATCACCCGGCGTGGTCAGACCGTGGCGCTGGTCGCGCGCCGGCTCTCGCCGATGCTCGATTCACTGGCTGCCGCCGGGCGGGCGTTGCTCGAGCAGGCCCGCGTCGAGACCGCCTTGTTGGAGATCGGCCGCAGCGTCGCCGGCGCCACCAGCGAAGAAGAGCTGGTCGCCACCGTCGCGCGCGGGGTGAAGGGTCTCTTTCCGGGCCGCGCGTTCTGCGTGCGCATCGTCGACCCACGCACCTGTCACCTCACCTCGCTCTACGCCGAAGGGCGCATGCGCGATGGGCAACGAGATCTGTTTCACCTGCGCCGCTCGATGGTCGAGAAGACCAGCCTCGAGACGCGCGGGTTGCCCGCAGATCGGGTGCTGATCACCACGGGCGAGCTGCCGTTGCTGTTTCAGGGCAGCGTGCGGGGCATCGCGGCGCCCCTGGTGGCCTCAGGCCAGCTCTTCGGCGCGGTGAACATCGAGTACCCGGCCGGGCTGACCGCCGACGTGATGACCGACGAGCGGATCCTGATCCAGCTCGCCAACCAGGTCGCGGTGGCCGTGCGAAACGCCAAGCTCATCGACGAGCTGACGTTCATGCGCAAGTACCTCGAGGAGCTGCTGGAGAACGCCAACGCGCTCATCCTGGTCGTCAATCGGGACGGCAAAGTGGTGGTGTTCAACCACGCGCTGGTGAAGCTCACCGGGCGCTCCAAGGCGGCGGTGTTGGGCACCGAGGTCTCGCAGCTGATGCCCGAGACCGAGCGGCTCAAGCTGCTGCGCGTGTTCGGCGCGGCGATGAAGGGCCAGCCGGTCACCGGCGTGGAGTCCGTGCTGCTGGGGCAGGGTGACCGCGAGATGCGCGTCGCCTTCAGCACCTCGGCGGTGATGAGCCAGTCGGGTGAAGTCGAAGGCGTGATGGCCATCGGGCAGGATCTCACGCGCATGCGCGAGCTGGAGCGCCGGGTGATCCAGGCCGAGAAGCTCGCTTCGTTGGGCCAGCTGGCGGCCTCGGTGGTGCACGAGATCAACAACCCCATGACCGCGGTCTCCACCTACGCCGACGCGTTGTGGCGCCGCGCGCAGACCTCGCCCACCGCTGATCCGGCCGACGTCGACAAGTACAAGCGCATCGTCGACAACTCCGAGCGCGTGCTGCGGTTCACCCGCGACCTGGTGAACTACGCGCGCCCCGCGAAGGACAAGCCCGAAGACATCGATCTGAACCAGGTGATCGAGAAGGCGATGGGCTTCTGCGACCACGTGCTGCGCAAGCACGGCGTGACCATCGAGCAGCAGCTCACCCTCGTGCCCGGGTTCCTCGCGGTGCGGCAGAACCTGGTGCAGGTGTTCGTGAACCTGATCACCAACGCGTGCCATGCCACTCCTTCGGGCGGGACGGTGATGATCACCACCGGCGTCGACGGCAGCATGGCGGTGGTCACGGTGAGCGATACCGGCTCGGGCATCGCGGCGGAGACCCAGGCGCGCATCTTCGAGCCGTTCTTCACCACCAAACCCGACGGCAAAGGCACCGGGCTGGGGCTCTCGATCGTTCAGGGCATCATCGAGAACCACGGCGGGTCGATCGCGGTGCAGAGCGAATTGGGCAAGGGCACCACGTTCACCATTCGCATGCCGATGCTGCAGCGGGTCTGATCAGGCTGATCAGCAACCGGCTTTTCTTCCCCCAGGAACAGAGCCACCGTTCGCTCGGGGCACCGGCGTGGGCCTTCTGATCAGCTCTCGCGGTCGAGCTCGGCCATGAACTCGTCGCGGCTGATCAGCCCCTTGCGCTGCATGATCCGCAAGAGCGCCCAGAACCGGCGCTCGAGCTTCTCGACCTCGGTCTCGTCATCGGCGCGTTCACCGAAGAGAAAATCGAGATCCTTGCTCACCGAGTCGCCCTTCTTCTTCGGCGCGGCAGGCTCGGGCATCAGGTTCATCGCCGAGACGATCTCCTCGCCCATGATCATCGGCGCGTCGTCGTCCTCCACAGGAGCAGGCGCCACCATGGGCTTCGCCCTGGCGGCGGCCTCGGCCGGAGAAGCCTTGTGGTAATAGCGGAGGATCGCCGCTCTGACCTGGCTGTGCGTCGAGACGTAGGCCGTCACCTGCAGCCCGGTGGTGAACTCGATCTCCTCGGTGGCGGGCTGGTTGAGCGGGTCAGACATCGCCACCAGCAGGCGCTTGTTGGCCGTGCCTTTTCCGTCGATCGCGAAGGGAAACAGCTCGTGGGTCTCGCAGAAACGGGCGCGGAGCATGTGCACCGCCGACCAATCGACCTGCACCTGGCTCAGATCCACCGTGGACAACGAGAGCGACTGCGCGAGCACCTGCGCGAGCTGAATTTCGGAGAGCACCCCTTGCTGGATCAGGGTCACCCCGAGCCGCTGGCGGGTGCGTTTTTGCGCCCCCAGGCCCGATTCGAGCTGATCTTTGGTGATCGCTCCGCGCTCCAGAAGGAGCTCGCCAATTCTTTTCCGCGCCATCCCCCCCCGACTAGCACGTCGGTCGCCTTGACACTCCTTTCCAGCGGGGCCTAAGGTTCGCGCGCTTTTCCGGGTTCCTGATCCGGAAGGTTTCAAAGGTTCTTCGGAGGCATAACCACAATGACGCTTGGAACGCTGATTCTGGCCGCAGAGGCCGCGAGTGAAGGTGAGCAGAGCTTTTTCGGTGGTATCGCCGAAGCCTGGAACGAAGGCGGTTGGCCGATGTACCCCATCGCCATCGTGTTCGTGATCGGGCTGGCGATCTCGGTCGAGCGCATGATCGTGTTGTTCGCGACCGCGTCGATCAACAAAGACGGTTTCATCCGCGGTCTGAAGAAGCACATCTACGCGGGCGACCTGGACAAGGCGATCAACTACGTGGCCGGCCAGAAGCCGACCCCGCTGACCAACGTCGTCAAGTCCGGCCTGATGAACGTTCCCAAGGGCCAGGAAGAAGTGCAGGCGGCGCTCGACGAGGCTTCGCTTCGTGAGACCCCCCGCATCGAAGCGCGCACCGGCTACCTCGCGATGCTCGGCAACGCTGCAATGCTCATCGGTCTGTTCGGCACCGTGCACGGCCTCATCGGCTCGTTCAAGGCCGTCGCGCACGCCTCTCCCGCTGACCGCGCGACCATCCTCGCCGGCTCCATCGGTGAGGCCATGAACTGCACCCAGTTCGGTCTCGTCGCCTCCATCCCCCTCCTGATCATGTTCTCGATCCTGAACGGCCGCACCCAGTCGCTCATCAACGACATCAACGAGTCGTCGGTGTCCGTCCTGAACCTGATCGTGCAGAACCGCGACAAGTTCAAGAACATGAGCGTTCCCGCGGCTGCCGAAGAGTAATTCTCTTCTGGTTGTCCATCTTTGCCGTTCGGCAGGGCGGGTGTTGAAACCCTCCCTGCCGAGTGGCTGTCTGGTCGCAAGCGCCTCACGTCGAGGCTGTCGCAGGAGGTTTCATGGCTGGTGGCATGGATTTGGGAACAAGCAGCAAGGGTGGCAAGAAGCCGCTCGACGCTGCGCTCAACCTGGTTCCTTTCATCGATCTGATGGCCGTTACGATCGTGTTCTTGATCATGACCGCCGTGTGGACGCAGCTGGGACGCCTTCAGGTGTCGCAGTCGGGTCAGAGCACCTCGGAGCAAGAACCGCCTCCGACGCAGCTGCAGCCCATCACCCTTCTCATCACCGAGAAGGATCTCAAGCTCACCGTCGGCGGCTCGCAGCTCGATCCCCTCCCCATCACCCGTGATGAGAAGGGCCGCATCGAGATCGAGAAGCTGATGATCAAGCTCAAGGAGCTCAAGGTTCAGCAGCCCGACCAGGCGGCGATCACGCTCTCCACGGAAGACACCGTGAAATACGAAGACCTCGTGCGTCTGATCGACTCCGTGGTCTCCACTGGCACCGACCCGCTGTTCCCGTCGGTCTCGGTCTCACCGGCCTCGGCCACCTAAGGATTTCAAGTCATGGCCATCGTTTCTCCAGGCAAGCGGTACGGTAAGCGCCTCCAGCACTCCAAGATCTTCGGGCACGGGCACGCGGGTGGTCACAAGTCGACCAACGCAGACCTCAACGTGACCCCGCTGGTCGACATGTTCGTCATCCTCGTGCTCTTCCTGATCGCGAACTTCTCCGCGACGGGCGAGCTGCTCGCGATGTCGAAAGACATTCAGCTGCCTGAGGCTGCGCACACCGAAGAGCTCACGCTCGCGCCGGTGGTGCAGGTCAGCCAGATGGACGTCATCGTCTCCGGCCAGGTGATCGGCCGCGTGGAAGACCTCACCCGCGAGGACTACCTCAACATTCCCGCACTCGAGGAGAACCTGCGCGAGATGAAGAAGCGCGAGGAAGACCTTCACAACCAGGCGGGTGACCAGGGCGCCTTCAAGGGCGAGGTCAACATCCAGGCCGACAAGGGCGTCGCCTTCCGCATCATCAAGAAGGTCATGTTCAGCTGCGCCTCGGCTGGTTACGGCAACATCTCGTTCGCCACCATGTCGGCGAGCCCGGACAAGAAGCCCGAAACCGCGATGCGCTGAGCTTTAGCTCTCCACAGTTTTGGCCCCGGGGAGCGATTCCCGGGGCTTTTTTTTTGGCCGACGGCGCGCTACGCGGCTCTCGCGCATGGAAATCCTTCGGCAGTTCAAAGAGTTCATCGACCCGACGCACCTGATCCAGCTCTTCGGTTACCCCGGGTTGACGTTGATCGTCTTCCTGGAGACCGGCGCGATGGTGTTCTTCCTGCCGGGGGATTCGCTCTTGTTCGTGGCGGGGCTGTTCGCGGGCAGCGGTGAACTGAACATCTTCTACCTCTGGGCCCTGCTAATCCCCGCGGCCATCGTTGGCGACGCCGTGAGCTACTTCATCGGTTCGAAGTTGGGCCCGGCGTTGTTCAACAAGCCTGAGTCGCGCTTCTTCAAGCCAGCGCACATGAAGGCAGCTCACGATTTCTACGAGAAGCACGGTGGCAAGGCGATCATCATGGCGCGCTTCATGCCCATCGTTCGCACCTTCGTTCCGGTCGTCGCGGGCATCGGCAAGATGCCGTACCAGCGCTTCGCGATGTTCAATGCGGTGGGCGGCCTGGCCTGGGTCCTCTCGATGACCATTGCCGGCTACTTTCTCGGGCAGATCGAGTTCGTGAAGAAGAACCTCGAGCTGATGGTGATCGGGATCGTCTTCCTGTCCATTCTCCCGGCCATCATCGCCTGGCTGCGGGGGCGCAAGTGAAGAGCTCTCACTCGTGAGCGACACCGTCGACAAAGCCCGGGCCGCCGTGAAGCGGCTCAAGGTGTTCCCCCTGCCGTCCGTGGTGTTGTTGCCCGGTTCGGCCGCGCCGTTGCACATCTTCGAGCCGCGCTACCGCGCGATGATCAAAGACGCGGTCGCCTCCGACGGCATCTTCGCCATGGCGCAGGTGCTGCCGGGTCAGGAGTCGTTGCTCCCCAACAAGCCCCAGCTCGAGGAGATGCTCTGTGTAGGCGTCATCACCATGAACGAAGAGCTCGAAGACGGGCGCTTCAACCTGGTGCTGGTGGGCGTGGCTCGGGCGCGGCTGAAGAACGAGCTGTCGACTTCGCACCCCTACCGCGAGGTGGAGGCCGAGCTGCTGGAAGACGAGGCGGTCGATCCCGAAGCCGACGTCTCCTTGCGGCGCGCGGTGGTGGAGCTGGTCGCGCGCCTGCCCACGGAGGTCGGCAAGCGGGTGGCGCAGGTGGCTTCGCGGGTCTCCGGCGGCGCGTTGGCCGACGTGGTGGCCAGCACCTTCATGCAGGATCCGCAGCGGCGCTTCGAGGTGCTCAGCGAGACCGACGTGCACCTGCGCATGGAGATCGTCACCGAGGAGCTGCTGATGCTCGTGGGCCACTTGAAGCCCCGCAAGCCCGAAGGGCTGATGAACTGAGCAGGGCTGGGAGTAGGGTGACCCCAATGCGACTGGTGAAGCTGGGACTCGCCGCCGTCAACACCACGGTGGGCGCCTTCGGGAAGAACGTGGACCGCGCCATCACCCTGGCGAAGGAAATGGCCGCTCAGCAAGTCACCGTCGCCGTCTTCCCCGAGCAGCTCGTCGGCGGGTACCCCCAGGAAGACCTGGTGCAGTGGCAACGCTTCGTCGACCGCCAGTGGACCGAGCTGGAGCGCTACGCCGAAAAGACCGCGGCCCTCCCGCTGGTGTCGTGCCTGGGCGTGACGGTGGCCCACCAGGGCCTTCGCTACAACTGCGCGGCGGTGGTGGCGGGCGGCGAGGTGCACGGCCTGGTGCCCAAAGAAAAGCTGCCCACCTACAACATCTTCTACGAGGGCCGCACCTTCGCGCGAGGCGCCCCGGGCATGAACGAGGTGCACCGCGGGGTGCCGCTGGGTGACCTGCTCTTTCAATTCGACTTCGGCGTGCTGGCCGTCGAGGTCTGCGAAGACATCTGGAGCGCAGAAGGGCCGATGCGCCGCCGCGCGTATTCAGGCGCTGAGCTCGTCTGCAATTTGTCAGCGTCGCCATTTCGCATCGGCGTCGACGGCACCCGGCGCGAGCTGCTGGCCACCCGCGCAGGCGATCACCAGGTGACGCTCGCCTACGTGAACCAGGTGGGCGCTCAAGACGGGCTCATCTTCGACGGCGGCGGCTTCGTGTACCAAAACGGCCGCCAGGCCCTCTCGCTGCCCCGTTTCCAGCAGACCTGGGGCGCGGTGGTGGTCGACCTGGAGCGCACCTTGCGGCTGCGCACCGAGAACACCACCTGGCGCGACGACCGGAAGAGCTGGGCGGTGGATCAACGGCCGGTGCCCACGCTGCAGATTCCTTTTCAGACGAAGCGAGAGGCGCTCACCTTCGCGGTGCCGGCGCAGCGCAGCTTCTTTCTTCCTTCCAGCGAGCCGTTGCCCACTGCCCGCGAGCGCTACTGCGAAGATCTGCTCGACGCGCTGGCGCTGGGCATCGGCGACTACTTCGAGAAGACGCGCGGCTTCAAGTGCATCGGCATCGCGCTCTCCGGCGGCCGTGATTCGTTGCTCACCCTGCTGATCGCTCACCGCTACGCCGCGCGGGCGAAGGTGCCCATCGAGACGTTCTTCATGCCCACCCGCTACTCGTCGCAAGGCACGCGCGACGCGGCGGCGTTGATCGCAAAGGAGCTCGGGGTGGGGTTCAGCATCGTCTCCATCGACGACGCCTTCGAGCGCGAGATGGCCTCGACGAAGGAGATGCTCGGCGAAGCCCGGCCGCTCACGCCCATCACCCAGCAGAACATTCAGGCGCGCCTGCGGGCGCAGCGCATGTGGAACTGGGCGAACTCCTCGGGCGGCCTCTTTCTGCAGACCGGCAACATGTCGGAGAAGGCGGTCGGCTACACCACCATCGGCGGCGACCTGATGGGCGCGCTGGCGGTGATCTCCAACCTGCCCAAGACGGTGGTGATGTACCTGCTGGCGTACCTGCTGGAGAAACACGGCTACGAGGGCATCAAGGCGGTGATCGCCCGGCCCGCGGGCCCTGAGCTGATGCACGACCAGGTGGGCGAAGACGAGCTGATGCCCTTCCCCATCCTCGATGCGTGTTTCCACCTGTTCGCCGGCGAGAAGATGTCGCCTGCCGACGTGGTGACCGCGGTGCGGGCGATCTTCCCCGAGCTGAGCGCCGAGGTGGCCGAGGCTCACGTGAAGAAGTTCGTCAGGCTCTTCACCCAGAGCATCTACAAGTGGGTGCAGTCGCCCATCTCGTTGCACGTCGGCAACCTGGATCTCGATCGCGAACGGGCGCTCCAGTTGCCGGTGGTGACGCAGACCGAGTGGTGAACGTGAATCAGCAGCGGTTCAGCGTGGCGCGCCTGGTGACGGCGCTGGCCGCTTGTTCGGTGGTCACCCTGCTGGCCTTCGTGCTCGCCGCGGCGTTCGGTGAGCAGCCGCTCGACTTCGCCCAGGTGCGTACGCCGGGCACCTCGGAGGAGTTGATCTTCTATTCGTTGCGCCTGCCCCGGGTGGTGTTGGCCGCGTTGGTGGGCTGCGCGCTGGCCTCGTCAGGGGCCATGTTGCAGTCGCTCTTGCGCAACCCCCTGGCCGATCCCTTCGTGCTCGGGGTCTCGGGGGGCGCGGCGCTGGGGGCCACGGTGGCGTTGGCGTTCGGGCTGTCTGCTTTCGCGTGGGTGCCGGGTTTGTCGGCGGTCTCGGCCTTCGCGTTGTTGGGGGCGTTGGGGGCCACGGTGCTGGTGCTGCTGGTGGGGCGGCTGGCGGGGGGCAATTCGCCCAACACCACGCTGCTGGCCGGCGTCATCTTCAACGCCTTCGCGCTGGCGGCGATCACCTTCATCAAGGCGCTGGTCGCCCCCGACAAGCTGGGGGAGATCCTCTTCTGGCTGGCGGGCACTCTGGGGCATGAGACGTGGTCGACGCTCGCCTCGACGTCCGTGGTGGTGCTTCTGGCGGTCGCGGCGCTCGTTGCGCTCTCGCCTCGGCTCAACCTGCTGACGCTCGGTGAAGAAGACGCGCAGAGCCTCGGGGTCGACGTGCGAATGACCCGGCGGGTGTTGCTGGTCATCGCGTCGGTCGCAGTGGCCGCGGTGGTTTCCTTGTCGGGCCTGGTGGGCTTCGTGGGTTTGCTGGTGCCGCAGCTGACCCGGCTGCTCTTCGGCGTCGATCAACGCATCTCAGTGCCGGCCAGCGCGTTGTTGGGCGCGTCGAGTGCGGGCATGACGCCCAGGCCGGTGAAAACCCACGCCTGGCTGGAGACCCAGCCCAGCAGCGCAAACCCGGCCAGGCTGAGCGAGAACATGAGCACGATGCGCTTGATGATGTGGCGGCG
>JAUYRZ010000127.1 GCA_030695565.1 Archangium sp.
TTCGAAGACTCTACGGACTGCTTCCGGCTTCACCTTCCTCGAGGCGGGCATCCTCGAAGACGATCATTCGGCAAGCGCGGAGTCGATCGAGTTTCAAAAAGTGATCGAACTTCAGCGGTTTAAGATGCGCTCACCCTGCCTCCGGGGAGAGGGTTGGGGTGAGGGGCCGTCACGCCCCCGAAGTAGCCGGCAGCACCTCGATGCGGCCCAATGCTGCGCGCCCGGGTTCCCCGCGTCATCCCGGCTTTCCCCCGGGTGTGGATCGGGTAACGCCTACTTCAGCGGCGAAGGCGGGCGGGTGTGAGGCGGAATCGCCTGCAGGGTCGGCATTCCCGGCGTGCGCTCGGTGGCCACCGTCCCGCCCAACCGCTGCTGCGAGGCGGAGAGCCCGGCTTTGCAGCGCTGATTGGCAGGCTCTTGCTCCACGCAGCGACTGAACACTTCGTGCGCGGACTGCAGTCGCTCGAGCCCCGGGTTCGTCTCCGCCATCATGGCCTCGGCGTAGTCGAGCTCCTTCGATTCCCCGGTGAACGGGCTGGGCGCGACGTCAGCGGCGGGCGGGGGCGCGTTGGGCTCCACCATGCGCGGCATCACCGGCGCGGCGTTCACCTGCTGCAGCGGACCTTGCCTGGGCGCGAGCATGGCGGCTTCGGCTTCTGCCCGATTCACGGCCTGCCGCCCTGTGCTGGGCATGGCAAGCGAGGGGGCGGGCTGGTTGTCCTCCACGGGGATCAACGTGGTGGGCGTCACCACCATCGGTGCAGGCACCGGCACATCACTGACCAGGGTGCGTGAAGCGAAGAACGCACCGGCCAGCACCAACACACAAGCGACGATCAGAATCAGAGGAGACCGCATGTTTCAGCTCACCTTCGTGCCAACGAGATCTTCGAACGCGGTGATCACCGCAGAGATGTCCTGCCCACCGTGACCTGACGCGCGCGCCAGGTTGTACGTCTCACGCAACGAAGCCGCGGTCGGCGTGGGCACTCGATGCGCTGCTGCGTTGTCGAGGAACAGCGAGAGATCCTTGTGCATCAGATCGATGGAGAAGTGCGTGGTGAAGTCGCGCTCGAGCATCGCCTTGCCCTTGAACTCGAAGTACGGCGAGCGGAAGCCCGAGGCCTGCACCACCTCGATGAGCTTGCGGGGATCGACGCCGGCCACCTTCGTCAGCAGCAGCCCTTCGCTGAAACACTGCAGCATGCCCGCGATGAGCGCGTTGCCGGCCAGCTTCACCTGCGTGCCGGTGCCCACCTCGCCGCAGTGAATGACCTTCTCGCCGACCGCCTCGAAGATCGGCGTGGCGCGCGCGAGGGTGGCCGCGCTGCAACCCGTCATGATCACCAGGGTGCCTTTTTCGGCACCACTGCGCGAGCCGGTCACCGGCGCGTCTGCGAAGTCGACGCCCTTCGCGGCGAAACGTGCGGCGAGCGACTCGATCAACGGCACCGAC
The DNA here is from genome assembly GCA_030695565.1 of Archangium sp. Lineage (GTDB taxonomy): Bacteria > Myxococcota > Myxococcia > Myxococcales > Myxococcaceae > Archangium_A. The sequence goes on from JAUYRZ010000127.1 coordinate 1,457, forward strand.
ACGGTGGAGAAGTCGATGAACAGCTGGCCGGGGCGGGCGTTCTCCAGCAGCCCTGCCGCCACGCCTTCGAGTGCCGCGGGGTCGGCCACGCAGGTGCAATACGCGTCGACCTGCGCTGCGAGCGCCGCGGGGCTGGCCGCGACCTCGATGCCGTCGGCCTTGAGGGCCTCGGCACGCTCGGGCGAGCGGTTCCACACCACCACCTGAAAGCCCTTCTTCTTCAGGTTCTTCGCCATGGGCGCGCCCATGGTGCCCAGGCCCAGAAAGCCGACGCGCGAGATGCTCATGGTTCGGGCGAGTAGCACTGGTGCGCGCGGGAGGGGAACTCCCCCCTTTCTGCCTGGTGGCTTCGCACCGGCCCAGTCTGCGGTAAGACTCACGGCGCCATGCCCCTGCGCTTCTTTCGCAAAGAGAACTCGAGTGTGGCCCAACGCGAACGCGCCGAGAAAATCGAACGCGCCGTGGTCGACGGGTTCCGCCAGCTCTCCGTGTTGTTCAAGAAGGCGGCCGACGTGATCGAGACCAAACGGCTCGAGCGAAACGGCTACGACAAGCAGGAGAAGTTCCTCGAGCGCACCACCCCGAAGGATCCGCGCTGACATGTTCTATCGAGCATTCCGAGCGCTGGCTTCGCTGGCGCTGCGCCTCTTCTTTCGCGTGGAGGCGCCGGTCGATCCCACCGCGGCGTTGAACCTCGAAGGGCCCGTGATGTTCGTGGGCAATCACCCCAACGGCCTCATCGATCCCGGCATCCTGCTGATCCTCGCGCAGCGAAAGGTCACCTTCCTCGCCAAGGAGCCGCTCTTTCGCATGCCGGTGCTCGGGCAGATCATGCGCGGCATGGATGCCCTGCCGATCTTCCGCAAACAGGACGGTCCGGGCGACACCACGAAGAACGAAGGCACGCTCACCGCATCGGTGGACGCCTTGTTACAGGGCAGGGCGATCACCCTGTTTCCCGAGGGCAAGAGCCACAGCGAACCGCAGCTCGCCGAACTCAAGACCGGCGCTGCCCGCATCGCGCTGGAGGCCGCTCGCAAAGGTGCGCCGGTGAAGCTGGTGCCCGTGGGCATCACCTACGAAGCGAAGAACCGCTTCAAGAGCCGGGTGCACGTCGAGGTCGCTCCGGCGGTCAACGCCACCGACTTCCTCGAGAAGGCGGGCGAAGATCCTCACGAGGCCGCGCGAAGGTTCACCGACGCCATCGCCACCGCGCTGCGGCAGGTGACGCTCAACCTCGACGCCTGGGAAGACCTGCCCATCCTCGAGACCGCGGAGTCGCTCTACGCCCTCGCGCGCGGTGAACAGGCCGGCAGCGCCGATCGCCACAAGGCGTTTGCCCGCGGCATGTCGCTGTTGCGCGAGGAGCAGCCCGCGCGTTTCGAGAAGCTGAAGAACGAGCTGGCCGCCTATCGAGCGCGCCTCGCGTTGCTCTCGGTGACCGCCGACGATCTCACCTCGCAGTACCGCCCACGCACGGTGGCCTTCTTCATCGTGCGAAACCTCTTCGCGGTGCTCTCGGCGCCGCTGGTGCTGCTCGGCTTCGCGCTGTTCGTCATTCCGTATTACCTGCCGCTGCTCGCGGTGAAGGCCGCCAAGCCGGAGCAGGACACCGAGTCGACCGTGAAGGTGCTCACCTTGCTGCTGCTCACGCCGCTCTGGTGGGCGCTGCTGGTGGTGCTGGCCGGGTGGAGTGGCGGTCTGGGCCTGGGGCTCTTCACGCTCTTCGCCGTGCCTCCGCTGGCGCTGTTCACCCGCTACTACCTCGAGCGTCGCGCCGTGGCCTGGCACGACGCGCGGACGTTCTTCGTGCTGCTCAATCGCAAGCGCTTGCAGGCGGGGCTGCTGGCGGAAGGCCAGGCCCTCGCTGCCGAAGTCGAAGGTCTGGTCACCGAGTTGGCGCCGCGCCTCGCTTCGTAGAAACAAAGAGGCCCGGGGGTTGCCCGGGCCTCGTTCACTTCAATTCAGCTGAAGTCTCACTGGCACTGGCCGCTGACCGTGCTGCAGGTACCCGTGCTGCAACCCGTGATGGTGCAGTCGGGGTAGCAGATGTTGGTGGTGCCACCGGACAGCGCGAAGCAGCTGTAGCCCGGGTTGCGGCAGGTCGAGCGGCCGCCCGGCGTGGCGCAGGTCTTGAGGCACAGGTCGCTGGTGTTCGGCGCCTGACCCAGGGTGACGCAGGTGGCGGTCGATCCGCAGAAGTTACCCGTGTTGTCGAACGAGCAGTCGGCCGTGCAGTAGCCCTGCGTCCAACCGGAAGCGCCACCGTCGGGCAAGTTCGCCTTGAGACACACCGAGAGCAACGGGTTCATGCCGGAGGGCTGGCAGGTGTCGACGGTGCACGCGTTGCCGCTGTTGGTCGCCTGGGCGCCACCATTGAAGTTCGGAATCGGGTCGAGCCAGCACACGCCCGGCATTCCCGCTTCGTTGAACTCGCAGGTGTAACCGGAGCGGCAGGTGGAGATGCTGCCCGCCGACGGACAGCTGTTCACGCAGAAGCCGGCCGACTCACCGTAGAACTGCAGGGTGGACTGCGAGCCGCCGATGCACTCGTTGCCGGCGCCGCACTCGGTCGAGGCCGCGCACGGCTTCGTGCAGTATCCGCTGGGGTAGACCACGTCACCGCGCGTCGTGGTCGTCTTGCAGGTCAAGCCCGAAGCGCAGTTCGAGGTCGAAGCGCAAGCGCCGCCGACGGGCTGATTGGTCGTCGAGCCACCGCCACCACCCGTGGTGCCGCCGCCGCCACCCGTGACACCGCCGCCGCCACCGGTGCCGCCGCTGCAGAGGTAGTTCACGCAGGTCTGCGTGCCCGAGCAGGTCGCGCACTGCACGCCACCCTGGCCGCACAGCGTGTTGTTGTTGGAGTTAACCCGGCTGATGCAGCTGGGCCCGTTCGGTCCCTGGAAGATGCAGCCGTCGCACGAGCCGCCGCCGCCGCCCGTCACGCCGCCGCCGGTGCCGCCGCCCGTCGTGGTGCCGCCGCCCGTGCCGCCACCCGTCGTCGCGCCGCCGCCCGTGCCGCCACCCGTCGTGGTGCCGCCGCCCATGCCGCCACCCGTCGTGGTGCCGCCCCCCATGCCGCCGCCCGTCGTCGTGCCGCCGCCGGTGCCGCCGCCATTGCCGGTGCCGCCACCGTTGCCGCTGGCCGTGCACGAACCGAAGTTACAGACCTGAGCGATCTGGCAGACCTGGCACATGGTGCCGAGCTGACCGCACGTTCCGTTGGAGTTCCCCAGCTGACACTGACCGGATGAATCGCAGCACCCGGTACAGTTGCTCGGGCTGCAGTTCTTGGCAGGACCACAGGACGGCGCAATCGCCATGACGACGCCGATCACAAAACCGGCGAGCAGATGCTTCACGTTCTTCATTGAGATCCTCAGCTTGTTCCGCCGGCCGCGGGGAACAGAGTGCATGTCGTACCTGAAACTTCGGCCTGCTGCCAATCTACTGGCAGGGGCTACAGTCCCCGTCCGTGACGTTGGATTCAGCGGTGGAGGCCAAAGGGCTCCTCAAGCGTTTCGGGACCTTTACCGCCGTCGACGGTCTCGACATGGTCATCCCCAAGGGTGCGTTCTACGCCTTCCTGGGTCCCAACGGCGCCGGCAAGTCGACCACCATCTCCCTCATGACGGGCACCTACGGTCCCGACGGGGGCACCTTGCGCATCCTGGGCCGGGACGCGTTGAGCGAGCCGCTCCAGATCAAGAGCCGACTGGGCGTGGTGCCCGAAGAGCTCTCGTTGTTCGAACGCCTCACCGGCCGGCAGTACCTCGTGTTCAGCGGCCGCATGCATGGGCTGGGCGGTGATGAAGCGGCTGCGCGTTGCGAAGAGCTGCTGCGGCTGACCGAGCTGAGCTCCAAGGGCGGCAACCTGGTGGCGGAGTACTCCAAGGGCATGCGGCGTCGCCTGGCGATCGCGGCCGCGCTCATTCATGCGCCTGAGCTGGTGCTGCTCGATGAACCCTTCGAAGGCATCGACGTGCTGGCGGCCGGCGTCATCCGCGAGCTGCTCTCCGAACTCTCGCGCCGCGGTGTGACCTTGTTGCTGACCACCCACGTGCTGGAGATCGCCGAGCGCCTGGCCACCCACGCGGGCGTGATTCGCGCCGGAAAGCTGGTGGATGAAGGGCCCGTGGCCGACCTGAAGGGCCGACACGGCTGCGACTCGCTCGAGCAGGTGTTCGAGAAGTTGATCGGCGTGCCGGTGGCGCGCGACGCGAGCCTGAGCTTCTACAAGTGAAGCCGCCGGGGTTCTTCACGCACCTGCTCCTGCTCTGGAGACTGCGGCTCACCATCGCGCTCAATCGCGGCACGAAGTCGCAGTGGTGGCTGGCGGTGGCGGCGTTCGTCTTCTCCAGCGCGCCCGCGGTGGTGTTGGCGGCCGGTTTCTTCGGGCTCATTCGCCTCTCGTCGAACCTGGAGCTGGAGCTCTGGCCCGACTTCATTCTGCGCCTGCTCTCCTTCGTGACCACCTGCGTCTGGGTGACCTGGCCGGTGTTGTCGGCGGGCGTCGATGATCACTCCGAGCTCTCGCGGTATTCGGCGTTTCCCATCTCGTCGTTGCGGCTGATGCTGGCCTCCACGTTGGCGAGCCTCGCCGAGCCGCGCTCGCTCGTCTTCTACGGCCCGTTGGTCGGCGCCACGCTCGGCTATCTGACCATCCGCACGGTGGAGTACCCGCTGCTGGTGGCGCTCGGGTTCGGCGCGTACGTGATGTTCAACGCCGCGCTCTCCCGCGTCGGCCTGCACATCGTGCTCACCGTGCTGCGGCAACAGCGCAGCGCGGAGTTGATCGGCGCCGGCTTCTTCGTGAGCCTGGTGATCGCCTCGTTCATTCCGCCGGTCGACACCTCGTGGCTCTTCAACATCGGCAAGGTCGGCGTGCAGGCGGTGCCCGACACGCTCGTGCAAGACGCCACCCGCGCGCTGGGCCGTTTCCCCACCGGCTTCTTCGCGCACGCGCTGACCATGTCGGCGGTGGGGGAGGGCGTGAAGGCGCTCGCCGACGTGATGCTGCTGGTCGAGATGACCATCATCGCCATGGTCGTCGCGTGGGGGCTGCTCATCGACTTCCACCGCAACTCCGGGCGCGGCGCGACGCTCTCGGGTGCAGAGCGGGCGAGCAACCCCTTCGTGGCGCCGAAGACGCTGTTCGGAACGCTGGTGGTGAGGGAGGCGGTCGACCTCTGGCACAACCCGCGCGCGCGGCTGTTGGTCGCGGTGCCTTTCGTGCTGGGCATCTTGTTCAAGCTGCTCTCAGGCCGGGCGCTGTTCGCCTTCTTCCTCGGAGAGACGACCGACGCGTGGCTGCTGGGCGGGCTCTGCGTCTACGGGGCGATCGTGATGGGCTCGACGTTCTCTCAGAACGCGTTCGCCTACGACGGGCACGGCTTCTCGGCGTTCGTGGTCGCGCCCATCGATCTGGGCCTGGTGTTGCGAGCGAAGAACGTGGTGCACGCGTGCGCGGGCTCGGGCCTGGCGATGCTGGTGGCGATCTTCTACGTGGCGTACTTCCGGCACGGTGGGCCGCTCGACGTGGTGCTCGCGCTCGCCTCGGTGGCGACCTTGATCCCCGTGGTGCTCACCGTGGGCAACGCGCTGTCGCTGTATTTTCCGGTGAAGTTCCACGCGAACTTGAAGCGGCGCGACAAGCTGCCTTTCGTGGCCTCGATGTTCGGCGTCGCTGCGGCGGGTGTGGGAACGTGGCCGCTGGCATGGGCGTTGAGGCAGTGCGGCGAAGCGGGGCCAACCTTCGCGAGCCTGACGTTCGTATTGGGCGCAGCCACCATGGCCTGGGGCGTCTACGCGTTGACCCTTCCGCTCGCGGTGGGGAAGTTGGTGGAGCGAAGAGAGTTGATCCTTCGGGCGGTTACACGCGAATAGGCAATCTCCGGCGCCGCTGGCCGTAGGAGGCATCATGCGATTCATCCTGAACATCCTGTGGGCGATCTTCGGCGGTGGCGTGGTGATGGCGCTCGAGTACGCGCTGGTCGGGCTGGTCTGCTGCGTGACGCTCATCGGCATCCCGTTCGGGATGCAGTGCTTCAAGCTCGCGGGCCTGGCGCTCTTCCCGTTCGGCAAGGACTACGACGACAGCCGCCAGCGCGGCACGGGCAACGTGCTGCTGAACATCATCTGGTTCCTCTTCGCGGGCGTGTGGATCTGCATCACCCACCTCGCCGCCGCGGTGCCGCTCGCCGTGAGCATCATCGGGATCCCGTTTGCGCTGCAGCACGTGAAGTTCGCGTTGCTCGCGCTCTCGCCGTTCGGAATCCGGATTCGCGAAAGCTGAAACCTAAGCCTTCTTCGTCTTCTTCTTCGGCACCGACGCTGCGCTCGCGCTCCCTCTCCCCCGAGGGGGAGAGGGTCGGGGAGAGGGCTTACCCTTCTTCTTCACCGGCTGACTCATCGCCATCCGATGAGCCTCCTCGAGCCAGGGCTGCAGCGCCTCGACGTCGTCGATCATCGTCTCAGGCATGGCGACCCAACCGCGCATGGTCTTGCCGGTGCCCATGGGATCGAACATCCCCGATCCCTCCAGCCCCTCCGCCGCGAGGAACCGGGCCTCGACGGGAAACCGCAGCAGAATCCGCCCGTCCCACACGATCGAATAGATGTTCGAGTTGGCGAAGAACGCATCGCTCCCGAACATCCTCCGCTCAGTCACCTCAGGGAGCTCCGCGCTGAGCTCAGCCACGAGCTCCTTCAGATGCGCGTTCAACGTGCTCATTGCAGTGCAGGCGCACTCTTCACGCGCCACGCGTTGAGCAACCGCACGCGAACATCAGGGGGCTCCCAGGTGAACTGCCACCGGGTGCGCCAGCTCGAAGTCCCGAGCATCTTGTCGTCGTTGTCCGGGATGGTCCGAGCCACCTTGCGACTGAAGTGCAGCACCGACTCATCGAAGCGAGAATCACCCGAGCGTTCGATGATGCTCACGTCAGAGAGAATGCCGTTCGCGTCGGTGGTCACCTCGAGCACGGTGCGCAGGCGAGCGCGGGTGATGCGCTCCTTGATGTTCTCGCTCTGCGCGAGCATCTGCATCGAGCTCTCGCGGAAGCGTTGATCGTCGACGGTGGGCGACATCACGTTCTGGCTGGTCACGCTTCGGCCGAGCGGCGAGTCGCTGACCTTCTTCGACGCCTCCGCCGAAGGGCCATTGTTGAACATGATCCCCGCCACGTCGCGCGCGATGTCGCCACCGCTCATCGGAGTGCGATCGATGGTCGACTTCGGCAGCATCGTGCGCATCGCGTTCTCGTAGCGCTTGAAGTGATTGGGCACGTTGCCGACGCCGACGGCAGCCATGCCGACCTCCTGCTGGAGATCGTCGTTCAACTTCCGCGTGAGCACCTCGCCGGTGTACTCGTTGAGCGATCGGGGATCAGGCGCTTCACCGGGCCCGTTGCGAATCGTCGAGCCACGCACTGGCTCTTCGCGCCCGCCGGTTCCCAGCGACATCGCAAAGCCATCACTCGGCGTCAGGCTCGGGCGGGTGCCGATGGGCAGATCACCCCGCGTGCCGACCTGAGGTCCTGCCTCGACGACCGCGCTGCCTTGATCCGGCTGGCCACTCACCACGGGCGGAGCGACCTCGCTCACCTGTTTCTTCTTCTTCGGATCGACCTGCGTCTTCTCGACCTTCAAAGGCGGCTGCGTCGGCGCAGGCTCCGGAGTGGGGGCAGGGCGCGTCTCCACCCAGGCCAGCTCCAGCTCCACCGGCTTGTTGCGCTGAAGCTGCGCAGGCTCGAGCAGGGCCAGAGACCAGAAGACCAACGCGTGCAAGACCACCGAGACGCCGATGAGCGTCAGGAGCCTCGAGCGATCGCGTTTGTCCTCCACTCCTCTGCACATAACACGGTGGCGGAACCGCAGTAGAAGGCCGCCAATGCTCCCTTTCCAGTCGCCTCTCGAGCCCATGCTGGCGGCTGCGGAGGAAGAAATTCCTGCCGGCGACGGCTGGCTCTACGAGCCCAAGTGGGACGGATTTCGCGCCATCGTCTTTCGCGAGGGCGACCGCCTGCACCTGTGCAGCCGCAACGGCCAGCCGCTCGAGCGCTACTTCCCCGAGGTGGTCGAAGGCCTCAAGAAGGCGCTTCCGCCCGAGATCGTGGTGGACGGCGAGATCATCCTGCCCGGCGCCAAGGGCCTCGACTTCGAAGCGCTCTCGCAGCGCATTCATCCCGCGGCTTCCCGGGTCAACAAACTCTCGGTGGAGACGCCCGCGGGTTTCGTCGCCTTCGATTGTCTGGCACTGGGTGGCGAAGACCTGCGCGGTCTGCCCAACCAGGTGCGGCGTGAGAAGTTGATCGCGCTCTTTCAGGGACACGAGGGCTTCTTCGTCACCCCGCAGACCGTGAACCTGGAGACTGCCAAACAGTGGTTCCACGAGTTCGAAGGCGCGGGCTGCGATGGCGTGATCGCGCGCCGGCTCGACCTCGACTACCGCCCGGGCGAGCGCGTGATGGTGAAGATCAAACACGGGCGCACCGCTGACGTGGTGGTGGTGGGGTATCGCGAAGGCAAGACGCCGGGCACCGTCGGTTCGTTGCTGCTCGGGGTGTACGACGAACGCGGCGAGCTGCTGCACATCGGTCACACCTCATCCTTCAGCGCGAAAGAGAAGAAGGCGCTGCGCGAGAAGTTGAAGCCGCTCGAAGCCGGTGCCCCGGTGTTCCCCGGCAAGCTCGAGTCGGCCCCCAATCGCTGGAGCAAAGGTCAGGAGAAGGCCGCCCCCACGCCGCTCACGCCCACCCTGGTCTGCGAAGTCCGCTACGACTACCTGCAGGGCACGCGTTTTCGTCACGCCTCGACGTTCCTCCGCTGGCGCGAAGACAAGGCGCCGAAGAGCTGCCTGTTCTCGCAGCTGCTGCCGCCCCATCCTTTCAGCCTCGCGAAGATCGTCGCGTTGAGCCCCACCAAAGCCCGTGTCACTCCGACCTGAAGAGCTCACGCTGATCGCCGCGGAGCTCGATCGGGAGCTCAGTGGCGGCGTCGTGCAGAAGGTCTACGCCCCCACGACCACGCGCGTGTACCTCGAGGTGCGCGTGCCGGGCCGCAGCGAGCAGCTGCTGGTCTGCAGCGATCCAGGGCTCGCGCGCATCTCGGCGATCACCGAACGCCCGTCGAACCCACCCACGCCCCCCAGTTGGCAATCAGTGCTGCGCCGCGATCTCACCGGCGCGAAGTTGATCGACGCCGAGGCGCTGCCCGCGCGCAAGACGCTGCTGCTGCACTTCACCAAAGACACCAGGCACCTCACGCTCGTGCTGGAGGCCACCACCGCGCCGCTGATCGCCTTGTGCACGAAAGACGCGAAGGTGCTCGCCATGTCGACGCCCACCCGGCCCGGGGTGCGCATCGGTCAGCCGTGGGCACCGCTGGAGGAGCAGCCCATCAAACCCGCGCCTTCACGCTTGATGGGCGATCACGTATCGCTCCGGCTCGCGCACGCCGCCGAGGCGCTGCTGGCCACCGCGGAGCAAAAGACCTGGGTCGACGCCCGCCGCGCGCCCCTGCTTTCGAAGCTCAAGAAGATCGAGCGCACCAAAGAGAAGGTGCGCGTCGAGGCCGAACGCACCGGCAAGGCCCACGAGCTCCGCAGGGCAGGGGAGCTGCTCGCGCAGAACCTCTACCTCGTGAAGCGCGGCCAGAAGTCAGTCACGCTCACCGAGTATCTGGAGGACGGCAGCACCCACGAGGTCGAGGTGGAGCTCGATCCCAAACGCACTCCGCAGCAAGAGGTGGAGTGGCGCTTCCACCAATACAAACGAATGCTGCGCGGCGCCGAGATGGCGAAGAGCCGGCTGGTGACGTTGGAGGCCGAGAGTGCGGCGCTCCAGGCCCAGCTCACCGCGCTCGACACCGCCCCGCCTGAACCACCCGCCCTGGGAGCGCCGCGGGTGAAGGCCGGGCCCCAACCGGCGCTGCCGCCGTATCGCGAGTACCTGGGCCACGGCGGGCACCGCATCTGGGTGGGGCGGGGGTCGAGTCACAACGACGACCTGACCTTTCACGTGGCCAAGCCCTTCCACGTCTGGCTGCACGTGCGCGGCCTGCCCGGCTCGCACGTGGTGATCCCCATCGAGAAGAACACCGAGGTGTCAGGGGAGCTGTTGCTTGACGCGGCCACCCTGGCGGCGCACCACTCCGACGCGAAAGGCGAGCCGCGGGTCGAGGTCAGCTACGTGCCTGCCAAGTTCGTGCGGAAGCCCAAAGACGCGGCCCCCGGCGCGGTCACGTACACCCGGGAGAAGACGCTCCTGCTGCGCCTGGAGACGAATCGGCTTCAGCGCCTGCTGGCGACCTGCGTGTGAGGCGCGGCCCGCCTCAGTAGGTGGCCGAGAGCGAGAAGCCCACCGCGGTGTTGTTGTTCGCCAACCCGGTCACGTCGATGAGCGGGAAGCGCACCGACTTGTTGTCGGCCGTCAGCAGGGGGGCGAAGTTGAACAGGTAGAGCGTGCCGCTGATCGAGTTGGTGAGGTTGAACGACAGCGAGACCGACGCGCTCTGGGTATCGCTGCGGCTCATACCCGTGCGAGCGACCGGGTTTCCGTTCGTGTCGCGCGTGGGAGGCGTGAACTCGTCCACCGTCGTCGCAGCCGCGTACAGGAATGACGTCTGCATGCCGTAGCCGAGCGTGAGGAAGATGCCATCGCGAGCGACCCAGGTGACGTTGAGTGAGCCCTGGAGCGCGAGGAAGGAGTTGTTGTTGTTGATGCCGCAGGCCGTCTCGCCGGTCCTGCACAAAACCAGCTGGTGTCCTGCGGGATCTTTCAAGGTGGTCGGCCGCACCACGCTCTGGCTGTTGGTGTAGAGGCCGATCGTTCCCAGCCCGCCGAAGTTGGCGATGATGGTGCCGATGGGCGTCTTGAAGTTCTTGTTCATCGACAAGCCGAAGCCCAGGCGGGAGATCAAGCCGGCGCCCCAGCTCTCGATGGTGGTGGGCACGATGACGTTGAACGAAGGGGTGATGACGATCCCCGTGTTCTTCTCCTTGATCAACGCGGGCATCGACAGCGCGACGCGGGCGTCAGACCAGCTCCAGCGGCGGCCGTTGGCTGCGTCTGGCAGCGTGTATTCGTAGCTGAAGCCCAGCAAGCCGAAGGGCTGAAAGCCGATCGAGAAGGCCTTGCCGAGCAAGCGCGTACGGTAAGAAATGAACGCGTTGATGTTCGCCGACAGGTTCGCGTACAGCTGCGGGTCGACGAAGGTGCCGAGCCCCAGCAGGTGGTCGACGCTGAAGCTGAAGAAGAACCCGCTGAGCATGGCGAGCTGCTCAGGCGTCAAGACGGCGGAGCCAGCTGACGCGGTGGCAGGAGCAGTCGACGTCGTGGTCGTGGCCGTGGCCGTGGCCGCCGGTGCGCCAGTCGCCGGGGCAGCAGGGCTCGCCGCAGGCGGAGTGGCCGGGGCCGTCTGAGCCATCGCCTGAACGGCAACCAGGAACACCACCAGCACAGTGAGACGATTCACGTAAACCTCCTACGACTGACGAGCCCGCGCATCAGGCAAGGTTCATGCCCTTCCGTCGAAGACGGCAAGGCTCTACGAAGCACCGGAATTGAGTCGGTTTTCGCCCGGTTCGAGGTCGACGCCGAGCGATTCACCACGCCAGCCCGCCGCCCGTTCGCCAGTCGACGACCAGCGGTCGACAGGAAAACGGCATGCTGTTCCACGGGCGTGATCAAAGGACGGCGCACCTACCACAGCGGCCAGCGCGCGATCAACGTCCCCCCTGAAGCGGCTGCCCTGATTGATCGGGCCCGGAAAGCTGTGCTAGGGGCACGTTCCTTTCCTCGCCGTACCTCCGCTTCACCCAAGGTGCCGATTTGCTGGCGTTCCCGCTCACCTCCGCCGTCGCTCCGCTAACGCTCGGCGTTGGTGCTGCCACACCAGGGTGTTTTCTGTTGAGCCACCGCGGGCCCACTTTCGCAGCGAAATCAATGGCCTTCGCGCTCTCGACGGGGCGAAACCCCAACGGCACACAACTTGCGCTAGGGCCCGCGCCAACCCGGAGGTCTGCGTGAACGCATCGAACTCAACACCGACCACCGCCTCTTCTTCCGCGCCTCGCGCTTCCTTTCGCCTCAGCCTTCAAGCTCTCACCACCGGAGAAATCATGAACCGTCGCTCCACCAACTGGCGCTCACTGAGTGTCGCGATGCTCGCGTTGTTCGCGTTCAGCTGTGCGCAGATGAATGGCGACGTCGTTCGCATTCAGCCCAACGTCGTGCGCAAGTCTGACCTGCTCGACGGGCAGTGGTTCTTCCGCAACACCGTGACCTGGACGCCGTTCAACACCCAGTTCACCTTCCCCGGCCAGACCGGCAACATGGAAAAACTGGTCTGGGAGATCCAGGAAGGCAACCTCGTCGGCTACCGCTCCTATGCGTACACGGTCGGAGCAGACTCGATCGTCGACCCCAACTCGAAGATCGCGGGCACCACGGGCAAGTACTGCGACGCCGCGGGCAAGTGCACCGGCGGCCAGAAGTACTACGGCGCCCCGGTGGTGGCCTTCCCCATCGTGAGCCACTTCGACATTCAGCGCGGCTACAACGCCGCCACGGGCGAGGTGAACAACGTCATCAGCGAGAACACCACCGACCGCTTCTGGAATCAGCGTGAGTACATCCGCGTGAACTGGTCGACGAACGTGCTGAACAAGGCGTCGGGCCTCAACTGGGGCACCGTGCAGAACCCCCAGTCGGGCGTGACCAACTCGAACTGGATTCAGCCCAACGAGCCCGGCAGCGACCCGTACGACTGGCCGACCTTCGAGTACAAAGACCCGGACGGGAAAGACGGCCCGCTCGAGGAAAAGCTCACCTACTTCGACGTGACCGGCCGCTACATGGCCATGCCGGACTCGATCTACTTCGAGGGCTACGGCAACATTCCCCTCTGCTGGTTCGCCTCGGGCATCTACGACTGCAGCGCCAGCGAGATCCACATTCGCACCTCGATCGCCAAGGTCGACACCACCTGGTCGCGTGACTACGAGCCGCTCCAGTTCCCCAACGATCTGATGTCGTACTTCGGTTACTTCCGCACCGACCGCCTCAACTACGACCGCAAGTTTGGCTACAACGATCAGGCCGTCATCCGCCTGGCGAACCGTCACCGCGTCTGGAAGGAGTACTACCAGAAGGCCGACGGTGAGGTGACTGACCAGCCCATCGCGATGGCCGCCCGCACGCCGGAGCCCATCAAGTACTACTTCACCCCTGCCTCGCGCATGGGCGGGGTCGAGCGCTACGACGAATTCTGGGAGCCGGGCCGCATCATCGAGCGCGACTACGACCGCGCCTTCCGCCGCGCCATCGGCGCCGCCCAGCAGAAGGATCCGTCGACCGTTCGCCAGATGTTCTACGTCTGCAACAGCCCGGTGAAGTCGGGCGATCCGGCCGAGTGTGGCAACGCGGGCTTCTCGCCGAAGATCGGCGACCTCCGCTACAGCTTCATCAACACCATCGCCGAGCCCGTCGCCAACGGCCTGCTCGGTTACGGCCCCAGCTCGGCCGACCCTGAGACCGGGCAGGTCATCTCGGGCATGTCGAACACGTACACCTGGGGCGTCGACCTGTACGGCCGCGACGTCACCAACTGGATCCTCCTGTTGAACAAGGAGAAGTCGACCCAGGACTACATCAGCGGCGTGGACGTGGCCGACTTCGTCAAGAACAACCCCACCTACAACATCAAGGGTATTCAGAAGTCGGGCCTGCTTCAGTCTGAGCTTCAGGGCATCTCGACCCGCAACGAAGAGACGAAAGGCGCCTGGGATCGTCCCACGCAGCGCATGGCCTCGGTCGTTCAGAGCATCCTGCGTGACAAGAGCACCATCTCGTCGAAGGGCGACCAGCTGAAGAAGGCCGCTGACGAGCTGGCGAAGAACCCGGCCCTCGAGGCGGCAGTGCTCGACAACCCCGACGTGCAGAACGACCTGCTCAACCTGCTGCCCCCGTTCGCTCGCGGTGTCGCCGCTCGTGACCCGAACTTCCTGCGTCAGGCCTCACGCTCGGTGCTCACCAACATCAAGACCTCGCAGAACTGGGAGAAGCAGCGCATCGAGTGGCTGACGAAGAACAGCATCACCACCTTCGACTTCTACGACCGCACCTTGATCGGCATCGCCACCGAGAAGCTCAACTACCGCAACGCCCGCGTCGCGGCGCTGGTCAACGGTGGTGCAGGTCTCCTCGAAGTCGATGCCAAGCGCATCGCTGACGACGAGATCGCCAAGCAGGTTCGCCAGCAGGTCTGGCTCGCCACCTCGCTCCACGAGGCCGGTCACACGCTCAACCTGCGGCACAACTTCCAGGGCTCGTACGACGCGATCAACTACTTCGACGAGTACTGGGACATCCGCAAAGACACCATCACGGTGCAGCAGAACAACCAGGCGAAGCTGCCTCGCACCCCGGCCGATATGAAGAAGGCCGCCGAGGGCACTGAGGCGCAGCTCATCACCGGCATGCACAACCACGAGTACTCCTCGATCATGGATTACTCGGGCAAGATCTTCACCGACTTCAACGGCCTGGGTAAGTACGACGAAGCGGCCATCATCTTCGCCTACTCGGGTGATACGCAGCCCGGTTACGTCGAGGTGTTCGACAACGCGCGCAAGACCTCGAAGGTCATTCCGACCTCCGACGGCCTGACCATGACCATCTCGGGCGCCGGCGCCGACCTGCCCATGGTCAACGTCACCCACACCAACCCCAACATCCGCAACTACACCGAGCGCTTCCACTACTCGACGGTGCCCCTGCACTTCGGCGAGGGTTCAGACGTCGTGTCGATCATGAACGACGGTCTGCTCAAGCTCCGCCAGCGCCGCTTGGCGAAGTGGAGCGACGTGATGGCCGACGAAACGCGCGTGCGTGATGCGCTGAGGGCCGACCCGACGCTGATCAACGACCCTGACCGCGCCGCCGGCGTGATCGGCAACGTGCAGCTGCGCGTGCCGTACATGTTCTGCAGCGACGAGTCGGCCGACGGCCCGGTGCTCTCGTGCAACCGTTTCGACCGCGGCCCCGACTACTACGAGATCACCCGCACCAAGCTCGAGGACTACTGGAACTACTACCTCGACACCCACTTCCGCCGCGACAGCGTCTTCTTCTCGGGCAACAGCGCGGTGGGCCGCACCTTCAACACCTTCTACACGGTGGCCAACTCCTACAAGCACTGGGTCTACGAGGTGTACCAGAAGAGCTCGCGCAATCAGGAGCAGGTCGCGCGTTACAAGCTCGACCCCATCCTCCAGGACTACTGGACGATGGCCGTGCTCGACGGCGTCAACCAGCACCTCAACGTGATGTCGGTGCCTCCTGACGGGTTGTTCATGTACCGCAACCTGCGTGGTGGCCCCCGTTGGGACCTCATCAGCCAGGGTGAAGACTTCGACTACTTGAACCCCACCGGCCGCGCCGCGCTCGAAGAGCTCTACACCAGGCGCTTCGCCGCTCAGGACTTCATGGTCATCCCGCGTGGTCTGGGCCGCCGCATGTACAGCCGCTACGACTTCAAGTCGGGCTTCGGCTTCTGGAACCGCATGCTCGAGGCCGGTCACTACAACGACCAGGTCGGTGCGATGTTCGCGGCCGTCATCCCCGAGATCGACATCCAGGGCGTGGACATCACGGCCGACCAGGATCGGTACGCCATCCCGTACTACCTGACGTTCCGCGACGAGTTCCAGAGCACCTTCAGCTCGCTGTGGGCCAACGACGAAGAGAAGATTCGCCCCGTCGCCTACAAGGCTGTCAACGAGGTCAACGCCGTTCAGGACAGGGCCGCCATCGAGTGGCGCACCTACGTTCGCGGCACCGACTTCTTCACGAACTTCAACTACCCCCGCGAGCGCGCGAACTGCGCGGCAGGTCAGCAGCCCTACCGCGACGAGTGCTGGGTTCCCAATCAGCGCGCCGCGCCTGCGAACATCCAGCTCACCTGGACCAGCCGCATCTACGGCCTGTTCCTGGGCATGGCGCTGTTCCGCGTGAACTACGACCTCGACTACGCCAAGGCCAACCAGGTCTTCAAGTTGGGCTCGGGCGAGGCCTTCCAGGTCGCGGCCGGCTACCACACCGTCGAAGTGCCTGACGTCACCACCGGTCATCGCTACGCGGCGATCGAGAAAGACGGCGCGCCCCCCAACAGCACCGGCGCCATTCGCATGGTCGACATCGCCAACCAGTACCTCGTCATGGTTCGCGACCCGGCCACCTGCCCGCTGCCCGACTACGTCTTCTTCCAGGGCTTCCAGTGCTTGCCGGCAGACCAGGCCAACAACCCCGCGCTCCTCGAGGACCGCCGCAAGTACTGGACTGAGATCTTCCAGGACTCGATTCGCGACCTCGGCCTGCAGCGCAGCATGTACCAAATCTACGGGAAGGCGTTCTGAACATGGAACTCCGCACTCTTGAGGGAAAGAACATGAACAGCCTCTTCCGCGCAGTCCTCCTCGTCACCACCGCGCTCGTCGCGGTGGGTTGTGGTCAGCCCGAGCTGATCGATCGCACCGGCCCGAACTACATCAAGAAGTCCGACCTCCTCGAGGGCGCCTGGTACATTCAGGAGTCCATCATCGACGCCCCGAAGACGCCCAACGGAACGGCGACCATCGGCTACGGCGGGAAGATGGAGAAGATCCGCTGGGAGGTGCAGGAGGATCTGCTCGTTGCCTACCGCTCCTACGAGATCGTGGCCGGCGCCGACCCGCGCGTCGACCGCGAGAACTCGAAGCTCGGCAAGGTCGTCTTCAAGGACGGCCGCCCGTACAAGGGCAACCCGGTCTTCGCGTACAGGATCCAGAGCCACTTCGATCGCCAGCGTCAGTACAACGCGGCGACCGGTGAGCAGCGCAACGTGCTCGTCGAGGACACTTCGGATCGTCCCTGGTACGAGCGGCAGTACATGCGGGTCAATTGGGCGCGCAACGAGATCACCAACTTCGATTCTGACTGCACAGCGGCCAATCCAGGCAGGTTCGGGTGTATCAACTCTGACCACCCCGGCCTCTACATTCGCTACCTGACTAATCAAGACGAGCAGCCGCAAGACCAGGCGCTCGCGTTCACCAAGGGCGCCGACGGCAAGCTGAACTACTTCGATTGGACGACTCAGGCGATCATTGACCCGCCGAGCATCCACTACGAGGGCTACGGCGAACTGCCGTTCTGCTTCTTCAACCCCACCTTCGACTGTGAGAGTGTTGACGTGCGCATTCGCACCTCGGTGCTGAAGGTCGACGAAGCGGTCAGCAACGACTACGAGCCGCTCGTTTACAGCGACAAGCTGATGGTGAAGTTCGGCTACTTCCGCCAGGAGTCGTACAGCTACTCGAAGGACTACTACTACACGTACTCCGGCCAGCAGTTCTTCGCGATGCGCCACAACATCTGGCAGCGCGCGCATGACGCCCAGGGCAACACCATCCCCGTGGTCGAGCGCAGCCTGCGCCCGATCGTCTATTACATGACGCAGAACACCCCCACGTACCTCGAAGGCGTGGCCGCTCAGCACCTCGCCACCGGCCAGGGCATGGACCCCAGCCAGACCATCGAAGCCTCGTGGGATCGCGCCTATCGCCGCGCGGTCGCCGTGCCTCGTGGTCTCGAGGTCAGCGACGTGCCCCAGATGTTCTATGTGTGTGAGTCGCCCGTTCGTGAAGGCTCGCCCGCTGCCTGCGGCAAGCCCGGCACCTACGCGCGCATCGGTGACCTGCGCTACCACATGATCCCCTACGTCGATCAGAACGCCGGCGGTCTGCTCGGCCTCGGCCCGTCCTCGATGGACCCCGAGACCGGAATGATCGTCAAGGCAGCGGCCAACGTGTACGGCCCGGGCCTCGACACCTGGTCTGGCAGCTCGCAGCAGGTCATCGACGTCGTCAGCGGTGAGCTCACCTTGAGCGAGCTCATCACCGGCAAGGACATCAAGGACTACGTCGCGGCGAACCTGAACCCCACCGACCCCCGCCGCCCGGCGAACGGGCCGTGGAACTCGCAGCAGCCCCTCGTCTCCGAGGCCACCCGGCCCACCGGTTCGTTCGGCAACCTCGATGGCAAGCTGAAGACCCTCTCGAACCAGTGGCGTCAGAACGGCAGCCTGCCGCTCGCCAAGGAGAACCGCCGCGCGGTGGTCGACCAGCTGATCAAGGGCAACCCCTCACTCGAGGAAGAGCTCGTCAACCTGCCTGAGGTGCGCGTCGCCATTCAGTCGCTCACCACCAACAAGGGCTTCCAGGCCAAGGTGCAGACCGACTCGGCGTTCTACCGCACGGTCGCGCGCAACCTGCTGCTGGGCAACGACCCCATCGAGGCGGCGATCACCAGGTCGCGCAACACCCCTGACCCGAAGATCGGCTGCTTCTTCGAGTTCTCCTACAGCGACGAAGACTACTTCGGCCTCGCCCAGCGCAAGGTCGCGCTGCAGACCAGCCTCGTCACCAAGTTCAAGCAGCAGGGTCAGTCTGACGAGCTGGCGCTCACCAACGCGAAGGCCGAGGTCTACAACAGCCTGCGCCGCGAGGCCTACCGCTCGGTCACCGAGCACGAGATCGGCCACACGGTCGGCCTCATGCACAACTTCGTCGCCTCGGCTGACGCGCTCAACTACCACGACGGCTACTGGGATCTCCGCAAGGAGACCATCGGTGTCAACGTCGGTGGCCGCCGCGTGTTGCCCGTGACGCCGCAGAACCTGTCGGATGCCGCCAAGCCCAACCAGCGCCAGCTCGACGCCTCGATGTACGAGTACACCTACTCGTCGATCATGGACTACGGCGCGCGCGTCAACGCGCAGAACCGCGGCACCGGCAAGTACGACGAAGCGGCGATTCTCTTCGCCTACTCCGGTGGTTTCGAGCCGGGCTGGGTCGAGGTCTTCAACGAGCTGCGCCCCAACTACGAGAGCCCCAACATCACGGTGCCGCTCGACAACCAGGCGAAGGTCTTCACCGTGCGCGGCGCGCAGGTCGAGATTCCGCTGGCGCACGTCGAGCACTACACCCCGGCCTCGTCGTTCTACACCGACAAGTACCACTACACGACGCTGCCCTTCCATTTCGCGGACCAGCAGCCGTCGTTCGAAGGCATGCTCGACCAGGGCATCTCGCGCATGAAGAACCGCTCGTTCCGCAAGTGGAGCGAGATGTCGGTTCACTACAAGCGCATCGAAGAGGAGCTCAAGAGGTTCAACCTCTCGCAGTCGGGTCTGTCTGAGAACGACTACGCCCGCGCTCGCGACATCATCAACGCGGCCGGTGGTGCGAACGTGCCGGTCGAGGTGCCCTACATGTTCTGCTCCGACTACGAAGTCGGCGCGAACCTGCTGTGCAACCGCAACGACCAGGGCGCCGACGTCTTCGAGATGACCTCGAAGTGGATGGAGCGCTTCAACCAGTCGTACGTGTTCTCGAACTTCCGCCGCGACCGCCTCATCTACTCGCCGGCGGCGGTTGCGTCGGGCAAGTTCGGCCGCTTCCTCGGGAACATCCCCAACGTCTACCAGCAGTGGCTCTTCAACATCTTCTACCTGGCCAAGTACTACCAGCTGACCCCCGAGGAGATGGACAAGTTCTACGGCCTCGGCGACCCCATCTGGCAGAACTACTGGACGATGGCGGTGATCGACTCGACGAACCTGCTGATGCAGCAGATCTCGATCCCGAGCGCCGGCTACCACGGCAAAAAGACCGACGGCAGCTGGGAGTACGTGCCCACGGGTGACCCGCAGAACGTTCGTCTCCCGGCCGCGAGCGAAGCGGCGCTGAAGACGTCGCTCCAGAACCCCCTGAACGGTGGCTACTCAGACATCGCCTACGTGCCCCGCGGCCCCGGCCGCAGCATGTTCACCGTCTACGACACGTTCGGCTACGACGGCTTCTCGCGCGTCAACGAGGCCGGCCACTTCTGGGACGTGTACGCGGCGATGCTCGCGCTCACCACCAGCGAGACGAACTTCCTCGGCGTCGACCGCGGCTCCGATGCGCTGCGGTACTCGCTGCCGTACTACACGACGTTCAACCTCGAGCTGGCTCCGCTCTTCAACAACTACTGGACCCAGAACGTCTCGTACTACTCGCCCCAGATGGCCAAGCAGGCTGACGGCACGGCGCTCATTCAGCTGCCCACCTACATCCGCGCTCAGGACTTCATCCCCGGCTTCGTCTACCCCGCGGCCCCGGTCGTTCCGGTCGACGGTTCGGGTCAGCCGATGGTGATGTCGAAGGTGGCCCCCGTCTCGACCTGGAGCTCGCGGTTCTACGCTCAGGTCTGGTCGATGGCGTTCTTCACGGCCAACTTCAACCTCGAGTTCGCGAACTTCAACCAGGTCTTCCGGTTGGGCTCGGGCGACAACCTCACCCCGGCGGCCGGCTTCTCGGTCGTCACCTACGAGGATCCGTTCGGCGGCGGCTACGTGTACGCGGCGATGAAGAAGACGGGCCAGCTGGTGCCCACCGCCGGTGTCGAGATGGTCGAGCGTGCGGCGCTCGCGAAGACCAAGTGGGAGGCCGCCCTGGCCGCCAACGCGCCGGTCGACGGCAAGACGGCAGCCCAGTGGGAGACCGACCTGCGTGGCTCGACCCGCACGCTGGAGATGATGCGCGGTCTGTACGACATCTTCGGCAGCGCCTGGTAGTTCTCAGGCGAGGTTGAAACACCCGGCGCTCGACCCTGCAGTGGGGTCGGGCGCTGGTTGTTTTCAGGGTGCTTCGCTTTCGCTACAACGGGACCTCGTGCAGCTCGCGCCGCGTCAGTTGGATCTCTTCGGGAGGCTCTCGCGCCCGGCCAGCGTGCCCGCGCGCGCGCCGGTCGAGCCCTCGAAGCCGGTGCAGCCCGACCCGCCGCCCCTGCTCAAGGCCGTGCCGGTCGCGTTGCTCGAGGTGGCCGAACGCCTGCCCACCCGGCAGGAGACGTTGGCCCGGGCTCGCGCGCTGGCCGCGCGCATCGCCGAGGTGCTCGGCCCTGAGCTCAAGGTGCTGCTGACGGTGCACGACAACCGCTCGACGATGATCAGCTTCCGGCGCCAGCCGCCGCTGCTGAAGATCCGCGCGCACCACATGTTCCTCGATGCGCCGGTCGAGGTGGTGCAGTCGATCGCCGACTACGCCGGGCGCGGCAAGACCAGCGCGGGCGTCGAGCTCGACGACTACATCGCCGCCCAGCAGAAGCGCATTCGGGCGATTCCCACCAAGCTCTCCCTGCTCGAGTCACGCGGGGCGTGTTTCGATCTGCAGGATCTCTTCGTGAGCATGAACGCCGCGCACTTCGACAACGCGGTGGTGGCCCGCATCGGGTGGGGGCGCAACACCAGCAAGCGGCGGCGAAAGTCGATCCGCCTGGGGGTGTACGATCACAAGGCGCGCGAGATTCGCATTCACCCCGCGCTCGACCGGCCCGACGTGCCGCGCTTCTTCGTGGAGTTCATCGTCTTCCACGAGATGCTCCACCAGCTCTTCCCCAGTGATCGCGACACCGGCCGGCACGTGCATCACCCGCGGGCCTTTCGTGATCGCGAACGCGCCTTCCCCAAGTACGCCGCGGCGATGGCCTGGGAGCGGCAACACCTGCAGGAGCTGCTGCGCCGCTAGCCGACCAACCCCCTCTCCCCCGAGGGGGAGAGGGCTACCTCTTCTTCTTCTTCGCCGTCAGCGCGAGGTACCGCTGCCCACGGGGCGAAACCTCGTACCCGACCTCGAACGACTGCGTGAGACCCAGCTTCTTGAGCTTGCGCACGTCGATCTTGAAAGGCTCGGTCTCGCGCGCCAGCTTCTTGGCCAACTGCGAGGCCGCGACACGCGGGTGTTTGCCGATCAGCTCCATCACCTTGCGCACCCACGTGCCGTCGCGCTCGAGGCGTTCCACCCGCTTGCCCAGGTCAGCCAACGCTTCATCCGTCAGCTCGCTGTCCAAAGCGATGGCTACCCGATCGCCGTCGCCGCCATGCACGAAGCCCACCCGAAACACCGGCGTGGCGGGTGTCAGCGCCTTCTTCGCCACCGGCGCCATGTACGCGAGCAGCTCGTCGCGCGACGCGAAACCGCCTTCCTGCGCCTCGAGCTCCGTGATGTCAGCCAGTTTCACCGAGTCGACGCTGTGCACCTCGACCACGCCGATCGGGTGAACGCGGTACCGACCTCCCACTTTGACGTGGGGCTTCTCCCAGAGGCGAAAGGTGAGACGCACTGCGCCATCGACGATGCCGACATGAAAGCGCTTCTGGAAGAGCAACACCCTCGTCCGTATAACCCCACGAATGAGACGCGCGAAGATTGTCTGCACGCTGGGGCCGGCCACCAACTCGCAGGAGATGCTGGAGAAGCTGATCAACGCCGGGATGGACGTGGCGCGGCTCAACTTCAGCCATGGAACACACGCTGATCACCTGCTGACCATCGAGCGGCTTCGAGCGGCGCAGCTCAAGGTGCGGAAGGCGGTGGGCATTCTGGGCGATCTCCAGGGCCCGAAGATCCGCACGGGCAAGCTGGTGACGGGCTCGGTCGAGCTGGTCGAGGGCAAGGAGCTGTCCATCACGATGGACGAGACCCACCTCGGCACGGTCGACCTGGTCGGCACGACGTACCCGCATCTGGCCTCCGACGTGAACGTGGGCGATCGCATCCTCGTCGACGACGGCCTGCTCGAGCTCAAGGTGCTGCAGACCGACAAGAAGATGCTGATCCGCACGGAGATCATTCACGGCGGCACGCTCAAGAACAACAAGGGCATCAACCTGCCTGGCGTGGCGCTGAAGGCCGAGGCCCTCACCGCGAAGGACAAAGAAGATCTGATCTTCGGCCTGAAGAACGGCGTCGACATGGTGGCGCTCTCGTTCGTGCGCACGCCGGAAGACATCGACCAGTGCCGCCAGGCGATGCAGGAGTTCGGCAGGGTGGTGCCCATCATCGCGAAGCTGGAGAAGCCCGAGGCGATCGCCCGGCTCGACGCGATCCTCGACAAGACCGACGGCGTGATGGTGGCCCGAGGTGACCTCGGCGTGGAGATTCCCCCCGAGGAGGTGCCCGCGATTCAGAAGGACATCATTCGTAGGGCCAACCAGCGCGGCATGCCGGTGATCGTGGCGACGCAGATGCTCAACTCGATGATCGAGCACCCCCGGCCCACGCGCGCCGAGGCGAGCGACGTGGCCAACGCGATCTTCGACAACACCGACGCGGTGATGCTCTCGGGCGAGTCGGCCTCGGGGCGTTACCCCATCGAGTCGGTCGAGATGATGAGCCGCATCGTCGAGGCGGCCGAGTCGGCGATGCGTCAGTCGTTCCCCCGCATCGGGAGCGGCGAGCCGGTGAAGATCCCCGCCGATTTCCCCGACGTCACCTGCGGCGTGGCGTGCCGCGCGGCGCGTGAAGCAGGGGCGGCGTTGATCGTCGCGTTCACCCTGACCGGCACCACGGCGCGGCTGCTCTCGCGCTACCGCCCGCAGATGCCGATCATCGCGTTCTCACCCAACCAGGAAGTGCGCCGCAGGTTGGCGCTGCTGTGGGGCGTGATGCCGCGCGTGCTCG
Source organism: Archangium sp. (assembly GCA_030695565.1). GTDB lineage: Bacteria > Myxococcota > Myxococcia > Myxococcales > Myxococcaceae > Archangium_A. Next base: position 25,002 of record JAUYRZ010000127.1, read on the forward strand.
AGCCGGTGCAGGAGACCGAAGAGATGGTGCAGCGCGTGGAGGAAGAGCTGCTCGCGCGTGGGCTCGCCAAGCGCGGCGATCGCATCGTGATCGTGTTCGGTGCGCCTGTCGGGCAGGCCGGCCGCATCAACTCTCTGCGGCTTCACACCATCGAGATGTAATTCCTGTCTCCCTCTCCCTGCGCGAGCGGGGAGAGGGTCGGGGTGAGGGGCCGCGCTGAGCACGCGACAACGGTACGCCTCCCCCATGCGTGGTCTTGGTCGTGCTGGTGCTTGTGGCCCCTCACCCCAACCCTCTCCCCGCTTCGCAAGGCGAGGGGGCCTTATTTCGATTTGAGCGCACGCTTGGGCACGTCGGCCTCGACGAAGATCCTGAACAGATCCTTGTCGAGCTGCCCGCTCTCCGATTCCTTCCGCAGAATGTCGAGGGCGAGATCGTGCGGCACGGCCTTCTTGTACGGCCGGTCGCTCGCGGTCAGCGCATCGTAGATGTCGGAGATCGCCATCATCTTCGACTGCACGGGGATCTGCTCCGAAGAGACCGCCCGCGGGTACCCCTTGCCATCGAGCTTCTCGTGATGCGCGTAGGCGATCTCCGGCACGCGCTTGAGCGTCTTGGTCCACGGGATCTGCGAGAGGAACCGGAACGTGTGCGTCACGTGCGACTCGATTTCACGCCGCTCGGTGGGTGACAACGAGCCGCGTGGAATCGACAACACCTGCACGTCATTGGGCGTCAGCAGCATCTGCGGCCGCTCGCGCGAGTCGTTGTACGAGAGCCCGGCCAAGCCGGTGAGCCGCTCGAACCCGCCCTGCGCCAGCACGGTGGGCCGGTTGCACTGGAGCACGAACTCCAGCGCCTCATCGATCTCCTTGAGTTCACGCACCAGCCGCTCGTTCTCCTCGAGTTCGATCTCCTCGACCGCACGCTCGCCGCGCAGCTTCACCGCGTCGAGGCGCCGCATCATCGAGGCCATCTGCCGATCTTTCCGCGCGAGATCGAAGCGATGTTTGAGCACCTCGAGTTCATGCGGGTACAGCTTCTCGGCCTTCACCAGCACGGGCTCGCGCACGCCGATCTTCCCGAAGTCGTGCAGCAACGACGCGTAGCGGATCTCCTGAAGCTGCTCGGAGCTGAACTTGAGATCCTTGAACGGCCCGCCCGGCGACTGCTCGGTGGCCTCCGCCAGCGACACGGTGAGTGACGCCACCCGGCCCGAGTGACCGGCGGTGGTGGGGTCGCGCGACTCGATGGCCATCACCGAGGCCTGCACGAAGCCCTCGAACAGGCGGCTGATGTCTTCGTGCAGCATGGCGTTCTCGATGGCCTGCGCCGCCTGCCCGCCGAGGGCGATGAGCAGCTCTTCGTCTTCTTCGTCGAAGACGCCGCCGACCGCGTTGAGGGCCTGGATGACGCCGGTGACCTCACCCCTGGTGTCGCGCATCGGCACGCAGAGCACGCTCTTGGTGCGGTAGTCGGTCTTGAGATCCCAATCGCGGTTGAAGCGCGGGTCTTCGTAGGCGTCGCGCAGGTTCACCACTTCGCCCTTCTGCGCCACCGAGCCCGCGATGCCCTGGCCCAGCGGCACGCGGATCTCCTGCTTGGCGCCCTGGGCGACGCGGCTCCACAGCTCGTTGCGTTGGCGATCGAGGATGAAGAGCGAGCAGCGGTCTGCTTCGACCACCCGCGCGGCTTCACGAAGGATGAGGGGGAGCAGCTCATCGAGGCTGTGCGCCGCGGCCATGGCCTTGGCCACCTCCAGGATCGCCTGCAGCTTGTCGACGCGCCGGAGAGCCTGCTTCAGCGGAGACATGGACGGCGAGGTCTTCTCATCCTGGTCGTGATCCACGAGCGTGATGTTCCTCCCTCGGGGCGGTCGGAGCAACCACGGTGACCAACCCGTTGAGAGGCTCGACTCCGCCGAAGGGGAGCGGTACCAAGGGCTCATGACGAACCGCGTGCGCATCGCGCCTTCGATTCTCTCGGCGGACTTCGGCCGGCTGCACGACGAGGTGAAGGCCCTCGAGACGGCTGGCGCCGACTATGTGCACGTCGACGTGATGGATGGCCGCTTCGTGCCCAACATCACCATCGGGCCGCTGGTGGTGGAGGCCGTCAAGCGCGCCACCACGCTCCCGCTCGACGTGCACCTCATGATCGTCGAGCCCGAGAAGTACATCGACGACTTCGTGAAGGCGGGCGCGAGCATCATCACCGTGCACCAGGAGACCTGCGCGCACCTGCACCGCACGCTGCAGCAGATCCGCGCGGCGGGAGCGAAGCCGTCGGTGGTGCTCAACCCCAGCACGTCGTTGTCGACCCTCGAAGAGGTGCTCAGCGAGGTCAGCCAGGTGCTGCTGATGTCAGTCAACCCCGGCTTCGGTGGGCAGGCGTTCATTCCGGCCACCGTCGACAAGGTGCGCAGGCTGCGCGCGATGATCGATGCGCGGGGGCTGCAGGTCGACATCGAGGTCGACGGGGGCATCAACCCGGTCACTGCGAAGCAGGTGGTGGCGGCCGGGGCGAACGTGTTGGTGGCGGGGAATGCGGTGTTCAAGACCCCTGATTACAAGGCGGCGATTGCGGCGCTGAGGGGCTGAGAGGAAGAGGGGATAGCCCTCTCCCCAACCCTCTCCCCCTCGGGGAGAGGGAGCTCGTTGAGCTCGCTGCTCGTGATTCAGCGAACGACGACTTGTTGAGATTCACCTTCAGCCGTGCGCACTTCGATCACGTGCTCACCACCGAGAATCAGCCGCGGGTGCTGCACCTGCAGCCGGCCCATCGAGTCGGTCTTCTGCCAGGTCGACCAGAGCCCCTTGTCGACCCGCCACGAGTACTGCTGACCGACGCGCGCCTCCAGTGACGCGGCGTCGTTCGACTTCACCGCCGAGCGAATGAGCTCCGACGAGACGTGCTTCGCCTTCGCCTTGCACATCTGACCGCCCGAGAGCAGCTCGGCGTACAGGCCGACGTGGTTGTAGGTCATGCTGCCCGACACCCGGCCGATGCCGCGTGCGCCGACCAGCTGCAGCTGAAAGCCGTTGAACGCGGGAATGGTGAAGCTGGTCAGCCCCGTGGCGAGCTGCGGCTCAGCCAGGGTGAGCAACGAAGGCACCAGGTTCTGCAAGACGGTCAGCGGCTCGGCCAGGATCTCCGAGTTCTTCACCCGCACGTTGGTGATGGCGCCCGTGAGGCTGCCCACCACCGGCGTCACGCCGGAGCACCCGTCGAGCGTCACACCCAGCGGCAGCGAGAGGTCGGCGGCCACGGTGAAGAGGCGCGCCTGGCGGTCATCGAGCAGCGCGTAGGCGTCGATCTCCAGGTCGCGCCAGTTGAGGCGCAGGAGCGGATCGAGCGGCCGGCCATCGGGGTCGACGGTGCCTTCACCCACCACCGCGGTGGGCGGCGTCACCGGCCTGATCACGATGCGCAGCGGCACGTTCTTGCCGTCGGTGAGCAGCCCCAGCGAAGGGAGCAGGGTGGCCAGCACGCCCGACTCGAGCGCGCTGACCGTTTCATTGCTGATCTCCAGGCACAGGGCCCCCGATTGCTGCGCGCGGAAGAGCACCTCGCTGATCATCTGCCCGGAGACCGAGATGCCCACGTCATACGGCGCGGGCGCGTCGAGCTCGAAGTCAGGCAGCGCCAACATCGGCGGGGCAGGGCGCGTCGCGGGCGCCACGCAGTCAGCCACCACCACTTCTTTGGCGCCACCGCGCAGGCCCACCGTCAGACCGGTCGCGCTGGCCTCCGCGCTGCCACCCGCGCCGAAGGAGAGTTCGATGGCCGAATCGATCGGAGCGCCCAGCGTGCCGAGCGCCTGCCCGACCTCCAGCCGGCCCTCCGCGCCCAGCAGCCCGGGTACGCATTTCCCCGTCGCCGAATCGAGGCAGACCCCCGCATCGGGCTCGCAGCTCGAGGTCGCTACGCCGGCGCCGCCATCGAACGAGGGGCACTCACCCATCGGGCCGCACGAAGCGCAGTTGGCCTCGGCGAGCGCGTCGGTGATCTGCGTCTTGAGCGAGGCGGTGAGCTGGTTGATCAGCAGCGACTTCACGGCGCCGATGCGGGCGATGTCGAGAGCACTGCAGCCCTCGTTGAGGATCAGCATGTCGTTGGGATCGATGCAGTTGGGCGGCATCACGCTGCCCGAACACGCCTGCGTGTTGCCGATGTTCGCGACCTCGAGCGAAAGGAGCTGATCCCACTTCGTGTCGATGGCGAACTTGATGTCGAGCGCGAGGTCGGTGCTCGAAGGTGCCGCGCGCGCGGTGTCGAGATCGACGGTGAACTTCGCCCTGCCGTTGAAGAAGCACAGCGCCGAAGCGCCGCCGCCGCGCGAGGAGATCGGAATCGGTCCCGTCGCCACGGTGGCGGTCACCTTCGCTTCGAGAATGTCGGGCGATTTGGGGGCGAAGGTGAGCGAGGTGAAGTTGAGCGTCACGGCCTGGCCTACGTCGATGTTCGGGTCACACGTGCCGTTCATGCGGCCGCAGCTCTCTGCGTTGCAGCCCAGCGACCCCGTGTCGGCGACCGCCAACTGCACCACGGGAAATCCAAGGATGCTCGTCTGCTCGATGCTGCAGGGCACCGGAACCTGCAGCACGCCGCCGGGCGCGAAGAACGCGAGGATCGAGGCGGCATTGGCGTTGAGGGTGGTGAAGCCCTGCGACGACATGCGCGCGGCCCCCGCGGCGTTGAGCTTGGTACCCGTGTACGAACCCTGCGGGAGCGGCGTGAACCCGCCGCACGCACAACCCGACGGCGCCGTGCAGGCCCACAGGCCCGCCACACACCACGCGAAGATCCACGAGCGACGAATCATCCGGCGCGTCTAGCAGGAGTCGGCCTGGCCGTCGTGTGAGGGCGGGCGAAACGTACGGAGCGAAAGGCACTGACCACCGTTCGCATCGAGCGAGTCGAGATGCCACTTCCCTCCGGGCAGTCGTAGAACGCACCCATGAGCGATGTCTTTCTGCTGACGGGTTGTGCCAGCGGCATTGGCCGCCACCTCACGCGTGCCCTCTCTTCGTTGGGCCATCAGGTGGTCGCCACCGACATCAACGAACAGGGCCTCACCGACGCCGCCCGGGCCGACGGCTGGAGCGAGACCCAGGTCATCCGCCGCCGCCTCGACGTGCGCGACGGTGCCGACTGGCAACGCGCCCTCGACGCCACCGTGGCCGCGTTCGGCCGCCTCGACGTCTTGATGAACATCGCCGGCTACCTGCTGCCCGGCTGGTCGTGGGAGCTCGACGCCACGCAGATCGATCGGCACCTCGACATCAACGTCAAAGGCCTGATGCACGGCGTGAGCGTCGGCGCGAAGTACTTCGTGGGGCAGGGCCGGGGGCACCTCATCAACATCGGCTCGTTGGCCTCGCTCGCTCCCGTGCCGGGGCTGAGCCTGTACTCGGCCAGCAAGTTCGCGGTGCGCGGCTTCACCCTGGCCGTCGCGCAGGAGCTGCGGCCCAAGGGCGTGAAGGTGAGCCTGGTGATGCCCGACGCCGTGCAGACCCCGATGCTCGATCTGCAGGTCGGCTACGAGCAGGCGGCGATGACCTTCTCCGGCCCGCGCGCCCTCACCGTGGAGGACATCGAGCGGGCGATCATCGACGAGGTGTTACCGAACGCACCCCTCGAGCTGCCCATCCCCTTCGGCCGGGGGGCGGTGGCCCGCTTCGCCACCTTTCTTCCCGCGGCGGCCATGACGCTGGGGCCCCTGTTCACCCGGAAGGGCAAACAGGAGCAGGCCCGGCGGCAGAAGAAATGAACGCCATTCCCTCTCCCCCCCGGGAGAGGGTCAGGGTGGGTCAGGGTGAGGGCTTCGAATCACCGCCTGGACTTCTTCTTCGCGATCTTCTTCGCGACCTTCTTCTTCACAGCCGGCTTCGGCACCTTCTTCAAAGCCACCTTCGAAACAGCCTTCTTCTTCTTCGCAGCGGGCTTCTTCGCCTTCTTCTGAGCGCCCTTCACCAGCGCCTGTACCTTCTGACCGACCGCCTTGAGCTGCGCCGAGGCGCGTTTCTGCACCTTCTTCACCGCCTGCACGGCCTTGACCGCCTGCTTGCGAGCGCTGGTGCGGGCGTCTTCGACCACCCGCATCGCGTCTTCGGTCGCCGCCTCGAACTGTTGGGTGATCCGTTCACTCACCTCCCGCACCTGCTCCATCGGGGAGCCGAAGAAAGCCTTCATTGGTGCGAAATAGTGTTCATCCCAACCCAGCGCGTACGCCTCGCTTTGCCCCTCAGGAAGTTCCTCGTGCACCACTGTCACCTTCGTTCCCCCGTCCACCTTCGCGAACGAAATCGTGAGAACGGAATCAGGCAGATCGCTGGGAAACTCAGTGGTGCGCCACGCCTGAACAATCTTCGAGTGCGGCACGGAGGACACGGTCCTTCCGGTGATGTACCCATCCCAGGCGCTGAATCGCCCATCCCCTTCATCGGTGGCGATGGCGCCGGTCATGCGCGCGTGCTCCTTTGGGTCGAGCCACGCGCTGTACACGCGCTCAGGTGGAGCGGGGATGATGTCCGACACCTTGAGGTTCTCAGCCATGGGTGATCCCTCCCGGAAAATGGCGCCAGACTTTCGCGCCGAGCCTGAAAGGCAGTTAACTCCACTCACCCCGATGCGTTCCACACAACTCGCAGCACTCCTTCTTCTCGTCGCCGTCGCAGCTCCTGCGGCACCTCCGCGTTCGTCCGATCGCGAGGCGCTCAAGAAGACGATGGAGTCCGTGCTGGAGAAGTCGAGCCTGCGCAACGCCCGCGTCTCGGTGCAGGTGCGCAGCCTCGAAGACGGGGCCGTGGTGTTCTCACGCGATCCCGACGAGCTGCTCAACCCCGCGTCGAACGTGAAGCTGTTCACCGCCGCCGCGGCCATCTCGCGCCTGGGCCCCGAGTACCGCTTCGAGACCGAGTTCCTCGTCGATCAGGAGTTCAAGGACGGCAAGGCCAAGACCCTCTACGTGCGCGGCCGCGGCGACCCGAGCATCACCACCGAGCGCCTCTACGGCATGGTCAGCGAGCTGGTGCACGCGGGCCTCAAAGAGGTGAACGAGATCGTGGTCGATGACTCGTGGTTCGACACCGAGCGCCTGCCGCCCGGCTTCGATCAGGAGTACGGCGACAAGGCGTACCTCGCCCCCACCGGCGCGCTCTCGCTCAACTGGAACACCGTGGGCGTCTACCTGCGCCCCGCGGAACAGGTCGGCGGCAAGGCGACCATCGAGGTCGAGCCGCCCTCCGACTACTTCGTGATCGAAGGCGACGTGGCCACCGGCACCAAGACGCAGCGCCGCTTCACCGTCGCCAGCACCATCGACAAGGATCGCATTCGCCAGAAGATCGAAGCGCAAGGCGTGGTGCCCTCCGACAAGGGCACCTGGTCGGTGTGGAAGAAGATCGACCAGCCCGGCCTCTACTTCGGCTTCACCCTGCGGGCGTTGCTCACCCAGCGCGGCGTGAAGGTCAAGCCCCGGCTGCGCGGCGGCGTGGTGCCCTACGGCCAGAAGATGCTGCACGTGGCCCAGAGCGACACGCTCGACATCGTGCTCAAGAAGCTCAACAAACACTCCTCGAACTTCGTGGCCGAGCAGCTGATCAAGACGCTCGGCGCCGAAGGCCGTGGGGTGCCCGGCAGCCACGCCAAGGGCATCGACGTGGTGGAAGATTTCCTCGAGCGCGACGTGGGCATCGTGCGCGGCAGCTACGTGATGAAGAACGGCTCGGGCCTCAACGACGCCAACCGGTTCTCCGCCGCGCAGACCAACAAGCTGCTGGTGCACATGATGTCGCGTTTCCAGGTGATGCCCGAGTTCATCTCGTCGGTGGGCATCGCCGGCAAAGACGGCACGCTCAAGTACCGCTTCGAAGGCAGTGACGCGGTGGGCATGTTGCGCGCGAAGACGGGCACGCTCGAGACGGTCTCGGCGCTCTCAGGCTACGTGCAGTCGGTCGGCGGCGAACGGTTCGTGTTCTCCATCATGGTCAACGACTTCTCCGGCCGCGCGGGCACGGTGGTGCCCAACATCGACGCGCTCGGTGCGGCGGTCGCAGCGTCTGGTTCGAAGGGCGGCCCGTCGGCGGGTGTCGCCGCGCTGACGCCCTCCAACGTGGTGGGCCCGTTCGCTGAGCTGAAGCTTCGCCTGCAGACCTACGTGGGCCTCGCGCAGAAGGGCGAGAAGCGCAACGTGGCGCTGCTGCGCACGGCCTGGCGCAGCGAGAAGGATCCCGCGGTGCGGGCGATCATCGCCGACGCGCTCTACCAATCTGATCCGCGTGAGGGTGCCAACGTGCGCACGCTGCTCGACAGCGCGCTGGCCACCGACGACGTGTACGGGCGCATCAAGAAGGCCTCGCTCGAGGCGGGTTTCGATCTGCCCGTGCTGCCTTCGCTGGTGGAGCTCGCTTCGGCGGGCAACGTCGACGCCGCTTCACGGCTGTTCGAGTTCGTGCGCGTCGACGCGAGCGACGAACGCGCTTCGGCGTGGCTCTCGGAGCAGCTGGCCGTGGTGGCCACCGATGCTCCGCAGGAGCTGCTGCTCGCCCTCAAGTCCACTCCCGAGAACGAGCGGGCGGTGGTGATCGACTGCCTGGTGCGCGGCCTGGTGAAGGCGGCGCAGCCTGAAGCGCCGCTCTGGGCCGTGCTGCGGCAGTCGCAAGGCGCGGCCGACCCCACCATGGTGATGTTCGCCAAGGGGCTCGAGACCACGCTCTCGCTCAAGATCGCCGAAGCGAAGGCCCCCGGGCTCGCCCCGGTGCTGATCGTTCCGGTGAACCCCGAGGCGCCCAGCGGCACCACCGCGGCCACGCCCGGCGGGTAACCCTTTGGAACGATGAGTGGCGTCCGGGTTCCGGATCCACTTGTCGGACCCCCATGCTATTGCCTGCGCTCCACCACAACCTCTCCGCAACGGAGAGGTTCTCGAAAGGAGCAACACCATGGCAGGAGGCATCAACAAGGTCATTCTCATCGGCAACCTCGGCAAAGATCCCGAGGTGCGCTTCACGCCCGGCGGGCAAGCGGTCGCGAACTTCAACATCGCCACCAGCGAGTCGTGGAACGACAAGACCACTCAGCAGAAGGTCGAGAAGACCGAGTGGCACCGCATCGTGGTCTGGGGCAAGTTGGCTGAGCTCTGCGGCGAGTACTTGAAGAAGGGCCGCCAGTGCTACGTGGAAGGCCGCCTTCAGACGCGCGAGTGGACCGATAAAGAAGGCCAGAAGAAGTACACCACCGAAGTGGTCGCCAACACCGTGCAGTTCCTCGGTGGTGCGCCCGGCGGCCGCTCGGCTGACGCAGGCGGCGGTTACCAGGCCGGCGGTTCGCGCCCTGAGTCGACCGGTGGCAATGAGTCCGGCGGCGGAGCACCTCCCGATGACATGGGCGGTCCTCCCCCGGCTGACGACATTCCGTTCTGAGCTGCAGCCCCATCGCCTGAAGTGCCGCCGCCGTGCCTCTTTTCAAGCGGCGCGGCGGTGTTTTTCGAACGCTGGTTTCGCCGAGCAGATCGACACTTCCCGACCGCTGGCGCGCGCTTCACGAGTCGAAGTAGGGTGCGTTTTCGAGAGGCAGGAGCGTGCCGGCGCTTCGGAAGAGCACTTGACGAAGTAGTCGGCTTTCTGTTTTGTGCCCCGCCATTCAACCGATACACCTTTCACGACATCAGCGCCGAGCCCGGTCAGCGCTGAACACCACGACGTAGGAGTAGCCCGATGAACGTTAGAGCACTCGCGCTCGGAGCCCTGGTTGGCTTCGTGGTCGCATTTACCCCCTCCTGTAGCCCTCCCAAGTGTGGCCCGCAGAACTGTGACGGCTGCTGCGACACCAAGGGCACCTGCGTCAAGAAGCCCAACAACAACAACAACACCACCTGCGGATCGGCGGGAAACACCTGCAGCGATTGCGCGATGCAAGGCTCGACCTGTAACTCCGCCACCTCCACCTGCGGCACCACGGGCGGCGGCACGGGCGGTGGCACGGGCGGCATGGACGCAGGCGGCTGCGACGGCTGCCTGCTCCCCAGCGGCGCTTGCGTGGCCCTGTCCCGCACCTCGGTGATCAACTGCGGCCGCAATGAAGCGCGCTGCGCTGCCTGCGCCTCGGGCGAGCTGTGCACCGCGGGCGTGTGCGAAGTGCCAATCGGCTCGAAGAAGGTGGGAGAAGCCTGCTCGACCGACATGGAGTGCCAGGGCTCTGGCATGGGCTCGCTCGGTCCGAGCGCGATCTGCAAGAAGACCACGACCAGCGGCAACGGCACCTACGCCGGCGGTTACTGCACCCTGCGTTGCGGCACGGCCGGCACCTCGTGCCCGACCGGCTCGACCTGCGTCGGCCTGCTGCCCGCGTACGGCGAAGCCGACACCATTTGCTGGGACAACTGCAGCGCCAGCGGCGCTGGCGACGTGTGCCGTACGCCTGGCTACGGCTGCTACCGCGTCGGCAACAACAACGCCTGCTGGATCAACCCCCCCCCGGAGGTCGACGCCGGCGTCCCTGCCGACAAGGTCGGCAACGCCTGCACCAGCACCGCCCAGTGCATCAACCCGCCCGAGACCGGCGGCGTCTGCCTCAGCCGCGAGTTCAACTACAGCTGGGAGAGCTTGGGCGGCTCCTGCTCGAAGCAGGGCTGCCTCAGCAACAGCGAGTGCTCCAGCGACGCGGGCGCGCTGTGCATCGACTTCACCGGAGACGATCCAAGCATCTGCGTGGCCAAGTGCGCTGACTCCCGCGACGGTGGTCAGTCCACCTGCCGCAACGGGTTCCTCTGTGAGCCGTACGTGACCGGTCTGCCCGACGGCGGCCGCATGACCTCGACCGACGGCTTCTGCGTGCCTCCCGAGGCGCCGGTTCCCACCTCCGTGGGCGAAGCGTGCACCGTGGCCGCTGACTGCAGCGTCCCCACCGGCGCCATCGCCGACTGCTTCCCGCCCACCCTGCCTGACGGTGGCGCGAGCGGCTTCACCGGCGGTTACTGCACGCGGTTCCAGTGTGCGGGCGACAGCGACTGCAGCGCTGACGGTGGTTCGCAGTGCTTCGGCATCGGCGCGAACAACACGGCCTGCTTCCGTGGCTGCCCCGCGTCGGACGGTGGTCAGTCGACCTGCCGTGCCGGCTTCGTCTGCGCGGCCTACGGCCTGGCGGACGGTGGCTCGAGCATCGACGGCATCTGCGACCGCGCGTGCAACGCGGTGGGCGCTCCTGCCTGCCCGATGGGCCGCACCTGCAGCCCGACCAGCGGCTACTGCGAATAAGCGGTAGCAGTTCATGATTCACGGGGGGCGGCACTCTCTTCGAGTGGCGCCCCCCTTTCTTTTTCCGATGGAGCCTTACCGATGGCTGACTCGATCGTTCGAGCCCTCTTGCAGGACAGCAACCTGAAGGTGTCCGTGGCGGTGCTCACCCAGACTGCCCGCGATGGGCGGCAGCGGCATCACCTCAAGGCGGCCTCGGCGTCGCTCTTCGCCCAGGGCCTGCTGGGGGGCGCGTTGATGGCCTCGTTGCAGAAGGGCGAGACGCGCATCAACCTGCAGCTCGAGTGTGATGGGCCGATGCGCGGGTTCTTCGTCGATGCCGCTGCGGAGGGCGACATTCGCGGGTACGTGAAGAACCCCGACGTCGACATGGAGCTCTCGGAGGGCGTCTTTCAGTGGCGCGCCGCGCTGGGCAACTCGGGCTTCATCTCGGTGCTGCGCGACACGGGCGGCGAGTACTACCGCTCGTCGGTCGAGCTGATCTCGATGCGCCTGGCAGACGATCTGAATCACTACTTCAAGACCTCCGACCAGGTGGCCACCCGCGTCGCGCTGACGGTTCAGCGTGAGGGCAAGGAGGGCCTGGGCAAGGTGGCGGGCGTGCTGGTGCAGGCGTTGCCCGACGCCGACCTGGAGGCGCTCAAGCGCATCGCGGGCGATCTGGAGAGCCGGCTGCACGACGCGGTGGAGAAGACCGACCCGCTCGACGCGAACGCACTGCTGGCCGCCTTGTTCCCCGGGGTGCCTTCGATGATCGAGACGCCGGTGCGGTTTGCCTGCACCTGCAGCCACGAACGGGCGATGACCACGCTGGAGAGCCTGGGCGCGACCGAGGTGCAGACCATCGTCGACACCCTGGGCAGCACCGCGGTGACCTGCCAGTTCTGCGGCACCAAACACGAGATCTCGCTCAAGGATCTCTGGGCGATCCTCGAGCGGCTGGGTCACCCGCAGCACCGCAACTGAGGGTCACTGCCTGGCGTCGAGGGCCTTGAGCTCTTCGAAGCCGGGCAGCTGCGAGAGGTCGGGCACGATGATGATCTCGATGCGCCGGTTCTGCGCCTTGGTCTCCTTCGAGTCATTGGAGGCCACCGGGCGGGTCTCGGCGAACGACGCGGCCGAGATGCGCTCGCCGGGCAGGCCCGCCTCGACCATCGCCTTGAGCACCGTGATGGCGCGTGAGGAGGCCAGCTCCCAGTTGCTGGGGTACTGGGCCGAGGCGATGGGCACGTTGTCGGTGTGGCCTTCGACCTGAAACCCACGCCTGGGGATCGACGCGAGCACCTGGCCGACCTCGGCGATGGCGGCCTTGCCCTCCTTGGAGAGGCTGGCCGAACCCGAGGCGAAGAGGATGTCGGTGGCGAGCACCACCACCATGCGGCCTTCGACGATCTTCACCTTCAACTTGCCGGCGTCGATCAAGCTGCGGAACCGGGCGATCAGGTTCTTGAACTCGGCGATGCGGCCCTCGGCCTCGGCGCGGCGTTTCTCCAGCTCGGCCAGGGCGCGGGTCATGTCTTCCACCGACGATTGCAGGCGGCTCTTGTCTTTGGTCACCGCGGCCATGTCGGCGTGCAGCTTGTCGATGCGGGCGCCCAGAGCTCTGGCCTTCTCCTGCTCGTCGGTGAGCTGGGCCTCGAGCGACTGCTTGTCGGCGGCCAGGCGCTTCTGCTTCGCCTCCAGCGCGGCCAGCGCCCTGTTCTTCTCTTCCAGGGTGGTCTCCAGCCCGTCGCGTTCGGTCTGCAGGGCGTCGAAGGTCTTCTGGGTCACGCAAGCCAGCGGAGTCAGCAGGATCAAGATCAGAAGGCGTCGCATGGCGGGCATGGTGCCATACACCTCAGCTGGTTCAACTCAGGCCCGCGGAGGTCTAGCGTCGGTCACCTATGGATCCGTTGGAGCGAATCGCGAAGCTGCTCGACGACGAGTCACCCCGCAAACGCATCGCCGCCGCGGTGGTGCTCGGTGAGCTGAAGGTGAAAGACGCGGGCGTGGTGGCGCGGCTCATCGCCATGGCGAAAGACCCCATCGACGCCTACGCCGAGGCGGGCGTGGAGGCGCTGGGCAGCATCCGCGCGGTCAAGGCGCTGCCGGTGCTCTTCGAGACGCTCGCGCGCGGCAAGGAGCTGCAGCTCAAGGCCCGGGCCGCGATCGCCGAGCTGGGCGAAGACGCGTTGCCCGAGATCCGCGCCCGCCTGGTCAACGCCACGCCCGAAGTGCGCGCGGTGCTCTCGCAGCTGCTGCCCGCGGTCGGAGGCCGGCAGAGCTTCGAGCTGGCGCTCGAGGGCCTGCGTGATCAGCCATGGGACGCGATCAACAAGGTCGCGCTCTCGGTGCGCCAGGAGGCGCGGAGCATGAGCGAGGCCGAACGCCGCGTGATGAAGACGCAGTGCGAGAAGTTCCTGGCGAAGAAGAAGTCAGCCGATGACGAACCCGCGGTGCGCGGCATCATCAAGATCCTCGGCTTCCTCGAGCTGGCCGACACGCAGGATCTGATCATCACGTACCTGGGCACCAAGCAGCCGCCGGCGATTCGCATGGAGGCCACCACCGCGCTGCGCTTCGCCCTCGCGAAGGGGCCCTCGAAGAAGGCGCTGCGCCGGTTGATGGAGCTGCTGCTCGACGCCGACCCGCTGGTGGGACGCGCGGCGAGAGACTCGTTGACGGTGCTGAAGATCGGCGCGGAGTTCTCAGAGGAGTTGGCCGAACTCTGCGCCTCGGAGATCGGTGAGGTCGCGTTGTGGGCCATCGGCCACCTGGGCGCCCTGGCGGTGAGCGAGAAGGGCGCGGCGGGCAAGCTCGCGGCCAGGACGTTGCTGCCGGTGGCGCGCAGTGCCGAGCGGGCCCGTGCCGAAGCCGCCTCGAAGGTGCTCGCGCAGCTGCCCGGTGGTGACTCGCTGCTCGCCGAAGCGTTGGCCGAAGCGGAAGACGAGACGGGCGCGCAGGTATTGGCCGACGTGCTGGGGCCGCTCTCTGCTGCGCTAGGCAAGAAGGACGTGAAGCGGCTGCTGGATGCGGGCGGAAAGAACCTCACCCAACACCTCGCCGTCGCGCGAAAGCAGCTCGAGCCAGTGCGCGCCGCCGCCCCCGAAGCCTGGGCCGAGGTGCTTCGCGAAAAGGCGAAGTCGCTCCAGAAGAAGGACCCCGCGAGGGCCGAAGCGATTGGTCAGCTGCTCGGCCGCTCGATGGTGGCCACCACGGCGGATCGGTTCGGCCTGGTGGTGCAGCAGCTCTCGCACTCCAGCCTCGACCCGCACCCCCGCGCACGTCAGCGTGATCCCGCGTTGGCCGAGTTGGAGAAGCTCCACCAAGAAGGCTTCAAGATCGGCGACGCGGTGAACAAGGACAAGAAGGTCACCGACGAGGCCCGCTACTACGTGGGCGTGCACTTCGCGGAGAAGCCCCTGTTCGAGCTGAAGAACCTCGGCGCGGAGATTCTCGAAGGGCTTGCCACGGGGAAGACGAAGATCGCGCGGGCAGCGAAGAACAAGCTGAAGCTGCTCCAGCTCTGACTGAACCGAATCGTCACCGGCCAGTCCTCGCAAGGAACAGCCCCACCGTTCGCATCGAGCGCAGTCGAGA
>JAUYRZ010000021.1 GCA_030695565.1 Archangium sp.
GCGCTTGGTGCTTCGGTTTTTCCGTCAGCGTGGAAATGGCCTCCTGAGCCACTCCAGATCCACTTACCTTCGTCACCCGCCGCGACCTGTCCGCGACGGGCTATTTCACCGCTCTCTTCGGGAGAGGGTCAGGGTGAGGGCCTCTCTCTATTCCTAAAACTGGTGCTGCTCGGTCGAGTCGACCATCGCGCGGGTCGACGCGTTGCCGCCCGAGATGATCTCGGTCACCTGATCGAAGTACCCGGTGCCGACCTCGCGCTGGTGCCGGGTCGCCGTGTAGCCGTACTGCTCGCTCTCGAACTCGGCCTGCTGCATCTGGCTGTACGCCGCCATGCCGCTCTCCCGGTACTGCGAGGCGAGCTCGAACATGCCGTAGTTGAGCGAGTGGAAACCGGCCAGGGTGACGAACTGGTAGCGGTACCCCATCGCGCCCAGCTCACGCTGAAAGTTGGCGATGGTGGTGTCGTCGAGGTTCTTCTTCCAGTTGAACGAGGGCGAGCAGTTGTACGCGAGCATCTTGTTGGGGAACTTCTCGTGGAGCGCCTCGGCGAACCGCTTGGCCTGCTTCAGGTCGGGCGTGCTGGTCTCGCACCACACGAGATCCGCGTACGGCGCGTAGGCCAGGCCGCGGGCGATGGCGAAGTCGTCGCCGTTGCCCTTGAGGCGGTAGAAGCCTTCGGCCGTGCGCTCCTTGCCGTCGATGAAGGGCTGATCACGCTCGTCGATGTCGGAGGTGAGCAGCTTGGCCGACTGCGCGTCGGTGCGGGCCACCACCAGCGTGGGCACGTCGCACACGTCGGCAGCGAGCCGCGCGGCGACCAGGGTGCGAATGAACTGCGAGGTCGGCACCAGCACCTTGCCGCCCATGTGACCGCACTTCTTCTCGGACGCGAGCTGATCTTCGAAGTGCACGCCGGCAGCGCCCGCGTCGATCATCGCCTTCATCAACTCGAAGGCGTTCAACGGGCCGCCAAATCCAGCCTCGGCATCGGCGATCATGGGGACGAGCCAGTGGCGCTCCTTGCGGCCCTCGGCGTGGTCGACCTGGTCGGCGCGGCGCAGGGAGGCGTTGATGCGGCGCACCAGGTTGGGCACCGAGTCGACGGGATAAAGGGACTGATCAGGGTACATCTGGCCGGCGGTGTTCGCGTCGGCGGCGACCTGCCAACCCGAGATGTAGAGCGCCTCCAAACCCGCGCGCACCATCTGCACGGCCTGGCCACCGGTCATGGCGCCCAGCGTGTTCACGTACTGGCGGGTGTGGAGCAGCTCCCACAGCCGCATGGCGCCCTGGCGCGCGAGCGAGTGCTCGACCTTGATGGAGCCGCGGAGCTTCTCCACGTCGGCCTTCGAGTACGGGCGCTTGATGCCGTCGAAGCGGCGCGCGTGGAGATCACCGGGGGTCAGGTTCGTCGGCTTGGCCATTTCAGTCATGACAACTCCTTGGAGGGCGTGTGGCGGGGCAAGACGGTGCCGCTCGCGGCCTCCGAATGAGGTCGCGTGAGATCACCGAGAGATGTGTGGGATTCAGACGGCTGAGACTTCAGTGCACTTCGGAGGCCAGCAGCTGTTGGTACGCCGGCAGGGTCAAAAATTCCTCGAACTCATCGGCGAGCGACAAGGAACGGAACAACGACTTCGCTTCGGAGAATTTTCCGCCGGAGGCTTGAGCGAGCTCCTCCGCGATGACCTGGTCGAGCTTCTCCCGGGTGATCACCGCGTGGCGGACCTGCTGCCAGACCTGAGCGCGGCTGATCTCGGCGGTGGCGGCGTCTTCCATCAGGTGGAAGAGCGGTACGCAGCCTTGCCCGCGCAACCAGGCCTCGAGGTAGCGCACGCCGACGCGCACGTTGTGCCGGAGGCCGTCTTCCGTGCGCGTTCCTTCCGGCACGCGGAGAAGATCCTCTTTCGTAACGTTCACGTCGGTGCGCAGGACGTGGAGCTGATTCGGACCGGTAACGTGGGCATCGAAGATGGCCCTGGCCACTGGCACCAGGCCCGGGTGCGCGACCCAGGTGCCGTCGTGGCCGTCGCGTGCTTCACGCTCCTTGTCGGCGCGAACGCGGGCGAGCGCGGCGTCGTTGGCGGCGGGATCGTCTTTGATCGGAATCTGCGCGGCCATTCCGCCCATCGCGTGGGCACCGCGGCGGTGACAGGTCTGAATGAGCTTCTGGGCGTAGGCGCGCAGGAACCCCTTATCCATCGTGAGCTGCGAACGATCGGGGAGCAGCTGGTGGGGCTGCTTCTTGATGAAGCTGAAGATGTAGTCCCACCGGCCGCAGTTGAGGCCCGCCGAGTGCTCGCGCAGCTCGTAGAGGATCTCATCCATCTCGAAGGCCGCCGGCAGCGTCTCGATCAGCACGGTGGCCTTGATGGTTCCCGCGGGGATGCCCAGGGTCGTTTCGGCGAACACGAAGACGTCGTTCCAGAGCCGGGCCTCGAGGTGGCTCTCCATCTTGGGCAGGTAGAAGAAGGGGCCGGCGCCGCGGGCGAGCTGCTCCTTCGCGTTGTTGAAGAAGAAGACGCCGAAGTCGAACAGGCTGCCGCTCATCGGCCGGCCATCGACCCGGGCGTGGGCTTCTTCGAGGTGCCAACCGCGCGGGCGCACGAAGAGCACCGCCGGCTTGTCGCTCAACTTGTACTGCTTGCCTTCGGGGCTCTCGAAGGTGAGCGTGCGGCGAACTGCGCGGTAGAGCGACTCCTGGCCGCCGACCACGTTGTCCCAGGCCGGGGCGAGGGAGTCTTCGAAGTCGGCCATGAAGACGTTCGCGCCTGAGTTGAGCGCGTTGATCACCATCTTGGGATCGGTGGGGCCGGTGATCTCCACGCGGCGATCGAGCAGCACGCTGGGCACCGGGGCGATGCGCCAGTCACCGGCACGCACCGAGGCGGTCTCCGGCAGGAAGTCCCAGGTCTGCTTTCCCTTGCGCAGGGCGAGCAACTCACGACGGCGTTCACCAAACTTCCGTTCGAGGGCGAGCAGGAAATCCTTCACCGGCGCGCTCGCCATTTCGGAGGACCGGCCCGAGATTTCAATGCCCTGAGACGTGCTCATCGTGCGGCTCCCCGTAAATCAGCTAATGGCGCAACCAGCTAGAACGACACCCAAAGTAGCGTCTCAATTCCCAAATGACAAGATGCGTCAGAGGGTTAATTTCGCGGCACTTGTAAATCTTGTTAAGTCAACGATTCGGCGTTGGTAAATCGCTGGGTTGACAGATTCACACAGGCTTCCTGGTTCTGAAACTCAGTTTGAAAATCGCAGAGCGGGTCTTCATGGCTAACAAGTTCGACGCGTGAAGAAGCGGGCGTGGTCTCTTCGCGCCGCCTTGAGTCCCGCACCCCTCGCCGCCCTCCTCCCGAAACCCGGGGAGCCTCGCCTCACCCCTGATGCGGTGCTCGACCGCTTCGTTCAATACGTCACCACCACGGGCCTCTCGCTCTACCCCGCTCAGGAAGAAGCGGTGCTCGAGCTGCTGGGAGGCAAGCACGTGGTGCTCGCCACGCCAACGGGTTCCGGCAAGTCGCTGGTGGCGCTCGCGTTTCACTTCCTCGCGATGTCGCAGGGCAAGACGAGCTTCTACACCTGCCCCATCAAGGCGCTGGTGAACGAGAAGTTCTTCGCGCTGTGTGACGCGTTCGGTGCGGAGAACGTGGGCATGATGACCGGTGACGCGGCGATCAACCGCAAGGCGCCGATCATCTGCTGCACCGCGGAGATCCTCTCCAGCTTCGCGGTGCGGGAGCAGCGGCAGTTCGCAGACTGCGTGGTGATGGACGAGTTCCACTACTACGGCGACAAGGATCGCGGCGTGGCGTGGCAGGTGCCGCTCATCTCGATGCCCGAGACGCAGTTCCTGTTGATGTCGGCCACCCTCGGCGACACCACCGCGATCGCCACCTCGCTGACCGACATCACCAAGCGTGAAGTGATCGAGGTGCGATCGGCGCAGCGCCCGGTGCCGCTGGAGTTCACCTACGCAGAGACGCCGCTCCACGAGACGGTGGGCAAGCTGATGGAGCAAAACAAGGCGCCCATCTACCTGGTGAACTTCAGCCAACGATCGGCGGCTGAGCAGGCGCAGAACTGCATGTCGATCGACGTGAGCACCAAGGAAGAGAAGCAGAAGCTCAAGGAGGCGCTGGTCGGGGTGAAGTTCGACACGCCCTTCGGCAAGGAGCTCAAGCGCTTCCTCATGCACGGCATCGGCATTCACCACGCGGGGCTTCTGCCGAAGTACCGGCGCCTGGTGGAGCGGTTGGCGCAGTCGGGTCAGCTCAAGGTGATCAGCGGCACCGACACGCTGGGCGTGGGGGTGAACGTGCCCATTCGCACGGTGCTCTTCACGCAACTGTGCAAGTTCGATGGCGAGAAGACGGTCGTTCTTCCGGTGCGCGATTTCCACCAGATCGCCGGGCGCGCAGGGCGAAAGGGCTTTGATGACAACGGCTACGTGGTGGCGCAGGCGCCCGAGCACGTGATCGAGAACCTGAAGCTCCAGCAGAAGAAGGCGGAGGGCAAGAAGGTCACGATGCAGAAGCCTCCGCAGAAGGGGTACGTGCACTTCGACGCGGCGACGTTCGAGAAGCTGCGCACGAACCTGCCCGAGAAGCTGGAGTCGCGCTTCACCGTTACGCATGGGCTCATCGTGAGCCTGCTGCAGGCGTACGAAGGCGCGAGCACGAGCGGGTATCGGCGCCTGGTGGAGTTGATCGGTCTTTCGCACACGTACGACATCAACAAGATGCGGCTGCTCAAGCATTCGCGCACGGTGTTCCGCGCGCTGGTGGATGCGGGGATCGTCGCCGTCGTTCGCCGCACGGCCACGATGCCGGCGCACGTGAAGGTGGCCGACGGGCTGCAGCGTGACTTCTCGCTCAACCACACGCTGTCGATGTACCTGCTCGAGGTGTTGCTCAAGCTGGACCCCGCGAGTGAGACGTACGCGCTCGACGTGGTGTCGCTGGTGGAGTCGATCCTCGAGAGCCCGGATCCGGTGCTCTATGCGCAGCGCAACAAGGCGAAGGGCGAGAAGATCCAGGAGTTGAAGGCGCAGGGCATGGACTACGACCAGCGGATGATCGAGCTCGAGAAGGTCGAGCATCCCAAGCCGCTGGCGGATCTGATCTACGGCACGTTCGACGAGTTCGCGGCGAAGCACCCGTGGGTGGCCAAGGAGAACGTGCGGCCCAAGTCGATCGCGCGCGATCTGTTCGAGAGCTGCCAGACGTTCAACGAGTACATCAAGGAGTACGAGCTGCAACGCAGTGAAGGCGTGCTGCTGCGGTACCTGTCTGACGTGTACAAGACGATCGTGCAGAACGTGCCGGAGTCTTCACGCAACGAGGCGCTCGAGGACATCGCGGCGTACGTGCTGACCACGCTCAAGCACACCGACAGCTCGCTGGTCGCGGAGTGGGAAGCGATGCGCTACGGCACGACGGAAGAAGTCGATGAGCCGGTGGCGAACGCGCCGCGTAAGAAGCCCGATCTCGCTAAGAACCCGAAGGCACTGGCGGCGCGCGTGCGTTCGGAGCTGCATCAGTTCGTTCGGTTGATCTCGCGCAAGTCGTACGAAGCGGCGGTGGAGCAATTGGGAGGCGCGGAGTCAGGCTGGACGGAAGACGCCTTGGAGAAAGCCCTGGAGCCGTACTGGGCCGAGCACCCAGTCCTCGATACGACGCCGAGAGCACGCCAACCGCTCCTCACGCAAATGATCCCCGGCGAGGATCGCCAGTGGACGGTGCGTCACGCGTTGATCGACTCGAAGGGTGAGCAGGATTGGTACCTGGAAGGCGTGGTGGACCTCAAAGGCCGGGAAGACGTCGATGGAGCCCTGGTGACGATTCGCCATGTCGGCAAATGACTCCCTCTCCCTGCAAAGCGGGGAGAGGGCCGGGGTGAGGGGCCACTTGTGGCCACTGGCCAGATCGCTCCCAATCGGAATCCTCTCGGTAGCGCTGGCCACGCTCGGCTCGATCCTCTACCCGCCGACCAACTGGATGCCCCCAGACGTCCCCGACATCGCCTTCATCGAGGCGCTGATCCGCTGGGACGCCGGTTGGTACGGCGAGATCGCGACGAACGGCTACTGGCTGAAGCCCGGCGAACAATCTCCAGTGGCCTTCTTCCCGCTGTACCCGCTGCTGATCCGAGCGGTCACCTGGCTGGGAATCAACCGCTGGGTCGCCGGCATCACGGTCTCCTTCCTCTGCGCGATGGGAGGTCTCTACGTCTTCAGCCGTTGGGCAAAGCAGTTGGCCCCAGGTTCCTGGCAGACCGCCTTCTGGCTGCTCGCGCTCTACCCCTTCGCTGAATATCTCTACGGGGTCGTCTACTCCGATGCGTTGTTCCTGCTACTGGCGGTCGCCGCCTTCCTCGCGTTGGAAAAAGATCGGCCAATCCTGAGCGCACTGCTCGGAGCGCTCGCCTGCGCCAGCCGCCCCGTCGCGCCTGCGGTGGTGATTGGCCTGTTGGTACGCAGCCTGGAACGCCGCCGTGGTTTGCCGCTGCGCCTGATCGACCTGGTGCCCGCGCTGGCAGGTCTGGGACTGGTCGCGTTCATGGCGTACCTCGAGCTGCGCTTCGACGACCCGATCGCCTTCGTGCACGTGCAAGCCGCGCCGGGTTGGGCACAACCACCCGGCTGGCACTCCTGGCTCAAGCTGGAGTGGTTCAAGACGATGTTCCCGCAGGTCGAGCCGCGCATCGGCATTCGCCTCGGAGGCCACGCGCTGGTGACGGTGCTCGCGTTGATCATGGTGGTGCCCACCTTCAAGAAGCTGGGCTGGGGCTACGGCATCTTCACGTTGTTGATCGTGGGAATCCCCGCGGTCTCCAGCAAAGACTTCCAGGGCCTGGGCCGGTACGTGATCGCGGCCTTTCCGCTCTTCCTGACCACGGCGATGTTGCTGACGGAGCGGCCGGTCCTGCGCCGGGTGGTGCTGGGCATCTTCGCCGTCCTGCTGGGGCTCCTCGCGATGGCACTCGGCGCGGGGACGTACGTGGCGTAAGCACTGCGCATGAGAAAAGTCGGCACGGTGATCATCGGTGCAGGCATGAGCGGGCTCGCCACGGCGGCGGCGCTCGGCAAGGGCAGTGACCTGGTCATCCTGGAGCGAGACTCCGCGATTGGCGGGTACTGCAAGACGGTGAAGAAGGACGGCTTCGTCTGGGACTATTCCGGGCATTTCTTTCACTTCAAACACCCCGAGATCGAACGCTTCCTGCTCGACCGCATGCCGGGGCAGCAGGTGCGCAAGGTGGTGAAGAAGTCGTTCATCTCGTACGCAGAAAAGCAGATCGACTTCCCGTTCCAGAAGAACATCCACCAGCTGCCGCAGGCGGAGTTCATCGACTGCCTGCACGATCTGTATTTCGCGAAGCCGACCGACCCGCAGACCAACTTCAAGGAGATGCTCTACGCGCGCTTCGGCCGCTCCATCGCCGAGAAGTTCCTCATTCCGTACAACGAGAAGCTGTACGCGACCGACTTGGCGACGCTCGACAAAGACGCGATGGGCCGGTTCTTCCCGCACGCGGATCTGACCGACATCATTCGCAACATGAAGCAGTCGGACAACGCGTCGTACAACGCGACCTTCACGTACCCGGAAGGAGGGGCGATCGAATACGTCAACGCGATCGCCAGCGAGGTCGAGCCGTCAGCGATTCACTTGAACGAGTCGGTGATCGCCATCGACGTCGCCGCGAAGACGGTGCGCACGAACAAGGACGAGTACCAGTTCGAGCGACTCGTCTCGTCAGCGCCCTTCCCTGCCCTGATGCAGCTGTGTGGGCAGCCGGTCGACGCGAAGCGGTTCACGTGGAACCAGGTGCTGGTCTTCAACCTGGGCTTCGACGCGAAGGGCCCGAAAGACGTGCACTGGGTCTACTACCCCGATCGCTCGTTGCCGTTTTACCGGGTGGGTTTCTACGACAACATCTTCGAGACCGACCGCATGAGCCTGTACGTGGAGCTCGGTTCACCCCATGGCGCGAAGCTCGACATCCCCGCACTTCGCAACGCGGTCCTCGAGGGGCTGAAACGCGAAGGCGTGATCACCACGCAGCAGCTGGTGGCGGAACACTCGGTGCTGATGAGCCCGGCCTACGTGCACATCACCCGCGACTCGACCGCCGAGGTGAACGCTACCAAGGAGCGCTTGGCGAGCGCAGGCGTGCACACCATCGGCCGCTACGGCGGGTGGACCTACTGCAGCATCGAAGACAACATCGTCGAAGCAAGAGCGCTCGTGACTTCAACGAGGAACGGCTAGCACCCTAAAGCGGTGCGCCGTCCGAGTGTTCAGATGTGCCGCGTCGAATCTCAGTCACGGTGTTGCCAGTGAGCGCGCAACGAACGGCATGGTCGAGCTTGGAATTTGGTTTTTCGAGTTGGGTCGAGTGCCGCTTGGCGAAGCTGGATGCCCTCGTCGAGACCTGAGCGAGTTCAGCTGAACGAGGAGCTTTGCCTGAAACGGTTGGACGTGCTCTACACCGCGTCTTCGCCCGGCCGAGGGCACGAAGGCCAATTCATTCAGATGGTTAGACGATGCTGACGAAGGTCCAGAGCCCGGGGTGTACGACACCATGCGTGCGCTTGTTTGGCCGGCAGCCAGCTGAGGGAGGTCTGCGTTGATCTCCTATGCTCAGAACTTCGAAGACGTGATGCTTTGGCGCGCCCTGCGCCACATCGAGAATGGCTTTTACGTCGACATCGGCGCCCAAGACCCAATCATCGACTCGGTCAGCATGGGGCTCTACGAGCAGGGGTGGCGAGGCGTTCACGTCGAGCCCACGCCCGCCTACGCTGAGGCGCTGCGGGTCGCCCGTCCCGGCGAGAGAGTCGTTCAAGTCGCGATCGGGACCGAGGCTGCGCTGATTCCCTTCTTCGAGATTCCGGGAACGGGCATCAGCACGGGCGACGCCGAGATCGCTGGACGGCATGAAGCAGCGGGCTACGCCCACAGGCGTATCGAAGTGCCCTGCATCACCTTGAGCACCCTCTTCGATACCTTGCCCGCGCGCGACGTCCACTGGCTCAAGGTTGACGTCGAAGGAATGGAAGGCCAGGTCCTGCGCAGTTGGGCTCCCTCTCCGGTGCGCCCCTGGATCGTGCTTGTCGAATCGACCCGACCTCGCACTGCTGACCCGAGCTTCGAAGATTGGGAATCGGTAATCCTGGGTCTGGGCTACCAGTTTGCCTACTCGGACGGCCTGAATCGCTACTACGTCTCGGAGGCGCATCCGGAGTTGCTGGCCAAGTTCGCGACCCCTCCGAACGTCTTCGATGACTTCTCGCTGTCGGGGTTTGCATCGAACGGGTTCTGCGCCCGGCTCACCGAGGTCATCGAGAAGCAGCGCGCCCGCATCGACGAGTTGGACTCCGCGTGGCACGCGCACGAAGCAAAACTCGAGAGCCTGCGCGCAGATGCGGCCTTTCGCGAACGTTTCGTCGAGTTGGAAAAGACGCTGGTCGAGCAAAGAAGGGCCGCTGACGCACGGCTCGACGAAGCTCTCGCGCATGCGCGGCAGATCAACACCGCCCTGCAGCAGATGACGGCGGCCAAAGACGAAGTCAGTGTACGACTGGCAAAGCTTCAAGAGCAGGAGCAGGTCCGCTTGCATGACCTCTCGCTACGCAATCAGGAACTGGCCAGCTTCGAGCGCGTAGTGGCCCAGCGCGACGCGCTGATCGATGGTCTCCAGACGCAGCTCATCTCGGTTCGCGCCAACGCGACCCAGCTCAAAGAAGAGTTCGAGCGGCAGCGAGAGGCCGCCAATGCAAAGTTCAACCTTCGGTCCGTGCTGACGAAGAACCCATTGCGTTCGTTCCTGGGCCGAGAACGCGACGGCGAATTAATCGAGAAAGCACCCATGACAGTGCCGAAGAATCCCCCTTCTCCCTCGCCGCAAGCGAGCGTCTCATTCCTGCTCACCCTCTTCGACGTGGCTTTCGTGCGTGCCGCCTACGAAGTGCTGCTCGGGCGCGAGGCTGACCCGAGCGGGCTCGAGACGTACCTGGGCTCACTGCGCGGCGGTGTCACGCGTGAAAGCATCATCGTGGAGATCGCCCTCTCGGAAGAAGCGAAGGGCTTGGGCAGGGTCGTAGCAGGGCTGCCGGAGCTGCTCGAAGAGGCCGAAGCCAACCGCCCCAACCTGGCCCGGCGGCTCCAGCAGCGCCTCGGTGGCCCGGACTCGCTCGAGTCAATCGCTCGCATGCTGCGCGCTCAGGAAAACCGGAACGCAGCATTTTCTACCGATCTCGACCAGCGGCTGAGCCGATTGGAGTCGTCGGTGGAGCACGTGCAGTCGATCTTCGCCGAAGGTGAGAGCCTGCACTCGCTCTCACAGGCGCACCGTTCAGAGACGATCGAAGGACTCAGGTTGATGGCGAAGACGCGGACCACCCATCGAATCCTTCAGGACAATCTCTTTCATCGGCTCAAAGCCGCGACGAAGCGCTAGGCCGAAAATATGCACATCGCTCTTGATTTGCAGTCATGCCAGACGGGCTCCCGGCTGGGAGGCATTGGGCGCTATTCGCTCGAACTTGCGAAGGCAATGGTGCGCCGCCGCTCTCGGCACGAGTTCTCGTTGATTCTGAGCGAAGGCGCTGAGGGTGGCTCTCAGGTCCGCGCGGCATTCGCCGATCTGATCGCGCCCGATCGCATTCGCACCTTCGCGACACCGACTCACACCGCGGAGTTTGGAAACCCGCTGAGCATGGTGCGTGCAGCTGAGCTGGTACGTGAGCAGTTCCTCCTCGAGCTGGCCCCCGACTGTGTGCACGTGTCGAGTTTGTTCGAGGGTCTGCACGAGCCGTTCGTCACTTCAGTGGGTCAGGTCTACCCGTCGGACCGTACGGCGGTGACGCTCTACGACCTGATCCCCTGGGCGCAGAAGGAGCGCTACCTCGCCGACAAGCGGGCCCTCGGCCACTACGTCACCAAGCTCGAGTACCTCAAGCGGGCAGGCTTGCTGCTGGCGATCTCCGACTTCTCGCGGCGTGAAGCCAGCGACCTGTTGAACATCGATCCCGAGCGGGTGGTGAACATCAGCTCGGCGGTCGACGCCCGGTTCCACCACCTCGACCTGAGCATCGCTGCGCAGACCGAGCTCAAGGGCCGCTTCGGGATCGCCGACAAGTTCTTGATGTACACGGGCAGCTTCGACGTTCGGAAGAACCACGCCACTTTGATCCGAGCATTCGGGCAGATCCCCGCGGCAGCCCGTGCCAACTACCAATTGCTGATGGTCGGCAACGGGTGGGATGGCATGTACAGCCAGCTGCGGAACGTCGCCGCCGAATCGGGGCTCAAGGAGCGCGATCTCGTCTTTGCGGGCCATGTCGCCGAAGCGGACCTCGTACCGCTGTACAACGCGTGCAGCCTGTTCGTGTTTCCGTCGCTGGCCGAAGGCTTTGGCCTGCCGGTGCTCGAGGCCATGTCGTGCGGAACCCCCACGTTGTGCTCCGACACCACCAGCCTCCCCGAGGTGATGGGGCTGCCGGCAGCGATGTTCGACCCCAGTGACGTCAAGAGTGTGGCCGCCCGCATTCAGCAGGCGCTCGTCGACCCCGACTTCAGGGATGCCTTGCGGGCTCACGGGCTCGAGCGGGCCAAGCTCTTTTCGTGGGACGAATCGGCCCGGCTCGCTCTGGCCGCCCTGGAGGAGAAGTTCGAGCCTTCGGTCTCTCGGCCCCGCGTCGCGCCCAGCGTGATCGCCGGGCCTCCGGTGGAGAAGCTGCTCTCGCGCATTCACGAAATCCCGGGCGCTGTGAAGCTGCCCGACGCTGCCTTCCGCGACCTCGCTCGCTGCATCGCCACCAACCACCTCACCTTGCGCGCCTCGACGTCAATCGACGCGGGCGCGCTCTCGGCGATCAGAACGGGCTGGGTCACCAGCTGGAACACCCGCTGCGGCATCGCGGCGTACTCGAAGTTCCTGCTGGCCAGCTGGCCGGCACCGGTCACCGTCTTCGCCCCGCACACCGACTGGACCACCGAATTCGACGGTCCCAACGTGGTGCGCTGCTGGAATCAGGGCATCACCGACGACCTCGAAGATCTCACCCGGGAGATTCTCCGGGAGAACCTCGAGATGGTTATTCTCCAGTTCAACTACGGGTTCTTCAACCTGCAATCGCTGGAGAGGCTGATCAACCGGCTCTCGAATCTCGGCGTGCGCGTGGTGATCACCTTCCACTCCACCCAGGATCCCGAGCCCGCGCGCCGCCTGAAGGACATCGCCCCCGCCCTCCAGCGATGCACGGCGCTGATCGTGCACACGCTGCGCGACACCGCGGCGCTCGGTGCGATCGGCTGCAAACGCAACGTCACCTTGCTTCCCCAGGGCGTCATCGAGAGTTCGAAGACGGCACCGGCACGTACGGGGCCGGGCAAGACGATCGCCACCTACGGTTTCGCTTTGCCCAACAAGGGGCTGATGCAGGTACTCGAGGCGTTCGCTCACCTGCGCCAGCACACCAAGACGCCGCTGCGGCTGCTGATGGTGAACGCGGAGTACCCGCAAGGCCTCTCGGCGGCAGTGCTGGCCGAGCTGGCAGCCCGGGTCGAAGAACTCGGACTGCAAGACTGCGTGGAGTTGCACTCCAAGTACCTGCCTGAAGCGCAAAGCCTCGATCTGCTCCGGCAGGCAGACCTGATCGTCAATGCCTACCAACAGACCGGCGAGTCATCGAGCGCCGCCATTCGCATGGCCCTCGCTTCCGGGCGGCCCGTGGTGGTGAGCCCGCTGCCCATCTTCGATGATGTCAAGGCGTGCACCTTTGCGTTGCCTGGCGTCGACGCTGAGGCGATCGCCGCGGGTCTGGCGAAGGTGTTCGAAGAGCTCGACACCGGCTCAGGTCACGCGCAGCAGATCGAAGCAGCCGCCGACCGGTGGCGCGCGGCACACGTCGTGAAAACGGTGACCAAGGCGCTGTTTCTCACCTCGGCAAAGTTCCTGGACGAAACCGAACAGTACGACGCCTCCACCGACTACGAGCTGGCGCCCGGCGGAACGTCGTTCAGCTTTTTGGGAGCAGACCCGGCGCTCAAGACGCAGGTGGGCAGGGTGCAGGGGCAACTTTTGGTCTCCACCGCTCGGGGAGGGCACCTGCTGCATGGCCCCTACATTTCGGCGGCACCAGGTCAGTACCGCGCCCGGCTGGCGGGGCGGCTTTCAGGCAAAGGCCGGGCGGTGATGGACGTGTGCGCCAAGGCGGGAGCGCTGGTTTTGACGCAGGTCGCGCTCGAGCCGACCGATGAGCTGTCGACGCTCGCCAACATCAGCTTCCTTGTGCCCCTGGGAGGTGTGAAAGATCTCGAGGTCAGAGTGGAGGTCGACGCGAACGTCTCACTCGAGCTCGCGCGGCTGCACCTGGAACCTGTCGTCGAACCGCAGGCGGAGTGACCCATGACGCTCAGAGCCGAGTCGTATCGAAGGTACAAGCACGCCCTTCGCGGCGCGTACAACTCGCTTTCGCTGTTTCAAGACGTCGACGACGAGTCGATGGCCTTCGTGAGCGCGGGCGAGTTGGAGGGGAAGTCGGCGCTCGAGGTGCTGGCGATCATGGAAGGGCCGATTCGAAAGCGGCTCCAGCGGGTAGGCCCTTCGTTGCTAGGCAAGTTCCTCGAGAAGCCTCGAACGCGCGAGCTCTTCTTCAACAACCAGAAGCTGACGATTCCAGTGCTCAACGAGCAGGCGGTCGAGTGGTACGAAACGAGCGACGTCTTCAACTTCGACTGTGTCCTGGAGACGTTCTTGGGCCTGCACCACGGCGCTCGCACGATTTACGACCTGGGTGGACACCAGGGTCTGTGGGCGGCGTACTACGCGGGGCTCTGCGGCGAGGGCGGGCGCGTGTACAGCTTCGAGCCGTCGATCATCAACTTCGAGAGCTCGTGCCTGCTTTTCTTGATGAACGACCTGGTCAACGTCATCAACGTTCCATTCGGCGTGGGCGACAAGCCGGGCCTCGTTCGCAATGTCGACAGCGGCGGCATCCTGGTCGACTTCGTCGAGCACAACCTGGGCATCCTGCGCTTCGACCAGGTTTTCTTCGAGCCACCCGACTTCATCAAGATCGACATCGAAGGCTTCGAGCACGAGCTGCTCGCCTCCTTCCCGAACCTGTTCAAGTTCTGCCGCAACATGCACCTCGAGTTGCACATCCCCCACCTCGAGCGGCGCGGGGTCGATTACCTCGAGACCTTCAGGAGGATCCCGTTCGAATCGGTGAGGGTGCGCAACTATCAGTACGGCCAACTGACCGAGGTCGGGCCGAACGACAAACTCAGCGGCTACTGCAGCCTGATGATCACCCCCCGGTGACACGATGAAGGAGCAAGCGCACAAGAGGTTGAACGTCGGTTGCGGGTTCGACTACCGCCCCGGCTACGTCAACGTCGATATGCACCAGCGTCACGGCCCAGACGTGGTGGCCGACGTGCTCGACCTCGCCACCTTTCCCTCGGGGTTCTACGAAGAGCTCGTTGCGCAAGACGTGCTCGAGCACGTGGCCCGATCTGACGTGCGCCGCGCCTTGTTCGAGTGGAATCGGGTGCTCGCGGTGGGTGGTCAGATCTTCGTTCGCACGACCGAGCTGGGCGGCCTTGTGCGAGCCCTCGAGGCGCCCGAGCACCAGGGCATCTACGATCAAGAACGCCTCATTCAGAACGTCTTCGGAACTCAGGCCTATCAGGGTGACTTTCACCTGAGCGGTTTCACCGAACCGCTGTTTCGTTTCTACATGTGGGAGGCGGGCTTCGAGGTCAGCTCGATCACGCTCCACCAGGGCGTCTTTCTCGACGCCCACGCCCGAAAGTTGAACGATCTGGGCTTCGAGCTCGACCGGGCGGACACCCCCGCCCCGGCCTTCGTCAGCCAGCTCTTCCGCGCCGTGCTTGGTCGCGAGCCGAACCCCGAGGAGCTTCGCCAGGAGACCGCCGCACTCGATGGCACTTCGCGGCGCAGCCTCATCATGAAGCTGCTGTTGAGCGACGAGCGCAAAGAGATCATGGCTCGCCGGGTGCCCCCTTTTCCCAGAGCCTTGCACCGGCCGGGGCTTCTCCGTCGTGTGGCGAGACGAGCCAAGCGCCTTGTCAAAGCGGCGGTGGCTCCGCTGCGGTAGCGGGCGCCGTCGCCATTGTCTCAAGCACTTCATTCAGTTAAGCCGCGCGGGCCCGATGCCCTTCGTCTCCTACGCCCAGAACTTCGAGGATGTGCTCCTGTGGCGGGCGCTCAAGAGTGTTCCCAAAGGCGTGTATCTCGACGTGGGCGCCAGTCACCCCGTGGCAGATTCGGTGACCTTCGCTTTCTACGAGCGCGGCTGGCGAGGCATCAACATCGAGCCCGTGGCCGCTGATCACGCGCTGCTGGCTGAACAGCGCCCCGGTGACATCAACCTGAACCTCGCGGCGGGTGACCGGAACACCGTGTTGCCGCTCTACCAGTTCGGGGTGAGAGGCCTGGCGACGTTGTCCCCGGCGGTGACCGATCACCACAAGAAGTTCGGTCTGTCGGCGACGAGCATCGACGTCAAAGTCGTGCCGCTCAGAGACATCTGCGCGGAGTACGTGACTGGCGAGATTCACTTCCTGAAGATCGACGTCGAAGGCAGCGAAGCCGAGGTGCTGCGCGGCATGGACTTTCAGCGGTGGCGCCCCTGGGTGCTGCTGGTCGAAGCCACCCTGCCCAACTCGCAAGAACCCACCCACCTGTCCTGGGAGTCGCTGCTGCTCGAGCAGGGCTACGTGTACTGCTACTTCGATGGCCTGAGCAGGTACTACGTGGCCAAAGAAAGGGAGCGCGCGCTCGCGCCGTTGCTGTCGTGCCAGCCCAACGTGTTCGATCACTTCACCACCGCCCCCCTCGCCCGGGCACAGACCGAGTTGGAGAAGGCCCGTGCTTCGGTCGATGAAGTCAACCGCAGGTGGGCAGCGGTGCCTGACGGCCCCGCCCTCGCTCGAAAAGTGGCTGATCTCGAGAAGCAGGTGACGGGTCTTCAGACTGAGCTGACAGCCGCGCGAGAAGCGTGGGCCTCCATGGAAGTGGCAGCCATGGGCGCGCGTCGCACCATCGTCGAGCTCGAAGGCCGAATCGCCGGCCTGCACGCTGACCCGTTCTTCAAGACGGGCAAGACGCTTCGAGCCCTGACCCAGCGCCTTGCCAAGCGCTCCAACCCTTGAGGGCCCCGTTGTCCGGTTCTCCTTCTGTTCTTTTCCTGACCACCTACCCGCTGGTCGCACCTCGCCACGGTGGCCAGCTCCGGTCGCGCGCCCTGGTGGAGTGCTACCGGGCGGCGGGATTCACGGTGCAGACCCTCGCCGTGGTCGAGAAGGGCGCCTTCCCCCGGAAGGCCCTCGGCGATCACGATCTCGAGTTTCCCACCGACGATCCGCGCTGGTTCCTCGATGGCAAGGCGACGCCCATCACCGGCGATCTCCGGTCAGGTGACTTCGCGACTTCTACCGAGGCGTACCAGCGGGTTCTCGCTTCCCTCCCCCGAACGATCGACGTCTTCCATCTCGAGCAGCCCTGGCTGTTGCCCTTGGTGCTCAAGCTGAAAAGCGAGCCGCGCTACGCAGGTGCCCGGCTCGTCTATGGCTCGCAGAACATCGAAGCCGCCCTGCGTGAAGCCATCTACCGGCAGATGGGCTTTGCGGGCGGCGCCGCGGTGATCGAACGCGTCCTCGCGGTGGAGACCTCGGCCTGCCGGCTGGCAGACCTGACGCTGGCGGTCTCACCGAGTGATCACACGACGCTGGAGAAGATCGGTGCACGCTGGGTGTTGCGCGCCCCCAACGGCATCTCGACGTGGCAGGCGAACCCCCGGCTGGTCGACCGATGGAACGCGAAGATCAACGCCCGCCGCATCGCGCTGTTCGTGGGCAGCGCCCACCCGCCCAACATCGACGGCTTCATTCGCGCGTTCGGTGATTCCCTGGGGTTCGTTCCCCCTGATTGCCGAATCGTCATCGCGGGCGGCGTGGGGCCGCACCTGCGCAATCACTACCACCGGGCGAGGTTCGACACCCTCAACCTGTCCCGGCTCGAGGTGACGGGCGAACTCGACGACGATGATCTGGCCGCCATCAAGAGCCTCACCAGCGTGTTTTTGCTGCCGATCTTCGAAGGTGGCGGCTCGAACATCAAGACGGCGGAGGCAATTCACTCGGGGAAGCCAGTCATCGCTACGTCGGTGAGTCTGCGCGGCTTTGAGGCCTACACGCACCTTCCGGAGATCTCCGTTGCAGACGACAAGGAGCGTTTTCGGCTCGCGGTGCGCAAGGCGCTCTCACCTCAGCCGCCCATTCCGCCCCAGCCCGGAGAGGGAGCGCTGCGGGCGAAGTTACTGTGGCATGAGTGCCTGGCCGTCGTTCCCCCGGCCGTGCAGAAACTCCTGACCCGATGAGCGCCATGCAGACGATCTGGTTCGACGTCACGACGATTGTGCACTGGCATCGGCCGCCGGTGGGCGTGGTTCGCGTCGAGGCAGAGTGCTTCAAGTACCTGGCGAAGTTGGGGCAGCCCAACATTCGTTTCTGCCACTTCGACAAGCGGGCGCTCTCGTACCATGAGATCGAAGCCAGCTACGTGCTCGACATCATCAGCCGCTACGGCCAGGAGCAACCTCGCCCGCCGCTTCCCAACACGGAGACGACGGCGAAGCGCGCGACCCAGCGCGCGAAGCTAGTGCTGCAGAAGCTTTCGCCCACGGTGCGAGAGCCGGTGATCGACTTCGCCACCAAGGTCACCCCCACGCTGCGAAACGCGCTGCATCACTATCGGCGCGCCTCGAGCGCAGCCAGCCAGGTAGCGACCCAGCTTCAGCAACTGTCGCGGCCTCTTCGTGAGCGCGCAGACAGCAGCGCGGCTGCAGCACCGCCCCCCGCACCTTTCCGCTCTGGCGACGTGGTGATCTCGGCGGGTTTGGACTGGGATCAGAAAGATCGCGTCTACCTGTATCAGCTCAAGCTGGCGCTCGGGCTCAAGGTGATCCTGTTCTGCTACGACTTGATCCCCGTGCTGCTGCCCCACCTCTGCGTGGGGGAGGTGGCCGGAATGTTCGCGCGCTACTTCGTCGACGTGGCTTGGTGCGCCGACGAGGTGATGTGCATTTCAAGGTCGAGTCAGCGCGACTTTCTCAACCTCGTGCACGAAACGGGGGCGCCCGAACCGAAGACCTCCATCGTTCGTCTTGGCGCGAACCTCCCTCTCGAGACTGGGGGTGAAGGGGTCGAAGAGCTCGTTCAGGGAAAGTACCTGCTCTTCGTCTCGACCATCGAACGGCGGAAGAACCACGAAGTCATCTACCGGGCGATCGCCCAGTTGGTGGAGTCGGGGCGCACCGACCTTCCTCAAGTGGTCTTCGTGGGCATGATGGGCTGGGGCGTGAGCGACTTCCTGAGCGACCTGCGCATCGACCCTCGCGTTCGGGGCCGTTTCACGGTGCTCAACCACGTGACCGACGCTCAGCTCTCGATGCTGTACAGCAAGGCCCTGTTCACACTTTACCCGTCACTCTACGAGGGCTGGGGCCTGCCGCTGGCAGAGAGCCTGGCGCACGGGAAGTTCTGCATCGCCTCGAACAGCTCCTCGCTCCCTGAGGTGGCCGGGCCGCTCGTCGACTACGTCGACCCATGGGAGAGCCGCCGCTGGGGCGAGCGCATCGCTCACTACCTCGATCACCCCGAGGAGCTGGCGCAGAAGGAAAAGGCGATCCGCGAGCGGTACCGGGTTCCGAGTTGGGAAGACACCGGTCGCACCGTCTTCCAGGCTGCACAACGGTTGCTGAATTCCCCTCCTGCCTCCCCCGAGACGAATGACTCCTCTTCTGCCCCGGCTCTCTGAAGGTTTGATGCAGCAGGTCGACCGCGCCGCCGATCGGCTGCGCGAACGCCTTCGCCCTGGCGCGCGCAGGCCGGGCTCGCAGCCGGCCGTGCACGCCCAGCCCGATGCCGCAGCGCCCCAGGGGCGCGTCAACCAGGCGATCGCCGCGCGAGCCACGCTGGGCAACGATTTCTTCGGCGGTGCCGGAAGATCTTCAGCTGTTCGAGAAGTATCGCTTCGAGGCGAGCGGCCTCGAGGGGCACATCACTGACTATTTCGGGGTGCGAACCCCGGTCGAATATGTGCCCTGGGCCCGGGCCAGCGCTGGCCAGGTTCAAACCGAGGCCCCTCTTCCTGACGATGGGGTTCGAGCCGAGGCGATCGAGTATTTCGCGCTGCTGGACACCCTGGAGAACTCGCGAGGTTCAGAGTTTTCGATGATCGAGCTCGGCGCTTCTTACGGCCCGTGGACGTGCCTGGGTGGCGTTCTGGCCGCGCGCGCCGGGAAGAAGAAGGTCTCGCTGCGCGCCGTGGAGGCTGCTTCGTTTTTCATGAAGCACATTCCTGCCTACTTCGCCCTGAACGGCCTGAAAGGCGGTCGCAAGACGAAGTTCGAGTTGAAGGCGATCCACGGAGCGGTGGGCATCAAGCCGGGCACCATGCACTTTCCCAAGGTGACCAGCGCCACGGAGAACGGCGGCCAGGCGCTCTATGAGAACGCCACTTCCGATTACGTCGGGCGAACGGTCGAGCACGAACCCGTCGACGTGAAGACGCTCGATGACGTCTTCGAGGGCCTGCCGACGATCGATCTGTTGCACTGCGACATTCAAGGTTCAGAGGATGAAGTGCTCACTTTTGGTGCAGCCCTTCTCACCCAGCGGGTGCGCCGAATGTTCATCGGCACTCACAGCCGGATCATCGAAGGAAAGCTGATCGAGTGTTTCCACCGGCATGGCTGGTCGCTGAAGCGCGAGCGGCCAACGCATTTCGAGCACCGCCTCGACACGCTCTCGACGACCGGGATGACGCTACGCGACGGCGGCCAGTATTGGGTGAACAACAAGCTCGCGCGGTGAGCCAGCACCCCGAGTTCTAAGGGATCGACTGGATCGAGACGGTTCGCGAAGTCGTCGCCTCGAACCGCCCCCCGAGGCCCCAGGCTGGGTCAAGCAGGCCCTTTTGAGAGCGATACACCTCGATGAGGACCGCGCAGGTCTCTGATTCGTGGCCCGGGCGGCTCTTGAAGCCCGCGAGGAGGTGCGACTCAGCGAGCGGATCCAGCTCGGCGTCGACCCGCTCGATGCAGTCCCCGCGCGCGATCAGGTGCTGCCTCTCGTCAGCCCACGGGTTCCACCTCACGGTGAGCCCAGCGGTGCGTGGAACCCGGGTGCCGGAGGCCGGGGTCGTGAAGGCAATCACGCGCGGCAAACGTACTGTCGACGCCGGCGCGCCGACCTCAGCGTTCCGGGAAAATGCGATCTGCACGGGCGTGCCCGGGCCCGGGTTGTCGAACTGGGCCGTGTATTCGGTAGCGGCGCCCTGACGCATCATCTCGCGCGTCGTGTCACCGAGCGTGGCGGTCAGGGTGTCACCGGGCCCCAGTTCGACGGGAATGAGAGAGTCGGAGCGCGTCTTGAGGATGGCCCTGGCTGAAAGCTTGCCCTCCGCAGGCAGGTCGACAACGAGCTCTGCAGAGAGACCCGATGTCTTGAGGGAGGTCGAACTCAAGGCCTCCCTGCTCGCCAGTGCGTTCCAACTGGGGCGAGGCGCTTGGTCGGGCAGCTGCAGCAGCACTCGCTCTGGTCTTTGCACCTCGATGGAACGAAGGGCGAGGCGAGCATTTCCTTCGGTGATGACCCGGAACTCCGCTGAGAACACTTCTTCGCGCAGGGTGAAATCGACATGGGCGTCGAGCGTGCCGTCAGAGAGCGCATCGGACGCGCGAACCGTCGTACTGCCGAAGACCCGGGCCGGCGTCAGGAAGAAGTCGGCAGCGTCCACCGACGCGATGACCGTCTCCGCGGCCACTTCATCGAGCAGCTGAAGATGAAAAGTCACCCGGTGCGCGCCAGGGCCGAGTCGCACATAGGGGCCATACGCGAGGTATCCCCTCTCGCGCTCACTGATGCGCTCGCCGGCGGCCCCGCCCTTCACCAGGCTCAACATCTGCGAGGGCTGAAGCACGAGCACCCTCGGGGTGAGCGTCGCGAAGATGATCCAGTATTCGTGCTCCCCATGGTGCTGCCGCACCCGCCGGGTTTCGGTCATCGCGATTCCGATTTCCGAGAACGACTGCCTGGCCCGCTCAAAACGGTCGGTGGTTACGTCGAGAATGACCACCGGGTCGCCCGTCTCGAAGAAGCGGTGCGAGCCATCGGAGTTGCTCATCGTGCACCGGGCCCCACGTGGATAGGTGCTCTCCAAGCTCGACGAGAAGGCCAGATGCGCCGATGAAATCGTCAGAAACAGGCGAGACAGGGGGCTGGCCTCGTCGAACCAGTACGCCGGCCTTTGGCCTTTCAGTTCGTCCTGGATGAGCACGATGGCTCGAGCGACCGAGGCAGCGGCCTCGGCCCTGATCGCATCTCCAGAGCTCACTCGGTTGATCGGCGCCCCGAGCACCAACGCGATCAGACCTGCTGCGAGGAGCTTCGCGCCCCGCCGCGGGCGGTTCACCCGCGACCTCCACACCATGATGCCCGCCAGGGCAACTGCGGCGATGAAGGCCTGCAGCCCCGCCAGCGAGCTCGTTCCCCACCACGGCAAGGTGAGCTCCATCGATCTGTAGTGATCGTCGAGAGGAGGAAGGATGAACGGTATCTCGAGCCGGTACGCGAGCGCCGAACCAACGACCAACACCGCCATCAACGCGGTGCTGTGGCCAATCGACGAGCGGGCGCTGGCGCGCTCCCCGAGCAGCGCCGCGAGCGCCAAGAGCGCAGCGGGAAGGAAGTACGAGGCAAACCAAGCGTACTGAAGCCAGTAGCCCGCGCTGAAGATCTCGGCGATGGCCATAAGCGTCATCAACAAGACGAGGTTTCCGTAGGCAAACAATTCGAAACCAGTCAGCCGGGTGTGACGAAACCACGACATCACCAGCGTGCAGGTGGCCGCCAGCCACGCGAACCCAAGGAGCAGCACCCAGTTCGCTTCAGCCCACCAGGCCGCGATGGGCTGCTTCCAGCTGGTGCTGGAGATCGCCAGGGCCGCGTCGATGATGGGGCCGAAGAAGAAGAATCTGCCGTAGAGCGCAAAACAGAGGCAACCCATCACCACCACGCTGCTCACTGCGCCGGCGGCCAATTCGATACACAACACCCAGCTCTGCGCCGGCCGCTTTGCCTGGTGCAGCCAGACCACGAGCGCGGCGGGTGTGAGCAACATCGGGAGCGACATCGGGTGGGTCAAGAGCATGGCTGCGAAACAGCCGCCGGCGACGAAGCCCGCGACGAACCTGTTCCTGGCGGAGGTGCCCGGCCTGTGCCGACGAGCGATCCCCGCGAGGCCGACCATGAACCACGTCAGCAGTGAACCATCGATGTAGCCCCAGCCAAGGGACCGCAACAAATACATACAAGTGCCGAAAAGCAGCACGCCGGTCAGTCGGGTCGAAGGGCGGGCGATGCCCGTCAACAGGTCGAGCACGGCGAAGAGAACGACGTGCGCGCAAAACAATCCGTAGACAGTGTGCGCGGCCCCTTCGAGGAGAAACCTCGTCAGCAGGTACCGCGGCACGAGCACGAAGGGGCGAGCCGAGTAGTAGTAGTCGCCGAGCGAAACGCTCGCGTTCACCAGATCCCGGCCCAGCGCCCGGTAGATCCAGGCGTCCAGCATTCCGACCGGAGTGACTGTCCAGTCGGTCACCAACAACATCAACCAGGGCAGCGACAGCGCCGCGAAGATCGCGAACCGCCGTTCGGGGTCGCCCTGGGCGGGTTTCATCTCGCGCGCGATTCCATCTCTTCAAGGATCTCGCCGAGCGCAGACTCCACCGTGCGGCTCGGCGCCCAACCCAGCGCCTTCAACTTCTGCACGTCGCCGATCAGCGTGGGGATCTCGACCGGGCGAAGCCGCTTCGGGTCGACCTTCACCGTCACCTCACGGCCCGACTGCGCCACCAGCAACTGCAACATCGACTCGATGGTGCGGCCCACGCCGGAGCCCAGGTTGTAGATCTCGCCCGCCTTGCCCTTCGAGAGCATCAGCACGTACGAGTCGACGATGTCCTGCACGTGACTGAAGTCGCGCACGGCCGACAGGTTGCCGACCTCGAGAGTGACCTTGCCACCGCGGTGCACGGCGGCGAGCTGCTGTGCGAACGAAGGCAACACGAAGGTCGGCGTCTGCCCCGGGCCGATGTGGTTGAACGGCCGGGCGATCATCACGTCGAGGCCCTGGTGCCGGTGCTGCAGCGCGATGATCTCCCCGGCCCGCTTAGTGGCGCCGTAGACGTTCATCGGATCAGGCAAGACCTGCTCGTTCATCGGCCCCGTACCAGCGGCAGCGCCGTACACCTCACCCGAGCTGACCAGCAGCACCCGGCAAGGGCTCTTCGCGGCCAGCACCGCCTGCACCACGCTCAAGGCCCCGCTCGCGTTGATCTGAAACGCGCGCATCGGGTCTTTCGAACACTCCGCCACCGAGGAGAGCCCGGCGAGGTGAACGACCGCGTCGGGCTTCACCTTCGCGACGGCGGCCGCGGTGGCGGTCGCATCGGTGACGTCTGCGACGATGTCGATCCCGCCCTCATGCAGATGCAGCCCGAGACCGAGCACCTCGGCCCCTGCGGCCTGCAGCGCCCTGCGCAAGTGGGGACCGACGAAGCCCCCCGCTCCTGTGACGAGGACGCGCATGATCAGCTCAGAACGGATCGTTGGGGCGGCGCTGCTCCAGACGCTTCACATCGGCGTCGACCATCATCTCGACGAGCTCCTTGAAACGAACCTTGGGCTCCCAGCCGAGCTTCGCCTTCGCCTTGTCGTAGTCGCCGATGAGCAACTCCACTTCGGCCGGGCGAACGAACGCGGGGTCGATCTCCACGTGCTTCTCCCAATCGAGGCCCACGCGCGAAAACGCGATCTGAATCAGCTCACGAACCGTGTGCGTCTCGTTGGTGGCCACCACGTAGTCGTCAGGCGAGTCCTGCTGGAGCATGCGCCACATCGCGTCGACGTAGTCACCGGCGAAACCCCAGTCGCGCTTGGCGTCGAGGTTGCCCACGCCCATCTTCTTCTTGAGGCCCAGCTTGATCAGCGCTGCGTGGTACGTGACCTTGCGCGTGACGAACTCGAGGCCGCGGCGCGGCGACTCGTGGTTGAACAAGATGCCGCTGACCGCGAAGAGGTTGAACGACTCGCGGTAGTTCACGGTGATGAAGTGACCATAGGCCTTCGCCACGCCGTACGGCGAGCGCGGGTAGAAGGGCGTGGTCTCCTTCTGCGGCACCTCGAGCACCCGCCCGAACATCTCGGACGACGAGGCCTGGTAGAACCGGATCTTCGGGTTGGTGTGGCGCACGGCCTCGAGCATCTTGGTCACGCCCAACGCGGTGAACTCACCGGTCAACACCGGCTGGCTCCAACTGGTGGGCACGAAGGACTGCGCCGCGAGGTTGTAGATCTCCTCCGGCTGAACCTTCTCGATCAACGCCGCCAACGAGAATTGATCGAGCAGGTCGCCCTGGTGCAGCGTGACCTGATCCTTCAGGTGCGCGATGCGCTCGAACTTCTCTTCAGACGAACGGCGCACCATGCCGTGAACCTGATAGCCCTTCGCGAGGAGAAGCTCCGCGAGATAGCTGCCGTCCTGCCCCGTGATACCCGTGATCAGTGCCTTCTTCATGACCGTGCGCCTTAGACAATTGCCCCTCGCCCATCAACGCTTTCCTTGGCCGTTGACCCCCGCGGGCAGGGTCACTACGCACGGCTCCAAATGAACGTTCTCGTCACCGGCGGCTGCGGGTTCATCGGCTCGAACCTCGTGAAGTACCTGCGCAAGCACCGGCCGCAGTGGAAGATCGTCAACTTCGACAAGCTCACCTACGCCGGCAACCTCGAGAACCTCACCGACCTCGAGAACGACCCGCAGCACGTGTTCGTGCGCGGTGACATCGGCAACCGCGAGCTGGTCGACCACGTCATCCTGTCCCACAAGATCGACGCGATCATGCACCTGGCCGCGGAGAGCCACGTCGACCGCTCCATCCTCGGGCCCGAAGCGTTCATCGTCGCCAACGTGCTGGGCACCAACGTGCTGCTCGAGGCCGCGCGCCACGCGAAGCTCTCCCGCTTCCTGATGGTCTCCACCGACGAGGTGTACGGCTCGTTGGGCCCCACCGGCCTGTTCACCGAGACCACCCCGCTCGACCCCTCCTCGCCCTACTCGTCTTCCAAGGCGGCGGCCGACCTCATCACGCTGGCCTACGAGCGCACCTTCGGGCTCGACGTGGTGGTGACGCGCTGCTCGAACAACTACGGGCCCTACCAGTTCCCCGAGAAGTTGATCCCCCTCATGGTGGCCAACGCCATCAACGACAAGCCGCTGCCGGTCTACGGAGACGGCACCAACGTGCGCGACTGGCTGCACGTGGAAGATCACTGCGCCGCGCTCACCCTCGCGCTCGAGAAGGGCAAAAAGGGAGAGTGCTACAACATCGGCGGCAACTCCGAGCGGCAGAACATTCAGATCGTCAAGGCGATCCTCTCCGCTGTCGGCAAGCCCGAGTCGCTCATCAAGTACGTCAAAGACCGCCCCGGTCACGACAAGCGCTACGCCATCGATGCGTCGAAGAGCAAACGGGAGCTGGGCTGGGCCCCCACCCACGTCTTCGAGCAGGCGCTGGGTGAGACGGTGAAGTGGTACCTCGACCACAAGCCCTGGTGGGAGCGCATCCTCTCCGGCGCGTACAAGAGCTACTTCGACACGCAGTACGCCGCGCGGCTCAAGGCCTGATGCGGATCCTCGTCACCGGCGCCAACGGATTGGTGGCAGGCCGCCTGCTGCCCCTCCTCGCCTCCAAAGGCCACGAGGTCATTGGTCTGGGCCGCGGTCCTCAACGCGCCCCGGGTGGCACGTACCTGTCGATGGACCTGGGCGACGCGCAGAAGCTCTCGTCAGCTGTCCAGGAACTTCGCCCCCAGGTGATCATCAACTGCGCGGCAATGACCGACGTCGACGGCTGCGAGCGTGACCCACTCGGCGCGTACACCGCCAACGTCGAAGGCGTGGCCACCCTGGCTCGCTCCGCTCGGGAGTTGGGCAGCCACCTGCTGCACGTGTCGACCGACTACGTCTTCGATGGCGACGCGGGCCCCTACGACATCGACGCGATCCCCAACCCGCGCGGCACGTACGCGATCACCAAACACGCGGGCGAAGAAGCGGCTCGCGCGTTGTTGCCCAAAGGCAGCTGGACCATCGCTCGCACCGCGGTGGTCTACGGTTGGCCGTCGACCGGTAAGAACAACTTCGGCTCGTGGCTCATCGACGCGCTGAGCAACGGCAAGAACGTGAAGCTGTTCACCGATCAGTGGGTCTCCCCCACGCACGCCAGCAACGCCGCCGAGATGCTGGCCGAGCTCGCCGAACGCCGACTCGCCGGCATCTGGCACACCAGCGGCGCCGACGTGGTCGACAGGGTCGCCTTTGGCCGGGCGCTCTGCGCGCGTTTCGGGTTCGATTCGAGCCTCATCCAGCCCAGCCGAATGGCCGACGTCAACCTGCCCAGCCCGCGGCCCGCGAAGAGCGGTCTGAATGTCAGCAGGACGTCGGAGGCACTGAGCGCGAAGCCACTCTCGCTCGAGGCCGCCCTCGCTCGCCTCTACGCCGAGTACAAAGGAAGCACCTCATGAAGGGTATCGTTCTGGCCGGTGGATCAGGCACGCGGTTGTACCCGCTGACCCGGGTCGTCTCGAAGCAGCTGCTCCCGATTCACGACAAGCCGATGGTCTACTACCCCATCAGCACGCTGCTGCTGGCGGGCATCCGGGAGATCCTGATCATCTCCACCCCGCAGGACCTGCCGCGGTTCCGCGAGCTGCTGGGTGACGGCAAGCAGTGGGGGGTCTCGTTCTCGTACGCCGAGCAGCCCAGCCCCGATGGCCTGGCGCAGGCCTTCATCATCGGCCGCGAGTTCGTGGGCAACGACAGCGTCTCGCTGGTGCTGGGCGACAACATCTTCTTCGGCGAAGGCTTCAGCGCGATGGTGCAGCACGCCGCGAAGCTCACCAAGGGTGCGACCGTCTTCGGCTACCAGGTCAGCGATCCCGAGCGCTACGGCGTGGTGGAGCTCGATGCTCAGGGCAAGGCGCTGTCCATCGAAGAGAAGCCGAAGGTGCCGAAGTCGAACTACGCCGTCACCGGCCTCTATTTCTACGACAACGACGTGCTCGACATCGCGCGCACCTTGAAGCCCTCGGCCCGCGGCGAGCTCGAGATCACCGCCGTCAACGACGTGTACCTGAAGCGCAACGCGCTGACCGTCGAGGTGATGAGCCGCGGGTTTGCCTGGCTAGACACCGGCACGCACGAGTCGTTGATGGAGGCCTCGCAGTTCATCCACGTGATCGAGCGGCGCACCGGGCTCAAGGTGGCCTGCCTCGAGGAGATCTGTTGGCGCATGAAGTACATCGACGACGCGCAGCTGGAGAAGCTCGCCGAGCCGATGAAGAAGAATGGCTACGGCGAGTACCTCTTCTCGTTGCTCAAGAAGCGCTCGTGAACGTCGACGCCACGCCACTGCCGGGGGTGTTGTTGATCACCCCGCGCGTGTTCTCCGACGCACGCGGCTTCTTCATGGAGACCTTCCACGCCGAGAAGTACGCCGCCCACGGTGTGCCGGGCCCGTTCGTTCAGGACAACTGGAGCCACTCGGTCAAAGACACCCTGCGCGGGCTGCATTTTCAGAACCCGAACGCGCAGGGAAAG
This sequence comes from Archangium sp., assembly GCA_030695565.1. Taxonomy (GTDB): domain Bacteria; phylum Myxococcota; class Myxococcia; order Myxococcales; family Myxococcaceae; genus Archangium_A. Next base: position 27,770 of record JAUYRZ010000021.1, read on the forward strand.
CTGGTGTGTGTCACCCGTGGGGCCGTGTTCGACGTGGCGGTCGACGTGCGGGTGGGCTCACCCCACTTCGGCAAGTGGTACGGCTGCGAGCTGTCGGAATCGAACCGCAAGCAACTCTGGGTGCCCCCCGGCTTTGCGCACGGCTTCTGCTGCCTGTCTGACGAGACCGACTTTCTCTACAAGTGCACGGCGCTCTACGCACCGGGCAGTGAGCACTCGATTCTCTGGAACGACCCGGCCATCGGGATCGAGTGGCCCACCAAGAGCCCGCTGCTCTCGAAGAAGGATCTCGAGGCGCCGGTCTTGGCGAAGGTCACGGGGCTTCCCTCGCTCTGAGGTTTGCGCGCTATCAGGTGCCGCCGACTTCCTCTAGAAGCGGCCCCCGTGGAACGACTCGACGATTCGAATCGACCGGCCTCCGCAGCCCAGCGGTTGAAGGCGTTTCTCACTTCATTCCCCTTCTTGCTGTTCGCCTTCACCCGTCTTGCCTACGTGGGCATGTCGTGGATGGGCCTGAACGCGGTCAACACGCTCTTCTACAACGACTACGACCGGCACCGGGTGCTGCAGCCCTACACTTGGATTGACGGGTTGTGCCGCTGGGACTGCGGCTGGTTCCACAACCTGGTGGTCAACGGCTACCTGAACGTCGAATACGCCAAGGTCTTTCCGTTGCTCGCGGTGATCGGTGGTGGTGTCGAGAAGCTGACCGGCATCAATCACCTGGTCGTCTTCATCATCGTGGCCAACATCTGTTCGCTGGCGGCCTACGTGGTGATCTACCGGCTCTTCACCGAGATCGAGAACGAGGAGGCAGCGCGTTTCGCCCTCCTGCTCCTCACCGCGTTCCCCTTCGCGTATTACTCAGCAGCGGGTTACCCCGAGTCGATGATGATGCTGGCGACCGCCTACAGCATCGACCTTGCGCGCCGCGGCAAACACATCGGGGCAGGCTTTGCGCTCACTCTGGGGTTCGCCGCCCGGCATCTGACCCTCGCAGGAGGAGCCGGAATTCTGGCCGCACAGATTCGACAGCGAGGCCTGAACCCGAAGAAGTTTCTGCTCAACCCCGCGGTGCTCGGGCTGCTGCTTCCGTGGCTGTTCCTTGCGGGCTTCAGCTTCTATCTCTCGTGGAAGGTCGGCGACCCGCTGGCGTGGTGGAACTCGCGCAAGATCGGGTGGAACGACTGGGTCTGGTACAGCTTCCGGCAGACCCTGATGTACGTGCCGTACTGGGATCGGCCCGAGTACTTTTACTACATCCTCTTCTCCATCCCCGTGGTGGGCGGCGCGGTCGGCTTGCTGATCGCGCTCAAGAACAAGCGCTGGGAGTACGTGGAGATCTCAGCGTACGGCCTGGCGCTGCTCTTCGTGGTGATGAGCAGCGGCGCGGCCGGCATGGGCCGTTACCTCGCCAGCATCTGGCCCTGCTTCCTCCCCTTGGGTGTGTGGCTCGCGAAGAGACCCATGCTGCAGGGGCCGGTGCTGGGCTTCTTCTGGCTCTTTCAGGGCCTGTGGTTCTTCCTCTTCAGCCACCAGTGGCGGGTGCTCTAGGCCTCGTAGGCGGCGATCTGCTCGAGGGTCAGCGCCTTGAGCTGCGCGACCGAAGCGCCGTCGACCTGCGCGCGGTACCACGCGACCGTGCGGGCGATGGTCTCATCGAAGCGCCACCGCGGCTGCCAACCCAGCTTCGCGTGCGCCTTGTCGATCGAGAGTCGCAGCAACGACGCCTCGTGGTGCGACTTCGGATCGCTCTGGTCGATCCACTCGCCCTTGCCCCACGCCTTCACCAGCGCGCCGGCCAACGCCGAGACCGGCTGAGCCGACGCCGCTTCGGGGCCGAAGTTCCAGCCATCGCAGAAATCCTGCGGGCGCGCGGTGCCGAGCAACTTCACGCCCAGCAGCAGGTACCCGCTCAACGGCTCGAGCACGTGTTGCCAGGGGCGAATGGCATGCGGGCTGCGCACGCCGATGGGCTCGCCCTTCGCCAACGACCGAATGCAGTCGGGCACGATGCGATCGGCCGCCCAGTCACCACCACCGATGACGTTGCCGGCGCGCGCCGAAGCGATGCCCACGCCGTGTTCGGCCAGCCTGGCTGGAGCAAAGAAGCTGCGCCGCCACGACGAGGTCACCAACTCAGTGGCGCCCTTGCTCATCGAGTACGGGTCGAACCCGCCCATCGCGTCGTCTTCGCGGTAGCCGTAGACCCACTCGCGATTTTCGTAACACTTGTCGCTCGACACCACGACGACCGCGCAGCGCTGCTTCGTGACGCGGATCGCCTCGAGCACGTGCGCCGTGCCGTTGATGTTCGTCTCGATCGTCGCCAGCGGTTCGGCGTAGCTCTTCCGCACCAGCGCCTGCGCCGCGAGATGAAAGACGATGTCGGGTTTGCACGCCTCGACCGCGTCACGCACCTGCACGAAGTTCCGCACGTCAGCCACTCGGTGATCACACGAGCTGGCCACGCCCGCGGTGGTGAAGACTGAATCGGCCTCCGGCTCCAGCGCCAGGCCCGTGACCTTCGCGCCCAGCCGCTCGAGCCACAGGGTCAACCAGCCACCCTTGAAGCCGGTGTGCCCCGTCAGCAGCACCTTCTTGCCGGCGTAGGTCGCACGCAGCTCGGCGGCGGTCGGCTTCACGGCCCGTCCTTCCACGTCTTCCACGGCGCCTTGCCCTTGCTCCACAGCTCGTTGAGCATGTTGAACTCACGCAGCGTGTCCATCGGCTGCCAGAAGCCCGTGTGTCGAAACGCCTGCAGCTCATCCTTCAGGGAGAGCTGCCGCATCGGCTCCTGCTCCAGGGTGAGCTTCTTGTCGTTGGGCAGCACGTCCCAGATTTTCTTGCTGTCGCAGACGAAGAAGCCGCCGTTGATGAAGCCTTCGGTGGCCTGCGGCTTCTCGTTGAACTCCGAGACCGCTTCGCCATTGAGGCGCATCTCGCCGAAGCGGCCGGGCGGGCGCACCGCGGTCACGGAGCAGGCTTTGCCGTGCCCGCGATGAAAGGCGAGCAGCTTGGTCACGTCGACATCGGAGACGCCGTCGCCGTAGGTCAGGCAGAAGAGCTCGTCGTTCTCCACGTACTTGCGGATCGCGGCGACGCGGCCACCGGTCATGGTGTCTTCGCCGGTCTCAGCGAGGATGACCTTCCAGTCCTCTTCGCCGCTGCCGCCGATCTCCACCGCGTGGTTCTTGCCCATGGTGACCGTCACGTCGGACGTCATCGCGCGGTAGTTGAGGAAGAACTCCTTGATGACCCAGCTCTTGTAGCCGAGGCAGAGCACGAACTCGGTGATGCCGTGCGCCGCGTACATCTTCATGATGTGCCAGACGATCGGCTTGCCGCCGATGGGCAGCATGGGCTTGGGCATCGAGTCGCTGGCTTCGCGAATGCGGGTGCCCTGCCCTCCGCAGAGAATGACGGCCTTGATTCCCATCACCGCACCTTCGGGGCGGGAACCGGCACGACGAACTTTCCGCCGGCCTGCTTGTACGCATCCTGCTGCTTGACGATCTCGTCGAAGAAGTTCCACGCGAGCACCAGCAGGTGCGTGGGCTTCTCTTCGAGCACCTTCTCCACACCCACCACGGGGATGTGCATGCCCGGCATCAGCTTGCCCACCTTGTACGGGCTGCGATCGGCGGTCCACGAGAGCAGGTCGGTGCCGATGCCGCAGTAGTTGGTCAGCACCACGCCCTTCGCGGCGGCGCCGTAGGCGGCCAGGGTGCCCTTCTTCTTCAGCTCGGTGAGGAACTCAGGCAGCGCGGTCTTCAGCTTGCGCGTGCCCTCGGCGAAGGCGTGCAGCTTGGCGTTGGCCGTGTAGCCCTGGGCCTTCTCCATCGCGAGGTACTGCGCGACCGCAGGCTTGGCCGGGCCCTTGCGCTTGCCGCGCGCAATCAGGCTGCCACCGTGGAGCGGGATCTCCTCGACGTCCCACAGCACCATGCCCGCTTCTTTGAAGAGCCGGTCGAGCGCCGTCACGGAAAAGTACGAGATGTGCTCGTGGTAGATGGTGTCGAACTCGAGGTGGTCGACCATCGGCTTCAGGTACGGCGCCTCGACGTGGAAGATGCCGTCGTCAGACAGCCAGTGCTGCACGCCCTTCACGAAGTCGATCAGGTCGGGCACGTGGGCGAGCACGTTGCGCGCCATGATCAGGTCGGCCGGGCCGTGCTTCTCAAGGAGCTGCTGACCCATCGCGAAGTTGAAGAACTCGGCCACCGTGGGCACGCCGTCTTTGTTGGCCACCTCGGCGATGTTCTTGGCGGGCTCCACGCCGAGCACGCGGCAGTGCGAGCGGAACGGCTTCAAGATGCAGCCGTCGTTGCTGGCGAGCTCGGCGACCAGGTGCTTCTGCTCGAGGAAGATCTCGGTGGAGTACCGCGCGGCGAGCTGTTCGCCCCAGCGCACGATCGACTCCGACATCGAGGAAAAATAGACGTAGTCGGTGAAGACGTCTTTGGGGTCGAGCTGGTGGGTCAGCTGCACGTGCGAGCAGGTTGCGCAGAACGCGATCGCCAGAGGTGCCTTCGTCTCGCGCGCGAAGTCAGCGGGGCCGTTGAGGAAGCTGTTCACCGGCGGCATGTCGCCCAGCGAGAGGATGGGCTCGAGGTTCGTCTGACCGCAGATGCGGCACTGGGGGATGGGAGTGGCCATGTTTCAGTTCACTTTCGAGAGGAGCGCAGTGCGTTCCCGGGTGAGCAACTCCAGCAACGGAGGGTGGTGCAATTCGTGTCGGGTCGAGCGCAGGCGTACGCGCTCCGGCCGGGGCGCAATCTGCCCCGAGTCCTGCCACGGGACCTCGACGATTTCCACGTTCGGGAGCGTCAGGCCGGCCGCCAGCATTGCCGCCCACTGTGCCTTGGTGAGCACTTCGGGCCCGGTCAGGTGGGCGATGCCCGTAAAGCCCCGCCCGAGCAGGTCGAGTGAGGAAGCCGCCAGCCAGCGCGACCAGGTCGGCATGCCCGCCTGGGCCGAAGGCACCTTGAGCGGGGTGCGCTGCTCCGAGGCGTCGATCACCCGGTACATGAAGTTCTTCCGCCGCGCCTCGGCCCCGAAGACGTAGCTGGTGCGCGCGATGAGGCTGTTGCCTCGTTCGAGCAGCAGCGTCTCCACGTCTCGTTTGTGCTTTGCGTACACGCTCAACGGGTTCGTCGGCGAGTTCTCGTCGTAAGCGTCGGCGAGCCCATCGAAGACGTGTTCGGTCGAGAAGAACACCACCTTCGTCGAAGGCCCCAACACGGTCAGCAGGTTGCGAACCGTCTGCACGTTCTCGCGTTCACTCCGGGCGGGATCCTGCTCGCACCCGTCGACCCACGGCCAGGCCGAGGCGATCACCACCGCGTCGGGGTTGAAGCGGTTCATCACCTTTTCGGTGGCGCTCAGATCGAGCAGATCCATCGCTTCGGTGGCCAGACCCTCCACACGGCGGGCCACGCCCTGGGTCGACCACCCTTGCGCGACACGCAGCACTTCGGAGCCCACCAGGCCCGACGCACCGACCACGAGCAGCCGACCGCTCATCGGTCTTTCGTCGCCCAGTCGTAGGGGATGTGGCTCTTGTGCGGGTCGAGCCGCACGATCTCGTTGGGGTCGTGGGGAATGCTGGCGCAGTTCGCCACCACCGCGGGGGTGGGCCCCACGCACTTGAAGCCGTTCCACACGAAGGGGGGCACCTTCACCAGCACGTGGTTGTCGTTGCCCAGGTAGATCTCGTTGATCTCACCCTTCGTCTTGCTGCCTTCACGATCGTCGTAGCAGACCAGCTTGATCATGCCGTGAGGCACCGCGTAGTTGATGATCATCTCCTTGTGGAGATGCCACCCCTTCACGATCCCCGGGAAGATGGTCGAGAAGTAGATCTCGCCGAACTTCACGAACTCGGGGTCCGTGGCCTTGAGGTGGTGCATCACCTTGCCGCGGTCATCCGCAATGACGCGACGGGGAGAGACGACGACGCCTTCGATCATGGGAGGGCGCGTAGCAGATGCGCGTCATGGGGCGAAGCGCACGATTCGATCGAGGAAAGCGCCGTTGGGGCCGTAGCCGCCGAAGATGTAGCCCCGCCCGGGTACCGCGGCGCTGCACGAGCTCATCGCTGAGGCCCCGGAGAGGGTCACGCCCTGCATGGTGGACGCCTGACCCGAGGCCGGATCGAAGGAAATCACCGAGGTGACCGAGTCACCGCCGCAGAGGTAACCGAGCCCGTCGATGACCAGGGGCGCGGGTTGCCAGGCCGCGTACGGCAGCACCGAATTCGCGACGCTCAGCTGACCCGTCGACGTCTCGAAACGGAGAATCTCTGCCCGCTGACCGCTGTTGTCAGAGCCGCCAAGCACGAAGAACGCGCTCCCGAAGGGAACAGCCACTGGCGATTCCAGGCCCGGCGAGAGCTGCGTCGGGAGGACCGCGAGTGAGTCGGTGGCCGGGTCGAAGCGGATGATCTCGCGGACCTTGGTGTAGTCGTAGCCGCCGATGAGGAAGATCGCGTTGCCGATGGCCACCGCGCCCATGTTGTAGCGACCGGTCGGGAGCACAGAGTTCATCGGGGTCATCGCGCCAGTGGTCGGATCGAAGCGGACGATCTGCGTCATCAGGGCCGTCATCGTGCTGCGGCCACCGAAGAGATAGATGAAGCCGCCGAGGGCCACTGCGGAGCTGGCCTGCCTGCCGTAGGGAAGCCGGAAAGATGTCGCGTGCACGGTCTCGGCTTCGGGGTCGAAGCGAAGCACGGCCTCAGAGAAGACGCCGGATCCGGTGAGCCCTCCGAAAATCCAGATCTGCTGACCGTCCCAGGCAGCTGCTGCGCCGTGAAGCCCCTGCGGAAGCCGTGCTGCGAGTACCGCCGAGGTGGGTCCCACGCCGCCGCCACCTCCGACACCGCCACCTCCGACGCCACCACCTCCGACGCCGCCACCTCCGACGCCGCCACCTCCGACGCCGACGCCGCCACCTCCTCCGCCACCTCCGACGCCGACGCCGCCACCTCCTCCGCCACCTCCGCCGCCGCCATCAACCGATGCGTCAGGCACCAATTCATCGACTGGAACGAAGCACCCGCAGCTGGAGGGTGACATCGCCACGAACACCCCTACGACAAGCCACGGCCAACCCCGACGCTGGTGCATCACGCGAGTGTCGAGCAGATCACCCCTCGCAATCCACTCGGTCCTCCGGGCTTTTCTGGCATACCCCCCGGCCATGGATCGTCAGGTTCCGGTCGGGTACGCCGCAGCGCTCCTCGCCAGCTTTCTCTTTGGTTGGGCCATCACCCCTTCACGAGGTGCGTACTCCGACCCCGCGATGACGATGGTGCTGCTCGCGACGATCGTGGTCGGCTGGAGATACGTGGTCAATTTCGGCGGGCGCGTCGATCAGATTCCCGCGCGCGTGCTCGCTCCTCTGGTCTGGGGCTGCGCCATCGCGATGGCGTTCACGGCCTACAACGACGCAGAGATCATCATCTACCCGGTGAAGTTCTGGGAGACCGGTCGCAAGGCCCAGGGCTGGAGCCTGATCGCCCTGCTCGCCTATCTGCCCTCGATGCTGAAGTGGCCCGAACCACGCTGGGCCCGGCACCTTCGTTTCGTCTTCATCGCGGGCTGCATCACCCTCGCCGGCGTCGACACTTACCGAACCTCCCCGACCCCGCGCATCGACGTGTGGACCGTGCAGCAGCAAGGCGCCGCCTTCTTCTTTGAAGGCAAGAACCCGTTCCAGGAAGTCCACGCGGGCGATACCGGGCCGCGCACGGCCAACGACGTGCCCTACGTGTACCCGCCCATGCAGCTCTACGTGACCTCGATCGCGTGGAAGCTGACCAACGACGTGCGCTTCGCGATCCTCGCGGCCGCCATCCTGCTCGGGTTCTCGGTGCGAGCCATCGGCACGCGTTTCGGTGCGAAGGCACTGCCGGCGATCCTCGAAGACGCTCCCGCGCTCTTCATCTGGTTCACGCCCAAGTTCTTCTTCATTCTCGAGCAGGCGTGGGTCGACCCCGTGCAGATCTTCTGGTGCAGCGCGCTCATCCTGGTGGCGGCGTTCAACCGGCCCTGGGCCACCGCGGTGCTGGTGGGCCTGGTGGTGGGCGCCAAGCAGACCATGCTGCTGTTCGCCGGGCTGATCGGCCTGGGTCTGCGCTTCAACTGGCGCCAGTGGGTGCTGGCCGGAGGCGTGAGCCTCGCCACCTTCCTCCCGTGGATGATCTGGGACTTCAAGGCGTGGAAGTTCTCCAACTTCGACTTCTTGAGCGCGCTGCCCGTGCGGCCTGATGCCCTCACGTACATCACGTGGGTGCGCCGCAAGTTCAACGTGGAGATCCCCTACCTGATCGCGTTCCCCGCGGCGTTCGCCCTCGCGGGTCTGGCCGCCTGGAGATTGCGCAAGGGGCTGGGCCCCCTGACGATGGCCGCCGTGGCCTCGATGACCGTGCTCTTTGTGTTCAACAAGTGGGCCTTCGCCAACTACTACTTCACCCTGCTCGGGCTCTCCTGCATCGCTGCGGCAGCGGCGCTCGGAGATACGGCCCCCGAGCCTGCTCCGTCGAAAGACGCCGCCGCCTGACGATCAGTTCGGCGTGGCGACCACGGTGAGCGCAGCGGCCTTGTTGCTCTGGGCCGCCACGAACTCGAGAGGGATCGAAGCAGCGAAGAGCGGCACCGAACCCGCGACCGACGCGGCGAAGTGCAGCGCGCGTTCGGCGGTCGACATCGAAGAGAGCGCGCCGCGATCCTTCACCCACTCGTACAGAAAGTTCTGGTGAGGGAGCACGCGGTTGAGCGCGCTCTGAATCCACCCGCTGGTGCCGTACTCGGGCAGGAAAGGCACCTGCTTCGAGACCGAGAAGCCGCCCCGTCGCAGGCAGTCTTCCAGCGTCGAGGGCTCGAACTGCAGCAGGTGACGCGGCGGATCGAGGTGGAACCAGCCGCCCTTGAAGACCTCGCTCTGCCAGCTGGCGAAGTTCGGCACCGAGACCACCAACACACCACCGGGCGCCAGCATCGAGCGCAGCTCGGCGAGCAGCTGCACCGGCGTCTCCAGGTGCTCCAGCACGTGCCACATGGTGATCACGTCGAACTTGCCCAGCGAGTCTTTCACCTGCGCGAGCGGCGCACGCACGAGGCGCAGGTTGGGCTCTTCGAGCGTCGTGCCCAGGCTGTACGGCTCGAGACCCACGGCCTCGAAGCCGCGCCCCGCCATGAAGCGGGCAAAACCACCCGCGCCTGCGCCGTAGTCGAGCAGCCGGCCCGACGCTTTCGCGCTCTCGACCAGCTTCGCGCGCTGCAGCGTGAACAACGACAGTGCAGAACGGGCGCTGCGCTGAGCCGCCGTGTCGTTCTGCTCGAAGGGCGGGTACAGCTCGGAAGGCGGCGGGGCCGTGCGCGCGTCGGTGAAGACCAGCCGGCAGTCGCGGCAACGCACGATGTCGTAGCCGGCCTCCGACTTGAACTCGGTGGCCATGTCTTTACCGCTGCACATCGGACAAATCAGAACGGCGTCAGTCATGGTGGGACCGGGGGGTGATGGTGGAGTGTTTGGGATCGGCCACGTAGAGCGGCAATCCGATGCCGTCTTTGTACACGCGCGCCAGGTAGATCCCGAGAACACCGAAAGCGAGGGCCAGCCAGCCCAGGTGAATGGCCACGCCGGCCGCAAACCAGCGGAGCAGCTGTTCGGCAGACACTGCGGGCACCAGCAAGAAGGCAGGCGCAGCCACCAGGTCGACGGCGAACAACATGACGCCGACATAGGCCAGCAGGCGCAGCGGCAACGTCGATGACGAGAGAATGCCCGCGATGCCGAACCGGATCGCGCTGATCAGGTTGTAGTGCGTCTCTCCGATGATCCGCTTCTCGCGCTTGTACGCGATGCCTTCACGGCGAAAACCGACGTAGCCGACCTGCCCGCGCACGAAGGGAAAGGTGCTGCGGGTGGCGAGCACGTGCTTCTTCACCCGCGCGTCGATCAGGAAGAACTCGGCCATGTCGAGCACGATCTCGTGATCAGAGACGCGCTTGGTCACCCGGTAGAAGAGCTTGCGCGCCAGGTGCATCAACACGAACTCTTCGCGGCGGGCCCGGATGCCGTAGGCGATGTCGGCGCCGGCGAGCCATCGCTCGATGAACTGGGGGATCATCTCCGGCGGATCTTCGCAGTCGACGTCGATGTTCACCGACGCCTCGCCCGAAGCGTGACGCATGCCCGCAGAGATCGAGGCCTGGTAGCCGTAGTTCCGGCTCATCGTCAGCAGCTGCACCCGCGGGTCCTTCTCGCGCAGCGCCATCACCTGCGCCTCGGTGCTGTCCGTGGAGCGGTTGTTGACGAAGAGGATCTCGAAACGAACCCGGTCTTCGACCAGCGCGATCGCCTTGATCAGCCGGTCGTAAAACAAGGGAACCGCCTGCTCTTCATTGAAGACAGGACAAACGATGGTCACGAACCTGCGACTGTCCTGCGACGGAGCTTCCATTTTCGAGCGGCCCTCCTAGCGCAACGCGCTGCGGCGGAGAAGCTCTTGCGAGAGCGCCGTCGGGCGTGACGGGGAGACGCACAACGCGGAGCCCTCGACCGGGGCGCAGATGAAGCCGGCGTTGGTGAAGTCGCTCACGAACGGCGCAAAGTAGGGCAGGTACACCGTGTCGTCGCGCAGCTCGGTGGGGGCGAAGTGCCGATTGCAATCGGTGCCTGCGGGCGCGCGGCCGACGTGACCACTGTTGATGCTCAGGTGCTGCGTGACGGCCTCCCAGGACAGCTTGGCGACCAGGTCGTGATTGAACGGGCACGTCCACTGAATCTGGATGGGGTGAATCACCACGTGGCGGTAGTCCTTCAGCAGCGCCCAGGTGGGCTCCTTGAAGGGCTCGAAGACGGGGTACGGCTTGCGCAGCGGCGTGCGCGTGGGGTCGAAGTCGACCAGCTGAAGCAGCACCGCTCCCCCCAGCACGAACTGCCGCACCCAGGGCGTCTTCACGCGGCTGACGGCGAGCGCGGCCGTCAGGGTCAACCACGCGAACAGCGGCCACACGAAGCGCCCCGAGCTGCGGAAGACAGAGGGCCACGGGCCCAGCTTGGCGTAGAAGTTCGAGAGGTCGGCGATGGGCTGGCCGGCCACCGTCACGTGGTTCGAGCCCGCGAAGAAGGCCATCACCGCCATCGCGAGCCCGAGCGGCAACCACGTCGCGAGCTCTGAACGGCTCGGCCTGAACTTCCACAGCAGCCCCACCCTCAGGAGCAGCAGCACGAGGGTGCCCAGGCCCAGATACGCGAAGCCTTCGTATTGGCGCCCGCCCATCGCGATCGGGGGCAGCAAGCGGCTCCACGTCGCGGGGTTCACGAAGGTGAGCAGGTCGGCGGAGAACTGCCCGAAGCCTTCGATGGCCAGGTTGCCCATCGGCGACGAACGCGCGCCCGCGATGAAACCGAACAACCACAACGCGGTGAGCGAGGTGACGGGGCCGGCCACCAACCAGCCGAGCGCCTCGGGCGCCTTGAAGCTGCGGCTCACCCACGCCAGCCGCGCCAACGAGGCCCCCACCAGCAACGAGGCCATCACCGCGAGGTAGGCGTTGGTCGCGCAGGCGAGAAACCCGAGTAGCAAGGTGACGGCGGCGGTGCGACGCGCGCTCTGCAGGCTGGTCACCGGCCACAGGCACGCGCCCACCAGGCCGCTGAGCATCCAGAAGGCGAAGAACGGAGGGTGGCCGTAGCGCGTGCTGACGATGGGGTTCATCACGAACAGGCAGCCGGCCAGCGCGAGGCTCGCCGTGTCTTTGAGCCAGGCCCGGCACACCAGCACGCCCGCCAGCCCCGTGCCCATCACGCCGGTCACCATCCACAACCCGAACAGCTGCATCCGGTCGCCGAAGAACGGGGAGACCAGCTTGCCGAAGACCGACAAGAGCGGAATCGCGTCGGTCAACGCGGCGCTGCTCCCTGCGGGCGCGACCAGATCGGGTGCCTGTGCGAGTGGAATTCCCCACGGCCCGTTTCGGGTGAACAGCCAGCCGAAGAGATGCCCCATCCAGTCGCCTTCGATCATCCAGTCGATGAAGGTCGGATCTGCGAACTGCGTCAGCCCCAGCGCGTGCGCCCAGACGAGCCCGAACACCGAGACGATCAGCAGCGCGCGGACGGTGACGGAGCGGGGAGCCATCGACCGTCCAGATAGCTGATCGCCGTTCGGGCCGCCTCCAATGAAATCAACGCCCTTTCGCTGGCACCAAGTGTGCTCGGCACCCACCTCAGGGGGGCGACACATGGAGCTGTGGCAGGTGCGCAAGGAGTACCGCCAGGTGGCGATGCGGTTGAGGCGAAGGCGCGAGCCGATCGATCGGCACCTGGAGGAAGTGGAGGAGCAGGTGCTGTCGGCGCTGGTGTTGTGTGATCGGTACGAGACCGAGCTGTGCGTGCTGCGGCTCGCGCGACGGTGTGCCCGCGCCCGGCTGCGGCGGCTGCGTCACTGGGTGGAGAGCTCGGGCCTCTTCAAGTCGGTGCCGGCCACCCTCGCGCGCAAAGACGACGAGCCGGCGGCCGACGAGCTGGCCCGCGCGCTGGAAAAAAGGGGCCGCGAGACGAGCTACCTGCGGCAGATCCTCGATGAGCTGGCGCACCTCGATCGCCGGCTCGACGACACCCGCGAACGGTTGCTGCGAGTGACCGCACAAGGTGTTCGGAGCCTTCAGCTGCTCTTCACTCACCTCCGCGTACGGGGCGAACACTTCTCGCTTGGGCTTGAACCACCCTCGCCCGGCGACTAGTGCTGACGGCCCATGTTGCAGCTCGGCTTCGACGGTTTTTCTTTCGATGATCTCTACCGTCCCGCAGGGCTGCAACGGCTGCACGTGCGCTTCCTCACCCAGGTGCGCGACGCAGATCCCGCGCTGTCGACCCGCTTGGCTCAGTATCGAGAAGCCATGGCGGCGGGTGTCGCGCGAGGTGGGCTCTCGGCGCCCCTCGAGTCGGCGTTGCTCATCGACGTGGCGGATCAGATCAGCCGGTTCCTCGGCAAGCTGTTCAAGCTGGAGACCGAGCTCGAGCAGCTCAGAACGAAGCTCTCCAGCGAAGCGCGGTTGTTCGAGTTCAAGCGCGAGTTCGTCACCCGTCGGGTCTTCAAGAAGGGCGCTCCGGCGCGGCCCACCCGCGACGAGCTGCCCGAACTCGACGCGCGCGTCGGCCTGCTCCTCTCGTTGGGTTTCGGCGCCGAGCTGCCGCCCTCGCACCGCGGTCACGCAGGTGTCGATCATGAACGCGCGCTGGCTGAAGCCACGCTGACGCTCATGCACCACGAGCGATCGGCCGGCACCGAGCTCGAGCCGCTCCGCCTCAAGCTGCTCGCCACCTCAGAAGGCAAAGCCGCCTTCGGCTCATCGCTGGTCGGTGAACCGGTCGAGCAGGTGCGCGCCCTGCTCTCGCTCATCGATCGGTGGACCTGGGCTCGCGCCAGCTACACGCACACCTTCCACGGCTGGAGCACCATCACCCAGCAGAAGCCGCTCATCCCCGACAAGCTCGTCGAGCTCAAGGTGGCCGCGCCCGACACCTTCGAAGGCCCCGATCAACACCTGCGCCGCCGCGATGGTTTTGCCCTCACCGACGCCCGCGGTGATGCGCGCCAGGTGATGGCGGAGATCGATCTCTGCGTGCTGTGTCACGAGCGCGAGAAAGACTCGTGCAGCCACGGGTTCGTGGAGAAGCCACCCGCGCCCGAAGGCACGTACAAGAAGAACCCGCTGGGCATCGAGCTGACCGGTTGCCCGCTCGAGGAGCACATCTCCGAGATGCACCTGCTCAAGGGCCGCGGTGATTCGCTGGGCTCGTTGGCGATGGTGATGCTCGACAACCCGATGTGCCCGGGCACCGGTCACCGCATCTGCAACGACTGCATGAAGGCCTGCATCTTTCAGAAGCAGGAGCCGGTGAACATTCCGCAGATCGAGACGAGCGCGCTGACCGACGTGCTCGCGCTCCCGTATGGCTTCGAGCTGTACGGCCTGCTCACCCGGTGGAACCCGCTCAACGTGCGCCGCCCGTACGCCGCGCCGGCGATCGGCAAGAACGTGATGGTGGTGGGCCTGGGCCCCGCTGGCTACACGCTCGCGCACTACCTGATCAACGAAGGCTTCACGGTCGCCGGCATCGACGGCCTGAAGATCGAGCCCTTCCCTGCTTCGCTCACCGGCACCGAAGGTCACACCCTCGAGCCGATTCGCGATTGGCGCGACATCGCGGCGCCCCTGGAAGAGCGCGTTCAAGAAGGCTTTGGCGGCGTCAGCGAGTACGGCATCACCGTCCGGTGGGACAAGTCGTTCCTCACGCTCATCCACCTCACGCTGGCGCGGCGAGAGGGTTTCCGCATCTACGGCGGCGTACGGTTCGGCGGCACGCTCACCATCGACGACGCGTGGACGCTGGGCTTCGACCACATCGCCATCGCGGCGGGCGCGGGCAAACCGACGCTGGTGCCGATGAAGAACAACCTCATTCGCGGCATTCGTGCGGCGAGCGACTTCTTGATGGCGCTGCAGCTCACGGGCGCCTCCAAGCGCGACTCGTTGGCGAACCTGCAGGTGCGGCTGCCGGCGCTGGTGATCGGCGGCGGGCTGACCGGCATCGACACGGCCACAGAGCTGTTCGCGTACTACCCGGTGCAGGTCGAGAAGACGCTCAAGCGCCACGAGGTGCTCTCGGCCTCGATGACCGAAGCGGCGATCTTCGCGCGCATGAACGCCGAAGAGCTGGTGGTCTACCGGGAGTTCCTGGAGCACGGCCGGGCGATCCGCGCTGAACGTGAACGCGCGGCGAAGACCGGTGAAGCGCCCGACTTCATCAAGCTGGTGCGCTCGTGGGGCGGCGTGGCGCTGTGCTACCGGCGCAGCCTGATCGAATCGCCTGCCTATCGCCTCAACCACGAAGAGGTGGCCAAGGCCCTCGAAGAAGGCATCCGCTTCGTCGAGCGCGTGGCGCCCATCGAAGCCGTGCCTGATGAGTTCGGTGCGGTCTCGGCGCTCAAGTTCGAGCGCATGACGATGATCGACGGAAAGCTCGAGAGCAGCGGCCAGCACCTCGAGCTGGCCGCGCGCACCGTGTGTGTGGCGGCGGGCACCTCGCCCAACGTCACCTACGAGCGCGAGTACCCCGGCACCTTCGCGCTCGACAAACGCGGCTCGTACTTCGAGGCCTTCGACGTGGTGAACGACGGCGAGCTCGCTCCGGCCCGCGGCGGCTTCTTCACCAGCTACGCGAAGAACGGGAAGTTCATCTCGTTCTACGGCGACAACCACCCGGCCTATGCAGGCAACGTGGTCAAGGCGATGTCGTCGGCGAAAGACGGCTACGTGCACGTGGCGAAGCTGTTCCGTTCGCACGTGAGCGCCTTGCAGCCGGCGGGGCAGGCGCAGCGTGAGGCCGATCGACGCGCCTTGTTCGCCCGGCTCGATGACGCCTTCCACGCGACGGTGGTGGCGGTGAACCGGCTCACGCCGACCATCGTCGAGGTGATCATCAGGGCGCCCTTCGCCGCGCAACACTTCGAGCCCGGCCAGTTCTACCGGCTGCAGAACTTCGAGCGCACCGCGCGCGTGGTCGATGGCATTCGCCTCACCATGGAGGGCCTCGCGCTGACCGGTGCCTGGGTCGACAAGGAGAAGGGCCTGATGTCGACCATCGTGCTCGAGATCGGCGCGAGCTCGCGCATGTGCGCGATGCTCAAGCCCGGTGAGCGCGTGGTGCTGATGGGGCCGACCGGTGCGCCCACGCACATCGCCACCAACGAGACGGTCGTGCTGGCGGGTGGTGGCCTCGGCAACGCGGTGCTGTTTTCCATCGGTCAGGCGCTGCGGAAGGCGGGCTGCAAGGTCCTCTACTTCGCGGGCTACCGGAAACACGCCGACGTCTACATGCAGGACCAGCTCGAGGCGGCGGCCGATCAGGTGATCTGGGCGGTCGACACAGGCGAGCCCATCGTGCCCCGGCGACCCCAGGATCGCGGCTTCGTCGGCAACATCATCAAGGCGATGGAGGCGTTCGCGCGCGGTGAGCTCGGGGCGTCTGAGCTCTCGTTGAAGCAGGTCGACCGGGTGATCGCGATCGGCAGCGACAAGATGATGCGCGCGGTGAAGCTCGCTCGTGACGGCGTGCTCAAGCCCTTCATGAAGGAAGGTCACTGCGCGGTCGCCAGCGTCAACTCACCGATGCAATGCATGATGAAGGAGATCTGCGCGCAGTGCCTTCAGCGCCACGTGGATCCGCGCACCGGCAAGGAGACCTTCGTCT
The DNA here is from genome assembly GCA_030695565.1 of Archangium sp. Lineage (GTDB taxonomy): Bacteria > Myxococcota > Myxococcia > Myxococcales > Myxococcaceae > Archangium_A. The sequence continues at coordinate 44,042 of JAUYRZ010000021.1, forward strand.
TCTCGTGCTTCAACCAGGATCAGGATCTCGACACCGTCGACTTCGCGCACCTCGACATGCGGCTGCGAGCGAACTCGGTGCTCGAGAAGCAGGGCGAACTGTTCCTCACGCACCTGCTCAAACGCTGAGCTCCCTCTCCCTGCGAAGCGGGGAGAGGGTCGGGGTGAGG